>CAWEMG010000048.1:0-103909 GCA_963810165.1 uncultured Gemmatimonadales bacterium
CTCACCGCCCACGCTTGTTCTAGTCCCGCTTACGCCCTTCCCCACAGCTGGGCCAGCTCCGCCTCGGTAAAGAAGAACGCCACCTCGCGCGCGGCATTTTCGGCGCTGTCGGAGGCGTGAATGGCGTTTCGGCCCTTGGATTCGGCGAAGAGCTTTCGGATGGTGCCCGGTGCCGCGTCCGCCGGGTCGGTCGCCCCGATGGTGTTTCGCATCTGGGCCACGGCATCATCCCGTTCCAGGGCCATCGGAAGACAGGGTCCGCTGGTCATGAACTCCACCAGCTCGGGGTAGAAGGGACGGCCGGCGTGCACGGCGTAGAAGGCAGCCGCCTGCGAACGGGTCAACCGCATCAGCCGCGCGGCTCGAATGGTGAACCCCGCCTTCTGCAGGTGGGCCACGATGGCGCCCGTTTTACCGCTTGCGACAGCGTCGGGCTTGACGATGCCGAGTGTCAGTGTCGCTGTCACGATGTCTCCTGAGGTGTGGGTCTCAGACCCTGGATTGAAGGAGGGAGACCACGTCAACCGGGCGGCGCATGATGGCGATACCGGCTGCCTCGAATGCCGCAAGCTTCTCTTCGGCTGTTCCGGACGAACCAGAGATAATGGCGCCGGCGTGGCCCATGCGCCTTCCTTTCGGCGCCGTCTGGCCCGCAATGAATCCCATCACCGGCTTGGTGACCTTCTCCCTGACGAACGCCGCGGCGTTCTGCTCGTCGGTGCCGCCGATCTCACCGATCATCACGATGGCCTCGGTTTCCGGGTCCGCCTCAAACGCAGCGAGGCAATCGATGAAATCAGTACCGATGATCGGATCTCCCCCGATGCCGACGCAGGTGCTTTGGCCGATGCCGTTTTGGGTGAGGTGGTTGACCACCTCGTAGGTAAGGGTGCCGCTGCGGGAGACGAGGCCCACTCTCCCGGGGAGCAGATATTCCCCGGGATGATCCCGACTTTGCTCTCTCCCGGTGTGATCAGACCGGGACAGTTCGGGCCGATCAGCCGCGCTCCGCGGGCCTGGACGAACGGCATGGTCCGGGACATGTCCATGACAGGGACACCCTCGGTAATGCAGACGATGAGGCCGATGCCGGATTCTGCCGCCTCCATGATGGCGCCGGCCGCCATGGCCGGCGGAACGTAGATGACGCTGGTGTTGGCGCCAGTCTTGGACACGGCCTCGGCCACCACGTTGAAGACCGGTACCTTCCCCTCGAACCGCTGCCCGCCTTTGCCTGGCGTTACGCCGGCCACAACATTGGTGCCGTACTCCAGCATCTGCCGGGTGTGAAACGAGCCTTCGCGTCCGGTAATTCCCTGCACTACCAGGCGCGTCTGCCGCCCGATGAAGATGCTCATGCCGCCTCGCGGGCCAGACGCACCACCTGCTCTACCGCTTGGTCCATGTCACTCAGGGCCCGCATTCCCACACCCTCCAGGATCTTGATGGCCGCCGCTTCGTTGGTGCCGGTGAGCCGGATGACGATCGGGACCTTCACCTTAAACTGCCGGGTGGCCGCCACAATGCCGTTGGCCACGTCGTCGGTCCGGGTGATCCCGCCGAAAATGTTGAAGAGGATGGCCTTCACGTTCGAGTCGCTGGTGATGATCTTGAGCGCGCTGATCACCTTCTCCGGATTCGAGCTGCCTCCGATATCCAGGAAGTTGGCCGGCTCCCCGCCGTAGTACTTGACCAGGTCCATGGTGGCCATGGCCAAGCCGGCGCCGTTCACCACACAGCCGACGTTGCCATCCAGCTTGATGAACGAGAGGTTGGCCCGCCGGGCAGTCACCTCGCTTGGCTCTTCCGCGGTCTCGTCGCGCAGCAGCGCTAGGTCGGGCCGGCGGTCGAGCTCGTTATCGTCGATGGCGATCTTGGCGTCCAGAGCGAGCACCCGCTGATCCGGGGTCGTCACCAACGGGTTGATCTCGGCCAGCGAGGCGCCGTTGTCGGTAAAGACGCGGTACAACTGCTCCATGATCCGGGCCGGCGGCACGGACCTGGGTGAAGTCCTGGTACAGCGCAAAGCCGAGGGTGAGGGCCTGGTGCGGAAGCAGGCCGTACACCGGGTCGACCGGCAGCCTCAGGATCTTCTCCGGGTGTTTTCGCGGCCACCTCTTCGATGTCGATGCCTCCAGCGGAGCTCACCATGAACACCGGCCGCTGCGTCGCCCGGTCCATGATGATCCCGACGTAGCTCTCGCTAGCGATATCCGCCGCGGGGACCACCAGTACCCGATGCACCACCAGCCCTTTGATCGTCATGCCCAGGATCTGAGAGGCGTAATCGGCCGCCTCAGCCGGGTTTTTCGCGAGCTTCACGCCTCCGGCCTTTCCCCGGCCGCCGGCGTGAACCTGAGCCTTGATGACGACCTTGCCGCCGATCCGGCGCGCAATCGATTCCGCCTCCGACGGGTGTGGAGGCGACATCACCGTCCAGCATGGGGATCCCGGCAGACTTCAACAGCCCCCGAGCCTGGTATTCGTGCAGATTCACGGCGTCCTCGTGATTGTGGTTCCCGTCTCGCCCCGAAGGGCGGCGGGTCCTTCCGATAGTCTGGCGATGATGGCTCGCGCGCCACCGCGCCGAACGAAACCGACGGCGGCTTCGATCTTGGGCTTCATTCCGCCGGCGTCCAGCGATCCTGCCGCAATCATCCGCTCCGCCTGTTCCACCGTCATTCTGCGGATTGGCCGAGCCTTGGGCGTGCCCCAGTCCTCGAACACGGCGTCTACGTTGGTCAGGATCATCAGGACCTCCGCATCGAGCTGACTGGCGAGGATGGACGAGACCCGATCCTTATCGACGACCGCGTCGAGCCCTTCGAGACCCAGGATTGGATCCTGATAGACCGGCGGACCTCCCCCACCCGCGGCGACGACCAGCATCCCCAGGTCGAGGAGCCGTTTGATCACGGGAAACTCGACCACGCCGAGCGGCATCGGGCTGGTGGCCATGCGGCGCCACTGCCCGGCGCCGTCCTTGCCCACCGATCGTCCCGCGTCGCGAATGCGGGCGGCTTCCTGCGGTGTCACGGGATGCCCGATCGGCTTGGTCGGCTCATTCAAGGCTGGATCGTACCGATCGACGAGAGTCTGGGTAATGACGGTGACGACCTCGCGCTCTACCCGCGCGGCCGCGAGGGCGTTCTGCAGGGTCTGCTGGAGCATATAGCCGATCCAGCCGGCCGTCTCCGCGACCAGAACGCCGAGTGGAAGCGGCTCCACCACTTTCCTGGCGGCCTCGTTCCGGACCAGCTCATCGCCGACCTGGGGACCGTTGCCGTGAACGATGACAATCCGCCACCCTTGCCGCGCCAGCTCGACGATCGGGGCCACGCTCTCGCGGGCATGCCGGAACTGATTGGTGACCGTGGGCGGCTCATCCGATCGCGCCAGCGCATTGCCGCCAAGAGCGAGCACCGCGGTGCGCCGGGCGCTGCTGGACGTCGTGTCCCGGGTCAAAAGCCCCCCAACCTACTCCGGGGCTCCAAGGCGAGCAAGCTCAAAACCTCATGGTGTCGAGCGGCAGGCCGAGCACGCTGCGCAGGGTGTTCCAGGCCCGGCCGAACTCGGGCCAGTCACCTACCTTGAGCGCGGAATCAGCCAGCTCCATCCATCGCCGGGCCTCTTCCAGGCGACCCGACGGCGCCGTGCCCGGCGGTGCGGGAACGGTGTTGCCGAGCAGGTTGCTCCAGGCCTCACCCAGGGTCCGACCGGCGCCCAGGCGGTCGTTCGCCGCTACGGTTACCCACACGAGTACGACACCGCCGGCGGGACGCAAGGCGAAGTACGCCTGGTAGGCTACCGGCCCGCCGGGACCGATGTCCAGCCGAACCGGGCCCGGCTCGAGCTTGCCCCCGTCTTCATTGATCGAGTCGGTGAGCGCGTCGTAGGAAGGAAAGTTCGACCAGCGGTTCTCCAGGACGCCGCTGATCGGCATTGTGTTGGCCGAATCCAGCCTCACCAGCCGGAGCTGCATCCGACCATCGTCGCGAGATCCGATCAGCACTGAGCTGAGGCGTCGTTCCCCCGGCGCTTCGAAAGCGAACATGAGCTCGGGCCCCGAGCTGTCCGGGCTCCAGCCAATCTGCGGCAACGGCGGCTCCATCGGGGACGGCCTGGGCGATCCACTGAGGCTGCCGGCATTCCAGGGAGCGTGCTCCAGCTCCTGCGCCTGGATCCGAAACAGCTCTTCCGGATAGGGCGCCGCCCGAAGGATCAACTCCGGTATTGCGGACCCCGGCTCCACGACCCCGCCGGACAGCCGGGCCCAGGTCTCGGCCAGCGGGTCGGCGCCGGGCTGGAGATAAACGCGGGCCGCGCCGGTCTCGGCGTTGACGGTGCCGATGAACGCTGCCCGGACCGAGCCGACCCGGCGATTCCTCCAGAACACTCTGCCGGTCAAGCGGAAAGGTGCTCGAAGCCAGGTAGCCATCCAGGAGCCAGATCAGCTGTCCGTTGATGACCCGGGGAGTCGGCGCGCTCCAGTCGGCGAACGGCGCCAGGCGCGCCAGCCGCTCTTCCGGGGAAAGCCGCCAGTCGATGCGGGTTCCGGGGGGAAGGCTTCCCAACAACTCCCCGGCCTGGAGCGCCCATGCCAGAGCCACGCGGCGGAACCAGGAGTCGACCGGCACGCCCGGTGCATTGCTCTGATGCAGCCGGAAATCGGGTGCCTCGGGCTGAAGCAGATCGGGCGGCAGCTCAAGGAGCGAAGTGGGCGCGGAGTGCGAAAGCGTGTCGCTCAGACGGTAAAACAGGGGCTCTCCGGCGCGGCTGATCCGGTTGTCGGCGATGGCGGAGACCAGAACCCTCTGACCCGGATCGGAGCGTACGACCAGCCAGACCGGCCGGCGCTTTCCCTGGCGGGTGAGCACCGCGGGATCCACCGATACGAGATGTGCCGAATCGGCAGCCTGGGACCGCGCGACCACAACCGGGTTCCAGAGCGAAGGCACCGCCGGCGGTGTCGGCTGACCGCTCGGCTCCAGTCGGTCGTCCCGCAGGGCTTCGAGCCCGTAGGCCATACGCTCGAGCTGCTCGATACTGGCTGCCTCCACACCACGGGCGGATGTCCGACCGACGACCGCGGGGAGCAGCCAATGGCCGGCGAGGGACCGCTGCCGCCAGCACGATCCATCCGGCCAGGACCAGAGCGTGTCGGCCTCGCTGGGCCCAAATCGCCGACAGCACACCGGTGGCAAGCGCGACGCCGGCCAGCAGCGGTGAGACCAGCAGACCCGCCCGCCAGCTCGGCTCATCCAGCAGAGTCAGTGGACCGGCGATCGCCTCGTAGCGCTCCAGGAGGTATCCCCATGCCAGCGCAACCGCGAGCGCGGCCAGAAGCCAGCCCAGATGAATGCGGGCGTGATTGTTGATGGCAGGCCGGCGCTCGATCCAGCGAATGGCCCCGACCAGCATGTAGAGTGCGGCCACGCCGGTGAGCGCAAGGAGAACCAGGAGCAGGAGGAACCCGTGAGCGGCCCGCCAGATCGGAAGCTGTGCCACGTACACGCCGAGGTCGCGGCCCATCAACGGCTCGGTCACCCCATAAGTAACGCCATGCCATGCCAGCGTTGCCTCTCGCCACCAGCCCGAGGCACCCACCCCGATCAGGAGGCCGAGCAGGGCGCCGGTGGCGACCGCGACCGTCAGGAGGGTTCCTGGGGTGAGGGCCTCCCGGAACTCCAGATTGGCCACGTTCCGCCGGACCTGGACCGTGCCCACCGCGCGATAAACCAGCAGCAGGTGCCCGATGAACCAGGCGGCGGCGATCAGGATGCCGGCGAGATCGAGCGTGAGTCTGAGGATGTGCCAGTCGGTGAGATAGGCGGCAGCGGCCGGCGAAAGCTCGGCGGCCCACCACCGGTCAGCGAGCAGAACGGCGGTCCAGCGGCCCACGAACAGCAGGGATACAACCGCGGCAAGGATACCGGTGAGCCGCCGCCCGCGACGGGACAAGCTCTAAACCTCGCTCACACTCTTCTGTTGCTCGAGGAACTCCTCGACTTCGGCCCGGTAGGCGTCGCGTGCGGCCGCGTCGGTGGCTTCAAAGCGCATCACCAGTACCGGCTGGGTGTTGGACGCCCTCAGCAGGCCCCAGCCCTTCGGAAAGGTGATGCGCACACCGTCGATGGTGTTGACCGGATAGTGAAGCGCGAAGTGCACGGCGGCGCGCTCGACCAGGGCGAACTTGGCTTCTTCCGGGCAGTCGACCCGGATCTCGGGTGTGGCAAAGGTGCGGGGCAGATCTGCGAGGTGAGTGGCCAGCCCGAAGGGCCTGCGGCTGACGATCTCGAGCAGCCGGGCGGCGCCGAACAGCGCGTCATCGAAGCCGAGATAATCTCCGCCGAAGAACATGTGGCCGCTCATCTCCCCGGCCAACGGCGCTTTGAGCTCCTTCATCTTGGCCTTGATCAGGGAATGTCCGGTCTTCCACATGACCGGATTCGCCCCGGCCTCTCGCAGCGCCGCCGGCAGCACCTCGGAGCATTTCACGTCGAAGATGACCGAGGTGCCGGGGCCGAACCGCTGCACCGCGTCGCGGCCAAAGATGACCAGCAGCTGGTCGCCGTAGATGATCTCGCCGGTCTCATCGACCGCTCCGATCCGGTCGGCATCGCCGTCGAAGGCAATGCCCAGCTCGGCCCCGGTCCGGCGCACCGCCGCCTGGAGGTCGCGCAGGTTCTCGGGGACGGTGGGATCGGGATGATGATTGGGAAAGCTTCCGTCGGACTCGCAGAACAGCGGCGTCACTTCGGCGCCCAGACCTCGCAGGGTGGCTACCGCGATCACGCTGCCGACGCCGTTGCCGCAGTCCACGACGACCGTTACCGGTCGCTCGAGCTTGTGATGGCTGATGATGGCGTCGCGGTAACGCTGCAGCACCGAGCCGTCGGAGGCCTCCTTGCCCGAGCCCGACGTCCACCGCTCGGCCATGATGATCTCCCACAGGCCGAGGATATCGTCCCCGTGAAATGCCTCGCCGGCGAGGACCATCTTGAAGCCGTTGAACTCCGGCGGATTATGCGACCCGGTTACCTGCACTCCGCCATCGGTGCGCAAGGCCGAGACGGCGAAGTAGAGGGCCGGCGTCGGCAGCAACCCCACGTCGATGGCGGTCCCGCCTGCCTCGGTAATGCCCTGTCGTACGCCCCGAGCCAACGCGTCCCCGCTAGGGCGGTTGTCCCGCCCCACGGCGATGGTTGGTACCCGCCCCAGCCGCTCAGCGGCCACGGTACCGAACGCGCGCCCCAGTGCCCGCGCGAACTCGGGCGTGAGCTCCTTATCTACCAGGCCCCGCACATCGTACTGCCGGAATATCGACTTGGGGACGTTCATGATCCCTCGACGTTTACCGTGGACTGTTCAGCCGTTGTCCCGTAACCGGAGCCGCGGTCTGCGTCAGCGTAGCGGCGCTGCGCCCCGCCAGATCCAGCACGCCGCTGGGCCACAGGCCGAACAGGACCACGGCCGCGACCGACACGGCGATGGCACCTGCGGCTGTGGGCCAGAGTCGGGCCGTCTGCGTGCGCGTCCTCGCTGGCGGGAGGTTTCATATACATCGCCATGATCACCGGCAGGTAGTAGCCCGCCGAGATGACACTGGTGACCACGAGCGCGACCGCGAGGATGGTCTGGCCTTCAGCGATGACAGCGGACAGGATATACCACTTCCCCATGAAGCCGAATGTGCCGGGGAATCCCAGCAGCGAGAGCATGCAGATGCTGAGACCCAGGGCGATCCAGGGACGCCGCACCGCCAGCCCGGCAATGTCATCGTAGGTGACGCTCCGTTCTCCATCCCGTCCCAGCGCGGCCAGAAAGCCGAAGCTGGCCAGCGTGGTAACGACGTAGGCCACCAGGTAAAACAGCACCGCTCCCGCTGACATTCGGCTGCCGGGCCACACCGCGGCAAGGAGGTATCCGGCGTGCGCGATGGAGCTGTATGCCAGCATCCGCTTGAGGGTGGGCTGGGCCAGCGCCACCAGGTTGCCGCCGACCATGGAAGCAATGGCGATCCAGAAGATCACCGGGCGCCAGAGATGCTCGGCCGAAGGGAACGCTTCCACCAGGAGTCGTACCAGCGCGACGAACGCCGCCGCCTTCACCCCCGTCGCCATGAAGCCGGTGACCGGCGTGGGCGCGCCGTCATACACGTCCGGAGCCCACATGTGAAACGGCACGGCCGCCACCTTGAAGCCGAAGCCGATCAGCAGCATCCCGAGCCCGAGTCCCGCCATGAGGGACAGTGGTCCGCCCGCCAGCTGGGCGCCGATCAGGGAGAGGTTGGTGGTGCCGGTGGCGCCATAGATGAGCGCGATGCCGTAGAGCAGAAACCCCGAGGCGAAGGCGCCGATCAGGAAATACTTCAGCGCCGCCTCCGCCGAGGACGCATTGGCCCGGTTGTAGCCGGCCAGGACGTATACCGCGACGGACATGACTTCCAGCCCGAGAAACAGAACGATCAGGTCTTCGGCCCCGCTCAGAAACATCATCCCTGACGTGGCCAGGAGGATGAGCGGGTAGTACTCCGGCGCCAGGAGCCGCTCCCGCTCCAGATACCCCAATGAGAGCAGGATCGTGCCACCCGCGGAGAGCAGCATGATAGCGAGGGCGGCATACCGAAACGGATCCAGTGCGATCATCTGGGCCAGGCCCACAGGCTCCACATCGTTGAGCCACAGCCAGGCCACTCCGGCGGCGCTCAGCACGATCCCGGCAAAACTGAGCCAGCCGGCCAGACGGCTGTCCTCCACGCTTCCATGCCTCCAGCTGGCCACCAGAAGGACGAGCAGCGTCCAGCCCGTCAGAAGCACTTCCGGCAGCAGCCCGAGGGTCACCCCGATCGGCGTGCTCATATCCAGCTGATTCATGGCCGAGCCCTTCCAGCTGCCGGCGCGGCGCCGAGGCGTGGCCGCGGTGCCGTCGGCGTGGGGCTGTACCGCGTCGACATATCGCCGCGTAGCCGGCTCCATTCGCCGGAGCACCGGCCCCGGGAACAACCCCAGCCATACGATCCCGATGAGCAGCGGGACCAGCACCGCCAGCTCGCGTCGGCTGAGATCCGTCAGCTTCTCGTTATCGGGCTTGTCAAGCGGATTAAAGATCATCCGCTGAAGGGCCCACAGCAGGTATGCGGCGGCAAAGATGACACCGGTAGTCGCGAGTCCCGTGGCCCAGGGATAGCGTCCGAAGCTCCCCAGCAGCACCAGGAATTCGCCCACGAAGCCGTTCAATCCAGGCAGACCAATGGATGACAGCGCCACGACCGTCAGCACCAGGCTGAAGATCGGCACGACCCGGGCAATGCCTCCGTACGCATCGATCATGCGGGTATGCTGTCGTTCGTAGATCATGCCGATGAGCAGGAACAGCGCGCCGGTCGAGATGCCATGGCTGATCATCACCATCAGCGCGCCCTGTACGCTTATCACCGTGGCGCCCCAGATGCCCAGCATCACGAACCCGAGATGGCTCACGGAGGAATAGGCCACCAGCTTCTTGATGTCCGGCTGCACCATCGCCACCAGCGCGCCGTAGATGACGCCGATCACGGCCAGAGTCACCATGAGGCTGGTAACGAAGGGCGAGAACGCGACCTCGGGAAAGAACGGGACGGCAAAGCGGAGGAACCCGTAGGTTCCGATCTTGAGCATCACGGCGGCCAGCAGAACACTGCCGGCGGTAGGGGCCTCGACGTGCGCGTCCGGCAGCCAGGTGTGCAGCGGAAAGATCGGGACCTTGATGGCAAAGGCCAGCGCGAAGGCGGCGAACAACCACGGGGCCTCGGGGCCCAGAGTGCCCGCATTCTCCAGCAAGTGCTCGTAGGCAAACGACAGCGTCCCCGTGGTCGCGGCAATCTTCCAGACCATCACCACGATGGCCACCAGCATCAACAGGGAGCCCGCCATGGTGTAGATGAAGAACTTGATGGCCGCGTAGAGCCGGTTGGCCCCACCCCAGATTCCGATGATGAAGTACATCGGAATCAACATGATCTCGAAGAACACGTAGAAGACAAAGAGATCGAGGGCGATGAAGACCCCGATCAGGCCGGTGAGCAGGGTCGAGCAGCATGGCATAAAAGGCGCGCTCCTTCCGCTCCACCTGACGCCAGCTGGCGAGGACGCTGAGCGGCATGATCGCGGTGGTCAGGAGCACCATGAAGAGCGATATGCCATCGATACCGACCCGGTAGCTGATCCCCCAACGCGGAATCCACGGGGCGCTGGAGACCAGCTGCAAGCGGCCATCGGTGCTGTCGACTGCCCACCACAGACCCACGGAGAGCAGGAACACCAGTGAGGTGACCGCGAGCGCCATCCGCTTGGCGCTCCGCTCGTCTCCCAGCAGCACCGGCACCACGCCGGCGAGTGGCAGCAGGATCAGCGCGTGAAGGATCCAGCGGTCGAAGTAGATGGAGGCGAGGAGCTCACTCATGGACAGCTACCTCACCATGGCGTGGAGGATCCAGAGCGCTCCAACCAGGAAGAGCACGACATACACCCCCACCTGACCGGTCTGGAGCCGGCTTCCCAGCCATCCCAGGCCGCGGGAGAGCTTGGCCGTTCCATTCACTGCCGCTCCATCTACGGCGCCCTGGTCGACGCCCCGCCACAGAATGACACGGGAGAGCCAGATAAGCGGCCGGACGATCAGAGCATCGTACAGCTCGTCCACGTAGTACTTGCGGTAGAGCACCCGGGCAAACCCCGTATCCGCGGGTGACTCGGCTGCGGATAGCTGGGGCCGGCGCATCGTGAGCCACCAACCCAGCACGAGCCCCAGGGCTCCGATGACCACCGCGGAACCGATCAGGAAGAACTCGGTAGTGCCGTGGGGCATCTCGAGACCGAAAGGTGCGCGCGGCCGGAGCCATGACCGGCTCGAGCCAGTGCTCCATCGCTCCGCCCCCACCCAGGAAGCGCGGCAGGTTGAGCAACCCGCCGAGAGCACTGAATACGCCGAGCACCACCAGCGGGCCGGTCATGATCAGCGGGGCGTCGTGCAGGTGGGCCCGTTCCCGCTCCCCGGTCCGATTCTCTCCCAGAAAAGTCATGGCCATCAGGCGGGCCATGTAGAACGACGTCAGGAGGGCGGCGATCAGGCTCATCGCGTAGAAGACGTAGTAGATCGGGATCGTCTCGCCTCGGGCGTAGGCGGCGGCCAGGATCTCGTCTTTGGAGAAGAAGCCGGCAAAGGGTGGAATGCCGGCAATGGCGAGGGTGGCGATCAGCATCAGCCAGAAGGTGACCGGCATATACTGCTTGAGACCACCCATGTTGCGCATGTCCTGCGGGTCGGCATGCGAGTGGGTGGCGTGATACGCGTGATGCATGGCGTAGATCACGCTTCCCGCCCCAAGAAATAGCAGGGCCTTGAAGAAAGCATGGGCGACGAGGTGGAACATGCCGGCCGTGTAGGCGCCGGTGCCCACGGCCACGAACATGAAGCCCAGCTGTGACACGGTGGAGTAGGCCAGAACCTTCTTAATGTCGTACTGGCGAAGGCCGATAGTGGCGGCAAAGAGAGCCGTGAGCGCTCCGATGCCCGCCACGATGGTGCTGGAGAGCGGTGCCAGCGCGAACAAGACGTTCGTCCGGGCCACGAGGTAGACACCGGCCGTCACCATCGTGGCCGCGTGGATCAGGGCGGATACCGGCGTAGGCCCCGCCATGGCATCGGGAAGCCAGGTGTAGAGCGGGATCTGCGCCGACTTTCCGGTGCAGCCGAGAAACAGGAACAGTGTGATGGCCGTAACCAGCCCGCCCCCGGCCGCCAGCACCGCGGGAGCCCGCTCTACCAGGCCGGTGAATGTCAGAGTGCCGAGATGGTGCCAGATGAGGAACATGGCGACCATGAATCCGAAGTCGCCGATCCGGTTCACGATGAAGGCCTTCTTCCCGGCGTCGGCGTTCACCTTGTCGTTGAACCAGAATCCGATCAGCAGGTAGGAACAGAGCCCCACCCCTTCCCAACCGATGAACATGACCGGGAAGCTCGATCCCAGTACCAGCACCAGCATGAACACCACGAAGAGGTTGAGGTACGCGAAGTAGCGCGCATACCCCGGGTCTTCCTTCATATAGCCGATGCTGAACAGGTGGATCAGGCTGCCGACGCCGGTGACGACCAGCAGCATCACAGCAGACAACTGGTCCACCTGGAATGCGAGGTCCAGCTGGAGCGGGCCTACCGGCAGCCAGCGCCAGAGGCTCACGATGATGGGGTCGTGCGGCGGGTGGAGCCGCAGCTCGACAAACAGCGCCAGGGCCACGGCGAAGGCGCCGAGCAGAACTCCTGCCCCGACGATGCTGACCAGATTCTTGGCCCCGGGCTTCCGGAGGGCGATGGCGCCGTTGACCAGGAAGCCCAGGAGCGGGAAGGCGACGGTGAGCCAGACCCAGTGGGAGATCATTCGACGGGATCCTCTCGCGAAGCCTGCCCTGAGCGCAGCGAACGGGCTCAGGATGACAGCCCCATAAGGATTCATCATTGTGGCTGTCAGCCGCGCAGGAGGTTGATGTTGCGGAGATCCACCGACTGCTTGTGCCGGAAGATGCCGATGATGATGGCAAGGCCGACCGCCGCCTCTGCCGCCGCCACGGTCATGACGAAGAACACCATGACATAGCCGCTGGCGCCGTGCAGCTGGGCCAGTGCCACGAAGCTCAGGTTCACGGCATTGAGCATCAGCTCGATGCACATGAACAGGACGATGGCGTTGCGGCGGAGCAGCACGCCCGCCACGCCGAGACTGAAGAGAATGGCCGAGAGCGCGAGTGCGGGTCCGAGCAGCATCAGACGTTCCGCTTGGCGAGGACTACGGCGCCGACAATGGCCGCAAGCAGCAGGATCGAGGTGATCTCGAAAGGAACGAGGTAGATCTGAAACAGCGGGGCGGCCACCGCCCCTACCACCCCGCGGGAGGCCCCCTCCTGCTGGGTAACCTGGCCGGCGACGAACACCGTCGCCGGATCGGTGAAGGTGGGCCACTGCGACAGCTCGTTGGCCAGCCGGCGCGGGGTATACCGAGTCAGCGCCAGCAGCTCGACCGCCAGGAGTCCGACGATGACCAGCGTAGCGGCCACAGTGGACGGTCCCCGAAGATCGGAGTCCGCATGCCCGAGATTCAGCAGCATGATGACGAAGAGAAAGAGGACCATGATGGCGCCGGCGTACACCAGCACCTGAATGGCGGCGATGAATTGCGCGTTCAGAAGAACGTAGATGGCCGCCAGCGAGAACATGGTGGAGACCAGCCACAGCGCCGAGGCCATCGGGCTTCGCTGCAGGATGCAGAGCGCCGCCGACAGCACCGCAATGGCGGCAAAGATGTAGAACACCACCTCGGTCATCTATTCACCCCGGGGATCCGTGGGGTCCCACAGCGTCGAGACGGCGTGGGTCTGGGAGGAGAGCCGCTCGAGGTCGTAGACGAACCGGTCGCGGCTATACTCCGCGTTTTCATAGTGCACGCCGACGTGAATGGCCTCCTCGGGGCAAACTTCCTGGCAGTACCCGCAGAAGACGCAGCGGAACTCATCGATCTCGTAGATCAGCGGGTAGCGGTCACCCCGCTCGTCCTCGCCCGGCACCAGCTTGATGCAGTTGGCGGGGCAGATCTGGGGACAGAGGCCGCAGGCCACACACTTGGAACGGCCCTGCTCGTCGGTCAGCATCCGGTGGGTGCCGCGCCAGCGCTGAGATATGCTCCACTGCCCCATGCCGTGCTCGCTGTCGGTGCCCTTCTCCTCCGGGTACTGCATCGTCACCTTCTTCTCGAACATGTGCTTGAAGGTGAGGGCCATGCCCTTGAGCGTGGCCCGAACGTAACTGACCTCACGCTCCGGCCGCTTGAGAACTTTGACGCCAATGGCCATCAGGACGGTCACCGTGGCGCGCCGCGCGCGCGCATTGAGAGAGTGGCGCTGCCGGGCGGACCCCCTGATGAAGATGCCGCTGTCGAGCAATCCGAAGACCGCCACCGCGATCACGATACTGAGACCGGACAGGAGCAGCCCCTCTTGGATCGGATCGGTGATGCCGAGGACCCGGCGGATGACGTAGATGGCCAGGCACACCACCATGATGTAGGCCAGCGCCAGTGGCATGAGCACCTTCCAGCCCAGCGCCATGAGCTGGTCGTAGCGGAACCGCGGCAGGGTCCAGCGGATCCACATGACGAAGAAGATCCAGAACATCACCTTCAGGAAGAAGAACCCCGACGTGGCGATGGTCTGGAGCGCGCCGCCGGCCTCATCCCAATGGGTGAACGGGATGTCCCAGCCACCGAAGAAGAGCGTCGTCACCATGGCGCAGACGGTCACGACGTTGGAATACTCGGCGATGAAGAAGAAGGAGAACTTCATCGCGCTGTACTCGGTGTGGTACCCGGCGATCAGCTCCGACTCCGCTTCCGGCATGTCGAACGGCAGCCGGTTGGTCTCGGCGAAGCCGGCGATGAGGAAGATGAAGAACGAGAGGAAGAGCGGACCCGCGTACCAGAGCCCCAGCTGCTGGTCCCGCACGATCGCCGACAGGCTCACGCTGCCCGACATGAGCAGGACTGGAATCAGACTGAGGCCCATGGCCACTTCATAGGAGACCATCTGGGCGCTGGCGCGGAGTCCGCCGAGCAGTGCGTACTTGCTGTTGGAGGACCAGCCCGCCAGGGCGATCCCGTATACGCCCATCGAGCTGATGGCCAGCACAAAGAGGAAGCCGATCGGCAGGTCGGCTACGACCATCGGCATGAGGCCGTGGTGCACGAAGCGTCCGAGGGGGCCCAGCCTGAAGTCGAAGTCCACCGGCAGCGGGGCGCCGAACGGAATCACGGCGAAGAGAAGCAGGGCCGGGATGAACGAGATGGCCGGCGCCAGCAGGAAGAGTCCCCGATTGGCGAGCGCGGGAAAGGTCTCTTCCTTGAGGATATTCTTGAGCCCGTCCGCCGCGGGCTGGAGCAGCCCCGCCGGTCCCACCCGGTTGGGGCCGCGCCGATTCTGCATCCAGGCGCTCACCTTCCGCTCCATCAGCGTCAGGAGGGCCACGCCCACCATGATCACCGTGAAGACCGCCAGCATCTTGATGACGCTGAGCAGCAGGAATCCCTTCATCTCCGGCGTCACAGGACCCCCGCTCGCGATCCGTGCCCGGTGCCACTGGCGCCTACCGGCTCCGTCAGCACCCGGCCGGTAAATCCGATGTCGTCGTAGCTGGTGGTAGCGAACACCGGCCACCGTTCACCCAGCAGCTCGAACGCCTCGGCCGCGGTGGCCGGTGCGGCCGCGCTGGGACCCGGCCCGGCGAGGACTTCGCCGGCAACCCACCACGCCGGCCGAGCCATGCCGGGCTGCGACTTGGCCTGGGTGTAGCGCTGGATCCGGCGGTCGCGGTTCACGTAGGTGCCGTTCTCTTCCGCCATGGTCGTGACCGGCAGGATCAGCTCGGCATTGCGGAGCCCCTCGGGGAGAATCGTTCCCATGACCACCACGCTGGCCGGCGACCGTCCGATCAGGTCCAGGTCGGTGACCGAGAGCTCGGCATCCAGCACGATCACCAGACCGGCGCTGGCCAGCTCCAGCAACCCCGCGGCCCAATCCGGCCCGTATCCCACCAGAGCGGCCCCGACCAGGTTGGGCGCCCGCTCAGCCCGAAGCGCCAGGTTCGGTACTCCCGCCAGCGGCGCCTCATCCCCGATCGGCACCTGCACCACCGCCGACACGCTAATCCGGTCGAGCATCCGCCGTACCAGCCCCAGCGACTCGGTCGAAGCCCGCCCGGTGGCCAGGATGACCGCCGAGCCGGAGGTGCCGCGCACGAGCTGTCCCAGCCGGTCGAGCGCGGTATCCCAATCGGTGGCAACGTGCCGGCCGCCGTCCCGTACCAACGGCGCCTCGATGCGATCGCCCCGGTTCAGCCAGCGGTAGTTCATCCGCCCATAGTCACACATGAAGTGGCGATTCACTTCCAGATTGGGCCGGGGCCGGAACCGGACCACGGTTTCGTCGCGGGTGTCAATGCTGATGTTGCATCCCTGGGTACAGCCGGGACAGACACTGGCGGTCTTGTCCAGGTCCCAGGCGCGCGCCTTGTGGAGGAAGTCCTTGGAGATGAGGGATCCCACCGGACACAGGTCCACCACATTGCCGGACCAGGGATGGTCCAGCAGCTGCTCAGGCGAGATCCCGATGTAGGCCCGATCGCCGCGCTCCGAGACGTTGAGCACCGGCTCGTCCGCCACATCCTCCATGAATCGCACGCACCGGGTGCACAGGATGCATCGGTTCGGAACGTAGAGGACGTCGGGACCAAAGTCTTCGACCGGGCTGAACCGCTTGGCGTATTCGGCGTAGCGGGTGCCGGCCCGCCCTTCCTGGAACACGTAGTCCTGGAGCTCGCACTCCCCGGCCTGGTCGCAAATGGGGCAGTCGAGGGGGTGATTGATGAGCAACAGCTCGAGCACGCCTTCGCGTGCCTTCTTGGCCTTGTCGCTCTCCACGTGCACTACCTGGCCCTCCGCCACGGCAGTGACACACGCCGGCATCAGCTTGGGCGCCTTCTCCACCTCGACCAGGCACATGCGGCAGACCGCGGGCGACGGCAGCGACGGATGGTAGCAATAGTGCGGCACCAGGATGCCGGCCTGCTTGGCGGCCTCGATGATCGTCGTGCCCTTGGGGACGCTCACCGGCATCCCGTCAATCGTCACCGTGACCAGTTCGTCAGCCATCGCTTCCTCTAAGTCCAGTGCCGTGTCAGTCCTGAGCGAAGCCGAAGGAATCTCTTCGTCTTCCAGTGGATTCTTCGCTGCGCTCAGAATGACAGGATATCCAAACCGCTGCGAGCGCGGGCTCCCGCGCGCCCTGGATGTACGCCTCGAACTCCTGCCGGAATTTCTGAATCCCGCTTACGATCGGCGCGGCGCAGGAATCACTGAGCACGCAGATGGTCTTGCCCGTCATGTTATCCGAGAGATCGAGGAGCAGCTGGAAGTGCTCCTGCTTGCCCTTCCCGGCCAGGATCCGCTCCAGGATTCTGGTGCTCCAGGCGGTTCCTTCGCGGCACTGGGTGCACTGGGCACACGACTCGTGCGCATAGAAACGGGCCAGCCGCCAGATCTGGTACACCATGTCGGTGGTGTCGTCCATGACGATCATGCCGGCGGAGCCGAGCATCGAGCCCTTGGCCACCACGCCCTCGTAATCGAGGAGACAGTCGTCCGCTTCCGCAGCGTTCATGATCGGTACCGAGGACCCGCCAGGGATGACGGCCTTCAGGGTGCGCCCCGGCCGCATGCCGCCGCACATTTCATAGATGAGCTCCTTCATCGGCGTGCCCATCGTGACTTCGTAGTTCCCCGGCCGCTGGATGTGGCCGCAGACGGAGATCAGCTTGGTGCCGGTGCTCTTGGGATTGTTGAGCGACAAGCCCTTATACCATTCGCCGCCGCGCATGACGATGTGCGGGACCGCTGCCAGTGTTTCCACGTTGTTGATCGTGGTGGGCATGCCGAACAGTCCCGCCTGCGCCGGGTAGGGCGGCTTGATCCGGGGATTTCCGCGCTTTCCCTCGATCGAGTTCAGCATGGCGGTCTCTTCGCCGCAGATGTATGCCCCCGCTCCGCGGTGCAGAATCACCTCGATCCGCTTGCCGCTGCCGAACACATTGTCCCCCAGAGCGCCCCGAGCAGTAGCCTCTTCGACCGCCCGGTCCATGATCTTGTACGGGTCGGTGAATTCGCCGCGGATATAGATGTAGCAGCGCTCGGCCCCGATGGCGTACGACGCAATGGCACACCCCTCCAGCAGCTGGTGAGGGGTCCACCGCATGATCTCGCGGTCCTTGAAGGTGCCGGGCTCCGATTCATCGGCATTGCAGACCAGGTAGTGAGGCCGCCCATCCGCCTTGGGCATCAGCGACCACTTGAGACCGGTGGGGAACCCTGCCCCGCCCCGGCCGCGCAGGCCGGAGGTCTTGATCTCCTCGACCACCGCCTCCGGCGTCATTCGCAGCACCTTCTTCAGCCCTTCGTAGCCGCCCCGCTTGACCCACCCGTCGTAGGTGCGCGCTTCGGGGTCGCCGAAGTGCTTGGACAGGACAGGATTCTCCTTCGGGTGGCTGGGATGGGGGTAGCCCATTACTTGTACCTCTGGAGGATGCCGGGGACCTTCTCGGGCGTGACACTCTCGATGAAGTCGTCGCCGATCATGATGGGCGTGGCAAAGCCGCAGGCGCCGAGACATTCGACCTCGATGACCGTGAACCTCCCGTCGGGGCTGGTGGCCCCCAGCTCTCCGCAGCCGGTCTCCCGCAGCAGGGCCCGGGTCACATCCTCGGCGCCGCAGATGTTGCAGGGCGACGTGGTACACACCTGGATGAAGTGGCGGCCCACCGGGTGGGTGTGGTACATGGTGTAGAACGTCACCACGCCCTTGACGTATGCAGGCGTGAGATCGAGGACCTCGGCGACCTCACCGATGGCCGGCTCCGAGATCCACCCGCGCGCTTCCTGCACCAACCAGAGCGCCGGCAGCAGGCAGGCCTGTTTAGTGGGATACTTGGTGAAGAGCCACTCCAGCCGCGCCAGGCGGTCCCCCTTGAACACCCGCTCGTAGGGAGCGGTCTCGGTGCCATGCCCGCCGTGTGCCGATCCATGTTCGGCCACCCCCGATGAGCGCCGTCCCCTGCCCCGCCGCCCCGCTGCCCCGCTGACGTACTCATCGGTCCACCTCTCCCATGACAATGTCCACGCTGGCGTTGATCGCGATGACGTCGGAGAGCAAGGAGCCCTCACACATCGTCGGGAGGCTCGCGAGGTTGATGAAGGAAGGTGGGCGGATCCTCCAGCGCACCGGCTTGCTGGTGCCGTCGGAGACCATGTAGTACCCCAGCTCGCCTTTGGGGTTCTCCACTCCCATGTACACCTCGCCGGCCGGAGGCTTGACACCCTCCATGACCTGCTTGAAGTGAAAGATCATGGCCTCCATGTCGCTCATGGCGCGGGACTTTGGCGGCAGGACCACGCGCGGATCGGAGACGTTGATCGGGGCACCCTGTAGTCCGCTCAACCGGTCCAGCGCCTGCTCCAGGATTCGGTTCGACTGGGTCATCTCCTCCAGCCGCACCCGGTAGCGGTCGTAGATGTCGCCGTACTCGCCCACCGGCACGTCGAAATCGTAGGTCTCGTAATCCAGGTACGGCCGATCCTTGCGCACGTCATAGTCGACCCCACTGGCGCGCAGCATGGGACCCGACAGCGAGAAGTTGATCGCTTCCTCCGCCGTCAGCGCGCCAACACCCTGGGTCCGCCCGATCCAGATGGCGTTCCGGGTGAACATGGTGTCGACTTCCTTCAGCGTCTTGGGAAAGGTGTTGGTGAACTCCCGAAGGCCGGCCTCCCACCCGTCAGGGATATCGGCCATCAGCCCTCCCACCCGCGTCAGACTGGTGGTGAGGCGGGCACCGGTCCAGGCCTCCTGAAGATTGTAGATGCGCTCCCGCTCCTGGAACGACCAGAGAAACGGAGTAAACGCCCCCAGATCGATGCCGGTGGTGCCCAGCCAGACGAGATGGGAGATGATCCGGCTCATCTCGCAGGCGATGACCCGCAGCACCTTACAGCGCTCGGTGAGCTCCAACCCCATCAACGCCTCGACCGCCAGCGCCAGAGCGACATTGTTCGCCATGGGCGACAAGTAGTCGGTGCGGTCGGTGAGCGGGATGATCTGGTTGTAGTGCCGGTACTCACCCAGCTTTTCAAAGCCGGAATGCAGGTAGCCGATGTGCGGGATGCAGCGCTTGACGGTTTCGCCTTCCAGCTCCAGCACCAGGCGGAGCACGCCGTGCGTGGCCGGGTGCTGGGGACCGATGTTGACCAGCATGTGCTCCGCACCGAGGTCCTCCCGGTAGCCGCCGTTCTCATCGGCGATGCCCAGAGGGACCCGGACCGGCGTGCCGGCGGCGTCCACCCCGGGGGTCGCCAGGGCCATCTCGACCGTACGAAGGGTCATTTCAGGAATCCTCGCTCACCCCGGGCCAGCCGCTCCTGCATGTCCTGAGGGAGCTCACCGTAGGCTTCGGCCAGCGACAGCTCTTCCAGCGAATAGTGGGCTTCAGGATTGGCGGCCAGCGCCTGACGGGTCTGCTCCGCCCGGCTGAAATGACCGCGCAGCGGAAAGTCTTTCCGCAGGGGGTACCCTTCGGCGTAGGTCTCCCACATCAGGATGCGACGGAGATCGGGGTGCCCGCTGAACGTTACGCCGAACATGTCGAATACCTCGCGCTCCAGCCAGTCCGCGCCCCGCCAGAGATCGTACACGGAGCGAACTTCGAGCGCCGCGCGCTTGTCGAGGGCCACCTTGATACGCAGATCGGCTTTCCGGCCCAGCGACCGCAGCTGGTACACCACCTCCAGCGGACGCTCCGGATCGCGATAGTCCACCGCCGTCACATCGGTGAGGTAGTTGTACTCCTGACCGGGCGTGTCCTTGAGCCAGGCGAGAACGTCGTGCGAGCGCTCCCGCTGCACATACACGATCGTCTGCCCGCTGGACACCAGGTGGCGGTCGATGGCCGGGCCGAACTGGGTACGGAGCGCGGCAACAGATGGGGAGGGCGACGTCATAGGAGAGAACGACGCGATCCCTCGGTCGTTCCACTCCCTCAGGATGAGAGGCGGGGAAGAGGCAGAGCGTCAGCTGGATCGCGTTTGCTGAACCGAATTTCCGAAGGGCTCGCTCAATTCGTCCACCCGTTCAGGCCGCAGAAAGAGCCCCGAGGGACCGACCAGCTTCTCATCCCGCAACCTGTCGTCGGCGATCGTCTCACCCCGGATCTTCTTCTGAAGCAGGAGAATTCCGTACATCAGCCCTTCCGGCCGCGGCGGGCATCCAGGTACATAAACATCCACCGGTATGATGGTGTCGATGCCTTGCACCATCGAGTAGTTGTCGAAAATACCGCCGGTCGAGGCACAGGCTCCCATGGAGATCGACCACTTGGGCTGAGGCATCTGATCCCAGATCCGGCGGATCACCGGGGCCAGCTTGAACGGAAGCCGCCCGGCGCAGATCAGCACGTCTGCCTGCCGGGGCGAGAAGCTCTGCCGCTCCATTCCGAAGCGGGCGATGTCGAATCTGCTGGCCGCCGTGGCCATGTATTCGATGGCGCAGCAGGCGGTCCCGAAAGGCATCGGCCAGAGTGAGTTGGCTCTAGCCCAGTTGGTCAGGAAGTCGAGCCGGGTGGTGACCCAGTTCGGCGAGATCGAGGAGACGGTCGTGACCTCGTCGTCCAGGTTGCCGGCGGCCGGGTTGATCAATCCCATTGCAACGCTCCACGCTTCCAGATATAGACGTATCCCACCGCGAGGATGAGAATGAACACGAACATCTCGACGATCAGGAATCCGGAGATCTCGGTGAGCTGGTTGAAGGCGACGGCCCAGGGGATCATGAACACGGTTTCGATGTCGAAGACGATGAACAGCATGGCCACCAGGTAGAACTTGATCGAAAAGCGCTCTCGAGCGTCCCCCAGCACGGGCATGCCGGACTCATAGGGAGCGATTTTGGTGGCGGTCCGGCGATAGGTGGAAAAAATATGGGAGACGCCCAGCATCATTATCGCGTTGGCGATAACGAACACGATCAGCAGCAGGAGCGGCACATAAGGCTGAAGCGTCACCGTTGACTATCCGCTTTAGTGAAAATTTTCACTTAGGCGCTGAAATTAACTGCGTCCACGTTGCTATTCAACCACTTCGGAACTGGTTCGCTGCTCGCCCGAGCCGTATTCCCGAAGTATCTTCGGAAACAGGTTCCGCGACAGGCATCATCGATTCATCAGCGGCTATCGCTCTCATTCTCGGAGCTCGGCATGTGTTCAGCGTCACCGGGCGATGGCTGCTCACGACGTTAGCCGTGCTGTCCGCCTGCATCGATATCCCACTCCGCCGGAGCGCGGAAAACGCCGAGGCCGATTCCCTCGAAGATTCCGCCACCGCCAGGAAGGCCCCGGCCCGCGCCCGGCCGCGGAAGGTCGGGGGCGCCGGCGCGATAAATGAGAACGCGAGCTTTGCTAGAGATAGCCGCACTCTGCGCCGGCTGGTGGTGGCGGAGGAGACGTTCTTCGCCGAGAACGGCACCTATACCGACGACCTGTCGGTCATCCGAGTTGACGCCGGGACCGGACATAACGATCCGTTTTCTGTGGCTCTCGCGCGACGGCTGGGCGGCGAGCGGAACCCACACCGCGCTGGCGGACAAGGACTGCGTGATCTTCGTGGGCCAGGCACAGTCCCCGCCCACCACCCTCAAGTACGTGCGCTCCGGCGGCGAGGGCGTACCGGTCTGCGACGACCGCGCCGCCCCTCCCCGGAGGGTGGCCGCGGCTCCGCCTCCGCAATCGGCTCCGCCGCGCCGCCGATACCGTCAGCACGCTGGATCTGCTGGACCCGCGCGTCTCCATGAAGGTCGACCTCCGGAACCTGGCCCATTCACAGGAGACCTACCATGCCATGCAGGGGTTCTATGCCCGGAGGACCCCTACCCTGGCGCTACAATATCTCTGGCACCGGGACGTCAAAGTGGACATTCTGGAGGCTGACGCTCAATCCTGGGCCGCCCGGGCCAGGCATGCCAGGCATCCGGGCAAGAGCTGCGTGATCTGGTTCGGGGACGTGTCGCACCGGCCGTCTACCGATGCGCAGCGGCTGCAGGGCGGAGAAGCCGGGCGTTCCAGTATGCGATGACTAGTCACTCTCCTGGCGGGGAACGACTGCAAGTTCATGCACTCCAAAAAGATGCAGGCAATAAACCTGGACGCTGAATGAGCCGATACCCCATCTTGGATGGGCCCTGAGGGAGCACTCTCACCAGGGGCCGGTACTTCTATTAACAGGAGTCGCGCAGAACCACCGCTGCGCCGTCGTCGGTACCCACAACTGACCGGCAGGATCGCACCCCTCCGTGTGAGGGTCGCGACAAAGGCAAACCCGTCGAAAGGCGGGGACGCAAAGCCACGAGGCTAACGCTCGCTGCGCACTGATGCGCGGGGGTCACGCCAGTCGGGTTGCCGAACGAACCGAAGGAGGGGTTTATGCTGCCCACCCCATGGAGCCTCGGCTTTGTGCTGGCCACGATCCTGGGTGCGATGCTCGTGCCCGGCTGAGCTCTCCTCAGTTCAGCTCGCGATTCCCGACCCAGTACATCGTGGGCTGCTAGGGTGGTAATGCGGTGGATGGAAGGCTGAAGTTGCTGGTGCAGCGGACCGCGAAGAGTGTCTGACTTATTGTGGAGCGGGCGGGCAGGCTCGCGATCCCACCTGGCGTACCGCCGTCAGCAGACTGAGCTGGTCCGCCGCGGCTCTGAGTTCGGCCTCTCCTCCGTCCGCCGGCAACTTGATGTACCAGGCACCCGGTTCCGCCGGGCCCAGCACCTTGCCCCCCACGCTCTCGGCTGCGGCAGCACGTTCTGCCGCTCCCGCTTCCGGTGCGAAGACCACGACCAACAGGTCCCTGGGCGATCGACGCCGAGCCTCCCGGCCGACCGCAGGCCGCACTCAGGATGCGGTCCACCGGAGCTGCGGGCACCGCGGCCGCAGGGCGTCTCGCCGAGTCTCGGGTTGCCGCCGCGGGCACGCTGTCGGAGGGCGATCGGGCCGTGTCAGCGCGCCCGGCTGCCGGGACGCTGTCCGAACCGGGTCGAGGAATGGAATCCAGGGTATCCGGTGGAGCCAGGGACCCGGTGTACCCCTGAGCCCCCAGGCTGTCGCCGGGAGCCGATAGGCTGTCGCCGGGAGCTGCGAGGGTGTCGCCCGAAGCCGCCGCAAGGCTATCGGAGGGCACACCGGCGGCAGTGCCGGTGGATGTGGTCTGTCCGAATGCTGCCGGTGGGGCGATCAGCAACTGCGAGAGCGAGACCGAGAGTGCAAGTGCTATGTGGTGCCAGAGCGAGAACATAGGAGCCTAAGGTCGAACGGGTTCTGCACGCGTCATCCAATTCTAACACCCGCATATCGAACGAAGACCGGTCAAGCATTGTCCATGCCGGGTCCCGAGGAATGGCTGTGGCCAGCGGGCACCGGGTTCGCTATAATGTTGCGGTTGGCTTCGCCTGTGTTGTGACCTGAATCCCATCAGCACCATAGGACGCTTCTTTCAAGAGCATCCCGATCAACTCCTCGAGCGGCATGGCTGCCAACTCGTTTCCGACTGATTGTATGTCCTGACGTATGTCGCATCTCGCCAGAACCGTCCGGCTCACCTTGGGATCGAGAGGAACGCAATGACCGCACCAAGATCATCGCAGTGGCACCTCACTCCTCCGCTTCGGCTCGCCGCTGTTGCACTGGCCCTGGCCGGTCTGTCGTTCCTGGTGGAGGGCTGGCTCGCCACGCTGCTTTGGGTAGGTGCGCTCGTGTTCCTGGTCTGGGCCGCCATCAAATTCGTGAAGGTTTGGAGACTCGGTCGCTAGGAATCAGAACTATCCCCTTTGTAGAACGCTTATACTCGCCTGATACGCAATCAAGGCAATGGCCAAGTCCAGGGCCCTGTTCCGCCACCAGGCGGAACAGCGGCTTTCGATTTGTTCGCGCGTGAGAAATTCCGTTATAGGCAGCCAAGGAGTCACCCTTCGAGAGCATCAGAATGGATACTACAACGGCTGAGCTCGACCATAGCCAGCAACTCGTGCGGGGAACTAAGGCCAGACAGTCCTTAATTGCTCTGGCGTTTACGCTGGCGGTTTTTCTCAGCGCTGCCCTGCTGTTTGTGGTTGAGCCCATGTTCGGGAAGATGGTACTTCCATTACTAGGAGGTAGCCCGGCCGTCTGGACAACTTGCATGCTGTTCTTTCAGGGCGCCCTGTTGGTGGGCTATCTCTACGCTCACGTGGGACCGCGGTGGTTGGGCGTTCGTGGTCACACCATTCTGCACATGGTGCTGCTCACGCTCTGTGTTCTGACTCTTCCCATAAGCGTAGCCGGCACCTCGGGTGCATTTCGTCTCGAGCACCCGAATGTTTGGCTGCTTTGGGTGCTTACGCTATCGCTCGGTGCTCCGTTCGTTCTCCTCTCTAGTACGGGACCGTTGCTCCAGGTCTGGTTCTCAAAGACGACTCATCCGGACGCTGACCGGCCCTACTTCCTGTATGCAGCCAGCAATGCGGGCAGCCTGATCGCACTGGTGAGCTATCCCTTCCTGATAGAACCACTGATTCCGCTCCAAGGCCAGTCACGGCTCTGGAGCGTCGGTTTTTTCATATTGATCGCGATGGTGGCCGTTTCTGCCGTCTACTTGAGAACCGGCGTCAAGGCAGAGAGCGGCAGTGCGGCAGTAGGGCAGCCTCCGACGGTCAGACTGGAGAGGCGCACGATGCTTCGCTGGACCGTGCTTGCGTTTGTCCCGTCCAGTTTCTTCCTTGCGCTTACGACCTATGTAACTACCGATGTCGCGTCGGTGCCCCTTCTCTGGATCATTCCACTTGTCCTCTACCTGCTATCGTTCACGATGGTGTTCGGACGGCGCAGTGTGGTGTCGCACGGCGCTCTGCTTCGGTGGCAGCCGGTCGGCCTGATTGCCCTCGCGGTCATACAGTTCTTGGGAAACTCGGCCACAGGCCTCTGGCTTCTGCCTCTCCACCTCATCGTCTTCTTCGGTTCTGCGCTGGTTTGCCACGGCGAGCTGGCAGCCACGAAGCCGGATCCATCACGCCTCACGGACTTCTACCTCTGCATAGCTGTCGGCGGTGTTTTGGGCGGGGTTTTCAATGCGCTGCTGGCCCCGGCGTTGTTCAACTCGGTGCTCGAATATCCACTAACCATCCTTGTCGCCTGCGCGGTACGCCCATGGTCATCCGAACAGCGCTCTTCTCAACTGTGGGGTTGGGATCTCGCCGTTATAGCGGTCGCGTGTGCCGTGCTCGTGTGGGCAAGGCTAGGTGACGCGCCCAAGCTGGGAGTCCCACTGGCCGTGATCTTCTCTGGAATAGCCGCTGTGGCCTGTCTTCGGACGAGCCGAAATCCCGCTCGTTTCACTCTGGCCGTGGGGCTGATCGTCTTCGCAGGAATGGTGACCTCAAGAGCTCGTCCGGGCATCCTTCTGAGGGAGCGGAATTTCTTCGGGGTGCGTGAAGTACGTGAGGATACCGATAAGCAACTGCGGCAGCTGATGCACGGCACCACGAGCCACGGAGCTCAGAGCACGGTACCGAGCCGGCGGCTGGAGCCGGTGAGCTACTACCACCGGTCTGGACCGGTGGGGGATGTATTCCGGGCGCTCCCGCCGCGTACCAGGTCGAAAAGTAGGCATCATCGGGCTTGGCGCCGGAGGACTCGCTTCGTATGCCGGGGCGCGCGAGGAGTGGACCTTCTATGAGATCGATCCTGACATCGCCAGGGTTGCAGCCGACAGCAACTACTTCACTTACCTGAGGGACACCCCGGCCAAAGTGGATGTGGTCCTGGGAGACGGCCGTCTGGCTCTGGCCCAAGCGCCGGACCGCCATTACGACATGCTGGTGCTGGACGCGTTCAGCTCGGACGCGATCCCAACCCACCTGCTCACCCTCGAGGCTTTATCGCTGTACCGAAGCAAGCTCTCGGAGAAAGGCGTATTGGTCCTGCACTTGAGCAATCGCTATCTGGACCTCGAGCCGGTGGTCGGCCGCCTTCTTCGAGCGACAGGTGCGGCTGGGCTCATCCGCGCGGATATTCAGCGCAGCGCGGAACTAGAGGCCAGCGGTGACCCTTCCGTCTGGGCTGCCGTAGCCACCGAGCGTTCCCATTTGGGAGCTTTACAGGATGACTCCAAATGGCGGCCACTTTCCGTCCGAGACGACGTGGCCGTCTGGACTGACGACTTCTCCAACATCTTTGATGTCTTCATCTGGTCCATCCCTCGGCGGCCGGAGATCGACGCTGGAGAAAAAGTTCCCTCCGCCGCGCCGCCGGAGAGCATGACCGAGCGACCATCTTCTAAAGCGCAGGAGCAGAAGATCTCGCTTAGATCGGATCTTTCAGCAAGGCGAGCACCGTGCACGCGGGGGAAGTGGATTAGAACCGTACACAAAGTGGCGGTCAATGG
This sequence comes from uncultured Gemmatimonadales bacterium, assembly GCA_963810165.1. Classification (GTDB taxonomy): domain Bacteria; phylum Gemmatimonadota; class Gemmatimonadetes; order Gemmatimonadales; family GWC2-71-9; genus CAVVWJ01. The sequence goes on from CAWEMG010000048.1 coordinate 27,086, forward strand.
AGTTCCGGTGCATGTTATTCTCGTGAAATCTCACGTTCTGGGGTCGTTTGGCTGAGATACAGAACAGGTCGGGGATGAACGACGTGGTATCCGTCTCCAGCGCATGGCTTTATACAGATCCGATGGCCCGTACGCCCGATCTATCCATAGTCATCCCAGCATACAACGAAGAGTCCCGAATCGCGCCAACGGTTCGGGACATAGTGGCCTATTGCCGGAGTGGCCAGCGGGCTTTCGAGCTCATCCTGGTGGACGATGGAAGCCGCGATGGCACCAGCGCAGTAGGGCGTGTGCTGTCCCAGGAGTTCCCCGAGCTCAGGGTCATCCGTCTGGCCGCGAATCATGGCAAGGGCTACGCGGTCCGGAGCGGCGTCGTGAACGCAATCGGACGACTGGTGCTGTTCGCGGATGCCGACGGGGCAACACCGATTGAGGAAATCGAGCGACTGGAAAGCGCGCTTGACTCGGGTGCGGACATAGCAGTTGGGTCTCGCGCGCTTCGGGCGACGGGCGTCCAGGTGCACGCCAAGCTCTACCGGCATCTCATCGGGCGCACCTTCCACCTCCTGGTCGAATGGCTGGCCGATGGTGGAGTGAAGGACACCCAATGCGGCTTCAAGCTGTTCCGGTCGGCCGTTGCGCAGGACCTCTTCTCCCGCATGCGGATGAACGGATTCAGCTTCGATGTCGAAGTACTGGTGATGGCCCGGCGGCGGGGCTACCGGGTGGCCGAGGTGCCGGTGAACTGGACCCATCAGCCGGGGTCGAAGGTGCGGCTGACGCTGGATTCGCTCCGGATGGCGGCCGATCTGGTTCGAATCCGGGCACACTGTCTCAGCGGCGAGTACGAAATTCCCCATCTTGCTCCGTGGGGCCAACACCTCGAGGCGGGGCCAACCGCTCCTTGAACTCGGAAAGTATGCGCCCCGCCGATCCAGCGGGGGCAGAGACACTCGAGATCATGCAGGCGGCGCCCAAGGTACAACCGTTGGCAGTACGACCGGGTCGCACCGTACCTGGGCCGGCGGGTCTGCGAGGTTGGATCAGGGATCGGAAACATGTCGGCCCTGTTCCTGGATGGCGCGCCCGGAGCTGCTGGTACTCACCGATACCGATCCCTACTATCGCGAAGCTCTACAGCAGCGGTTTCGCGGGCCGGCAAGATGTAGTGGTGGAAGAGCTCACGCTGCCCGACGACACCGCCGGAGCTCGCTTCCAAGAGTTCCGACTGGATACCGTCGTGGCGCTGAACGTGATCGAGCACATCGCCGGCGATGTCGAGGCGCTCAGGTCGTATCAGCGGACATGCTGCGACCTCGGGGCCGGGCCGTGATACTGGTTCCCGCACTAGAGGGGTTGTTCGGATCACTCGATAGCGCGCTGGGACATCAGCGGCGATACACCAGAAGCAGCCTCGCGGAGCGGATGCGAGCAGGCAGGTTTCCGGGTCGAGCGGGTGTTCTACTTCAATCTGGTGGGCACGCTTGGGTGGTGGCTCAACGCCCGACTCCGAAGGGTTCCGCGCATACCGCTCGCACAACTTCGGTATTTTGACCGCCTGGTGCCGATGCTCCGCATCGAGGACCTGATCCGCTTGCCTTTGGGCCAGTCCGTCATCGCAGTTGGAGCCGTCGATGGGTGATTCGATCCGTCTCTCTGTCATCATTGCCGCCTACAACGAGGAGCGGACCATCGCGACCGTGGTGGACCGGGTGCGTGCGGTTCCCCTCGATATCGAGATCATCGCCGTGAACGACGGCTCCTCGGATGGCACCGGAGCGGCCATCGACCGGTTGCGGGAGCAGGGGAAGATCGACGTTGCGCTGCACCATCCTCATAATCGGGGCAAGGGTGCAGCGCTCAGGACCGGCATCGCGGGTGCAACAGGAGACGTCATCGTGGTGCAGGACGCGGATCTCGAGTACGACCCCCAGGAGTTTGTCCGGTTGCTTCAGCCGATCCTGCGGGGCGATGCCGATGCGGTGTTCGGCTCCCGCTTTCTCGGCGGGGACCACCGGGTGCTCTACTTCTGGCACTCGGTAGGGAACAAGCTGCTGACACTGCTGTCGAACATGTTCTCCAATCTGAACCTGACGGATATGGAGACCGGCTATAAGATGGTGCGCGCTCCGCTGCTGAAGTCGCTCGTCCTGACCAGCGACCGATTCGGCTTCGAGCCCGAGGTGACCGCCCGGTTGGCCCAGGCACGCGCCCGGGTATGGGAGATCGGGCATCTCCTACTCGGGCCGCACCTACGCGGAGGGAAAGAAGATCAGCTGGCGGGACGGCGCGGCCGCGGTCTGGCACATCGTGCGGTACAATCTGTTTCCGCCGACTCCGGCATCGGCGGCAAGCGAATCGTCCCGGCCAGCCCCGCAGTCGATCCCGAAGCCGCGAGGAGAGCTCGGACGAGTATAGAGCCGAGCAGGGTCGCTTCCGACCGACGATCCGGGTCGCTGCTGTGGGTCGTCATCGCGGTCGGGCTCACATTCCGACTTTATCAATATCTCCGCAATAACTCGTTGTGGGGCGACGAGGCGATGCTCGCGTTGAGCATCGCCTCACGTCGTTTCGACGAACTGCTCCATCCCCTGGCTTACGGTCAGGTGTCCACCATCCCGTTTCTCTGGGCCGAGCGCCTCATGGTGGTGCTGTTCGGGGTAAACGAGCCGGCTTTGCGCGCGCTCCCGTTTATAGCAGGGAGCATCTTGTGCCTGGGCATCGCTGCCGTTGCACGTCGCTTCCTGCGCAGCGATGAGACATTGGTGGCTGTCGTGCTCACGGTGTTCTCGCACGTGCTCATTCGCTACTCGGCCGAGGTGAAGCCGTACAGCCTGGATGCGTTGCTTACGCTGGCTCGTGATAGGCGCAGCTGCCGCCTTGCTCCGCGAAATGGATAACCGCCGGTCCTGGGTCGTGCTGGGGTTGGCAGGAGCAGTCGCGGTGGCATCGTCTCTCCCCTCACCGTTTGTCTGTGCGGGGGTTGTTCTCGCTCTGTCGATTCAGGCGTTCCGGGAAGGACGAGTTCGCCTGCTCTCCCGTATCGGCTTGCTGGGACTCTTTTGGGCGGCTCTGTTCTCGCTTCTGTATAGCCGCTTTTACCGGACCCCAGGCAACGCTCCCTACATGCGCGAGTTCTGGGAGGGCGCCTTCCTTACACCCGGCTCTCCTCACCTCCTGGCTCGCACACGCCGGGCGCTCTTCGAGGTGTCCAGCGTAATCGATCCAGGTCTGACACTGCTCGGACTGGGCTGCGCTGGCGCTGGCGTTGGCACTCGTCGGGGCAGCCAGACTGCACCGCCGGGGCCAGGGTCCATATGCCGTCCTTCTATTGGTACCTGGTGTTGCTCCGCTCGTAGCGTCGGCGCTCGGCGTCTACCCAGTAGCAACCCGGTTGATGCTGTTCGCCGCCCCCTGTTGGGTCATGCTGATGGGGGTGGGAACCATCGGTGCGGCGAGGGCGCTCCATGGCCTGGTTCCCAGGGTGCCCATGAGATGGGCCGCGGCTTTGCTTCTTCTGCCGGCGGTTACAACCGGATTTGCGTCGTTGCTGTACCAGCGCGATCAGCAGATGCGTCCTCTGGTCCAGGAGCTGAGCTCACGGTGGCAGGCGGGTGAGGCGGTCTACGTCTTCCACCGGGTGGTGCCGGCCTGGCTCTTCTACAGCACGGACTGGTCTGATCCGAATCTCGGACGACTCGCGTGGGCAATGCGGGTGTCAGGGCCGGGCGGGACTGGGACACGAGAACGGCCCGACAAGAGGATCGAGACCTCCCGGGGAGGGCGAGGACCTGGTGTATGAGCTGAACGGACATCCCGTGCTCCTCGGCGTGTCCAGCGGCGTGCAGGGCCGTCCCATGTCCGGTTACGTGCTTCACCCAGACCCGGGATGGGCCGGCAATGAAGGCGCACGTATACGCGGAGCCGCATCTCCCGGGGATATGGATCATCCTGGGTAACGCCTCTCATCACGGATTGGATTTAGGGGCGGTTCTCCTGGAAGAGATGAAGACACAGATGGGGGGAGGCTCACGTTCGAGAGGTCACTGCAAGACGGAAAGCTGTACCGCGTAGAGTTTGACAGCTTTCTCCGTTCTTCGAAGCACCATGAAGATGGCGGGCAGGTAAACTGAGAGCAGGAGCAGAGGCCACACCTCATGTCACCAGGCGGGGCAGCGAGGTCGCATGCTCCTGGCCCACCGAGGTGAACGCGACAGCGATGAAGAGGAGGGCTCGCGCAAGGTAGATTCGTCGGTCGAGGCCAGTCGTCTATCAGCAATGTGTCAGGTACCCGCATCGCAGAGTGAGCCGTGCTTCCCCACGAATATGAGATAATGCATGCCCTGGAGCTGAGGCACTGGTGGTTTCGGGGCCGAAGACGGCTCCTGGTCAATTTGTTGAGGGGCGTTGCGGGCCCGGATTCACGACCGCTGAGCATTCTCGATTATGGGTGTGGTACCGGTGGGAACACCTCCGCGTATGGATCGTTCGGAAACGTCGTCGGAATAGAGCCGGACTCCACCGCGGTTCGGCTGGCGAATAGGCGCGGCGGCGGCAGATACTGCCGCACGAGCGGAACGGAGCTGCCGTTTCGTGACGGCTCCTTCGACGTGGTCATGGCTTCCGACGTTCTCGAGCACATCGAGCACGATGGCAAAGCTGTATCGGAGATTGCCCGCGTGCTTCGGCCCGGTGGCTCCGTGATCCTCAGCGTACCGGCCCACGGGTGGCTGTTCTCGCAGCACGATACGGCACTGCAACACTTCCGCCGCTACAGTAAGCGCGCGCTCCGGGACCTGCTGGAACGCAATCGGCTGCGGGTCAGCGCGGTTGTCCTACTGGAACGCGGCTCTGTTCCCGCTCGTCTGCATACAGCGCCTCATCGGCAAGCGGCGCCGGACCGGTCAGCCACGGTCGGATACGGTGTTGCCCCCATGGCTGCTCAACGAAGCGCTCACGGGGCTTCTCGCGGTGGAATCAGCGCTCGCCGCTCGCATCGCGCTTCCGTGGGGAGTGTCACTCGTCGCGGTGGCGGAGCGCCGTTGATGCGCGCCTGGCGCAGGCACTCAAGTCGTCCTCTGCTGGATCGGCACTGCCCCGCTCTTCGGTTGCCGCTTCAGACCGGCGGAACATCACCGCCACGCTGTCACAGTACCACAGGGTCCAGGTCCCGTCTCGCGCTACCTGGTGCGATAGCGGCGAATCCCGGGGGAGCAGTAGCAGAGAGATATCGTGAGCGCGGAGGCGATCACGCCATCCCGGCGCCATCCCCTTGATCATCGAGTACTCTCGAAAGAGATCTTCCCCGAAGAAATCGGTGCCCCCATCGATGTAGATCCTCTGTTCCGGCCAGGCGTAAAGCAGGTAACCACCCCAGGCAAAATCATGGTACAGCCGGCCCTTCAACTCATGGTCACGGGCCCGCGACACTGCCGAAACGGGAAACACCGTTGCGTCGAACTCATCCCGGATGAGCTGGGCAGACCCTAACCGACCCCTTCCGAGCGCCAGTGTAACCATGAGTAACACAGCAGGGATCATCCAGGGGAGTGTGGCGGTACTCTGGGCTGTTGTCTCGAATCGGCCGCGCACCCCTCGCGGATCGGGTAGTCGGCGCCACAGCTCGTCGAGGTGGAGTGCGAGGAGGGGAAGAACCGTGAGGCCGAAGAGTGGGATGTTCCGGACCGCTATTAGCGCAAAGGTGATGCCGGCACAGATCACGAACAGGCGCGGCAGCGTGGGGCGGCGGCGATCCAGGGTAAGAGATACAAGACATACTAGGAGCACTGCCAGAAAGACCTTGCCAGCGGGCTCGTGAAAATTGGGAGACGCGAACTCGGCGGTGTTGTCGCGCAGGAATGGTTTGCCGAAGAAGCCGAGCAAGTGGCGGTGCAGCTCGAGCCCATGCGGATTCAGGAGAGTGGCGACTACTGACGAGATGAGCATCGTGCCGTAATATCTGACCCGCTCGCTCCAGGCTGCGCGATCGTTTCCCCAGATGAGCTCACCCAGACTCCCGCCCAGGTAAAGAGCTATCAGGATCCATCCGTACACGAAGCCGCCGTGGATATTGGCCCACACAACAAAGAGCACGGCCGTTGCCAGGGCGGCCCCTCTACGAGAGCCGCGCTCAAGCATCGCAAGCAGAATGACGACCGCGAGTGAGGAGAAGAGATGAGGCCGGGCAGTCCAGTGCTCCGCGCCGAGAGCGATCGCGAGAGCAACGGTCACGACGGCCAGGAGGGGATCCACGCGATGGCTCAGCAGGAAGCCGGTCAGCAGCGCATAGGTCAGCGCGATCAGGAGCCCCGCCAGGATCGCGACGCCTGGCAGGCCGCCGACTCGCTCGGCGAGCGCGTAGAGCAGCTGACTTCCGTACTCGAAGCCGATGAACGGGGCTCCGGGACGAGTGAAGGAGAATGGATCGGCGCGAATCAGCTCGCCGTGCTCCAGCATGTAGCGCCCGTGGCGGAGATGTCTCGCGAGATCGCCGTCGGAATTGAGCATCGGCTTCTGCAAGGCGATGGGCACCAGCGTAGCCAACAGGATGAAGACGAGGGCTGGGATCGAGGGCGCGGCAGCCCGGCCTGCTGACCTCACAGTCTTCATTTCCCTCCCTCGGCTCTGGGCGGACGCCCTTGGGTGCCTGGTGAATCAATCCAAAGCTGCGTAAGATGTTACGGGTACTGATAACAGGCTCGAATCGGGGGTGGTGGCTAGCTCCAATATATACCCGACGTGTCGCCTTCCCCGGGGGGTTCAGCACGCACTGCGCTCTGGTGCCGCGATGGTGGCACTAGCGGAGTCGCGAACCTCGCTGTATATCAAGGCCGGACCACTTTCCCCCACATGACCTTGAGACTCACGTCCGCAAAATGCAATGCATCTACCCCGTTCCGCCGCGAGGTCCGCTTTGGTGGTACTTGCGCCAAGGCGCGACCGGGCCCTATATCATGACCCGGACACAAACCCGCAGCACGAGTACTGACCCACTCGCGCCAATGGACCTCTCACTTCACCACCTCGGCGGAACGCAGATTGCGCTCCGCCAGTTTCGGAATCGCGAGGTCGCGGTTCCTCTTGCAGTCAACCCAGTCACCCGAGCGAGGAAAAGGTATGATGGAACTGGCCAGGAAGTTCTGGAATGACGAGTCAGGGCAAGGCCTTGCCGAATACGCCCTGCTGCTCGGCCTCATCGTAATCGGTGTTGTAGTTCTGATTCAGGGCATGGGCGTCTCGATCAAGAAGCTTTTCGGCCAGGCGAATATTGATCTCGAAAAGGCCGCCGCAACTTGACCTGAGCTAAGCCGGTATGACGCAGGCAGCGGCCGCCGTAGTACTTGTCGTATTTGTCTGTATCGCTGCCTGCTGGGATGCGAAAGAGGGCCGAATTCCCACGCGATCAGCGTAACGGGGCTCGCAGCAGCCTTCATCCTGAGGGCCCCGCTGGGTGTGGAGTCGCTCCTACAAGGTGTTGGGGGGTTCGCGCTGGCCTTCGGAGTATCTATCGTACTGTATGCGCTCCGCGCGATCGGCGGAGGAGATGTGAAGTTGTTGGCCGCCGTCGGCGCATTTTTGCAGTATTAAACTCACCCGAGCGAGGAAACGGTATGATGGAACTGGCCAGGAAGTTCTGGAATGACGAGTCAGGGCAAGGCCTTGCCGAATACGCCCTGCTGCTCGGCCTCATCGTAATCGGTGTTGTAGTTCTGATTCAGGGCATGGGCGTCTCGATCAAGAAGCTTTTCGGCCAAGCGAATATTGATCTCGAAAAAGCGGCCACAACCTGACCTGAGCTAAGCCGGTATGACGCAGGCAGCGGCCGCCGTAGTACTTGTCGTATTTGTCTGTACCGCTGCCTGCTGGGATGCGAAAGAGGGCCGAATTCCCAACGCGATCAGCGTAACGGGGCTCGCAGCAGCCTTCATCCTGAGGGCCCCGCTGGGTGTGGAGTCGCTCCTACAAGGTGTTGGGGGGTTCGCGCTGGCCTTCGGAGTATCTGTCGTACTGTATGCGCTCCGCGCGATCGGCGGAGGAGATGTGAAGTTGTTGGCCGCCGTCGGCGCATTTCTGGGCTCCGCCGAGATCATGGGAGCGCTGGGGCTGATCGCTGTTCTGGGAGCAGGTTACGCGCTGCTTAGCGTAACCTGGAGGGGGTTGTTGCCCCTCCTCGTTTACAACACGATCGAGCTGGTAAAGGGCTGGCTCACACTGGGTCGCGCAGGCGCGATTCGGAAGCTGGAGTCGCCCAACGCGCTCTCCATACCATACGGCATCCCAATTGCTCTGGGCACGCTTCTCTGGTGGTTCGGTGAAGGGGTGAGTCTATGAGGGGTAGAAAATGGTTCAGGGTGTGGCAGGACGAGCGGGGTCAGGCCCTCGCGGAGTTCGCCATGGTGCTGCCCCTGATCCTGTTTTTCATAGCTGCCATTCTCGAGTTCGGACGGGCATGGAACATCAAGCAGGCCGTTACCGATGCCGCCCGCGAGGGTGCCCGTTATGCGGTAGTCATGGATCCTAGCATGTCGGTAAGCGACGTCGAAGACAAGATCGAAGAACGGCTTGCGCTCGCCTCGATCGAAACGAGCAACATCACCATCTCGAGCCCCGATCCCGCTTGTGCGGTGCTGGCCGATTGTTTCCACACGGATGACGGTTACGGGAGAGAGATGACGGTGACCGTGTCCACGCAGTATCGGATGGGACTGGTGCACGTCCTGATGAAATGGGCGGGCCTGCCTACCACGGTGACGATCGGTACCGATGCGACCATGCGGCATGAGTAGGTGAGGTTCTTTTCAGAACAATCACGACCGGGAAGCATGCTCTTCCTGGCCGAGTCACTCTAGGCGGTAGCGAGCATACTCATGCCAAGAAAAAGACGACCCTGGTTCATGCTTCTCCTGGCTCTCACTTCAGGAGTAGTGGCAGCGCTCCTCGCGCTCCGGTATCTCAGGGAGCGCACCACGCCGCTGATGGCCTCCGAGCCCCGTACGGCCTCGATCGTCCTGCGCGCCCGGAATCTGCCGGTCGGCGCAATGGTAACGGAGCGTGACCTCAAGGTCGTAAGCTGGCCCGGCACGACTGTCCCCAGTGGTTATATCAGGTCGGTGAAGGATGCCGTCGGCCGGGGGGTCATTACCCCCGTCTCCGAGAACGAGCCTCTGCTGGACTCGAAGATGTCCACCAAAGATGCCGGCGGCGGGCTTCCGATCATCATTCGGGACGGCATGCGTGCCATGAGCGTCCGGGTGGATGAGGTGATCGGCGTCGCCGGTTTCGTGCTGCCGGGCACCCGGGTGGACGTGCTGCTGACCCTGGACAAGAACAGCAGACCGGCCGCAGTCCATCACCAAGACGCTGCTCCAGAACGTCCAGACGCTGGCCGCGGGCCAGTCGGTGACGCGGGACAAGGAAGGAAAGCCGCAGACCGTCACAGTCATCACTCTGCTGGTCAGCCCGGAAAACGCCGAGCTGCTGGCGCTCGCCTCGAAGGAAGGGCGGCTCCAGTTGGCGCTGCGGAACACGCTGGACACTCTGGCGGTGTCTACCAGTGGAGCCAGGGCCGACAAGCTGTCGCCCAGCGGCGAATCCCGCACCCAATCGTCCCCAGCGCACCCGCGCCGCCGCTCCCGCTCCGCAGGGCGAACCCCACCGTAGTGGAGGGGTATCGCGGCGGTGAGCGGACCTTGACCACGTTCCAGAAACCCTGACCCCAAACAGTGGAACACCCTTGCGTAATCTCCGCCACGGTTATGCCGCTTCGCTCTTTCGCTGCCTGGCGGTGGTGCTTCGCCTGCGCCCTTTCACTCAGCGGGTTATCGGTGGCTGCACTGCCGCTCGCCGCACAGCGAGTGGTCCGCGCTCCGGAGCAGGTGGTCTCGGTCTCGAAGGGTGCATCCGCGCTCCTGGTCAACACGACACCGATCCAGCGGTTCTCGATCGGTGACCCCACAGTAGCGGAGGCTGTGGTTGTCTCGCCGACCGAGGTCCTGGTCAACGGAAAGATCGCTTGGGACAACGAGTCTGTTTCTCTGGGACAACACTGGAAACATCAAACTGTATTCGGTCGAGGTGACCGCCGACGCGCCGGGCCTCCAGCGTTACCTCAGCTCGGTTTTGGCCGGTGAAAAGATCGACGTGATTGCCAGCGGCAACGTGGTGACGCTCTCGGGCGAGGTGCGAGATGCCAGTGTGGCGAATCGCGCCGTAGAGATCGCCAAGGGCTCAGGTGCTATCATCGTCGACAACCTCTCCACGCCTGAGGCGGTGCAGGTGATGCTCAAGGTGCGCTTTGCCGAGGTGAACAAGAGCGCCATTGACGAGTTTCGCTCACAACTCGCAACTTTGAACCCTCACCAACTGAACGACAGGGGTGACTGGATTGGGTCCACCAACACGAACCCAAATCAGAATAGCGAAGATTTCGGCCAGTTTGCCGACGGCGTGGTGAACCTGGGGCTTTTCAACCCGAACGCCAGTATCGAGCTGCTCATTCGCATGCTCTCGTCCAAGGGTCTCTTGAAGAGCCTGGCAGAGCCGAACCTGATCACGCTCCCGGGAAAAGAGGCCAGCTTTCTTGCAGGAGGCGAGTTCCCCTACCCCGCGGTTCAGGGCGGTGGGGGCGGCAATGCCGTTTCTATCGTGTTCAAGGAGTTCGGCATCCGACTGAAATTTACGCCGACGATAACACGAGGGGGCAGCATTCGATTGAAGGTAGCGCCCGAGGTCTCGGCGCTGGACTTCTCCAACCCGCTGGTATTTGGTGGTTTCACGATTCCCAGCATCCTCAGTCGCCGGACCGAGACTGAGGTCGAGATGAAGAATGGCCAGTATCTCGCTATCGCGGGGCTGGTGGACAATACCATGACTGAGAACGCCACCAAGATTCCCGATCCTTGGCGATATCCCGATTCTCGGTCAATTCTTTCGCTCCAAAGATGCCCGGCAACGGCGCTCGGAGCTTCTGGTACTAATCTCGCCCGAGGCTTGTGCTCCCGAGCGACACGGCGGCGGCGCTGCCGACTGGGGAGCCTGGAACCTGGAAGTGGAAGGGAGATATGAAGGCCAAGGACGCCCGCGGATACGGCCACAAGAGGCGGCTATCTGCTGCACTAGGAGGTTGTATGAGTTCGAACCGATCGGCTCGGCACGGTGAGCGCGGCGTCACGCTGGTGATGATGGCGCTGATGCTGTTTCTGGCCCTGGGAATGAGTGCTATGGTCGTCGATTACGGGATGATCAAGGCCACCAAGGCAGAGGCTCAGCGGGCGGTGGACGCCGCGGCCCTGGCAGGGGCCAGTGCTTTCTTGATTCCGGACCCCACCGTGGACAAGAGCGCCGAAGCCGAGGCACGCGCGCGGGAGTACGCCAAGAAGCATGCGGTCCACAGGATTGCAGATCACCGACCCCAGATCGCGGTGGACGTGGAGCCGTCCCGATACACATCACCGTGACCTACACGGGTCCTCAGATACCATGTGGTTCGCCCAGCTATTCGGTGTGCCTACCATGGCGATCAATGCTTCGGCAACGGCCCGTGCGTATGAGACCAGCAACGCTGCCTGCGTCATGCCGGTCGCCCTTCCGGACCTGTGGCAGAACAATGATATCGCTCCGGCTGGCGAGACGATCCCCCGGAAGAGCTGGGAACCCCGGATGGGCTCTGGAGCTATCGAGGACCTGAATGGCAACGGGTGGATGGACCCGGGATCCGGCAATAGCGTGGAACGAGAGCTTTGGGAGTTCGACCCCGGCGTGGACGTGTACGACGCGGACAACGATGGCCAGGGTGACTATGGCTACGGCACGGACTGCCAGGAACTCACTGGGCGGCTCCGATCCCTTCTTGCACAAGACCAATGATTACGGCCGCCAGATCATGCTCATGAATTTGTCCTCCAAGGACGGCACCGCCAGCTCCAACTACTACGCCTGGGGTTTACATCGAACGACGCGAACAGCGGCGACTGTCTTGCACGATAAGATCGCCGATGCTTCCTGTGAGATCGCGACGGTCGGCACCGAGTATCCTGCAGCCGCAGGCAACGGCGCGACCGCAGGCCAGATAAGCCCGGCTTGGGACACGCGAATCGGGTATGACCCGGATGCGTCCTGGAACGATGTCACCAATGAGGTGGAGGATTCTGACTACCCCGATAGAGACCATGACGGACTGCCGGATAGTCCGCGGGTAGTCGTCGTGGCCCTTTACGACCCCGAGAACGAAATGACTGGCCCGAGCGACAATACGCTGCAGTTCAACAACTTCGCAAAGATCTGGGTGGACGAGCGCCCCCCTGGCTGTTCGGGTGCAAGCTGCAAGTCGGCGATCACCGGCCGGTTCCTTGGGTTTGTCGGTGGACGGGGCGGTGGCGGTGGTAGCACGGGGACACTGATCAAGACAATTCAGCTCATCAAGTAGGCAGTTATGCTGGCGGAGGTTCGCATCAATCGGTCTTGCGACTAATCACCTGAGTAGAGCCTGCTTCATGAGCGATGCTCAGCTGCCACGTGCGGCGCTGATCTCCAGCGACTCGACGTTCGTGGCCCAGGTCAAGCAGCTTCTGACCGGCCCGACCGACCGGTCTCGCTGGACCTGGAGCTCACCGTGCCGCTCTACCAATTCGGTGAGCAGCAGATTCAGGCACTGCGTGGCTCTTGCGCCCGAGCTGATCATCCTGGATCTGGAGGAGAGCCAGGATCTGGGCCTTCAGCTGGCCCAGTACCTGGTGGAGCTGAACCCGGCGCAGCTCTTCATCGCCACCGGACCGGTGCTCTCCAGCGAGCAGCTGATGCAGGCGATGCGGGCCGGCGTATCGGATTATCTGCCTAAGCCGGTTGCTACCGAAGGATCTCCGAGCAGCGGACAGCTCGCTGCGCGCACAAGGTCAGAAAGCCTCGTGACGAGAAGCAGGCCGAGCCGGGCCGCATTCTATCGTTCTTCAGCCCCAAGGGCGGAGGCGGCTCCACCACTCTGGCGTCCAATCTGGCCATCCTGATCCACCGCACCACGAAGAAGAAGACGCTGCTGGTGGACCTGGATCTCGAGCTGGGTGAGAGCGCGCTGGTGCTTGGGATTCAGCCGCGGTTCAGCTTCGTGGACTTCGTGGAGAACTTCCGGCGGATGGACGCCAGCCTGCTGGAGTCCTATATCGAGCACCACCCCTCGGGGATACATCTTCTGTCGGCTCCGGTTCACCCCGAGAAGGCCGAGTCGGTGACCGCGGAGCACGTACGCCGGATTCTGGCATTCCTGCGCCAGCACTACGATTACATCATCGTGGATACGCCGCGTTCCTTTGCATCCTCCACGCTGGCCATCTTCGAGCAGGCAGACCTGGTCTTCATCGTCAGCACGGCGGACCTGCCCTCGCTCCGCAACATTCAGCGGGGGATGCCCTTGCTCAAGAAGGTACTGACCAAGGGAGAGGAGCAGGTGCGCCTAATCCTCAATCGATACGATCCGAACGACAGCGATCTCGGTTGCAGACGTCGAGAAGAGTCTGGGTCTCAAGGTGTTCTGGAAGATCAGCAACGACTACGAGGCAGTGATGGGGTCGGTCAACGCCGGAAAGCCGATCGTCCTCAACGGCGGGTCGCCATACACCCGTGATCTCGGGGGGCTGGCAGCAGCGGTTACAGGGGTACGTGAGGCGGCACCGCGTTCACGCCTCAGTCAGATGCTTGACGGCGCCCGTTCAAGGAACTGACGGGCGCGCACCGGCAGGCGGCAGTGAAGGAGGAAAGAAGTGATGTCTGACGGCAAACTCCCGGTGACTCCCCCGGCCAGCGGCAACGGGTCGAAGCCTCCGCTCCCATGGGAGACGCGTCGAATCCCAATTCCTGGCAGCTACAGGTGCGGCCGCCTTGAAGCGCACGGACGACACCCAAGGTTTGCACGCCCTTCAGCAGGTCAAGGGCAAGGTCCACCGAAAGCTCCTCGAGCGGCTCAACCTCTCGAATCTCGACCGGCTCGAGCGGCAGCAGGTGGCCGATGCGGTTCGCAAGGTGGTCCAGGACCTGATCACTCAGGAGGCGGTGCCGCTCAACTACGAAGAGCGGGACACGATCGTAGTGCAGGTCCTGGACGAGATTTTCGGTCTGGGCCCACTTGAGCCGCTGATCAAGGATCCGGAGGTCTCGGACATTCTGGTCAACACATACAAGCAGGTCTACATCGAGCGGCACGGCAAGCTGGAGCGCACCGAGGTGATGTTCCAGGACGACCGCCACCTGCTTCAGATCATCGACCGGATCGTGTCTGCGGTGGGGCGCCGGATCGACGACTCGTCGCCCATGGTGGACGCCCGGCTGCCGGACGGCTCCCGCGTGAACGCCATCATCAAGCCGCTGGCCCTGGATGGCCCTCACCTCTCCATCCGTAAGTTCAAGCGCGATGCGCTGTCGGGTGAGGATCTGCTTCGGACCGAGAGCCTTACCGATGAGATGCTGACGCTGCTCAAGGCAATCGTGAAGGCCCGGCTCAACGTGCTGATCTCAGGCGGAACCGGCGCCGGCAAGACCACGCTGCTCAACATCCTCTCCTCGTTCATCCCGGTGACCGAGCGGATCGTCACCATCGAGGATTCGGCCGAACTCCAGCTCAAGCAGCCGCACGTGGTACGGCTCGAAACCCGCCCCGCCAACATCGAAGGGCAGCGGTGAAGTCGCTCAGCGAGTGTTGCTGATCAACGCGCTGCGTATGAGGCCCGACCGGATAATCATGGGTGAGTGTCGCGGATCGGAGGCCATCGACATGCTCCAGGCGATGAACACCGGCCACGACGGCTCGCTCACCACCCTGCACGCCAACACTCCGCGAGATGCGCTGAGCCGCCTCGAGACGATGATCTCCATGGCTAACCTCGAGCTGCCCGAGCGGGCCATGCGGCAGCAGATCGCCAGCGCCATCAACGTGGTGGTTCAGGTAAGCCGGCTGTCCGACGGCTCCCGCAAGCTGATGCAGGTGTCGGAAATCGTCGGCATGGAGGGTGACATCATCACCATGCAGGACATCTTCGTCTACGAGCGAGAGGGAGTGGCGGAGAACGACAAGGTTCTGGGTCGGTTCCGCGCTACCGGCATCAGGCCGCGCTTCTCGGATCGGCTCAAGAGCTACGGCATCGATCTCTCATCTCTCCTGTTCAGCAATCCAGTAGTGCCTGATAACGCACGGGGAGGTACGTCGCGATGGTAGGGCTTCCCAGCAGCATCTGGGTGCCTGCGCTGGTAGCGTTCCTGGCGGTTGCACTTGGCACCATATCGCTGGTGATCCTGTGGGAGTGGTTTCAGGAACAGCAGCGCAAGCGGCAGATGGTGGATCAGCTCCGCTCGCTCGCCAACGAGCCGATCGAAGGCCCGGCCGGTGGGATCTACGGTCTTTCGGTCGGCCGTTCTCGAGTCACCCTGGCTGCGCCCCATCATCTCGCGGTTCCCCCAACTCCGTGACGCCGGATTCATTCTCCAGCAGGCCGGGCTGTCCTGGACCCTGCAGACGCTCTTTCTTCTCTCGATCGGGACGGCAGTCGGGCTTGGCAGCGTGGCGCTGATCATAAGCCGGTCGGTCCCAGTGGCGTTTGTCGCCACGATAATCGGAGCGTATGCTGCCGACAATGTACGTACGGCGGCGGCGTACCAAGCGGCTCAACGCGTTCGAAGAGCTTCTGCCTGAAGCCATCGATCTGGTGGGCCGCGCGCTCCGGGCAGGGCACCCGCTCACGGCCGGATTCAAGATGGCGGCGGATGATGGTCCGGAGCCAGTGGCCGGGGAGTTCCGCCGGGTGTTCGAGGAGCAGCGATTTGGCCTGCCCATCCAGGACTCACTGCTCGGCATGGCAGACCGGGTGAATATTGTGGACGTCCGCATCCTGGTCACGGCTATCCTGATTCAACGCGAAGTCGGCGGCAATCTCGCCGAGATCCTGGACAACCTGTCCGCGGTCGTACGGGCCCGCTTCACCATTCGCCGGCAGATCAGGGTGTACACCGCGCAGGGCCGCATGACGGGCTATCTCCTGTCGGCGCTGCCCATCATCTTGTTTTCGCTGCTCTACATGATCAATGCCGAGTACATGTCGATTCTCTTCACGGATCCGATCGGAAAGATGCTCATAGTGGTCGCCATAACTATGCAGTTCATCGGATTCCTGTGGATTCGCAAAATCATCAAAATCGAAATCTGAGACGCTCATGCTGGCCATAATCCTGATTCTCACGATGCTGACCGTCGCCCTGTTCGTCATGACGCTGATTCAGTTGCGTCCCGGCGGTGATACGGTGACATCGCGTCTCGACCGTATGCAGGGCGGTACTGGGGCACACGAGATCCAGGCTCGGCGACGGCGTCAGGCCAAGTCCGACCGGTTGATGGGAGTTCTCCAGGCGCTCGGTCAGCAGGTCGGAAGTGGCCGAAAGGATACCACAGCAGTCCGCCAGTTTCTGATCCAGGCCGGCTATCCAGACCCGCGCGCAGTGTCCATCTACTGGGCCACTCGGGTGAGCTTGGCATTGGGCTTGGCAGCACTTGGAATAGTGGGACTGCCGCTCCTGGGCTTCTCCTCGGGCCAGGTTTTGATCGGCATTATCTGGTTCGCGGGCTTGGGCTGGGTCGGTCCGACCTTCTATGTGCGCAGCCGTCTCAAGGCCCGCCAGAAGGAAGTCCAGCTCGCCCTGGCCGACATGCTCGACATGTTGGTCGTCTGCGTCGAAGCGGGTCTTGGGCTCAATCAGGCACTGGTCCGGGTAGCGGACGAAATCGAGCACGTGAGCACGGTCATGAGCGAACAGCTGGCCATGGTCAACCTGGAGATGCGCGCCGGCACTCCGCGGGACGAGGCGCTCAAGAACCTGGCCGAGCGTACCGGTCTGGCGGATATTCGGTCGCTGGTGAGCATGATGATCCAGACCGACCGATTCGGAACGTCGGTGGCGGACGCGCTGCGGGTGCACTCCGATACGATGCGCACCAAGCGCCGCCAGCGGGCCGAGGAAGCGGCGGCAAAGACGACGATCAAGCTGGTCTTCCCGCTCGTGCTCTTCGTTTTCCCGGCCATGTTCCTGGTGGTGATCGGCCCGTCCGCACTGGCCATCTTCCGGACCTTCAGCAAGCTCTAATGCGGCTGTTGCGGGTGGTGAACGCTGGCAGAGATTGTGAGCTCGGGGCCCGGATCGGATTGGCTGATAGCTTGGCTCTCGCGACTCCGGGGCATGCTGGGGCGGCCGGCACCCAAGGCTGGAGAGGGCCTGCTCCTTACGCCCTGCCAGTCGGTCCACATGTACGGCATGCGTTTTCCGCTCGACGTCGCGTTCCTCGAATCGCAGACGGTGTGGTCGTGGCCGCGTATCGGTCGCTCCCACCCGGCTCTCGGAGCAGGTGGCACCGGGATGCCGCTCATGCCCTGGAGCTGCCGGCCGGCACCCTCGAACGGTCCGGCACCGCGATGGGTGACGTACTGACATGGGCCGTCCAGCCGGCCACTGCTGACCCGGGAGATTCCCAGGAGAACCGAGGCTGTTCTATGAGCGCCACACCAGTCATGCTGAACGAGCCACCGGTTGATCAGAACGACTCGGCGCCTCCGGTACCGGACACGCTGGCCGATACCGGGCTGTCGGCCGACGCGGTACGTGACCTGATCTTGAAGGTGTTCTACGTTCAGGGCGGACGCACCGGGCATTATCTCTCCGAGTTCCTGCGGCTTCCGTTCGCACTGGTCGATGAAGAGCTGCTTACCCTGCAGCAGCGCAGGTTTGTCGAGGTCAGGGGGACCACCGGGCCGAACCGTGCGAGCTATCTGTTCGATCTGGCCGGCGCGGGGCGGGATCGTGCCAAGGAGGCTCTCGACGCCAGCCAGTATGTGGGACCGGCACCGGTCCCGCTGGCGCAGTACAGCAAGTGGATCGAAGCCCAGTCGATCCAACACGCCCAGGTCACCCAGGACACTTTGCGCGCCGGATTCAGCCATCTTGTGCTGAACGACTCGCTTTTCGAGATTCTCTGGGCCCCGCGGTGAATTCCTCCAAGTCGATCTTTCTCTACGGCCATCCCGGAAACGGCAAAACGGCGATAGCCGAGGCCATCTCTCAGATGCTGGGTGGCATACTCTACCTGCCGTATGCTGTAGACATCGATGGTCAGATCATGCTGGTCTATGATCCGGTCCACCACGAGGAGGTCGACACCGACGGTGAGATGCGCTCGGGATGGAATCGCTCTGGCGGAGCGGGCCGGGCTACGATCGGCGCTACGCCAGAGTGAGACGGCCGGTAGTCCTGACTGGTGGCGAGCTGACATTGGATCAGCTCGACCTCCGGTACGACCATTTCACCAAGCTCTATCAGGCCCCATTCCAGGTGAAGGCGAATGGGGGCGTGCTGATCGTGGACGACTTCGGCCGTCAGCGGGTGCCGCCACGTGATCTGCTCAACCGTTGGATCGTGCCGCTGGAAAAGCGGATCGACTACCTCACCCTACACACCGGCGGCAAGTTTCCCGTGCCATTCGACTGCCTTCTCATCTTCGCCACGAACCTTGATCCGGCCGAGCTGGTGGAGGAAGCGTTTCTGCGCCGCATCCACTACAAGATCCCAGTGGTGGATCCCAACTCGAGCCCAATACGAGGAGATATTCCGCCGCTGCTGCCGAGGGGTTGGGGTTGACTACGCCGCTGAAGCGGTGACCTACGTTTTCGACGAGTACTACGACAAGCGCGGTATCCGCCCTCGAGGATGTCACCCGCGCGACCTGCTCGGCCCACGTGACCGACATCGCCAAGTACCGAGAGACGACACCGGAGCTCACCATCGATCTGGTCGACCGGGCCTGCCAATCGTACTTCCTGCAGGATGGCGCCGCATGACGGAGGTCAAGCCGCCGGACGCGACGCCCGATCCGCTCCTGCGCCAGATGCGGGAGCTGGAGCGCGGCCTGACGATCCGCACCGGCGAGCTGGAACGGGAAAACCGCCGGCTCCGCCGGATCTGGATGGGCACTCTGATAGCCGTGGCACTCCTCCTGGGACTCGCCACCGCGTTGGTGATCGTTGCGGCGCGGCAGGGGCTTCCCGGTACCGTCGCTTCGGTGGTCGAGGCCAGACAGTTCCTGCTGCGGGATAAAGACGGAAACATCCGGGGCTCCTGGAGCGCCGCGGACGATGGATCGATGCGGTTCCTCATGCAGACTCCAGGGAGCAAGGCCGGCCTGAGCTTTTCTGTTCTTGGGGGCGGTGCCTCGGGGATAACGATTCGCGACAGCGCCGGCCGTTCTCGAGCCGTGCTCGGATTGCTTCCGGATCAGACGGTGAGCATGCTGTTTGCCGATGACAACGGAACGACACGAACAGTATTGAGCCTGGTGCGCGGCGGTGCATCCACCCTGGTCTTCGCCGACCGCAGCGGCAGTGCCAAGGTTGGGATGGGCGTCGATGCCCGGGGGCAGAGCACCCTTACCCTGCCGGAGCCACCCGAGAGCCGAGTTGAAACTCCGGCTCCCGAAGAGTCGGATCCCTCCGACTCCCCCCCAGCAACAACTGAGACGAGAACAACTCCATCTCCGCGGTAGCCGTCAGGCCATGACGCCTGCCCGGATTGTCTGGCCTGTTGACGTTAACATCGAGATAGGCCGCTCCCAAAGCGGCCACGCCCGACAATGACAGATGTCCGTAGCCGGATGCGGGAGGATCCCTCTCGGGTCGATCGCCAGGGATGCGGACCATGGCGCCGGGTGGAGATCCGGCGATTGGGATCTCCGGTCCGTCACCGCTCTCATCCTGGTGCTGCTGGTCAGCACCGTAGTCATGATCACCTATCACAATCGATTCTGGGCACCAGCTGACGAGGGCAAGTTCGCCCATGTTGCCGAGCGAATACTGCTGGGTGAGGTACTCCACCGGGACGTTCAGGATCTGCACGCCGGATATATCAACTTCGTAAACGCGGCCGCGTTCTCGCTGTTCGGGGTGCGCATGGTGAGCATGCGCTATCCGCTGGCTTTGCTGACCGTGATCCAGGCCGGGCTGATGTTTCTGGTTCTGAAGCGTGGAGGAACCGCGACGGCCCTGATCGGCGGTCTGGCGCTCACCTCGCTCAGTTTCGTTCAGTTTCTGAACCCAACCCCCAATTGGTACACCCTGTTTCTCGCGGTCGCGACCATCGCCTGGCTGTCGTGGAATCCGGTCAGCCTGCGGAGGCGACATGTCGTTACCGGCCTTCTGGTCGGCACCGCCTTTCTTTTTCGCCAGCTCTCCGGCGTCTTCCTGGCCTCCGGGGTTCTGGTGTTTCTGCTCTTACAGAAGCCAGGTGTTGGAGCAACCGGCGCGCCGCGGCTTGGCGCGTGCGCTGCTGGCCCTGATCGCAGTGGGCCACGCCTGGTACATCCTGCGGGTCACCGACCCGGTAGGTTGGGTGCTTTTTGGCGTGTGGCCCCTCGCGGTTGTGCTGTTGGCGTGGCTTCGAACGAGGCGATCCGACGAGGAGGTGCTCGCACTCCTGCGTGACCTTACCGTGGGGAGCCTCATCTCGGCCTTTCCGCTGCTTAGCTACCACCTCGCTCATGGAGCCTTGGGCGGCTGGTTCCGAGACACTTTCGTCGCAGCGATGTCGATTCCAACGCTCGGGTTCATGCAAAGACCTGGATACCTGATGCTGGGAATCTTGTCCTGGCGTGGTTTTCAGTCGGGTGAGCTGGACAAAGTCATCAATGCCGGCTTGTACACCTGCCTGCTGCTGATTTCGGCGCTGCTGGGCGTTGTCCTGTTCCGGGGGCTCGTTCGTGGCAGCCGGTCGAGCAATCATCCGTTGCCGGTGATTGCCACGTTCTACGCCCTGGTGTCACTCCACTACCAGTTGCCGATCTACCTGTTCTATACCGTCGGATTGAGTTTGGCTGCCGTCTTGCTCCTGACCTCCGAGTCCAACTCAAGCACCCGGAGGGTCACGATCGCTGTCTCAAGCGTGATTGCCGGCGTGGCACTGTACTACCAGGCAGCGATGCCGGTGACTCGCCCCCTCAAGGATATCGTTGCGGGCGAACGGCGCTTTCCAACTACACCACTCCCGTCTCCGGTGGCGGGGATATACGTCGACACCGCGGAGGCACGGCTCTACCAGTCACTGGTTCGGCTGATCGATCGAGAGACTGAGCCGGGCGATACGATCTTCGCACTTCCAATGAACACCGAGCTGTATTTTCTGGGGCGCCGGACCAATCCGTTCAGGTTCTACAACACAGCAGTCGGGATCAGGTCGGGCGCGGATCTCGACTCGGTGCTGCAGGTGATCCGTTGTCAGCCGCCCAAGCTCGTGTTTTACGATCCCACGGATAAGTACAATACTCCGGCCTCGGTTCGGATTGCCGGCGTTGTGCGAAGACGCAGTACGAGAAGCTTGCGGGAGTCCCTCCGTTCGAAGTGTTCAAGGCCAGAAGAGACAGCCTGGCGGATGGCTGCAAGGCAAGCACGGTTGCGAGAGATGAAGGCTGATGTGAGGTTCACTGACGTCCCGACCCATCCTCCGGATCGTGGAACAACAAGTCGGCCCGAACAGAGTCGACGCTGAGTGTTGAAGGTTGAAAGGTCAAGATAGCGGAAGTATCGACGAAGGCTCACATCTGGATGGGAGAGGCTGCCACAGCGAGAATGATAGCTTACGATGAGCAGCTTTGAGCTCGCGTGCAGGGCAGGCTCGAGCTCGGCGCAGAGGATGTCTCGAACGGGGCTCACGACCGGGTGGCCTGTCGTCGCCAGCACGTAGCGACCCAACGCAGGCCCAGGGCCCATCCACGCGAGTCTCGGCCGCTGGCCACATGACGAGAGTCGAGTCCTGTGCAGTGGATGCTGCGATTCTAGCCGCGACTCCAGCGTTAACGTGCTGGAAAGCGAGGGCGCGGCGGGCGAAGCGGTGCGCGCTTAATCGCGCACACTACCAGGATAAGAATTGTGAGAGCTCGGATGAGGACGACGCGGCGTCTGTAGTAACTTTCGATCGACGTCAGTCCGTACCCGAGTAGGAAAGCGGGGGACTAGGAGGAAAGGCAAACCATACGCGACTTGTATGACCATCCCATGGCACATACGCCAATGCGCCCGGGAGTAGGAGGAGGAGCGGTATCACTAGGCGTCTTCGCATCTCCGATTTGTCGACTGCGCTTCTGAACGCGAGCCACCAGCCGCCCGCAAGGATGGCGAGAAACACCTCGTTAGCAATGATGAGGGTCCTAGGAAGAGCGGACCCTATGATGGAATATCCCGGAAGCAGGAACAGAATGAGCGGGGCGAGAAAAGCCTCACTTGATACAGTCGACCTTACCATATTGCCCTGCGTAGGCATCTGCTTTCGCGTGGAGTGCGACCCACACGATGGCCATTGCTGCCACCGAGAGCACCGCGCCGGAAAGACCGACCAGGTACCGATTGCGGTGACTGGCTCTGAACGGCTCGAAACGTCCGTCTGGGCCGCGGCTGCACGCCACGCGCGAGCACGAAAGGCACCGCGGCCAGCAGCATCTCCTTGGTAAATGCCATTGCCAGAAGCAACAAGACAATGCCGATAGCCCGCAAGCGCCAGCGATCGTCCTGCTGATATCCGATCGCCAGATGTGTCGCCAGGAGAAGCAGGAGAGTACCGAGTGGCTCGCCCAGCAGTCAGTCTCACCCAGGCCGCCATGCCTGGAGGGGCGACTACAAACAGTGCGGCACCGCATAGGGCGCCGAAACGGGCGACACCGAGCTCTCGAAGTACGACGTAGACGCCGGTGACGATCAGCCACATTTGGAGGAAGCGCGCAGTCTGCCAGAGGGGAACGTGCCACCCGAAGAAGAGCCACTTCGTGACGATAAAGAAGTACGGTATCACATTGAGCCGGCCCTGATCCTCGACATAGTAGCGGAGTAGCGCTTCTAGCTGAGTCAGGAATGTCGGATTGTTGCGGAGCAGGGGTAGGAATTCCCCGAAGTCCCCACGTCGAAGGGCCTGGCAGCAAACGGCAGATAGATGATCGCGGTCAACGCGATCCCAATTGCCAGGATCGTCGCCAGACCGAAGGCAGCCGGACTCTGCTTGGCGTCTCCCCGCAATCTGGAGGGCCACGACCTTGCCTGTTCCAAGCTGGGCATCATCTTTGAGCCGCCTCCGATATTCTCGCATCACAGGGCTGTAATTCTTCCCGGATCGACAACGCTGATCCCCAGTGGCAGGAGGGCCAGTGATTCAAGGGAAAAAGATTCTTCTCACAGGAGGCGCAGGCTTCATCGGCACGACGCTGGCGGGGCGGTTGGTGGATCAGAACGATATCGTCATTCTGGACAATTACCACCGAAACGCGCTGCGTCATACACGTCTCTCGGATCATCCGAATGTGAAGGTCATCCGCGGGGACGTCACGGATCCAGACGCAGCCCACGCCGCAGCGGAAGGCTGCGAGATCATTGTTCATCTGGCGGCGATCGCCGGAGTCGATACGGTGCTTCGGATGCCCGTCGACACCATGAAGGTGGCGATCCTCGGCACGTATAACATGCTGGAGGCTGCCCGCCACCAGCCTCGTCTCGAGCGATTCGTGGACTTCTCTACCAGCGAGGTGTTCGGGGCCTACGCGTACAACGTGCGGGAAGCCGATCTGACCAGCCTGGGAGCTGTCGGTGAAGCTCGCTGGACCTATGCGGTCAGTAAGCTCGCGACTGAGCACCTCGCTCACAACTACCACAAACAATTCGGCATACCCGCCGTCTCGGTTCGGCCGTTCAACATCTATGGTCCGGGCCAGATCGGCGAGGGAGCAATTCACCGCTTCATCGTCCAGGCGCTCCGCGGTGAGGATATCACGATTCACAACGACGGAAGTCAAATTCGAGCATGGTGCTACGTGGATGACATGGCCGCTGGGCTCTTGGCCTGTCTCGAACGGGACGAGGCCGTGGGTCAGGCATTCAACATTGGAAATCCGCGAAGCGTCGTTACCATCTACAACTTGGCAATGCAGATTGTGCGCCTCGCCGGTTCCCGGTCGAAAATTTCATTTGTACCGTGGGACCAGGCCGACGTTGAGTTGCGGATTCCCAACATCGAGAAGGCTCGACGACTGCTCGGGTATGAGCCGCAGGTCGACCTCGAAGATGGCCTTCAACGGACGATCCAATGGTATCGGACCAAGGCAGCGGACGAGACGAAAGCCTGATCCGCCTGGGTTCTCCCTCAATTGGGGCCGAGGAGGCGGAGGCAATATCACAGGTCCTGCAGACCGGGTTCCTGGTGCAGGGGGAGCGGGTTCGGGCCTTCGAAGGTCAGATTGCGGCCGCGGCGAGGAGCTCGGATGCGGTTGCTGTGAGTAGCGGCACGGCGGCATTGCACCTGGCTCTTCTGGCTCTAGACGTCCGCCCTGGTGACCTGGTGGCCGTTCCGACGTACTCCTGGCCGGCGACCGCCAATGCGGTCGGGCTGTGCGGGGCGCAACCGCTGTTCGTCGACATAGATCAGCGCACCTTCAACATGGACCCTGAGCGTCTCGCCGATGCAATGCGGCCGCTCGGGCGGGTAAAGGCCATCCTGCCGGTGCACGCGTTCGGCGGGATGGCGGATATGCCTGCGATTTTGGACGTGGCTACGCGCCATGATGCCCACGTCATCGAGGATGCAGCGTGCGCGTTGGGTGCGTCGCTTCAAGGCCGGCCAGCTGGAGCATGGGGAATGCTGGGATGTTTCAGTTTCCACCCCCGAAAAGTGATCACGACCGGAGAGGGAGGAGCAGTGACGACCAGCCAGCCAGAGCTCGCTCGTCGTCTTCGAACTCTGCGCAACCATGGCCTCGATCCTTTATCCTCCACCCCCGAGTTCGTCACGGCCGGCTTCAACTACCGACTCACTGAATTTCAAGCCGCCATGGGCCTCGTCCAGATGAAGCGACTCTCCGAGCTGATCGGCCACCGGCGCCGTGCAGCCGAGGAATATGATCGCCTGCTGGAAGGGACTGGAATAAGGAAGCCATTGGCGATCGAACCAACGGCGCATATATACCAGGCATATGTCATCATGCTGCCCCATGCTGCGGCAGACCGACAGCCGCAGATCATATCCCGGCTTCGCAGCCGATCAATCGAGGTCGGAATCGGTACCTACCACATACCCCTGACACGGTTTTGGGCACAACAGGGCGGCCATGCCAAGGGTGACTTCCCTGTCACTGATGACGTGGCCGGGCGGGCGATAGCCCTACCCATGCACTCCAAAATCACTGTAGACGAACAGCGGCGAGTAGTAGCGGCGCTCCTGGAGGAGGCGTCAATTCCCTCTGATCTGGCGAAGACCACGTGACGGGAGCTCGGCACCTGGACCAGGATGTCATCATCCTAGGCGCGGGAGGCACCGGAGGAGACGTCCTTGACTGGTTTGCAGAGTTCGCGGCCCAAGGTCTGAGTTATTGCCCCAAGGGCTTCCTCGATGATGATGAACGGAAGTGGGGAACCGAGGTGAGGAGCCTGCCGGTCCTTGGCCCCTTGAGCTTGGCGATGGAGTATCCTACCGCCAGGTTTGTCGACGCGCTCGGCAGCCCCTCCAACTTTGCCCGCCGTCCGGACCTGCTCTCGGCCATCCCTGAGGATCGCTTTCTGACTCTGGTCCATCCCCGGGCTCACCTCTCCCGGACGGTCCAGATCGGCTCTGGTTCCCTGGTGTACCCTCACGTGGCAGTATCGTCTGGCGTCCGGATTGGCAGTCACGTCACCATTCTCGCCAACGTGGTTGTGAACCACGACACTGTTATAGGGGACTACTCCATAGTTGCGAGCGCCGCCAGTCTCTCCGGCGGTGTGCGCATCGGGACGTGCTGTTATATCGGCGCCGGGAGTCACCTGATTCAACGCGCCGTCGTAGGGGACGGCTCGCTGGTGGGTATGGGGAGTGTCGTGATCCGAGACGTCCCCCCTCGCACGGTGGTCGCCGGTAACCCGGCACGCGTGCTACGCGGGGGCGCTGTTGATCGTTGAGACGAGGTTGCCAGAACCGGCCCCCCAGGTTTCTGTCGTCGTCATGGCGTACAATGAGGCCGCTTCCTTGAAGATGGTCGCTGATGAGATCACGGCGGCGGTACAGCGGCTCGGGATTCCCTACGAGTTGCTGATCATTGATGACGGCAGCACCGACGGGACTGGCGAGATTGCTGACCATTTGGCCCAACAGAGTGGGCTGGTGCGCGTCGTTCACCATGCACCCAATGGTGGCCTCGGCGCGGTCTATCGCACCGGCTTTGCCGAAGCACGGGGACTTTATCTCACCTTCTTTCCCGCGGATGGTCAATTTCCGGCGTCCCTCATCGAGCAGTTGTTAGCAGTCATGCCCAACCAGGATATGGTATTGGGGTACATCCCCAGTCGGCCGGGCATTGTCCTCTCCAGAATGCTGTCGCTGCTCGAGCGCCTCCTCTATCGAGCCCTGTTCGGCTCGCTGCCCAACTTCCAGGGCGTGCTGATGTTCCGCCGAGTGTTACTCGAAGAAATCGAACTGGAGTCTCGGGGGCGAGGCTGGGCTGTGTTGATGGAACTCATCATTCGCACCTCCCGTGGCGGCTACCGGGTAACCAGCATCCCGACAGCGGTCCGCCCGCGGTTCGCCGGCCATTCGAAAGTCAATAACTTCCGGACAATATGGGCCAACTTGATCCAGGTGCTGGAGCTCCGGCGGTGCCTGTAACCGGTCCGGCAAGCGCGACCTCTCCCAGCCGTTCCGCCCGCCGGAGAGCTCGTACGCGAGGGAGCCGCTTAGTAGACCTAAGACCTTCCTACCCTACTATATTCCGCCCCTGATCGGCCGGCGGCGCACCCCTGCCCCGCTGCCCACCACCCGTAGGCGGGTACCCGCCCCGCTGCCTTCTGAGAACATGTCCATCAAATCCGACCGCTGGATCCGCCGCATGGCCCGGGAGCACGGCATGATCGAACCGTTCGTGGATGGGCAGGTGCGACGAGGGGGCCATCTCGTACGGAGTCTCGTCCTACGGCTACGACATGCGGGTGGCGCCGGAGTTCCGGGTCTTCACCAACGTACTCTCCGTCATCGTCGATCCGAAGCACTTCGACGCCCGGAGCTTCGTCGAGTTCGACGGGGACGTCTGCATCGTCCCGCCCAACAGCTTTGCCCTGGCGCGATCGGTGGAATATTTCCGCATTCCCCGAAACGTCCTGACCATATGCCTGGGGAAGTCCACCTACGCCCGCTGCGGGATCATCACCAACGTCACGCCGTTCGAGCCTGAGTGGGAAGGATTCGTGACGCTGGAGATCAGCAATACCACGCCGCTGCCCGCCAAGATCTACGCGAACGAGGGCATCTGCCAGGTGCTCTTCTTCGAGGCGGACGCTGACGACGTGTGCGAGACGAGCTACGCCGACAAGAAGGGGAAGTACCAGAAGCAGACCGGGGTGACGCTGCCGAAGCTTTAGGAGTGATGGACCCCATGCTCACGTCGGACTGACGGCGCTCGCGCTGACCGCGAGCTTCTTCTGGCACCCCTCGGCGCCGGCAGCGCAGGAGCCCTCCGGTCCGCGCCCGGCCCAGCCGGCACGGCCCCTGGAGCTCCCGGCCTTTCAGCCGGCGATCGCCGACACCGGGATCTTCAGTCCCGCTTCCCTTCCCCCCCGCCAACGAGCTCCGGCGCGCCGATGGGGCCCCGGGCCGCGAGTATTGGCAGCAGCGTGCCGACTACACCATCAAGGTCGTCGCTGGACACCACCGAGAAGCGGATCAGCGGCACCGCGACGATCCGCTATACCAACAACTCGCCCGACACGCTTCGATACGTCTGGCTCCAGCTGGATCAGAACCTCTTCCGTCCGGGCAGCACGGGTCCCTGCTGTTCGCCTCGGAGAGCCGGTTCGGGGGCGCCGGGTTCAAGGGCGGGTTCGAGATCGAGCGGGTGACACAGTGCGTTGACACCGCGGCGCCGACGCGCACGGCAGGACCAGGGCCAGGCGGTCGCCCTGCTGCGCCGGCCCCGCTGCCCCGCCGTGTCTCTCAGGACCCGGGTGGACGACACCATGATGTACGTGGACCTGGTCCGGCCCATCGCGCCCGGCGGATCCACGCTGTTGGACCTGGCCTACGCCTTCAACGTGCCGGAGCACGGGGCCGACCGGATGGGGCGGGACGGAAGTCTGTACGAGATCGCCCAGTGGTACCCGCGGATGGCGGTCTACGACGACGTGAACGGCTGGAACACCGACCAGTACCTCGGGCAGGGAGAGTTCTACCTGGAGTACGGCAACATCGAGTACGAGGTCACCCTGCCGGCCGGCTATATCGTCGCCGGCACCGGCGTGCTTCAGAACCCGGCCGAGGTGCTGACGGAACCTCAGCGCGAGAGACTGGCGGCGGCGGCGAAGTCCGACACCACGATCCACATCCTTACTGAGCCAGAGCTTCGCTCCGGCGCTGCCCGTCCCGAACGGCAAGGCTCCCTCACCTGGCGCTTCCGGGCGGAGAATGTGCGCGACGCGGCGTGGGCGGCGTCGCCGGAGTACCTCTGGGACGCGTCCAGCTGGCAAGGCATCTCTGGCCCAGGCGTACTACCGGCCCATCGGCGCTGGAAACCTGGAAGGACGCGGCCCGCATGAGCCGGTACTCCATCCAGGAATACAGCACCCGCTGGTTCCGCTATCCCTATCCCCAGATCTCCGCCATCGAGGGTCCGGTCTCGGGCATGGAGTATCCCATGGTCGCCATGGAGGCTCGAGGCCAAAGCGGCCCCGACCTGTTCCGCGTGGTGACCCACGAGATCGGCCACAGCTGGTATCCCATGATCGTCGGCTCGGACGAGCGGCGCCATGCCTGGATGGACGAGGGGTTCAATACCTTCATCAACACCTTTGCCGAGGAAGGCTTCTGGCAGCGGGACGATTCGGCGCTGAGGCTTCAGGAGCGGCAGCTGGTGGTCCGGACCGACCAGGCTCCGACGGCCCAGCCGATCATGACCCCCGCCAACCGGTATAAGACCAGCGGCAACCTTCTGAGCCTGGCCTACGTAAAGCCTTCGATCGCGCTGCTGACTCTCAGGAACAAGGTGCTGCTGCCGACGGTGTTCGACAGCGCGTTCCGCGAGTACACCCGACGCTGGGCGTTCAAGCATCCTCAGCCGGCTGACTTCTTCCGTACCATCGAGGAGATATCCGGCCGGGACCTGAGCTGGTTCTGGCGCGGGTTCTTCTATACCACTGCGGCCCTCGATCAGTCAGTCGAGCTGGTGAAGCAGGAGACCGGCGGGTCCGACTCAGGTGACGGTTGCCAATCTGGGCGAGGCGGTCATGCCGGTCGAGCTGCAGCTGACCTACGATGACGGGAGCACTGAACTGGTAAAGCTCCCGGTGGAGATCTGGTACCTGGGAGACCGATATGGGTACGAAGACCACTCCGGCAAGACGATCGTGGTCGCGACGGTGAATCCGGATGGCACCCTCCCCGATGCCATCCCGGCCAACGACGCCTGGAAGCGGCCCGACGGAAGTCAGACGAAAACCTCAGCCACAGAGGGCACCTAACCAATGGACTGTATGATGCGACGGGTCTCTGCTCTCCTGCTTGGTTTCTCCGTCTCTTCCGCTGGCCGCTCAACAGCCCGCTGTCATCCAGCCGCCCGACGACAGCACCCGGTCACTGGGAGATGTGTCTCCCTTTCGGCGGATCGAGCTGCCCACACCCAACACCATCCGCACCGCGAGCGGCGCGCCGGGGGCGGGTTATTGGCAGCAGAGAGTGGATTACGTCATCCGGGCATCGTTGGATACCGTGGCGCGTACGGTTACCGGGGAGGAGCGCATCACCTACACCAACAACTCGCCCGACACGTTGCGCTACCTCTGGATCCAGCTCGACCAGAACCTGTTCAACAGCCGCAGCCGGGGCTCCCACCTGTTCGACCAGAATTCGCGATTCGGCACCCGTGGTGCCGACGGGGGCGTGACCTTGACCCGGGTGGCTCAGCCGTCGCTACCGCCGGCAAGGGGCCGTCCCGCAACAGGCGCGCTGAAGCTCGACTATCTGGTGAACGGCACGTTGATGAGGGTGAACCTCCCGCGTCCGCTGGCGCCGCGTGGTAAACAGGTGCTCGACATCGCCTGGTCGTTTCCCTTCGGTCCCAACAGCAACCGGATGGGCATCGAGCTGATCGACGGCAGCTACGTGTACGAGGTGGCGCAGTGGTACCCGCGCCTGGCGGTCTATGACGATGTCCAGGGCTGGAATACCGAACAGTATCTGGGTCAGGGCGAGTTCTACCTGGAGTACGGCAGCTTCGACGTCAGCCTGACCGTTCCGGCCAATATGCTGGTGGCGGCGACCGGGACACTTCGGCAACCCCACGGAGGTGCTGACCGCGACCCAGCGAGCCCGCCTGACCCGGGCCCGGGCCAGCGACACCACGGTCGTGATTCGCGGGGTGGACGAGATCGATGACCCAGCCTCGCGTCCTTCATCGACCAGCGGCACCCATACCTGGCGGTTCACGGCCGACAGCGTGCGCGATTTCGCCTGGGCAGCCGCGCGCCACTTCGTGTGGGACGCGGCCCGTGCCAACGGCGGCAAGACGCTGGCGATGAGCTTCTATCCGCCGTCCGCCCAGCCAATATGGAAAGAGTCCACCCAGTACGTCCGATTCGCGGTGGACAACTACTCCTCCTGGTACCGGTATCCCTACCCTGTGGCGATCAACGTCAACGGGATCGAGGGCGGGATGGAGTATCCCATGATCGTCTTCTGCCACAACCGGACCGACGCTGCCGCCCTCTTCAGCGTCACCGACCATGAGATCGGCCACACCTGGTTTCCCATGGTCGTGGGGAACAACGAGCGGCGCTACGCCTGGATGGACGAAGGGTTCAACACCTTCATGAACCGGTACAACTGGGACAAGAAGTACCCGGGGCAGTACAACCGGCGCGGCAACCCCGGCCTCTACATTCCCCACGCGCTCTCCGGGAAAGAGGAGTCAATGATGACCCCGGCCGACCGGATCTACGGCAGCCTGAGCGTCACCGCGTACACCAAGCCCGGACTGGGCCTGATACTGCTACGGGATCATATCATTGGCCCTGCCCGTTTCGACCCGGCGTTCAAGCAGTACATCGCACGCTGGGCCTACAAGCATCCGACTCCGGCCGACTTCTTCCGCAGCATGGAAGACGGGGTGGGCGAGGATCTGAGCTGGTTCTGGCGTTCCTGGTTCTACACGACCGAGACGCTGGACCAGGCGGTGGACTCCGTGGCTTCCGATTCAGGCAGCATTGCCTCCCGGATATATCTGCGAAACGCCGGAGCGATGCCAATGCCGGTGGAGCTGGAGCTGGTGATGGACGATGGCACGGTCCGAAGCATGAGCCTGCCGGTGGAGGTCTGGTACGGCGGGCAGCCGCTACAACCTGCTGGTGCCGGAGGCGAAGAAGGTGGCCAAGGTGACCATCGACCCGAAGAAGCTGTATCCGGATGTACGGCGGGAGAACAACGTGTGGGAAGCGGGAAGGGCGGGAATGACGGGAAGGACGGCAGGCGCGGGCACCGAGGGGTCCAAAGCGCAATAGCGCTGAGATCCTTCGGTCGCCCAGGGATCCTTCGCTTCCCTGCGGCACTCGATGACGACGGAGTTCCAATCAACTCACTCCGTCGTCAGTTGCCATAGACCGCTCAGCATGTCGCTCGCGTAGAGATAGCCGTTGGCCAGCTGGACCCCCCAGGTGAAGGTGTTCCCCGGCCCACCCGGCTTGACCTCGGGACCACAGGCGGTCGGCCAGATTTCCGCTCAGTGTTCCCGAAACGTCCAGCGCCACCACGCCGCCGTTGTAGTACGCGGCGTAGAGGATCTGCCGCTCCTCGTCCATCCAGAAGTTGTGGGTTCCGGCGCCGTTCAGATGAAAGAACGCCACCTCAGTGGGGCTGGGTCAGAGTCGGACACGTCGACCACATGGATATCCCCGCTGGAGCTGGAGCCGATGGTGGCGGCGCCCTCCTGCCCGATGAAGAGGTAGCGCCGTTCGCCGCTCACCGGATTGTGGAACCACCAGCCGTTGTGCACCGACGGTCCGCAGCAGACTCCGTTCGTCGAGGTTACCAGGCGGCTCAGCTCCACCGGTGCGCTTGGGGTGCCACCCGCGATGCCGTTCCCCACGTCGTAGATGACCAGACCCGGATCATCCCAGACGAAACGCAAAGCGATCCCATCCCGCACGAAGGTGTCGTGGATGCCGTAGTCGCGCTCGGGGTACGGCTTCCGGGCCACCAGGGTTGGCGCTTCCGGATCGGTGACATCGTAGATCAGGAGGGCGGGATCGTCTCGCGACTCGCGGGGAACCCGGGTTGCGGGCCGCAAAGGCGTAGCGGCGCCCGTCGATGTCGGACAGCGTGACGGTGTGAACGCCGGCCCGGCCGACCAGCGCTGAGCTCAGGAACGAGGGGTTGGCCGGGTCAGCCAGGCTGTAGAGATAAATTCCGCCGTCGTTGCCCCGCTCGCCGCTGAGGACGAGCAGCTGGCCGTCGTCGCTGACCTGGACGTCGCTCACGGTGCCGATGTCCGGCACGGTGACGGAGCCGGCCAGCGTCGGGAGCCCGGTGGCGCCGAGCGCCCAGACCTTGAGCATATTGCCGACCGCACCCCGGTATCCCCAGGTGCCAGTGTATGCGTAGTCGCCGTGGACCCAGAGGTCGGAGCTGAACCGGTCGGGCACGTTGTCCCCACCGCCGACGACATTGAGACACCCGGCCCTGCTGCGCCTCCGACGCGGTGGCGGTGAAGACCACTGGTGAGTCCAGGTACTCCGGCGACCACGGCCTGGCCTGCTGCGCGCCGAGGGTGGCCCCAGGGTGAACTCCGCCGTGGCAATCCCACCCGCATCGGTCGTCGAGGTGGCGGTGATAGAGCCGTCCGCCGCTCGACCACGGACCAGTTCACCGTGACGTCAGGGACCGCGCGTGCCCGCGCGTCGGTCGCTCAGGACCGTCAGGGGAGTCGGCAATGTAGCTGCCGACTGGCTGCCATCTGCCCGTTGCCGCCGACGGCTGCCATCTGGGGCGGACGAGGACGGAGGAGGTCTCGATGTCGCACGGCCGCGCTGTGAGCACGCAGGACCGGCAGAATCGCTGGTCTAGTGTGCATACGTGTCTCGTGCCACTTGGTGGCCGTCGATTCGGCTTGTCTCCGACGCCATAGCGACCCATTCGGTGCATCGGCATGCCGAGGCCCAGGCGCAACCCCGGCGCTCACCGACCAGAACGAGGTCCCGCCATAGAAGGATCGCGACATCGAAGATCCCTCCACCGACATCGGCCATCCGGCCGTAGGAAAGCTCCACGAACGGCATGGCGCGCAACCTGGCCTTGGCGTGCCCAGCCGAAATCCGTAGCCGGCGGTATGGATGGTCCACCGGGTGATCCCCTGGATCGAGTTCTCCACGGGGGGCCGCACCGACCTGAACGGGTCCAGGGTGCGCTCCTCTTCCGGACGCTCGGTGCGCTCGAAGCGGTAATGGAGACGGCTGGGGCCGGTGGTCCATGCACCTTCGGCCAGGAAGCTATGGAAAACGAAGCTTCCCTCCGCCTCCGAGGTACGGGCCCACTCGACCAGGCCATACACCGGCGTGCCTTCCACCGGCCCCTCCCAGCGGGCCGAAAGGCTCCACTTCTGCTGATCGGTTCCGGAGCCCTGCCGGTGCTCGGGCGAGTGCACATCGGCGTATGAGCCCTGGAGCTCCAGCTTTCGGCAGCGGAACGACGGTGATGCGGCCGGACCAGGAATCGCCGAACCGGCTCAGGTTGGGTCCTTGCCCCGGATGCTCCGGCTCATCTCCGTTGAACAGCGCCGCCTCGAGGCCGACCGGCCCGGCCCGGACCTCGCCAATGGCGACCGCCCGCTCCAGGATCTGCGCCAGATGATGGTTTACCGGGTAGCGGACGACCGGCCGCACCATCGGGTCGTCGGTCCCGAAGGGCACGAACCCCTTCCCGACCGAGACGGATGCCTGGATCCCTCCAAGCCGGTCGGAGATCCGCTCCGTCCCGGTAAGCATCAGCTCGTGCACATAGGTATGGGGGTGTCTCCGGTCGATGAATCCCTCGCCCCAGGCGCCGAGGGTGAGCTCACCATTCGGGAGGGTGAGACCTTCCAGATTCACGCTGCCCACGAACCGAACCCGGTTGGAGAACACTCCGGCCTGAGCCATGAGCATCGGCTGCACCAGCCGCAGCTCGGCAAGTGAGCGGTCGTGCGGGACCGGATCGGCGTAGGTGGCGAGGAGCACACCGTGGGCGCCGGCGCGGATCCAGGGGATGATTGCGCGGTGGCGAGTGAGGGGAGCAGGAGGCCTGCAGTCATTGCGAGGGGGCAAAGCCCCCGAAGCAATCTCCCAGGCGGCAGCGGGATTGCTTCACCGCTGCGCGGCTCGCAATGACTCAATCAGTCGGCCTGGGCTACGGCGCCGCGTCCCTCGGAAAGCGTGGCCCGGAGGAAATCACGATTCATCCTGGTGATGGTGTCGATGCTGATCTCCTTGGGGCAGGCCTCCTGGCACTCACCGTAGAGAGTGCAGCCGCCAAAGTGCTCGATGTCCATTCGCGCCACCATCCTCAGAGCGCGGCGGTACCGCTCCGGTTGCCCCTGGGGCAGGAGGCCGAGATGGCTGATCTTGGACGCGGTGAACAGCGACGCCGACCCGTTGGGACAGGCCGCTACACAGGCACCGCACCCGATGCACTGCGCGGCATCCATGGCGGTGTCGATAGTCTCCTTCGGGATGAGAATCGTGTTCGCGTCCTGCGCCCCTCCGGTGGCCGAGGTGATGTACCCGCCCGCCGCGATGATCCGGTCGAAGGCGCTCCGATCGACCACCAGGTCCTTGACGATGGGAAAAGCGCGGGCGCGCCAGGGCTCGACGGTGATGGTGTCGCCATCCTTGAAGGTGCGCATGTGGAGCTGACAGGTGGCCGTGCCGCGCTGGGGGCCATGCGCCACGCCGTTGATCATCAGGCTGCACGTCCCGCAGATCCCCTCCCGGCAGTCATGGTCGAAGGCGATGGGAACCTCGCCGCGCTCGCGTCAGCCGCTCGTTGACCACGTCGAGCATCTCCAGGAACGACATGTCCGGGCTGATGTCGCGAGCCTCGTACTCGACCATTCGGCCGGGCGAGCCGGGCCCTGCCTGGCGCCAGATGCGGAGGGTGAGATTCAAGACGGCTCCTGTTGGCAGTCGCGAGTCGCGAGTACGAGTTACCAGATGTCGAAAATGGAAGCGCGGGTGTGACGAGCAGCTCGTGACCGTGACTCGCGACTCACTTGTAACTCCGCTGCGCCAGCGGCACGTACTCGAACGCGAGCGGCTCCCGGTGCAGCTGCTCGGGCTGTTCGGGTCCGCGGTATTCCCAGGCCGCGACATAGGCGAAGAGCTCGTCGTTCCGAAGCGCCTCGCCGTCCTGGGTCTGGTACTCCTCCCGGAAATGCCCGCCGCACGACTCCTCCCGGTGCAGCGCGTCCAGGCACATCAGCTCGCCCAGCTCCAGGAAGTCGGCCACTCGGCCGGCCTTCTCCAGCGCCTGGTTGAGCTCGGCGTCGCTGCCGGGCACGTTTACGTTCGCCAGAACTCCGCCCGGAGCCGGGGATCAGCTCGAGCGCCTTCCGAAGCCCGGCCGCGTTGCGCGCCATGCCGCAGTAGTCCCACATGATCTTGCCCAGCTCGCGGTGGAACGAATCCACGGTACGCTTGCCCTTGATGCCGAGGAGCTGCGTGTGTGATCCCGACACGTCGGCTTCGACTCGCCGCACGTCGGGATGCGAGGCATCGATCCGGGCCGGTTTCGAGGACGCGAGATAGTCGCCGATCGTGGCCGGCAGGACGAAGTAGCCGTCGGCCAAGCCCTGCATCAGGGCGCTGGCGCCGAGCCGGTTGGCGCCATGGTCGGAAAAGTTGGCTTCCCCGATGACATGGAGGCCTGGTATCGTGCTCATCAGGTTGTAGTCGACCCAGAGCCCGCCCATCGTGTAGTGCACGGCGGGGAAGATCCGCATCGGCGCCTCGAACGGATTCTCGTCGGTGATGCGCTGATACATCTCGAAGAGATTGCCGTATCGCTCCCGGATCGTCTGCTCGCCCAGCCGTTTGATCGACGTCCGCGAAGTCGAGATAGACCCCGAGCCCGCTCGGGACCGACGCCGAGCCCCTGGTCGCACGCTTCCTTGGCGGCCCGCGAGGCGATGTCCCGAGGCGCGAGATTGCCGAAGCTGGGATACTTCCGCTCCAGGAAGTAGTCCCGCTCACTCTCGGGAATCTGGTCCGGGCGCCGCTTGTCGCCCTGCTGCTTCGGCACCCAGACGCGGCCATCATTCCGCAGCGACTCGCTCATCAGGGTGAGCTTCGACTGATACTCCCCGCTGACCGGAATGCAGGTCGGGATGGATCTGGGTGAAGCACGGGTTGGCAAACGCCGCGCCGCGCTTGTGTGCCCGCCAGATGGCGGTGGCGTTGGAGGCCTTGGCGTTGGTCGAGAGATAGAAGACGTTGCCGTAGCCTCCGGTGCCCAGCACCACGGCATCGCCGAGGTGCGAGGAGATCTGGCCGGTCACCATGTCGCGGACGACGATACCACGGGCCTGCCCGTCCACCACGATCAGGTCCAGCATCTCGGTCCGCGGATAGACCGTGACTCCCCCGCGAGCGACTTCCTTCTCCATCTGCTGGTAGGCGCCCAGGAGCAGCTGCTGGCCGGTCTGCCCGCGGGCGTAGAAAGTGCGAGACACCTGGGCGCCGCCAAACGAGCGGTTGTCCAGCAGGCCACCGTACTCGCGGGCGAACGGCACCCCCTGCGCCACGCACTGATCGATGATCTCGACGCTGATCTGGGCCAGGCGGTACACGTTGGCCTCGCGAGACCGGAAGTCGCCGCCTTTGACCGTATCGTAGAACAGCCGGTAGATGCTGTCGCCATCGTTCCGGTAGTTCTTGGCCGCATTGATGCCGCCCTGCGCCGCGATGCTGTGCGCCCGCCGGGGCGAGTCATGGAAGAAGAAGCACTTGACGTTGTAGCCGAGCTCGCTCAGCGTGGCGGCGGCGGATGCTCCAGCCAGGCCGCTG
Source organism: uncultured Gemmatimonadales bacterium (assembly GCA_963810165.1). Classification (GTDB taxonomy): domain Bacteria; phylum Gemmatimonadota; class Gemmatimonadetes; order Gemmatimonadales; family GWC2-71-9; genus CAVVWJ01. The sequence continues at coordinate 64,171 of CAWEMG010000048.1, forward strand.
CCCACGATCAGGACGGTGTACTTTCCGCTTGTTCGCGGGGTTCACCAGCTTCATCTCGAACCGGTGCTGGTCCCACTTCTCTCGATCGGGCCGGATGGGACCTTGGCGTCCAGCGGTCTCATCGCACGACCCCGGCGTACACCGCAATGGGAATCACCGAGAAGCCCAGCCAGATGAGGAGTGCCAGTACCAAGGCCGAGACTGCGCCGTAGCGGGCGCGGTGACGGCGGGCTCATACCCAGACTCCGGCCACTGCTCCAGACGCCGTGATAGAGATGAAGACCCACGACGGCCATGGCGACGAGGTAGAGGACCACCACCAACGGGATCGCGGAAGCCGGTAGCCACATTGTGGTACGGATCACCCTCGGCAAAGCTCGGATGCGCCGTGCCGACCGTGAAATGCAGGATGTGGTACACCAGGAACAGCAGGATCAGCGCACCACCCCAGCGTATCGTCCGGGCGGCCAAGGTGGAGTATGCGGCTCGCGTCCGGCCGCGTATCCGACAGGTCTGGCCTCCTGCCGCCGGTCGGCCAGCTGAGCCGCGGCCAGGACGTGGAGGACCAGAGCCGCGATCAGCACCAGGCGCGCGGCCCAGAGCGCGCCGCCGGTTCCATGCAGGAACGCGCTGTAGGCGTTGATCTTTGCGGGTCCCTGAAACACCAGCAGGTTGGCGAGCATGTGCGTGATCAGATAGGCCACCCAGATGAGCCCGGTGACCGCCATGATCACTTTCTTGCCGACTGAGGATCCCAGAGCAGCCGCAGACGATTCATGGTGCGGACTCGACTCACGCGTCTACGACGGTCTGCGTCGCGCGAACAGCTTCGGCCGACTTGTGAAGCTCCTCGCGCTCTGATCCGGTCAGCGTGACCTCGATGACGTTCTCGAGGCCCTTCCGTCCGATCTTGCAGGGCACGCCGCAGAAGACGTCTTTCAGCCCGAACTCTCCCTGCAGCCAGGCGGAGCACGGAAGAATTCGCTTCTTGTCCAGCGCGATGGCCTCGACCATCTGTACCGCGGCGGCGCTGGGCGCGTAATAGGCGGAGCCGGTCTTCAGGAAGGCCACGATCTCGGCGCCGCCGTTGCGGGTCCGGTTCACGATCTCGTCGAGCCTGGACTTCTCGATCAACTGCGTGACCGGGATTCCGGAGACCGTCGTGTAGGAAATCAGCGGCACCATCGTGTCGCCATGCCCGCCCAGCACCATCGCCTGGATGTCCTCCACCGACACGTCCAGCGCCTCGGCCAGAAACATCCGGTAGCGTGCGGTGTCGAGCACGCCTGCCATGCCCAGCACCCGCTCGCGGGGAAACCGGCTGGCCTTCATGGCGACATAGCACATGACGTCGAGAGGGTTGGACACCACCACGATGATGGACTTCGGCGCCACCCGGGCGATCTGCTCCGCGACCGAGCGCACAATGCCGGCGTTGGTCTTCACCAGGTCGTCCCGGCTCATGCCCGGGCTTCCGGGCGATCCCGGCCGTCACGACGAACACTTCCGACGCCGGCGGCCTCGTCGTAGTTGTTGCTGCCGATGATCCGGGTGTCGAACCCCTCGATGGGGCCCGACTGCCACTGGTCGAGGCCCTTGCCCTGGGGCACTCCGTCCACCACGTCCACCATGACGACGGTGCGGGCCAGATTCTTTTCCGCCAGCCGCTGCGCCGCCGTGGCGCCCACGTTTCCCGCTCCCACCACCGCGACCTTAGCCAGCATTCGGGTGCTCTCGACGATTTCAGGTTTGAAGGGAGATGTATCGGTCTAAGACGCCGTAATATAGCGGCTCATAAACAGTGGAACAGAAATAACCAGCTCCGGATCAAGGTCTTTCATCCGGTTCATCCGTGGCCAGCAGTTGCGATGCTGCAGATGCCTCCGGTGCTCCGGTTTGACGCAACGCCTCGTAAAGTACAATGCTCACGGCGTTGGCCAGATTCAGGCTCCGTACCGGGCCGGTCATGGGGATCGTGAAGCACTGCTCCGGATGCTTCTCCAGAATCCGCAGCGGCATTCCCTCGGTCTCGCTCCCGAACACCAGGCAGCTGTTCGGCCGATACGGAGCGGTCAGGTAGCTCTGCACTGCCTTGGCCGAGAAGTAGAGACAGCGGCTCCGGTTCATGGCATCGCGAAAGGCAAACCAGTCCGGATGAACCCACAGGTCCAGGCGATCCCAGTAGTCCAGCCCGGCGCGACGCACGTCGGCATCGTCAATCGAAAAGCCGAGCGGCTCGATGAGATGGAGCGGGGTATCGGTCGCGACGCAGAGGCGGGCGATGTTGCCGGTGTTGGGAGGAATCTGCGGCTGGATGAGGGCGACCTGGACGGCCATCACCCGCCCCGCGTGTGCATCTCGCGGCGGGGATCGGCCCGGAGAGATTCCAGCTGGTGCAAGGTCCCCCGGCTGGGCATCGCGGCGCGCTGTTCAGCACCGCGGTCGGTGCGGGTCCGCCAGCTGTTCGCGATCTGCTCGGCGATCTCCTCGTCGGACAGGCCGGTCCGGAGCGCCTCGCGCAGATCGAGCCCCGTCTCGCCGTACAGACACAGCAGCCAGGTGCCATCGGCGGTCAGGCGGGCGCGATCGCAGGTGCGGCAGAACGGCGCTGTCGTCGAGGCGATAATCCCTACCGTAGTCCCGTCAGGCAACATGTAGCGGTCCGCCGGCGCCCAGTCACCTTCGCTGCAAGGGATGAATTGGCCCGTACCGGCTGTCCAGCAGGCTCAGAATCTCGGCGCGGCTCACCACCTGGTCCATCGACCACCCGGTTGCCCCGCCCACGTCCATGTACTCGATGAACCGCACCTCGGCTCCGGCAGTCCGGCCATACTCGACGAGATCGATAATCTCGTCTTCGTTATAGCCCCGAATCACGACGGAGTTGAGCTTCACGCGCAGGCCGACTTCCCGCGCCGCGGCTATTCCTTGCAGGACATCGCCGTGACGAGGGCTCCGGGCGAACTCGAGCATTCGCTCCGGTCTTAGCGTGTCCAGGCTGACGGTGACGCGGCCCAGGCCCGCGGCCCGAAGCTCGGCGGCGTGTCTCGCCAGGAGGATACCGTTGGTGGTCAGCGCGATGTCGGTAAGAGCGGGCTGACGCCGGAGCATGCCGACAAGCGTGGGGAGGCCGTGCCGCAGCAGCGGCTCGCCTCCGGTGAGCCGGATCTTGTGTACCCCGAGCCCGGAGAAGACGCTCACCAGCCGGTCGATTTCCTCGAACGAAAGGATCGACTCCCGGGGAAGCCAGACGTACTCATCCTCGGGCATGCAGTACCGGCAGCGCATGTTGCAGCGATCGGTTACTGAAATGCGCAAGGATCTCAGTGGGCGGCCTAGCTGGTCGCGTAAGCGGGGCGGCGGGGCGGCGGGGCAGCTCGGTCGATGCGGTCATCCCGATGGTCCTCCGATGCCGGATACAGCTTGCAGTTCACTGCCGTGCCCCGCTGCCCCCGCTCCTGCCCCGCTGCCTCACTACGTCCGCTGCCGACCCACTCGACAGTTCCATCGGCATACACTTCCCGCTTCCAAATCGGCACTCGCCGCTTCAGCTCCTCGATGACGTGACGGCAGGCGACGAAAGCCTCGTCCCGGTGGGGCGACGCGGCGGCCACCGCTACCGCGGCGTCACCAATCTCCAGCCGGCCGATGCGGTGCCGCAGGGCGATCGCAACCTGCCAGCGGGCCTGCGCCTCAGCCACAATCCGGGCACATTCGGCTTCGACCATCGGCGCATAGGCGGAGTACTCCAGGCGGAGAACCTCGCGGCCGCCATGGTGGTTCCGCACCAGTCCCAGGAAGCACGCGATACCACCGCGCTCGGGCGACTCGACCGAGGCGATGAGTACGGGAAGGTCGAGGGGCTCCTCAGTGAGATACTGCAATCATCCTCCCGCGAGTGGCGGCAGAATAGCCAGCTCGTCCCCGCTGGACAGAACAGTGTCGTGAGTGACGTGCACCAGGTTCAGGGCGCACATCGGCTTGGGGGGGAGCCGGTCGCCGCCCGGCAGCGACCGCAGCCGAATCAATGCGTCCCCGACGGTGGCCGGCGGCTCGAAGTCGAGCTCGAGCGAGTCGAAGCCCAACGTGTCCGCATAGCTGGCGAAGAGGAGGATCCGTACGGTGAGCGTGGACGCGACAGTGCCTGGCATGAATGGAAGTTACCGCCACCGGCCGTAGGCCGATACGGACCTGAACAGCACAGAGGCCGCCGGGCGTTCCCCGGCGACCTCTGAACGACCTGCGACCGACTACATCCCCTGCGCCGGCTCAGCCTCCGACGTCTCGTCTGCCACCAGTGCCCGTAACTCCTTACTAGGCTTGAATACCGGGACCGGACGGGCGGCCACCTCGACCGGATCACCGGTGCGGGGATTACGGGCCATCCGCGTCTTCCTGCGCCGGATCTTGAAGGTTCCGAAGCCGCGGACCTCGATATTGTGCTGCTGTTTCAGGGCTTCCTTGACTGCCTCCAGGAACGCGTCCACGACTCGGGCGCAGTCCTTCTTGGAGATCATGGGGCCCGCGGTGCGGGCGATGGAGGCTGTTACCTGTTCTACCAGATCGGCCTTGGTCATGCATCCCCCAGAAGGGTTACAGACAGTGGAGCGCAGCAGGGGCCTCCCATGGCCGATACTATGAGCTTAACCCTTGTCTGTCAAGGGCTTGTGGCTTTGACGCGTCTCTACCTGCGAGGGAGGCCATGAATTCGGCGAAGTGAGGGAGCGCGTCATGGGGCCCTGGAGCGGCCTCAGGATGGTATTGGACGGCGAACAGCGGCAGCTCGCGATGCCGAATTCCCTCGACGGTTCCATCGTTCAGGTTGACGTGCGTCACCTCGAGCGCCGGCGCGCCGGGGATGCCGCCACTCTCGCCAAGCACCGCGAAGCCATGGTTTTGCGTGGTGATGAGCACTTGGTCGTTGCGCAGGTCGCGAACCGGGTGGTTTCCACCGCGATGACCGTACGGCAGCTTCGCGGTCCGGCCGCCGTAGGCGAGCCCCACCAGCTGGTGGCCGAGGCAGATGCCGAACGTCGGGAGCCCGGCACCCGACAGCTCGCGGATCGTTCCCAGTGCGTAGCCCACCGCCGCAGGATCGCCCGGGCCGTTGGAAAGGAAGAGACCGTCGGGATTTAGCTCCCGGACGGCGGCCGCAGGAGTGGTGGACGGCACCACCGTCACCCGGCAGCCTGCCCGGACCAACATCCGCACGATGTTGCGCTTCATGCCGAAGTCGTACGCCACCACGTGCGGGCCGGCGCCTTCCGTGTGACGCTCATCGGTTGTGGCGCGCGATGCGAGGTCCAGTCCCTCCATGGATGGCGAGGCAAGCAGCCGAGCCATCAACGCGGGAGAGGGGCTCTGGCCTGACGCGATCATCCCGCGCATCGCCCCGCGCTCCCGGAGGTGCCGGGTGAGCCGGCGGGTGTCCACCCCTTCCAGCACCGGCACGCCGGCCGCGGTCAGCCAGTCGTCCAGCCCCTCGCTCGATCTCCAGTTCGAGGAATGACGCGAGAGCTCTCGCACCACGACGCCACTGATCTGCGGCCGCCCGGACTCGGAATCGTCCGGGTTGACGCCGTAGTTCCCGATCATGGGGGCCGTCATGACCACGATCTGGCCCAGGTAGCTCGGATCGGTGAATGTCTCCTGATAGCCGGTGAGGTTGGTCGTGAAGACCACCTCGCCGAAGGCAGGGTCGATCGGATGGGCAGTGGTGCCGGCAAACCAGTTCCCGTCTTCGAGCAAGACGAAAGCTGGATGCGCTGGGGTCACTGTTTCGGCTGAGGTGCCGGAGGGGGCCCTGAAGGCGCCGGCTGGGATGGAGTAGCAGCCGGGGGAGCTGCCGGAGCCTGTCCCTGCGGTTGCGTCGGCGTGCCGAGCGGAAGCGGGGCGGGCTGAGACGGCTCTGCAGGCGTGGCCGCGCGGAGCCGCTCCTGTAATCCACTGGAGCTGGCACCCCGGGGCACGAAGGAGAGCACCAGGGAGAGCACTAGGAAGATGCCCCCACACCACCAGGAAAGCTTGGTGAGAATGGTGACGGCCTGGCGCCCGCCGAGCACGGTGTCGGTGCCGCCCCCACCGAGCGAGGCGAGACCGCCGCCCTGGCCGGCCTGCAGCAGCACGACCACGGAGAGCAGGAGGGCGTCGATGATGAGCAGCGTGAGCAGAAAGGCGAACATGGGGCGGAAGTTTAGTGGGGAGAGGAAAAAATGTCGAGCGGTCGCCAGTCGCCAGTCGCCAGTCGCCGGACGCCATCGGTCGCAGCGTAAGCATGCACCGCTCGGCGCTGATTCGGTACAGAAGATCATGGGCACGCGCGGTAACGTCGGCTCATGGGAGATTATCAACAACTTTTCGTCTGGAAGCAGGCCCACGGCTTGGCTCTGGAAATCTACCGCACTACCGCTTCCTTCCCGGCTACGGAACAGTTCGGCCTTACAACCCAGCTCAGGCGAGCGTCCATCTCGGTGGTTTCCAACATTGCCGAAGGGTCTGGTCGCAGGAACGAGCGCGACCATCTCAGATTCCTGCGAATTGCTCGCGGGTCCGTTTGCGAAGTCGAGTGCCAGTTACTGCTCTCACGCGATGTCGGGTATCTCGATCCAGCCACGTGGCGAGTACTGGACAGTCATTGCCGCGAAGTCGGCAAGATGCTCAACGGGCTGATACGCTCACTCAATCGCTAGCGGAATCGCTCCTTCGGCTGGCTGCCATCTACCTGGCGGAGTGACGGGCGACTGGCTGGCGACTGGCGACTGGCGACTGGCGGCTAATCAATTTCATCAATCGATCTCGGCCAATCCTCCTTCAGCAGCCGCGACATCGCTCGGTCCGCCAGCAGCCGCCCGCCGGTCTGACAGCGGGCACAGTAGTTGGTCTCGTTGTCAGCATAGCGAATTCGCTGGACTGGCGTGCCGCAGTCCGGGCAGGGCTGCTTGTAGCGGCCGTGGACGGCCATTCCCTCGCGAAAGGCCGTGACCTTCTCCGGAAACTTCTCTCCCTCCTCGCCTCGCAACCGCGCAATCCAATCCTCCAGCGTCTGGCGAGTGGCATGATACAGACGACCCACCTCTTCGTCGGAGAGCTTCCCGGTGCGCGCCAGGGGAGAGAGCCGGGCCCGGTGCAAGATTTCATCCGAATACGCATTGCCGATTCCGCTGAACAGACGCGGGTCGGTCAGCGCCCGCTTGAGGGTATGGCTTTCCGAGCGCAACCGTTCGGCGAAGCTGTGTTCGTCCGCTTCCAGTACCTCGAGCCCGCCTCGCTCGAACTGGATCAATCCCTCTTCTCCTGCTACGAGATAGATGGAGGCACGGCGCTTGGTGCCTGCCTCGGTAAGCAGGAGCACCCCGGAGGGAAACTCGAACGCCGCCAGGCCCACCTTGCCCGGAGGCTTGCTGCCGGGGGCCTTCCAGCGGAAGCGCCCGGCAATCATCAGGTGGACCACCAGGAAGAGTCCATCCTCGAGCTCGAAGACGATCCGCTTCCCCATGCGCCGGAGGCCGAGGACCCGCTTCCCGGCCGCGGCACTGATAGGGGGATCGACCGATCGAACCACGAAGGGGCTGCGGAGGACTACCCGCTGGAGGGTCTGGCCGACTACGCGACGGGCAAGATGCTCAAGGTAGAGGGCAATGTCGGGGAGCTCGGGCATGGCGCCAAGGTGTCATCCGGATAGGCTCAGGACAACCCGACCAGCTCGGACCAGCCCTCCGGGTCCAGACTGGCACCGCCCACCAGAACTCCATCGATCTGCGGCCGCGCCAGCAGGGAAAGCACGTTGCCGTTGTTGACACTTCCGCCATACAGAATCGGAACCCGCGAGGTGACTCCGTGTCGACCCAGCTCCATTCGGATCAGCTCGTGAATCTGGGCCGCATCGTCCGGCGTGGCGTTCTTTCCCGTGCCGATGGCCCAGACCGGCTCGTACGCCAGCACCACCCGGTTCCATTCAACGGTCTCGAGCGCCTCGATGACGGGTGCCAGCTGGCGGACGATCACGGCTTCAGTCCGGCCACCATCTCGCTCCGCCAGAGTCTCCCCGACGCACACGAGCGGCGTAGCACCGAGATTGAGGGCTGCCTTCGCCTTTCGGGCCACGTATTCGTCGGTCTCGCCGAACAGCTGGCGCCGCTCCGAGTGTCCGGCGAGCACTGCCCGCGCCCCGGCCTCCATCGCAATCGGAATCGAGATCTCGCCGGTAAACGCGCCTTTCGGCTCCCAGTGCACGTTCTGGATCCCGAGCCTGACGTCGTTTCGGCCGCGCATGCTCTCGCAGAGTGTGCCGAGCGAGACCGCTGGAGGAAAGAACCACAGGCTTCGACCCGGGATCGGCGAGGTCAGCGACAAGAAGCGCTCGGCGTATTTCCGGGCCTCGACGGGGCCGTAGTTCATCTTCCAGTTAGCGGCGTATATGAGCGAGCGGTCCATCATGACCGCTCGCTCATCCCGAGCCGCAGCACTTCGCGTGGCGAAGGGCCGGCGAGGGATCTCTCAGCGTCGCGAGTCATCATCATCCAGCGCCGCCACACCGGGCAGCTCTTTCCCCTCGAGAAACTCCAGCGATGCGCCCCCACCGGTTGATACATGCGTGATCCTGTCGGCTAGCCCAGCTTGGGCTACCGCCGCCGCGGAGTCGCCGCCACCGATGACGGTGACCGCGCCGTTGGCGGTTGCCGTTGCCATGGACCGGGCGACCGCGAGGGTCCCGTGGTCGAACGGGGGAGTCTCGAAGACTCCCATGGGGCCGTTCCATACCACCGTTCCCGCGGACTCAATGAGGTCGCCAAAGGTCCGCTCGGTATCCGCGTCGATGTCGTAGACCGCCCAGCCCTGGGGGATGGCCTCTCGCTTGACGGAGCGGGTCTCGACCTTGGGTGCCAGCTCCTGGGCGATAACAGCACCGGCCGGTAATACCAGCTTCTCGCCTGCCTGCTTCATGAGGTTCCGGGCCAGGTCCAAGCGCTCCGGTTCTACCAGCGATTTGCCGGTCTCAAGACCCATGGCCGCGAAGAAGGTGCACGCCATGGCGCCCCCCAGGAGGATCCGGTCAACCTTCGGCAGCAGTGCTTCGATGAGGTCGATTTTCCCGCTGATCTTGGCACCGCCCAGTACCGCCACGAACGGACGTTTGGGCTGGTGGAGCGCCTCACCCAGGTACCGAAGCTCGCGCTCCATCAAAAACCCCGAAACCGCCGGCTTGAGCACACGAGCCACGGCTTCAGTGCTCGCATGGGCGCGGTGAGCGGACCCGAACGCATCGTTGACGTACAGGTCTCCGAGGGCCGAGAACTTTTCGGCAAGCTCGCGGTCGTTCTCCTCCTCGCCCGGAAAGAACCGGGTGTTCTCCGCGACGGCCACACCGCCTCGCGGAAGCCGCTTGGTCACGGGCACCGCGTCGGGCGATGTCGGATCGGGCAGGAAGGTGACCGGGGCACCCAGGAGCTTTTCCAGCGCTTTGACGACCGGCTGCATCGAGTACTTGGGGTCGGGTCCCTTCTTCGGCCTTCCGAGGTGGGAGAGCAGCACCAGTCGGGCGCCGCGGTCGCGCAGGTACTTGATCGTGGGCATGGCGGCACGAATGCGGGTGTCATCCGTCACCACGCCGTCCTTGATGGGGCAGTTGAAGTCAACCCGCACCAGGGCTCGGCGTCCGTCGAGTGAACTCTTGTCGAGCGATTCCAGCGTGCGCTTCACCGGCGCGACCCGAGATACCGCAACAGATCGACGCAACGCGCCGAGTAGCCCATCTCGTTGTCGTACCAGGAGGTGACATTCACCAGCGTACCGCCGACCACGTTGGTCGAGAGCGCATCTACGGTGCTCGATGCGAGGCTCCCGATATAGTCGACCGACACCAGTGGCTCGTCGCTGACCGCGATGATGTCCTTCAGAGGCCCCGATTTGGCCGCCTCGCGGAAGGCAGCGTTCACCTCGTCTGCGGAGGTGGATTTCTGAACGACGCAGGTGAGGGCAACTACCGACACGTCGGGGGTCGGTACCCGGAGCGACACACCATCGATCTTGCCCTTCACCTCCGGCAGAACGAGGGAGGTCGCCTTGGCCGCTCCCGTCGTCGTGGGGATGATGGACAGCGCCGCCGCGCGGGCGCGCCGGAGATCCTTGTGCGGCAGATCCAGGATGTTCTGATCGTTGGTATACGAATGGACCGTCGTCATGAAGCCGCTCACGAACCCGAACCGGTCCAGAATGACCTTCACCACCGGCACCAGGCAGTTCGTGGTGCAGCTCGCGTTCGAGATGATCTGGTGCTTCGCGGGATCGTATTTCTCGTGGTTGACCCCGTAGACGATCGTGATGTCTTCCTGCTTCGCCGGCGCCGAGATGACTACTCTCTTGGCTCCGGCGGTCAGATGGAGGGCCGCCTTGTCCCGGTCGGTGAATCTGCCGGTCGACTCCAGCACCAGCTCAACGCCGAGGTCCTTCCAGGGAAGCTTGGCCGGCTCCTTCTCGGAGAGCACCTTGATGGCGCGGCCGTCGACCGAGATCGAATCGGCCTGGGGCGCCACGTCGCCCTGGAAGCGGCCGTGGACCGAGTCGTACTTGAGCAAATGGGCCAGCGTCTTGGTGTCGGTGAGATCGTTGACCGCCACGAACTCGAGGTCGGCCTTCATCGCCTTTGCCGCGCGCACCACGTTGCGGCCGATCCGGCCGAAGCCGTTGATGCCTACTCGGATTGCCATTCGATCTCCCGTAGAGGGCTAGTGGGCTATGGGCTATCGGGCTGCTGGTTACCCCGGACGAAGTCCAGAGTCACAAACCAGCGTAGCCCATAGCGCATAGCCAATAGCGTTACAAATCAACCACAGCCCGCGCAAACGTCACTGCTTCAACCCGTGCTGCTCCCGCCTCCACCAGTGCCGCGGCGGCGGCCGCAAGCGTGGCCCCAGTGGTGAACACATCATCCACCAGCACCAGCTCCAGCCCAGTCGCCGGGGCGGCGCCGAACGCGGCGGCCACGTTCGCGTGACGCGCCTCAGGGGTGAGCGCCGTCTGGGTCCGGGTCTCCCGCACCCGCTGGAGCAGGTCGGTGCGCACCGGTCGCCCGATGCGGCCGGCGAGCGCGGTGGCGATCCGCTCGCTCTGATTGTAACCGCGGACCCGCTGCCGGCGCCTGCCGAGCGGAATCGGTATCAAGCATACCTGCCCCGTCAATGGCTCGAGTCCCTTCATCGATTCGGCCATGGCCTCCGCCGCGCGGCTCCAGCCCTCGTACTTGAGCTGATGCACCGCGTGTCGCGCCGAGCCTTCCAGCCATACCGCGCTTCGCGCCCGGCTGAGACCTGGCGGCCAGCCGGCACAAAGCCGGCACTCGAGACCGCGGGACGATGGCTGACCGCAGCGATCGCAGAGCGGGTGGGGAACCGCCTGCCACCTGAGCCGGCACAGATCACAGATGAGCCTGTCGCCCTCGCGGGCGGAGACCGGCTCGTGACATAGCAGACAAGCCGCGGGTAGCAGCCACCGCTCGACCCCGGCGAGGATGTCAGCGAGGCTTCCTGCTCCTAACCGGCTAGCGAAGAGCGGCATTCACCGCTGCCCGCATGACCTCGACCGGCGCGTCCTGTACCGGGAAACCAGCGCTCGAAGGCGGCGGCTCCCTGCGCCACCAACATCCCGCGGCCGTCTCCGGCTCGGCGCACCTGCGGACGTATTGCCCGGATCCATTCGGTCTCGCCAGCGGCGTACACCATGTCGAGCGCTACCTCAGCCCGGGGAGCGGCGTCGAGCGGGATCGGCAGCGGGTCGCCGGCCTTGAGACCTAGAGGAGTCGAGTTGATAAGGACTCGACACTCGGCGGGAGCGACCAGGCCAACGGACTGTGACGCCACCCAGCTCTCGAATTCGCGCCGGCGGTTCTCGGTCGCGCGAGCGCACCGCCACGGGGCGCCGGTTTTCTTTGCCGCCACCACCGCGGCGCGAGCGGCGCCACCGGTGCCGGCAATCAGCCACGGCGCATCGGGCGGCTGCAGCTCTTCCAGCGCCGCCACCAGCCCCGGCACGTCGGTGTTGTCGCCCACACTCCCGCCGTTCTCGCCCCAGAACGTGTTGCAGGCCCCGACGCTCTGCGCCAGCTCCAGGCACCGGTCTACCGCGCGCGCGGCGATCTCCTTGTGCGGCACCGTGACATTGCCACCACCGCCGGCACGGGCGAGCGCCTGAATCAGGGCCGGAGCATCCGCGGCGGAGCACGGCAGTGGCACGTACGCGGCCGGGATACCGAGGGCGGCGAATGCGGCGTTGTGCATGAGAGGGGAAAGCGAGTGGGCAACCGGGGCGCCCAGGATGGCAAAGACGCGGGTGGAGCCGACGATCACCGGACCGGGCCGGCCACTCGGCCTACTACGCCGGTGATCATCTCCTGGAGTTCGTCGTAGGTGGTGCGATAGCTGGCGAGATCGTAGCCGAAGGGATCGCTGATCTCTCCCTTCCCTTCCTCACGCCCGGCGTACTCGCCCAGGACATGCACCTTGTCTTCGCCACCCAGTTCGGCCACGCGGGCGCGGTGGTGCCCCGACATCGTAAGGATGAGGTCGGAATCCCTGACCAGCTCGCGCGTGAGCAGCTGGGCACGATGACCGCTCAAGTCCAGCCCGTGCTCCAGTCCGACCAGGTAGGCTCCCTCCGAGGCCGGAGCCCCTTCCCAGGCGCCAGTGCCGGCGGAGGACGACAACGACCTGGTCTACCCCGCGGCTGGCCAACGCCTCGCGCAGCAGCGCCTCAGCCATCGGGCTGCGGCAGGTGTTACCGGTGCAGACGAAGAGAACGCGCATCTCAAATAATAGCGTGAACCGTGGTGAAGATGTCACCCTGACTCCTCGCGGAGCGAGGAGGAGGGGCCGAAACTTCTTGCACCTAGATGTCGGCCAAGTCCCGCCAGTGAGGGTTCACTCGCTCAATTAAGCGGAGTTTTCTTTGACGGCTCAGCGCTTCAGGCGTTTCTCCCGCCGTATGGCTGCCGAAACGTCAGTGGTCATCTCGAAATACACAGCCGAGTCGTGCCGTGCCGGAACGAATGACTCTGGGATCGTAACCGCTCCCATGCTCGGCCAACCGTCGTTCCAGGTGTTGTGACCCCGACGTATAGCTCGCGTATTTCACTCGCGAGTATGTAGACAAAATAGGTGCGACTCATCAAACAGCATGGGGTCACCCTTACAAACCTCGTTAAACCGGAGCTCCGGCCCCCTCCCCCTCGCTGCGCTCGGGGTCAGGGTGACAATCCTTAAGGCGCCAGTCGGCCCGCGGCCCGCCGCAACTCTCCTCTCGGAATCGCGCCCTCACGAACCAGCTTCGGCATCGGGTCGGTGCAATCCACCAAGGTGGAGGGCGGCACGTTGCCGAGCACGCCACCGTCCAGCACCAGCAGCTCGCCACTGCGCGACCGCTTCGCCGAACAACTCGACCAGGCGGTCGGCGCCTGGAGCCGGGGGTCCCCCCGGGCGGTTGGCCGACGTCGATGTGAGCGGCTTCCCGGTTGCGGTAACCAGCTGGGCGATGCCGGCGTGCGAGGTGTAGCGTACGGCAATGCCCCCTTCCCTGCCCCGCAGCTCATCGGGCAGCCGTCCTTCACCGCCGCGAAGAACCAGTGTGAGCGGCCCGGGCCAGAACGCTTCGGCCAGCGCCGAAGCGGACGCGTTGAACACCAGTCCCCACTCTTCCGCCATCCTCCGTCCCGAGATCAGCAGCAGAAACGGCTTGCCCTCGGGCCTTCCCTTCAGATTGGCGAGCGCCGCCAGGGCGGGCACGCTGGGAGCCGAGCCGAGGCCGTAGACCGTTTCAGTGGGATAGGCCAGCAGCTTGCCCGCGCGGAGATGGCTGCCGATTTGAGGAATCGCCGCGGCGATGTCCGAATCGGTCTGGAACGGGAGAATCATGGAGTGGCGCCGGCGAGCAGCTCCGCCAGGGCGAGGTCTTCCCGTGTCGTGACCTTGAGATTGCGACAGGAATCGGGAACCAGACGCACGCGAACGCCCATCGCTTCGACCAGCGCGGCATCATCGGTGGCGCGATGACCCGCGCTGGCGGCGCGGGCATGGGCCCGCTCCAGCACCGAGCGTGGGAAGCCCTGCGGTGTCTGTGCCCGCCACAGGCGCGCCCGGGGGCGGGTTCGGCGGATCAGGCTCGGGTCTGCGGCGGTGGCTTCCTTCAGGGTGTCGCTGAGCGGCACAGCGGGGACCGCGCCCTCGCCGGCGCGCGCGTAGCCGATGACGGCATCGACAACCTCGCGCTCGACGAACGGCCGGGCGGCGTCGTGAATCAGCACCACGGTGCATTCCGGCGGCAACGCCGAGAGGCCAGCCCGGACCGAGTCTCCCCGATGACGGCCGCCGGGAACGACGGAGAAGGCGGAAAGGGCGGAAAGGCGGAAAGGAATGCCGGCGGCCGGGCTGCGTCTTCCGGCGGTAGAACCAAGACGACGTGGGCGACATCGGGATGGGAGGTGAAGGGCCGCAAGGCGCGCAGGACCATGGGAACACCGCCGATCAACTGAAACTGCTTCGGAACGCTGCCGCCCAGCCGCTCTCCCCTCCCGGCGGCAACCACGACGGCGCCTACGTCACGCGGCAAGCGCCCGCACCAACTGTTCGACGTGATCGAGCCCCACCAGAGATGCACCCGCTACCTGGACGCTGCTGCGTGAGGAGCCGAACACGCGGTTGAAGCCAAGCCGCACCGCTTCGGTAATGCGGCGCTCGATGGCGCCACTGGGCCGGATCTCGCCGCCCAGGCCGATCTCGCCCAGAAAGAGGACGTCCGCCGGCGCGGGGCGGTTATACAGGCTGGAAAGGAGCGCCGCAGCGATCGCGAGATCCGCTCCAGGCTCGGTAAGCCGGACGCCCGCCGTGACCTGCACGAACACGTCGAGATCGGCGAACGATGTGTCGGCCCGCCGCTCCAGCACCGCCAGCAGCACCGCAAGCCGCCGAGGATCGAGACCGGTAGCTACCCGCTGTGGCGTTCCATATCCGGACTTGGAGGCGAGCGCCTGGACCTCCACCAGTACCGGCCGGGTTCCTTCCATGAGCGCCGTGACCGCGCTCCCGCTGATGCCCTGGGCTCGCGCAGCCAGGAATACGGCGGACGGATTCGGCACCGCCACCAGGCCTTGCTCGGTCATGGAAAACACGCCCAGCTCGTCCACCGAGCCGAAACGGTTTTTCGTGGTGCGGAGCAGGCGGTAGTCCAGCGTGGCCTCCCCCTCGAAATAGAGCACCGTGTCTACGATGTGCTCCAGCGTCTTGGGCCCCGCAATGCCTCCACCCTTGGTGACATGGCCCACCACGATGACCGAGGTTCCGCTCTCCTTGGCAAAGCGCATGAGCTGCCCGGAACACTCGCGCACCTGACCGACGTTGCCCGGAGCGCTCTCCAGGGTGTCGGTGTAGACCGTCTGAATGGAGTCGATGACTACCACGTCGGCGTGCACCGCACTGACAGCGTCGATGATGGCTTCCAGGCGGGTTTCGCCCAGGACATGCACTGCTCCCGCGTCTTCAACCAGCCGGTCGGCCCGCAGCCGGATTTGATCGGGCGACTCTTCCCCGCTGGCGTAGAGCACCGTACGGCCCGCGGATTCCAGCCGGGCTGCCGCCTGCAGCAGAAGGGTGGACTTCCCAATGCCCGGTTCCCCGCCGATCAGGGTCATCGAGCCGGGGACGATGCCACCGCCGAGGACGAAATCGAACTCCGGAATCCCGGTTCGCCATCGGCTCAGCGATTCGGCAGCGATGCTGTCAAGGCGGACCGGGGCGGAAGTGGCGGAAAGAGCGGAATGCGTGCCGGATCTACCGCCTTTTCCGCTTCTTCCGCCTTTTCCGCTGCGAAGCACGACCGGCTCCTCCGCCACGGCATTCCACTCTCCACACGCCTCGCACCGGCCGACCCACTTGGGATGCTCGTGGCCGCATTCGGTGCAACGGTAGACTGATCTCGCTTTGGCCACCTACTCGGGTCCTTCGCGCTCGGTGCGGTTGTCGAACCGGGTAAACTGCTTATGGAAGTAGAGGTCCACCGTACCGGTCGGCCCGTTACGGTGCTTGCCCACGATGACCTCGGCCATGCCCTCGAGGCTGTTGCCCTCGCTGTCTTCCTTCTGATACATCTCGGGCCGATGGATGAAGATGACCACATCGGCATCCTGCTCGATGGCCCCGGAGTCTCGCAGGTCCGAAAGGATCGGCCGGCGCTCGCCGCCGCGCTGCTCGGACGCGCGGGAGAGCTGGGACAAAGCGATGACGGGAATGTTCAGCTCCCGGGCCAGTCCCTTCAGTGAGCGGGAGATGTCGGAAATTTCCTGGACCCGGTTCTCCGAATATTCCGGGCTCCGCATGAGCTGGAGATAGTCCACCACAATCAACCGGACGTCGTTCTCCACCTTGAGCCGCCGCGCCTTGGAGCGCATCTCCAGCAGCGTGAGCGCGGGGGAATCGTCGATCCACACCGGGCAGCTCTGGAGAATGCCGGCGGCACGAGCCAGCCGCGTGAAGTCGGGATCTCTCAAGGTGCCCCGGCGCACCGCCTGGCTGTCTACTCGGGCTTCGGCGCAGAGCATACGCTGTACCAGCGACTCCTTCGACATTTCCAGCGAGAACACCGCCACCCCGAAGCCGTCCACTGCCGCCTGCGTGGCGACGTTGAGGCAGAAAGCGGTCTTTCCCATCGAAGGCCGGGCCGCCACGATAATGAGCTCGGAAGCCTGGAAGCCCGAAGTCATTTCGTCCAAATCTGCGAAGCCGCTCGGGACACCGGTAATCGCTTTGCCACTGCGCTGGAGCGTTTCGATGCGCTCCATCGTGGGCCAGAGCATTTCCTTGAGCCGGGTGAACCCCTCGTCCCCCCGCTGCTGGGAGATCTGAAAGATCCGCGATTCGGCCCCGTCGAGGAGGTCGTTGGCGGTGGAGTGTCCGTCGTAGGCTTCGGTGATGATCGAGGTGGAGGCTTCGATCAGGCGTCGGAGGATGGCCTTGTCTTTGACGATCTTGGCGTGGAACTCGATGTTGGCGGCGGTGGGCACGGTGTCCACCAGCTCGGCCAGATAATCGAGGCCGCCGACGGTGTCGAGCTCACCCCGGCGCAGGAGCTCATCGCGTAGAGTGATGTGGTCAATGACGGTCCGCTGCTCGGTGAGCGCCAGCATGGCGCGGAACAGACGGCGGTGCGGCTCGCGGTAAAACATCGAGTCGTCCACCAGCTCCGCGGCGCGCAACGCGGCATCCTGATCCAGCAGCATGGCGCCGAGCACTGCCTGCTCGGCTTCCTGGCTCCACGGGGCCGACCGGCCAACGTAGGGATCAACGGTCGAGTAGTTGCCTGACGATACGGACGTCATCCCAGGTCGGCTTCTTCCAGTTCGGGTTGCGGAGCAGCGCCGCGGGATGGTACGTCACGACCAGCGGAATGCCGTTGTACGTGTGCACCTTGTTGCGAAGCTCTCCCAGACTTTTTCTCACCCCCAGCATGGCCTCGGCCGCCGTGCTGCCAAGGGCGAGGATCACTTTCGGCCGAATGATTTCCAGCTGGCGGTGTAGATATGGAATACAGGCCGCGATCTCATCGGGCAAGGGCTTTCGATTCTGCGGAGGACGGCACTTGACAATGTTAGTGATGTATACCGAGTCGCGCGGCACTTCGATAGCCTCGAGAATTCCGTTGAGCAGATTCCCTGCCTGTCCCACGAAGGGCTTGCCCTGTGCGTCCTCGGTGGCGCCGGGGCCCTCGCCGATCAGAACCAGCCGCGCGTTTTCGTTGCCCACACCCGGCACCGCGTTGATGCGGGATGGACACAAGCCGCAGCAGTAGGTGGTACGGATCCGCTCCGCGACCTCGTCCAGTGTCTTCAGGGCGACGAGCTCGTCGCCCAGGGCATGGCTGGGTGATTCGACGGTGAGGCCGCGGCCGGGAATCGGAGGGGCGCCTTTTCTCCAGCCATCAGCCGGGGCGGCGGGGCGGCGGGGCAGTCGGGTCAGCCGCGCAGCTCAGCGGGGCTCGTGCAGGGGCGGCTCGCTCCTCCGCTGGAATTCTGCCGGCGAAGCTGCAACCTGCCCCGCTGCCCCGCCGCCCCGCTCGACGAACCACCTCCGAGCCACCGAGCTCGATCTGCTGTTCCAGGTACCTCCGCCACTCATCGGCCAAGGGATTCCTCCACCACGTCGAGAATCGCCTCCGCCACTTCGCGTTTCGATTGCAGCGGGAGAATACGGCGGCTGCCGTCCCGGCCGAGCAGCGCAACCCGATTGGTATCCTTCTCGAACCCGGCGCCCGGCTCCAAGCGCGTCGTTCACCACGATCAGGTCGAGGGCCTTCCGCTCCAGCTTGGCCAGCCCCTTGGCCAGAGCGTCCCCGGTTTCCAGGGCGAAGCCCACCATCACGCTGCCCTTCTTCCGATGGTCTCGGGTCGAGCCGAGGATGTCTTCGGTCGGCTCCATGGGAATGGCCAGCGCCCCTTCCACCCGCGACCGCTTGCTGTCGCTCGGGCTGCTGGGCCGGTAGTCGGCCGGAGCGGCCGCCATCACCAGCACGTCCGCGGCGGGCAGCTCGGCTCGCACTGCCGCTTCGAGCTCCCGGGTTGAATCGATTTGCCGCAGCGTTACCCCGATCGGCGGCGGCAATGCGGTCGGGCCCGAGATGAGCACCACGTCGGCGCCGCGCTCCCACGCCGCCTCGGCCACCCGATACCCCATCTTTCCGCTGGAGCGGTTGCTCACCACCCTGATCGGATCGATCGGCTCCCGGGTCGGCCCCGCGGTGACCACCACGCGCTTGCCGGCCAGCGCTACCGCCAGCGCGCACCAGTCGCGCGGCATGCGCCAGAATGACGTCCGGCTCGCTCATGCGGCCGGGCCGGTCCGAGGGACCCTCGGCGAGCGGACCAGAGTCGGGGCCGATCAGGACCACGCCGCGCTTGCGGAGTGTCTCCAGATTGGCCCGGGTCGCAGGGCTGGCAAACATCTCATCGTTCATGGCCGGAGCCATCAGCAATGGCGCCGTGCGAGCCAGGAGCAGCGCGGTAAGCACGTCGTCCGCCAGCCCCTGGGCCACCCGCGCGATGAGGTGTGCCGTGGCCGGGGCCACGATAATGATGTCGGCGTCCTGACCGAGCCGGACATGCGACAACGCCCCTCCCGGCTCCCACAGCGAGCTCAGGACAGGGCGTCCCGTCAGCGTTTCGAATGTCAGTGGCCGCACGAACTCCGCGGCAGCCTCGGTGAGCACCGCGTCTACCCGGGCTCCCGCGTCGGTCAGGCGGCGGGCGAGGATGCAGCTCTTATAGCACGCGATCCCGCCCGACACGCCGAGGACGACGTGCCGGCCGGCCCACACGCTCAGGCCTCGGAGCGGCGGCGGCGGAGGAGCTTGTAGTTCAGGTCCCCGTCCACCAGCTCCTGCATCGCTTTGGTGGTCAGCTTCTCGGAGGGCTGCTGGAGCTGATCCTTGGGAAACTCGTTCAGGTAGCGGGCGAACTTCGCGGCCACGAGCACGCCGAGATACTTGTTCCCCGCCTGCTTGGCAACTTCGTGGGGGGTGATGATTCGCATCTGTTGCTCCGGTTGTCGGTGTTGTTGCCAGTCGCGAGTCACGAGCTGGACCCGCTACCCGATTCAATCCTGGCGTCTCGTGACTCGAGACTCGTGACTCAAATATTTTCCGCCGCCTTCACCACGTCCCGACGCAGCCGCTCGATCCGGGCCGGCAGATCCTGCTGGCGCGATACCAGCCGTTCCTCCGCCTTTCCTTCCAGGATGGCGGACACCTGTTGCACCGCGGTGTTCAGATCTTCGTTGACGATCGCGTAATCGTACTCCGCCACTGCCGCCAGCTCGTGGGACGCACGGGTAAGCCGCTTCCGCAACAAGTCGGGGTTTTCGGTGTTTCGACCGGTCAGCCGCTCTACCAGCACGTCGGCTGACGGCGGTAGCACGAATACCAGGAGCGTGTTGTCCAGGTTCTTCCGAATCTGCCGGGCACCCTCGACCTCGATGTCGAGCACCGCGTGCCGGCCCTGGGCAAGAATCCGCTCGATCTCTTCCTTGAGCGTGCCGTAGAGCTGGGCTCCGTACTCGGCCCACTCCAGGAACGCTCCTTCCTTGCGCCGCCGCTCGAACTCCGCCCGGCTGAGAAAGTGGTAGTCCACACCGTCCCGCTCACCGTTGCGACTCGCGCGCGTCGTGGCCGAGACCGAATAGCCCAGGTCGTTTCGGACCTGCAGCAGCTTCTTCGCGATCGTCGTCTTCCCGCCGCCCGAAGGCGCGGAGAGCACGAGCAACAATCGCTTCATTCGAGGTTCTCGAGCTGTTCCCGGAACTTCTCGAGCTCGCCCTTCATGGCGATCACCAGCTGCGCAATGTCGGCGTCGCCCGGCCTTGGCGCCCATGGTGTTCACTTCGCGTCCCAGCTCCTGGGCCAGAAATCCGAGCTGTTTGCCCACCGGCTTGTCCGACGCGAGCGGCTGCGCGCGCAGCGGCGGCATGCGCCTGAAAGCGCACCAGCTCCTCGGTGATGTCGAGCTTGTCGGCCAGGAATGCCAGCTCCTGGGCCAGACGGTCCTCGTCTACGGTGCGCCCGTCGAGCAGCTCCGCCACCGAGGCCTTCAGGCGGACGCGCTCCCGGGTGAGCCGTTCGGGCGCGCGCCGGGCGATATCTGCGGCGGAGCGCTCCAGCAGATCGAGCCGGTGCCTGAGCTCGGCGGTCAGGGCTTCCCCCTCACGGGCCCGCATGGCCCGGCACTCGGCGCCGGCTGCGGCGACGACCGGCTCGATCTCGCTCCAGGCGATTTCCCCGGCTCCATTGGCTCGCGAGGTGAGGACGTCAGGCTGGCGAGCCACCAGCTCGACCGTCACCTCGCCGCCCAGGCCGAGGGTGGCCTGCAACTCCCGCAAGCGGGCGGCCACCAGGCGGGCGCGATCGAGATCGACGGAGAACCCGGTCGTCGGCGTCGGCGCTCTCGGTCCACCGGGCCTGCACCGAGAGGTGGCCCCGATCGAAGTCCCGCCGCAGTCGCTCGCGCAGCTCACCCTCGAACATGGTGAGATCGCTGGGGAGCTTGGCCGACAGATTGAAATAGCGATGGTTCACGGTCCGGATCTCGACCCGGAGCCGCCGTCCGGCCACCGCACCCTCCGCGGCACCGAACCCCGTCATGCTGTACGGCAAGCCGACCTCCGAGAACCCGGAATAGCCGCGGAATTTAGCCCCGGAAAGGTCGATTAGATAGGGACGGGATCAGCCGACTGGCATGGCATCTGCCCTCCCGATCACGGCGATCCGCCCCATCGTCCGCTGCCAACGGAGAGTCCAATGGTCCCTCAGCCGACTCCAACGCTGCCCGTGCCTGCACTCGGGGCCTGCCTCGATGCTGGCCGCGCTGGCCGGCTTCAGCCCGAGCGATGGCCCAGAGCGTAACCCCCGCCTCACCCGGGCCGCGGCTCCGGCCTTCGGTCGGTCGAGCCACGTGGCGTGGACCCTCAAGACCAAGCAGGACATCCGCTGGCAGCAGATCACGCCCGCGGGCACCCTCCTGATCTCGACCGACGCTGCCCTGATGGGTGTCGACATCGAACGCGGCCAGGTCAGTATGGGAAAAGCCCGGAGCTCGGCGGAGTGCCCGCCGACAGCGTTCGTGCTGTGGAGGGATCGATCCTCATGGAGGCAGCCCGGCCGGGACTGCTCCTGATCTTCGATCCGGTGACCGGCACTGCGGTATTCGACTCCCGACGGCTCGGCCTCGCGGAAATCGTCACCCGTCGCGTTCTGCCACAGAGCGGGACGATTCTCATTCATGGCCGTCGTGCTTCCGGGCCCGCCGGTCGTGGCGCTTGTACGACCTGGTCACCGGCAACCAGCGGTGGATCAACGAAAAGCTCTTCGAGCAGACCGAGGCCAAGAAGAAGGGGCTGGGCGGTCTGGTTCAGGGGCTCGTGCAGCGGTGCCTCCGAAGCGCACTGAGCTGGAGGTGCTGCAAGCGGGGCCTGAGATGATCGTGGTCCACACCCTGATGGGGCTGCGGGCCATGGATGCGCGAACCGGCGAGGTGCGGTGGACGGCGAGCGCTCCCGATCGCCAGGTCGGGCGCCGTCGCCCGCTACGTGCGGCTGTATCCCTCGCTCGACAAGACCGACCGGATCTACGTGAGCTTCGACGAGCGGCTCGATGCCCTATCGCCTGGCGGACGGTCAGCCGCTCTGGAACAAGCCGGCGACCGTGCATGGGCGCATCCGCGACATCGTGCAGCATCCGGCCGGCATCATCATGCTGCCCGAGGGGCAGCCCGAGGGAGAGGGCACCGGCAGCCGGACCGTCATCAACGGCGTGGTACAGACGGGGCTCAACATCGCGCGCTACGAGGACGGTACCACGCTCGCCTCCAAGCCGCATCAAGATGCGGGGCCGTGTCATGGAGGCGATGGTCACGGGCGAGGCGGCGGTGCTTGCGGTTGACGCCGAGTCCAAGACCTTCGTGAACGTCCTGGATGTCGCGGCGGCGACCGTTCGGCTCAAGAAGGATGTGAAGATCAAGGGTCAGCTGGCGTACGCCGAGCTCACGCCTGCCGGGCTGCTGTATGTCTCTCGCTCCGACGCCTCGGGTAGCGCTGAGGTGAACATCATCGACCTGGAGAGCGGCAAGCCCCGGCTCAAGGATGCCATCGAGAGCGGGAACCTGCTCTACGCACTCGAGGGCCGCACGATGTACGTCTTCGCCAACCGCGGCCATCAGCTGTATGCGGTGGACCGTGAGGACGGCAGCTACAAGGCGCTGGGAGGCGAGATCAAGCTGCAGGGCGGAGAGGATCCCGTCGACGATGGAGATCCGGCCGGAAGGCATCGTGCTCATCTCGTCCCAGAACCTGGTGGTGCTCGGCCGCGATGGACAGGTGAAGCAGCAGGCGTATCACCCCGCGCCGCAGCTTCCGGGGCTGCTGCGGGCGCTGCATGCCGTCGACGCCGTGCGGGCGGGTCTACGCGGCGCTGCTGCCTCCGCCTATGGCGATGCAGTTCGCGCAAGCCTCTCGCCGCACCAAGGATCCCGCCGCGCAGCAGATCACCAGTGAGCTGGCGACCGCGTTCTCCCAGGGGGGCGCCCAGCTCCAGGGCTACTCGCGGCAGTCGGCAGCGCTGGCCACCAAGCGCTTCAAGGCGTCACTGGCGGTGCCCGGCTCGGTATTCATGCTGACCAAGGCGCCAGAGGGTAAGGGCAACGTCCTGCTCCAGATCGACAAGGACAGCGCCCAGCCGCGGGCCCGGGTCGATCTGGGCAAGGAGAAGGAGCCGGTCTACGCGGTGGACGATATCGCGGGGATGCTGTTTCTGAGGACGGCGCCGGGGACCCTGGTGGGGTACCGGCTGTAGGCCAGTTGCCAGTTGCCAGTCGCCAGACGCCAGCTTGATTAGAAACTGCTTTAACGACATCGCTAAGATCCGCTGGGATGGTTAGACTCGACGACTGGCGACTGGCGACTAGTTAAGAAATCCCCAGCGCACGCCGAAATGTTGTCCCAACGCCGGGATCTCGAACCCTGGCACATAACCGAGGCGGCTCGAAGTGAGATTCACCCGGTCCCAGTAGACGGAGAAGCTGCCCAGCTGGAACTGGATCAGGCTACGGATGAAGCTGGCGCCGCGGAGGTGGACTGGAGCCCCAGCGCATCGCGTCCAATGATGCCGGTGCCCCAGCTCTCCATCGCGAGCCTGAGCTTCAGATCGAAGATCCCGCTGGGGAAGGTGCGCAGGAACTTGGAGCGTATGGTCCCCGCCACCATCGAATGGGTAGGCGGAATCCCCTCCGGCGCTACACCCCGTGGATCGCTGTACCAGCCCTCGAAAGTTATCCACTGGAGCGGAGCCACCCGGGCCGACGCCGTGATCCATTCGGTTTGTGGCTGCGGGCCGAGCGCGGCAATCCGGGGAAATTCCGGCGTACGCCGGCGGGGCGAAGGCGGACACTCGGGCGTAGGCCACCTCGAAGCCTAGCCGGGCACTGGTTCAAAGCCCAGCGCCGCCTGATAGTCGCGAACGTCCTGCTCGGAGCTCTGCGAGGATGGACGGCGCCGCCACCACCTTGCCGATCCGTGCCGTGCCGGTGAGCGCCAGCCCCCGGACCAGCTCGAGGCCGGCGGAGAGATTGGCGTAGTCGCTGTTGCGGCCGCCGAAGTGCCGCTGGTGGACCAGCTCTGCCCGAGCCGCTGAACGGAGCCACCGGGTTCCACCCGAAGTGGGCGCGCGCGTCGAGCCGGGTCCACGTGGTCCGGGAAAAGACGGACCCGCCGACCGAGAAGGTCGGTGGCTCGATAGGTCAGGTACCCGCCGAACTGATTGATCTGCTGATCGATTCCTTCTCCATCCCACGCGGTGCGCTGCGTAGATCAGGTCGAGCGCGAGGCCCCAGCGCTTCTCCGGCTTCGGCCCTTGAGCGTCATGCGGATCAGCGCGTCGGTGCGCTTGGCGTCGTAGCCCAGGCCGATGGTGTCCATGGCCCCGTCGATGTCTGGCCACGTACGGGCTCGCGTTTGGGGCCGGAACGAAGCAGCCGGTACTGCACCCCGAATTGCTCCGAGGGGATGTAGCTGCCCTGGGCCCACACCTGGGTGTTGGAGTATTCGCTGCTGACGCCGGTGACGGTCGGCGAGTTCAGGTAGTCTCCCGCCAGCCCGAACCCAGCCCCGAGGCGTAACGGCGTTCGAGCGATGCCTCATAGCGGGCCAGGTCGTCGTCGCCCCGCGCGATGGCGATGCGCGAACGGGCGGCAGGACGGTCGTGTCGCTTGGTGAAGAGATGTACCCGGAGCTGGCCGGGCCACCGCTCGACCTCGATCCGCTCCAGCAGGCTGATGGAGAACAGCGCGGGATCCACCACTACGCTGTCAACTCCAGCGGCCACATACGGCACCCCGTCCAGGTAGTACTCGGCCGATGCTCCGCCGCGTCCCTGAAAGCTCACCGGCTCCGGCCGCCCGATATACCCGCCGCGCCAGAGATAGACACCCGGCACCTGGGTCAGCAGATCGCTCACCGTGGCGGCGTGGCCCCACTCGATGGAGTCGCGGGTGAACACGATGCGGGTGAGCGGCGGCCGCGGCCCTTCCACGCCGAGCATGGGGAGCACGGGAACGCGGACGTTGACCTGCAGCTGTTCCTTGAGGTATCGCTCGGTGGTGTTGACGGTGTCGACCGACAGCGTGTCGATGGTGCGTGGTGTCGTCCGCGGCGATCTGGGCGTGTAAGACGGTAAGCGGTGAGCGGTGAGCGGTAAGCGGTAAGAACGCGGCGAAGGGCGACGAGACAGCGATGAACACCAAGGCGGTTAATCCTGACACCCTCGCCTGCGCTTGCGGATGACACCCCTGGTCGTGCCATCGCCGCCCGCTCACCGCTCACCGCTTACCGCTCACGCTTTCCTACCCAGCACGAACTCCGAGAACAGACGTACCCCGACGCCAGTGGGTCCCTTTACCCGGCTCGCATCCTCGCGGTCGGAATACGCCGTGCCGGCGATGTCGAGGTGGGCCCAGGGAAACCCGTCCACGAACTCGCGCAGGAACCAGCCGGCGGAGATGCTGCCCGCGGGCCGTCCCCCGCTGTTCTTCACATCGGCGATGTCGGATTTCATCAGGTCACGATAATCGTCCCAGAGCGGCAAGCGGCCAGATCCGCTCGTCGGCCCGGTCGCCGGCGCGCCGCGAAGCTCCTCGACCAGCTTGTCGTCGCTTCCCATGACGCCCGACGCGCGTGTGGCCCAGCGCCACGACGATGGCGCCGGTGAGCGTGGCGATGTCCACCACCGCGGCCGGATCGTAGCGCCGGGCATACGAGAGCGCATCGGCCAGGATGAGCCGGCCCTCCGCGTCGGTGTTGATGATCTCGATCGTCTTGCCCAGGTGGCTGGTGACCACGTCGCCCGGCTTCACCGCGGTGCCCGACGGCATGTTCTCCGTGCTCGGAATCAGCCCCACGACGTGTACCTTGGGCTTGAGCCGGCCCAGCATCTCGAAGGTGCCGAGCACCGCGGCGGCGCCGGACATGTCGTACTTCATGTCCTCCATGTTCTGCGCCGGCTTGATCGAGATGCCACCGGTATCGAAGGTGACGCCTTTCCCTATCAAGACCACCGGCGCCGCGTCCGATCCCTTGTACTCGATGGCGATGAAGCGCGGCTCTTCCGCGCTGCCCTGCGCCACCGACATCAGGGCGCCCATCTTTTCCTTGATGATGGCGGCCTTGTCGAGCACGGTGATCTGAAGCCGTGGCGCTGGGCCAGCTCGCGGGCCCGTTCGGCGACATAGCTGGGCGTGCACACGTTGCCGGGCAGCACCTGAATGCTTCGGGCGAACGTCTGGCCCGCCCCGATTGCTTCGCCGGTCTTGTGACCCTGGATCAGCTCCGCGGGACCGTCGTGGCGCCAGGATCTCCATCCGCTCGAGCGGGGGCTTCTTCTCGTCCGCCGGCTTCTTCATCTCGTTGAACTGCCATGCGCCCTGGTTGAGCCCCTCCGCGATCGCCTGGCCCCACGGCGGCCGGCTCACCTTGCCCCGGGCTTCGGGCGGCAGATGAGAAGGCCGCGCGGGGGACGCCGAGGGAGCGGGCCCGTTTCGCGGCGATGGCGGCGGCGCGGCGAATGGCGGTCCGGTCGATTTCCTCGGGCTTGCCGAGCCCGACGAGCAGCACGCGGGAGGCAGGGGCCGGAGGGATAGAGAATGGCGGTCTCATCCCGCTTGCCGGTGAAATCGCCGGATGACAAGCACCCGGCCGATGGCGCCGCCGGTCTGCTTGTCCAGCGCCGGCAAGCGACGGAGGCAACGGCCCGCGCGGCAGCGCGAGCGCGAGCAGCGGAGTCTCATAACCGGCGGGCTGCGGCTGCGCGACGGAGGTCTCGAACGGCATGGGTGATTATGGAGACATAGGGTGAATCGTGCTGAGCCTGACGCGGGTTCCAAGGTATACGCGGCGCGGTGCCGGCGGCAACGGGAGAAATGGTAACCAGGAGAGCAATCGGATGATGCCGTGCGGCTCTGGATGTGCGCCCGGCGGCGGCGGTAGTTTGAGACACATGAGGAACGGAATACCGGCCGTGGCGGCCCTGGTGCTGGTTCTCGCGCTGGCCACTTGGGTCTACGGGGTGTACTGCTACGTGCAGATGGTTCGCCACCGGCGGCCTGGAGTACCGAGCCTTTCGATGGTATGGCCGGCGCAGAACCTTACCGCCCGCGGCCTCGAGTTCCGCCGCCGGGCACTGTGGAGCTATCTGGCATTCCTGTTTCTCGCCATCGTGCTGGTGCTTCTGGGCCAGGGAGCCCGCTGAATGCCATTCAAGAGCAAAGCCCAGCGCCGCAAGTTCGCCGAGCTGCTGGTGAAGGGCGAGATCTCGGAGGAAACCTTCGAGGAGTGGAACCGCGAGACCGGTAGCGCCAAACTTCCCGAACGGGTAGCGAAGCCTGCCAAGAAGCGGCCCAGCAAGCGCAAAACAACGTCCAAGCGCAAGCCGGCTTCCAAGCGCAAAACCAGGCGCTCGTGATCGCCCCCGCCCCGGTTCAGCTGGAGGGCCACGGCATTCGCCTGGAGCCTCTCACCGACAGTCATCGCCAGGGTCTTACCACGGCAGCATCCGATGGGCAACTCTGGAAGCTCTGGTTTACCTCGGTTCCCGAGCCGGCAAAGACGCGGCGCGTACATAACCGAGGCGCTCGACGGCCAGCGAGCGGGCCACATGCTGCCCTGGGCGGTCCGGGAGCTGGCCACCGGCGTGATCGCCGGCAGCACCCGGTTTCACGACATCGTTGCACCGATCGATCGAGTGGAGATCGGCTACACCTGGTACGCGGCAGCATGGCAGCGCACCCACGTCAACACCGCGTGCAAGCTGCTGCTGCTGACCCATGCGTTCGAGCAACTGGGCTGCCAGGTGGTCGGCTTTCGCACCGACAACTTCAACTTCGCGTCCCAGAAGGCCATCGCCGCGCTGGGGGCCCGCAAGGACGGCGTGATCCGCCATCATCACGCGCGGCGCGACGGCAGCGTGCGCGACAGCGTGATGTACAGCATCCTGGCCGGCGAGTGGCCCGACGTGAAACGGCATCTGACGAGGCGGCCCGCCTGCGTCCGTCAGGTTGAGGCTCAGGTGCCTCCCGAGCTTGGACCCTCCGCGAGGAGACGATACATCTGCGAGGCGCAGCTAAGACCAGGGTGGCTAACCGCTTTCCCTTTCCCTAAATTCCAGCCTCCTCCCAACAGCGACATCCGTGAGCGGCAACCTCCAGGAGCAACTTCAGCTCGCCCTCGGCAAGACCTACCAGCTCGAGCGGGAGCTGGGCGGCGGAGGCATGTCGCGCGTGTTCGTGGCCCAGGAGCGGGCCCTCGGCCGGCGGGTGGTGGTAAAGGTCCTCCTGCCCGAGCTCGCCGCCGGCGTCAACGTCGAGCGCTTCCGCCGCGAGATTCAGCTCGCCGCCCAGCTTCAGCATCCGCATCATCGTGCCGCTGCTCTCCGCCGGCGAAGCCGATGGACTTCCCTACTTCGTCATGCCGTTCGTCACCGGTGAATCGCTGAGAACCCGGCTGACCCGGGAGGGCGAATTCCCGATCGCGGACACAGTTCGCACTTGCGCGACGTGGTGTCGGCGCTCGCCTACGCCCACGGCTTCGGCGTGGTGCACCGCGACATCAAGCCCGACAACGTCTTCCTCTCGCACGGCGTCGCGGTGGTCACTGATTTCGGCGTTGCCAAAGCGGTAAGCGCCTCCTCGGGATCGGGCGGCTCCGGCAGTCTCACCTCCCAGGGCGTGGCACTCGGTACGCCGGCCTACATGGCGCCGGAACAGGCCACGGCCAGTCCCCAGACCGATCACCGCGCCGACATCTACTCGCTGGGCATCATGGCCTACGAGATGCTGACCGGCTCCCCGCCCTTCTCCGGCCGGCCGGCGCAGGCAGTGCTGGCCGCCCAGGTGGTGGAGGATCCCGAGCCGGTAGAGCGCCGCCGTCCCGCAGTGCCGCCGATGCTGGCGACGCTGGTGAAGGAATGTCTCTGCAAGCGCCCCGCCGACCGACCCCAGTCGGCCACCCAGATCATGCAGGTGCTCGATGCCATCGTCACACCGAGCGGCGGGACGGCGGCAACGACCGCGGTGCGGATGCCATCCGCCTCTGCTGCCATGGCTCCCCGGCGGCGATGGGCGGTGGTTGGCGCACTGGTCTTAGCGCTGCTCCTCGCAGGAGCCGCGCTTCTGGTGCGCCGCAATCGAGGGCCGGACACGTCGGCCGCGGTGGCGACTCAATCACAGCCGACTGGGCCCGTGACCGGGGCGGCAGTAACACCGGTACCGCCGGCGCCTGCTCCGCCAGAGACACCGCCGCCGCCCAAACGTGAGCCCCGGAAGCAGTCACGACAGAGGGCTTGCCGCGCGCCGCGGCGCCGGCGGCAGCGATGATTCCGGCTGATACCGATCTCGGGCCCCGAGCCGACTCGGTGGCCGTCGATTCGTCGCCGGCCGCGGTCACACTGCCCCCGCCGGCTCCGCTCCCCCCACCGGCCGAAAGCGCGAGGCCCGCTCCCGCGCCGGTGGTGAACCCACCGCAGCCCAGGCGCCCCCCGAGCCGGCGCCGGTGGATCCGCGGCAGGCGGTTCGTGGCGTGCTGGCTCAGTACGCCGGAGCGATCCAGGCGCGCAGCCTGGCCGATCTTCGGCGCGTCTATCCCGGGATGACGCCGGTGCAGCAGCGGGGATGGGAGCAGTTCTTTCAGCTGGTGCGCGATGTAAAGGCCGAGCTTTCGATATCCCAGCTGGAGGTCTCCGGCGGCGCGGCGGAGACAAAAGTGGTGGGCACCTACACCTACCTCAATACCAGTACCGGGCGGGTCGAGCACCAGCCGGTGGCGTTCCAGGCCACGTTCAGGCAGGAGGCCGGCATCTGGCGCATGAGCCAGGTGCACTAGCTTAAAAGTTGTACTCCAGGCCGGCGGTCCAGATGACGTCGGGCCGGAGCCCGCCCCGATTGAGCGACCAGCCTCCGTTCCCGATCAGCGTCAGCCCCGGCGCCGCGGCGAGCTTCATCCCCAGCGAGCCGCTCACCAGATCGTCCCGGATATCGGGGATCACCGTGGGAATGATGACGCGGTGGTATGGGCTCTCGATGTGGACCGGGCCAGACATCTGAAGCGGGCTCTCGCCCACCTGGAGCTGAGAGATCAAGTCCACCGCCAGGGTCGCCCAGGGGGCGAGGAGATGATCGAAGCCGAGTGTGGCGAGTACGGCATCGGTCTCGAACTCGCCCCCGCGATAGAGATAACCGGCGTTCGCGTGAGGAGAGAAGTTTCCGAACTGGGCCGACACGATCGCCAGGCCGCGCACCGCGAACGCCCCCGAGCCAAGCATGTTGCTCTCGCTCCCGGTGGGAAACCGCACATCGGCCAGCAGGCTGACCGATAGCGGCACTCCTCGGCGCAGGTTCACCTTCAATCGCGCGTCCACGTCTCCCAGACCAGTGCTGGACCCGTCTATCGAGCGGGACGCGGCCAGTATCGGGTCTTCCGGTGTGCCTCCGAAGAAGTGCACTGCGGGTGGCGGCCCGAAGGGCGTAATCTGCGCCGTACTCGTGCCTCGGAGCGAAACCGACACCAGCGGAATCGCCACGCCTAGGTCAATCCTGTCGGTCACACCGTATGTCAGCAGGAAGCCGGTGACGGCCAGGCGAACATCCAGCGACAGGTTCAGGTCGATAGTCTCGTTCTCGAGGGTGGGAATGCCGAGGAGGGTACAGTCACCGCCGGCCACCGAGTCGCAGCCCGGGAAGTCTGAGTTCGCATGGGTGAAGGTGAAACCGAGGTTGGCCAGATCCACTCCCCGCAGTGTCTTGAAGTTCAGCCCGGTGTGGGACAGGCCGGCCAGCAGCCGCCCCTTTCCAAGGGTCTGGGCCCGCTCTCCGAAGATCGGGCCGGCGGAGGTGGAGGTGCGGGTGGGCACACCGCCCTCGAAGCTGAAGGTGGAGCCGCCGCTGGTGGAGCTCACCGGCACGTTGGCCACGTTGCTGCCGATGGAGTTAGTCAGGAATGAAATGACGGTGCCGTTGCTGGCGACGGCGGCGGGCACGAAATGATCGCCATGGATCCGGATCGAATCAGGATTATCGGGGTCGCTGGTGCCGCCCAGGGTGAGCTGGTCTTCACCGTCGCCGAAGATGAAGAGATCGGACAGCAGTGCCCGGAGGTCCTGGGCCTCGAGCGGCGGACTCGCGACAGATGAGGAAGGCGAACACCAGGAGGCAGCGCATGCGAGCTCCGGCGTGGAAAAGATTGCTGCAAAACTACCGCGTCAATGGCGTTTTGGCGAGAGGAGGCAGAAGCGTTAGAATCAACGCCGCCCCACCAAGCAGGATCTGGCTGCCGCCTACGGTCGCCGAGTACCCGATCTGATCGCGCCGGGACTCGAGGTTCTCTTCTGCGGCATCAATCCAAGCCTCTATTCCGCGGCCACCGGACATCACTTTGCCCGGCCCGGCAACCGGTTCTGGCCGGCGCTGTACGGCGCCGGCTTCACCGAGCGACTCCTCAAGCCCTGGGAAGAGGAGCTCCTGCTCAAGGACGGGGTCGGCATCACGAATCTGGTCTCCCGCGCCACGGCCACTGCGGCGGAGCTGACGGATGACGAGCTGCGCGAGGGACGGCGGAGGCTAGCACGGAGAGTTCGCCGCTATCGTCCACGCTGCGTTGCGGTGGTCGGTATCGGCGCGTACCGGGTGGCGTTCGATCGGCCCCGGGCGGAAATTGGCCGGCAACTAGAACTGCTGGAGACGGCGACCGTCTGGGTGTTGCCCAACCCCAGTGGACTCAACGCCAACCATCAGCTCCCCGATTTGGCAAAGGCGTTCCGGAAGGTTCGGCAGTTTGCGGCCCGGTCAGCTCACCCGGGCCGTTGAAGGAATTCCCCAGTACCGCCGCAGCGAGCTGATGATCACCGGCAGACCCCGGAAGACACAGAACACCACCGCCAGCCAGGCGGTTACGCGGAACACATCCATCAGCATCGGAACCATGCGAGCCAGAGCTGTCTCCGGTGGCAGACCGCTGAACGCCTGAGCCAGCGCCAGACCGCAGAAGGTCGTCACCTTGGTCACCGCGTAACCCGTGCGCATCCAGAACGATCCCACGAGAAAACGGCTCAGGGCGGTGCGATGCTGCGCGAAGGGGGCAATCCCCTGGGCCACGCCGATGCTCCGGAACGCATCGGTGAGGGTGGTGCGCGCAATGATGATGAGGGGGATAGCGACCGGGATCATTCGCAGGTCCGCGAAGCAGACCCAGAGGATCAGCTCGTAGGTACGATCCGCGGCAATATCGAGCACGCTGCCGAAGAGGCTGGTCTCGCCTCGACTGCGAGCCACGATCCCGTCCACCGTATCGAGCATCAGTCCGAAGAAGAGCAGGCCCACGCCGGCGAGGCGGACCCCCGGCGATCCGAAGTACAGGATCAGGACCGTCACCAGCAGGAGCGGAAATCGGGAGAGCGTGATCCAGTTGGCGAGCATGAGCACTCCGTTGGCAGATTGATCGGAAGCAGCCTCAACCCTACCCCGGCGCTCGTCCCGGGCACAACCCGACTTCAGAGCCGCCTGCTGGCGCTCTTGCAGGGCAGGCTCCACATTTGGAACTCCTTACTGCCCACCTCGCTCCTGGAGCCCGAGAATCAGTCTATGCAGAGCTCCCCACAGGCGGTCCGCCGCCATCGTCTCGCTTGCCGTCGCCGTTTTGGCCTCGCTCACCCTCGCCACGCCGGCCTCCGCCCAGTTCGGCGGACTCAAGAAGAAGCTCAAGCCGGCCGTCACCCAGGAGGCGGCGGCGCCCGCCGAGCAGGGTGGGATGATCGTCTTCACCGATGACGTGGTGAACCAGCTCCTCACCGGCCTCGAAGCGGGTCAGGCCGAGCGCGACGCCGCGATGAAGGAAGACACCCCCTACGGTCGCTTCAAGAAAGCCGATGCAGCCTACGAGGCAGCGAAGCCCAAGTGCGAGGCGGCCCAGCCCGGCTTCTACCAGCGGGGGGCAGCCAACCCGAAGATGCTGGACAAGTACCAGAGCCCTCACCGAGAAGATGGTGGCGGCCCAGGGCAAGGGCGACATGAAGCTGGCGGCCATCTACCAGGACTCCGCGATGGCCATGATCGACCCGAGCTGTATCGTGAAGCAGCCGGAGCAGCCCAAGGACTACTACGAGGCCGAGCGCGCGGCGGAGGGTCGGGCGGAGGCGAAGGAGGTCGAGGCGTCGGGCTTCAGCCCGAACGACCTGGCACTCCTGAAGGAGCGCGCGGTCGCCATCCTCTCGAACTCGACGCCTCCGGGCGGCGCGTCGGCCACCGAGAAATCGGCCGTCGCCGCCAAGTCGTCGCAGCTGAAGCCGCTGCTCGGCATGCGCGAGCCGGAGCCGGAGCAGGCCGCGAAACCGGCTCCCAAGCCGGCGCCGGTTCCCGCCGCCGCTCAGCCCTCGCCGGAGATGTCCGCTTATGCCTCCAGCATGAACGACTGCATGATGAAGAACATGCAGAATCACCAAGCGGAGCTCGAGGCATTGGCTAAACGGGCGGAAGCGGCCCAGAAGGCCGGCAATCAGCAGCAACTGATGGCCATCGCCGATACGCTACAGCGGATCCAGATGGCGGGTTGCCGCTGAGCATGAAGCCATCACGGATGGGTGTGAGGCTCGCGCTGGCGGTTGGCATCAGCGGCGCAGTCGTCGCCGCCGCCGGCTTCCGGGCCGCAACCGCAGGTACGAGCCTGGCGGTCCGGGACGGCGCGGGCTGGACCACCTGGTGGCGGAGCGACGTGGCGCCGGCGGACTGGAACGGGCACGCCCCGCTTGCGCACCGGGTCATCTGGCGTCCCGGTGCGAGCGGCATGGAGTGGGGCGAGCTCCAGCTCCGCGGCTCGAGCGAGGCCTGGCGCACCCGTGTCATCGTGGTGCGGCTGGACCCGCGCAAGGTCAATCTGTCACTGGTGCCCGCCTTCACACGGAACCAGAGCTGGACCATCGCAAGTGTTGACAGCGCAGTAGTTATGGCGATGGACGCAGGCCAGTTCCGCGGCCGATTGCCGTGGGGCTGGGTGGTCAGTGGAGGCAAGGAAGTGCTGGCTCCGGAATATGCCCCGTTAGCCGGAGCGGTCGTGGTAGATGCATCCGGAACTCTGCGGATCGTCGCGCCCGACAGTGTGCCGGGGAACGCGCGCGTGTAACCGCTCACGAGGCGTTCCAGAGCTACCCCATGTTGCTGATGGACGGCGTAGTTCCTGAGCCGTTGAGGACAGCGAGCTCAGGCGTCGATCTCACCCACCGCGACGCGCGCCTGGCACTCGGCACTCTCCCCGACGGCCGAGTCGTGGTAGCCCTGACCCGTTTCGACGCGCTCGGCCCAGCCCTGGGACGAGTGCCCTTTGGGCTGACCACACCGGAAATGGCGGCGGTGATGGGCTCGCTCGGCTGCCGCCAGGCACTCATGCTGGATGGCGGCATCTCAGGTCAGCTCATGGTCCGGCACGGTGATGGCACCGTGCGGAGCTGGCCCGGTACGCGCAGCGTGCCGCTGGGACTGACCGCCCGCCCCCGCTAATCACCACCTTCGCCCAACTGATCTCCTCGGTAATCATCGAGCGCAACACCAGCAGGTAACCGCCAGGGTTCCAGGTCCGT
This sequence comes from uncultured Gemmatimonadales bacterium, assembly GCA_963810165.1. Classification (GTDB taxonomy): domain Bacteria; phylum Gemmatimonadota; class Gemmatimonadetes; order Gemmatimonadales; family GWC2-71-9; genus CAVVWJ01. The sequence goes on from CAWEMG010000048.1 coordinate 98,854, forward strand.
CTGGCAGGACTTCAGCGCCGGCTGACACCGCCCCCAGCCGATCTCCGTAGGGCTGGCATCACCCCTGGAGCTCCGCATGAAACCGGCTTTGCTGCTGGCCGCCTCAGCCACGTGTCTCGGCCTTCACTCACTGGCCGCACAGGCCTCCCCTGCCGCCCTTACTCGCCAGGTCTTCGTGGCGGAGAGCAGCTTCGCGGCCACGATGGCGCGCCGGGATCTCGACGGATTCGCCCGGTTCCTGTCGCCCGAGGCGGTGTTCTTCGGCGACACATCGGTGTTCAGGGGTAAGGCCGAAGTGGTCCAGGCGTGGCGGAAGTTCTACGAGGGACCGAAGCCGCCGTTCTCCTGGAAGCCCGGCGTCATCGAGGTGCTCCCCTCCGGCACCCTGGCGCTGAGCAGCGGGCCGGTCTTCGATCCCACCGGCAAGCGGGTCGCATCGTTCAGCTCCATCTGGCGGCGGGAGCCAGGCGGGAACTGGCTGATCATCTTCGATAAGGGGTGTTCGTGAAGAAGTGAGAGGTGAGAAGTAAGAAGTGAGAAGTAAGAAGTGAGAGGTGAGAAGTAGAAGCGGTAGCGTGAAGTCAGGCGAAAGGCGTCGCATGGAGCGATCCCTTCGGGAGGCTCAGGGCAGGCTCTATCGTCATTCGCTGAGCGATGCGATAGGGTGGGCGGCTCACAATGAAAGAGGTGAGCCTGGTACGACCGCTCACCTCTCACTTCTCACTTCTCACTCTCTCACTTCTCACTTCTTACTTCTCACTGTCACTTCTCACTTCCTACTCACCGCCGTATCTGATACGCCAGCTTCAGGAAGAACCCGTCATTCACCCGTTCCAGACTCGACCAGTCGAACTCCTGGTCCGCCTCCAGGGAGCTGCCGTATCCCAGGAACACCACCGTGCCTGGAGTGGGCTCATAGGAGGCGAGCAGATCCACCCGCAGGCCGTCGAAGTGAGTCGCCGGCTGCGGGAGCCCGCCTACATAGAGTGAATCGCCGGTGGCCGGATCCTGCAGCGCGGCACGGTGCTCCGAGCGGTATTCACCGATGGCGCGGAAGAAGAGCGACCGGTTCGGCTGGTACTCCAGCTTGAGCCGCGGGATGGTGGCGCGGGCGAACTCGCTGCCATCGAGGCGGTCCAGCCGAAACACCGTTGCGCTTGCTGCTATCCGCACCGTGGAAGCAGGACGCAGGTTGAGGCTGCCGTTCAGGGACCAGCCTGAGCCAGTGGTCCCCTCTTCGAAGATCGCCGCCTCGCCCTGCTGGTACTGGATCACCGCCCCGAGCTGCTGCCAGGTCGGCGTGGTCACCCTGGTCTGCCACACGAGGCCGGAGAACTTCTCCTCGGCCTGATACGCCGGGCCGGTGGCGCTCCCGACCGTGTAGTCGGCAAAGCTGCTGTCCTGGAAGTGTACGAAGTTCCGGTCCAGGTGGCCGTTCAGCTCCCACCCGCCGCGCAGCTGGAAGGTGGCATCCAGCTGGTCGCGTCCCTCGAGCCCAGGCTCCAACCCGAAGTCCTGGTACAACCAGGTCCGTTCGGGACCAAAGAAGACGGTGAGGTTCTCCAGCAATGCGCCCCGGCTTCCGTAATGAGTCAGGCGGTTGAAGGCCTGTCCGAAGACCACATTGCTTCGGAGCCGGTTCACGAATCCAGCCTGGGCATCGAACCCTTCGCCCTGCCCCTTCAGCAGATAGTTGAACCCCCATGTTCGGCCGGTCCGGTCGAACTCCGCCTGCCAGATGGGCGCATCCCGGCTTCCTGCTGCGTCCCCGGTCCAGGAGCGCCCATACTGAAACTGGGCGTAATAGAGACTCCAGACGTAGCGAAAGTCGGCCGCGAGAACCCGATTGTACGCCCCGGTTGCATCGCGGTTGGTGAAGGTGACCCCGGCGATGGAGTTGGCGCCGAAGTCACGCCGGAGCCGGGTGATGTTGAACCACGCGTCACCGGCCTCGGTGTCATCCACCGCCGTCAAGTGCGCGACGCCCAGCTGGCCGAACTTGCCGGTGAGTTTGGCGCCGGCCTTGGGATCCACGATGCGGCGGGTGTACACCAGCGTCTGTGGGGAACCGAACAGCTCGATCCCCTCCAGAAAGAAGGGTCGCTTCTCGGGGAAGAAGAGGGCGAAGCGCTCGTTTACCGTCACCTGTCCCTCGTCGCTCTCGACCTGGCTGAAGTCCGGGTTCAGGGTGGCGTCGAGCGCGAAGCTGCTGAACCCCAGACGCAGGTTCAGGCCGGCATCCGGATTCACGTCGTCGCGGAGGAACTCCCCGCTGGTGGCATCCACGCTCCCGTTGGCGGTGGCCGTTACGAACGGCTGGGCCTCGACGGTCATGCCGTGTCTCAGATCATGCAGCCCGCCCAGAGCACCCTCCTGCCCCAGGAAACTGGCGCTGGCACGGCGTACGTCGGTCCAGGTGTTGGTATAGCCGGTGCGCTGGACCATCTCGGGTGGCGTTGAAGCCCCAGGTCTGGGGACCGCTGCCGCGGTAGCGGAGGTTCCGGAACGGAATGCTGATCTCGACCTCGTACCCTCGATCGGTGATCCGACCTTTCGAGTCCCAGGTGTAGTCCGGATTCGCGTCGGTGCTGCCGGGAATCAGGCTGCTCACCTGCCCCGAGCCCTCGCTGCGTACGCCATCCGATTGAACGCCGAGCGGATTCACCGCGAAGAAAAATGCGCGGCGCCGGTCGTGGAAGGTGTCGAGATCCAGCACCACGTAGTCATCGTTGTCGATGTTGTCCCGATCTGCCACCGTCGCGCGGATCGAGGCGGGATTGCGGTCGTGCGCGATGATGCCGAAATAGATTGCATCGGGCGCGTACCACACCAGAATCTCGGTCTCGTCCTCGGCGGGCCGGCCGTCTACCGGCTGGTACTGCCAGAAGCCGGTGAGCCGCGTCGCACGGGACCAAACCGGTTCGTCGAGCTTCCCGTCGATCTGGATCTCGCTTTCCAGCCGCGGAATCTCCGCCGTGGGCGAGCCCTTGCCCTGCACCACGAGAGCGGGACCGGGGTCCTGGGCCTGAAGGAGCAGCAGGAGCGCGAGCACGGATCACCGGATTGTCTGGAGACGACCAAGGGGGAATGGTGATCAGAAAATAGCGTCAGAGCTATCTACGACCAGATGGGGGGGCGGGTTTCTCCGGTGTGAAGCTCCTGGCCGTACAGAGTGCAATCGGGATGCCGATCAGCAGGGCGTGAACCACGATGGTGAGGATCACCCATAGTGGATCCTTCGACCCAGCCGCTGCAGCCGACAGCGGTACCACGACGTGATTCATGATGACGTAGAGCAGCAGTCCGTACGCGGCGCCGGACAGCATCGGCCGCCGCCAGAGCAGGGGCTGCCGCCGCGCGACCAGGTAGTACACCAGGGACATCGAGAGGGCGATCAGGTAGTGCAGTGCCAGTCCTAGCGCCGCCGTTGTCGCGCCGCCCTGAAAGCTGGCGGGACCCAGCAACCCCGCCGCGACCGACTGGAATATGCGCTCCGCCGAAACGCCCGCCCTCAGCGCCCAGAAAGCGCAAGCATAGACGATGTCGAGCGTGCCCGCCGTTATACCGCCAACCAGCACGAGGACCAGAGGGTGACGTCGCATAGAATATCCCAGGTGACCGTGCGCTACGCTCTCCGCTACTCGACCCTCACGTCCGAGAGACTGCACTTGGGATACTTGAGCTTCAACTTGTCCAGCCTCTCGGCGACGATGGACCCTACGACGTAATTGCGGTACCACTTCTGGTTGGCGGGCACCACGTACCACGGGGCCCACTCGGTCGAGGTCTTCGAGAGCGCATCCTCGTACGCCCCCATGTAGTCCTCCCAGAACTTGCGTTCCTCCAGATCGCCGGGCTGGAACTTCCAGCACTTCGTGGGGTCGTCTACTCGCGCCTGCAGCCGTTTCCGCTGCTCGTCTCGGCTGATGTGGAGGAAAAACTTGATGATCGTTGTCCCGGTCTCGTGGAGTATGCGTTCGAAAGCGACGATCTGATCGTATCGGGCTTTCCATACGGCCCTGGAGACCAGATCGTGCACCCGGACGACCAGCACGTCCTCGTAGTGGCTCCGGTTGAACACCACGGTTTCGCCTCTGGCCGGCACCTTGGCATGCACCCGCCAGAGGAAGTCGTGATCCAGCTCCTCATCCGACGGCTTCTTGAACGAGACCACCCGGACACCCTGGGGGTTGAAGCCGCGCATGGTGTGGCGGATGGCTCCGTCCTTGCCCGAGGTATCCATTCCTTGAAGGACGATGAGAAGCTTCCGCTCGTGGCCCGCATACAGCAGCTCCTGCCCCTCGGCGAGGCGAGCAATGATAGCCCCGAGCCACTCCCTGGCCTCCTGCTTTCCTCCCGGAACCAGGCTGGTGTCATCCGGATCGAACGAATCCAGATCCACCTTCTGTCCCGGCTGAACTAGATAGCGTTTCATTCGTCACCCGGCGTGTGGACGTGTCCCAAGGTCATCATGTCGCTGGTGTGGCGGAAGGGCCTTATTGTTTCAGGCACCCAATGAAAGGCTTGGTTAGCGTGTTCCTCACCCTCTTGCTGGTCACCTTCTTGATCGCGCTGCTGGTCTCGTTCCTGGTGTCGCGCCTGTTTGAGCGACCCATTGGGCAGATACTGGCTCGCCTCGTGCCCGAGGATCTGACCGGCGCCTGGCACCGTTATCTCACCTTTGCCATCTACGTAGTGGGGATCTCCGGCGGGGTGCGGATCTGGTCGCTGGAGCAGTACATCCTACCGCGGGGGCGGAACGAGCCGGCCCTCCTGCTTACGAGCGACCGGTGGACCTTTGAGGTCTTTCGCACCGTGATCGGAACCCTTCAAAGCCTTGCCTGGCTGTTGCTGGTGTTCTTCGTGTTCGCGCTCATCGCGTACGTGGTCGTGCGCGGGCTGGAGCTGCGCCACGAACGCCGACGCCATGCCGCGGAGGACCTTCCCCGCCACCCGTAATCAGCTCCAGGCCGAAGTAGCGTTCGGCAGCGTCCTCGTCACGGTCACACTCTCCAAGTAATCGAATTGCATGCGGGGAACGCGAGGAAGGAGTGCT
>CAWEMG010000049.1:0-76009 GCA_963810165.1 uncultured Gemmatimonadales bacterium
GGGACGACCTGCTCCTCCCGCTGACGTTTTTCCCCGCTCACGCTGTCATTTTCCCGCTCACGCTGTTTCTTTCCCGCTATGCACACCGATGACCTGCGCGCGCTCCAGGCGCCCCTCAAACAGCAGTATAGGGACGAGCCCGACAGCCGCGCTGGTGACCCTCCGAGCATCCGGCACTCTCGACGCACCGGGCGTGAGCTGCCGGGTCGATACCGGGCGCGCCCTGGTGGAAGCCGGACTGCATCCCGCCACCGGCGGCAGCGGACTTCAGGCCTGCTCCGGTGACATGCTGCTGGAGGCCCTGGCCGCCTGCGCCGGGGTGACGCTTCGAGCGGTGGCCACCGCCCTCGAGATTCCGGTTCGAGGCGGCACGGTGTACGTCGAGGGCGACCTCGATTTCCGCGGCACACTAGGGGTGAGCAAGGAAGTTCCGGTAGGATTCCAGGCCATACGGCTGCGGCTGGATCTGGATACCGACGCCACCGCGGAGCAGCTCGACACGCTTCGAAGCTTACGGAGCGCTACTGCGTGGTCCTCCAGACACTCCGGTCTCCCCCGGTAGTCAGCCTGATTTAGCCAGCGTTGTGGCCCGGCGAGCATTAGAGCGGCCCGGCTGTGGACGCACTATCATTCAGCAGGCTAGGCCGCCGGGCCTGGTTTTCGCGTCCCAGCGGTCAACGGGATGGACACGCCGCGCCTGGAGGTTGGTGGCATTGCATGGGTGACCCAGCCGAAGCGGTACCCTTTCGATCGCGCACGCCACCCAGCTACTCGCGCCGCTGCGCGGAAGGCGCTGACGTTCAGTGCCGTCGCGGTTACCCTGCTCCCCATTCCGGTCACTTACTTCAAGATTCTTCCGGCCTATCCGCTGCACGCCCGCTTCCTTCTCATCTACGCGCCGTTTCTCTGCCTGCTGACTCTGTCCTATCTGTTTTATGTGCGAGACTCGCTTGCCCGGGCCATGTTCGCGGACGTGCTGGACCCGCAGGCACCGCCGGACTCTTACTACCACCTGAGCGGGCGAGCGGCTAGGGCGCTGGTTTCGCCGCCTTAAGGCAATAACCCTCGGGATACTCCCTGCCCTGATGGTGATCACCTCCATGTACTGCGTGTCACGCTACCTGGCCGTCTTCAATCAGTCGGTGGCGCAGGCGGCCGAGGTCTACGTCGAACGTGCCGACACGGTGGAAGTCGGACTGACAAGGGGACAGCAACGAGCAAAACCGTCCAGGGCTGCGGGCCGAAGCAGCAGCCCGCCGGCACGGCCGGACACTGCGGCGGCCGACACCCTACCGAAGCCATCAGACTCCACAGCGGTACGGCAGTACGTGATCCGCGCATCCGGAGTGGAGAGTACGCCCCGGGTGGTCGAGCTTACCGCGCTCTACATCGGAGCGTTCGTGGCCCTGTTGGTCGCGGTGACCCTGATGGCGCTCAAGGAATACGCGAAGGAGGCGATGGGGCTCTCCGAGCACGAGCTGATGTTCGGGCGATATCTACAGAGTGACGGACAGTAAACCCACGCACTGAGCGGGAGCCCCAGATCACCTGCTCGCCTCAAGGGCCCGGGACGCCGCCTCCCACCGTGTGAAGGCACGCTCGAGCTCCCGGCGTGCCTCTTCCAACTGACGACCGATGGCAGCCGCGCGCGAACCCCCTTCCCGTGTCAGATAGAGCCCTGGATCTTCCAGCTGAGCGCGACTCGTAGCCACGCGGGCCTCCCACTCGGCCACGCTCGACTCTGCCTCGGCTAGAACCCGCTCGGCGGTGCGACGAGCCGACTGCTGGCGCTTGCGGCCCTCGTCTGGTCGGCGGGTCTGCTTCCGCTCGTGCACCCGCCGGAGCGCCTCCTCCTCCGAGGCGGCCACCTGCGCCGCATGGGCCCGCTCCGCGCTTGCCGTCTCCCACTCCTCGAAGCTGCCGGGAAAGTCGGTGATGCGGCGCTCGTGTAACACCCAGATCCGGGTGGTCAGGGCCCGCAGCAGCGCACGATCGTGGCTGACCAGGATCACGGTGCCGTCGTAGGAGCTGATGGCATCCTCCAGCGCTTCGATCGACTCGACGTCGAGGTGGTTGGTCGGCTCGTCGAAGAGCAGCAGGTTGGCGCCTGACAGCATCATCATGGCCAGCGCGACGCGGGCGCGCTCGCCGCCGGAGAGCGTTCCGGCCTGGCGCAGCACCGAATCTCCCGAGAACCCGAACCGGCCGAGGTGCCCCTGGATGGCGCCGCGTCCCCAGGACGGCCGGAGGTCGTTGATGAGCTCATACAGCGACCGATCGGCCGGCACCTGCGCCAGGTCCTGCCGGTAATGCGCCACCTGCACCGACTCGGGGATCCGGATCTCGCCCGCCTCCAGCGGTCGCTCGCCCACCAGCGCGCGAAGCAGCGTGGTCTTCCCCGCCCCGTTGGGGCCGATGAAGCCGACCACGTCGCCCCGGCCTACCCGGGCCGAGAATCGCTCCAGCAGCACCCGGTCTCCGATGGCGACGCGAACGTTTTCCGCCACCAGCACCTGGTCGCCGCCCCGCGCGTCGGCCTGGAGCCGCAGGGACATCACCCCGTCCTCACCCTCGGGCGCGCTCAGACGGCTTACGCGCGACAGGCGCCGGCGCCGACCCTTCGCCTGGGCGCTCTTCTGGCCCGCGATGTTGCGGCGGATGAAGTCCTCCTCGGACGCGATCACCTTTGACTGCTTGTCATAGGCGCGCTGCTGCGACAGGCGGCGCTCCGCCCGCTGAGCGACGAAGGCTTCATAGTCGCCCGCATACGCCGCGACCGTTCCCCCATCGACGTGCAGCACGTGGTCCAGCTACCGCCTGGAGGAAGGCGCGGTCATGGCTGATGAGAAGCACGGTGGCGTCGAGGCCGGCCAGGTAGTCCTCCAGCCAGCGGCTCGTTTCGAGGTCCAGGTGGTTGGTGGGCTCGTCGAGCAGGAGCACGTCGGCCGGGGCCACCAGCTGCTGGGCCAGCGCCAGCCGACCCCGCTCGCCGCCGCTCAGCCCGGACAAGGGCTGAGTCCGAGCCTGGTCGGGATCGAAGCCCAGGCCGTGAAGCACCGCGTCGATCCTGGGTGCCAGCGTGTATCCCCCCTCACGCTCGAAGCGCTCCAGGTCCCGGTCGTACCGGGCCAGCATCTCAGGCGTGCACCGGTCACCCGCCTCCGCAAGGGAGGTTCCCTGCTCCGCCAGCGACCGCTCCAGCGCGAGCAGCTCGGCGAAGGGCCCGGCCGCCGCCTCCCACACGGTGGCGGCGCCGGCAAACTCGCGGTGCTGCTCCATGACGGAAAAGCTGATGCCGGAGGCTCGCGACACCGTGCCCCTGGTCGGCTCGGCTTCTCCGGTGAGCAGGCGAAACAGCGTGGTCTTGCCGGTGCCGTTCCGACCCACGACTCCCCACTTCTCCCCTCGGGCGACGGTGAAGGTCACGTCGCTGAAGAGGCGGGTGGCGCCGAACTCGACGGCAACCCCGGACACCGAAAACTGGGTCATCGAGCGGTCCAGCTCTGCCAGATTTCAGTGGCGTCCCCCAGAGTCAACTGGGAGCCATGGCGGACCAGCGGCATCCGAAGCATCAGGGGTTCCTCGGCCAGCTTGTCGAGCCAGCGTTCCGGGCTCAACCGCGCCGAGGCCAGCCCCAGATCGAGGAAGCGCCGCGAGCTGCGATCGATCAGCGCCTCCGTGCCGAACTTCTGGGTGAAGCGCCTGAGCTCGCCCGGCGAGGCGGCCCGCTCCTGCAGATCCACGAAGTGGGTCTTGACCCGTCGCTCGGCGAAGAAGCGAAGTGCCTTGCGGGTTTCGGGGCTCTTCTTGATGCCGAAGATCTGGACTTCCATGGGGCGGGAATCTAATCGTACGGGTATCGGCTATTGGCTATTGGTGGGAACTGTCACCCAGTCGTAACTACATCCCCGACCTGAATCCGCCCGGTATTCTCATGGATGACATTCTGCCCGAACATCACTTCGCCGTTCACCTTGCGATAGGTGGCCAGAGTGCGCAGCGGCTCCGGGTCGCGTTCGGTGGTCGCCTGGTCGGTGGTGGTGACCACGCAGCGTGCGCAGGGTTTTACCACGCGCATCGGAAGGCCTCCGACTTCGATCCTGGTCCAGCCGTCTTCAGCGTACGGCGCGCCTCCGGCCACCACGAGATTGGGCCGAAACCGGTCCATCGGTACCGAGCGCGGGAGCCGCCCATTGAGATCGGCCAGGGATTCCTCCGAGATGAGCAGAAACGGATATCCATCGGCAAAGCTGACCCGGGTGCCCTGAGGGGCGAAGGCGGGGTTCGCGGGGCGAATCGTGTCATCGGGCATGTAGACCAGACTGCAGGGGGTGCCCAGGAACTCGGTGAACCACTGGGCGGGACGCTCGCCGACCCAGATAGCGCTGCAGACGTCGTTCCATACCCGCACCTGGGTCTCCACGGCCGGGGCTGGATCCAGCGGGGTTGCCATCGGTGGCATCGCCCGCGCGTTGAGGCGAAGCATCCCATCGCCCAGAATACTCGGGATGATGAGCGCCATGCGGGGATGTGACCGCTGCGAGAGGAACGTGCCGGTTTCATCCACCACCATCCAGCGGCGGTCGTACTGCAGGCCGAACTCATCGACTTCAGACTGCTGAAGCGGGATGCCGCGAGCCGACTTGATGGGGTAGATGTTCAGCGCGGTAAGACGCAGGGGCACAGTGGGCTTGGCTTTGGGTTCAGCTCGCCTTTACATACCATGACCCTCGGGGGCCAGGATACTGCAAGCGGGGAATGAGCACTCGAAGGGCTGCGGTGGACCCGGCGAAACATAACGGCACAGGATTCAGAATGAGCTTTCGGCGCGGCGGAGCCTCCTGCTCCTCGGGCTTCTGTTTCTCATACCCCGGCTGGGGTCCCCCCAGTCGCCTGCGACGCCCCGTCCCAACGTCGTGGTCTTCGTTGCTGATGACCTCGGCTGGCGCGATCTCGGCGTCTACGGCAACCGGTTCATCCGGACGCCCAACCTGGATCGTTTGGCCCGGTCAGGCCTGCGGGTGAAGCTCGCATTCGGAACCAGCCCGCAGTGCAGTCCCTCGCGCATCAGCATGCTGTCGGGCAAGTACCCGCACACGACCAGAACGGAGGACCTGCATACGCCACTGCCCGACGGCGAGCAGATCCTGCCTTCCCTGCTCCAGCGCCAGGGATATTTCACCGGCCATATGGCGAAGACCCATTTCGGGCCTAATGCCGAGCGCCAGTTCCAGTGGTATTCGCCGGTTGTCGCAGACTCGTTTCCGGCCTTCGTCGCGGCGGCGGCAGACCGCCCCTTCTTCCTTTGGGTGGGCTTCCACCAGCCCCACCGTCCGTACCGCGACGGAGTGCCGCGGGTGCACGTGCCGGCCCGCGTGGCGGTGGCGCCCTACCTGGCGGATACCCCCGAGACTCGCGTGGACCTGGCCCGGTACTACGATGCGATTGCCGAGATGGACGCGGAGATCGGGCGGACGCTAGCGGAGCTGGAGCGGCGCAACCTCAGCGACAACACGGTTGTGGTGTTCCTGAGCGACAACGGGGCTCCCTTCCCTCGGGAGAAGGGCACGCTCTACGACTCCGGTATCCGGACGCCGCTGATCCTCTCGTGGCCCCGCGTCATTCGGGCCGGTCAGGTATACGACCGCGGCTCCGGTGAGCACCATTGATCTCTCGGCTACCATCCTGGAGCTGGCCGGGGTCGGTTCGGCCCGAGGTGCAGGGGTCGCTCGTTTGCGGCCCTGCTTGCCGATCCAGGGGCTTACGCCGGCAGCGAGTATGTCTTCAGCGAGCGCAACTGGCATGACTGCGACGAGCATCAGCGCGCGGTTCGGACGGTCCGATTCAAGCTCATCCGCACCGACGCGTACACCGAGCTCCCGCTCTGCACCGCGGCCGACATCGGGGGCAGCCCGTCATTCCAGGCTCTCCGGGCCAGGGCCAAAGCCGGGCGACTCACCCGGGCCCAGCAGCGGCTGTTCGAGGCGCCGCGGGCCAGGCTCGAGCTGTACGACCTGGCGGCCGATCCGTGGGAGCTGCGAAACGTCGCTGACGATCCCCGCTACCAGAAAGAGGTGCGGGAGCTGGCAGGGGTGCTTCAGAAATGGATGGAGGGCTCAGACGACTTTCCGGCAGCCTACCGGGTGCGTGACGACAACACCGATCGCCTCACCGGCGTTCAGTTCTACTCCAGGATTCCCCCGCTGCGCCACGCCAACCTGCCGCCGGTGGATGAGCGCTGGGGAAGGCCGGGTCCGCGGTAGGCCTGGCCCATCTCCGTACGAAGGGTAGTCGCACTCTTACCGCCACTGTTTTTCAGGGGTAGGTTGGGTCTACCTAGCCGGAAGGTAAGGCCTCATCCCAGTCCCCTCGGCGTGCCTTCGATCTAAGCCCACGGTCCTGATCGTGGACGATGATGCTATGGTTCGTTCACTTCTCACCCGCATCATGGAACTGGAGCGGTACCACGTTTATGCAGCGGTAGATGGATTAGACGCCTTGAGGCTGCTGGAGAATGTTCCTCCAGTAGATGTCGTGATTGCTGACTTGAGAATGCCGAGGATGGGCGGGCAGGAGCTGGCACTAGAACTATCTAAGCGACACCCTCAAATGCCGATTCTTCTCATCTCCGGCGCTTACCTCGGCAGCATCACCGGCCTAGCAGGCCCCGTCCTTCCGAAGCCCTTCACCGCTATGACCCTCGTTTCGAGACTGCGAGAACTGCTGGGTGAGCGTGAGCACCTGGTCCGCCCCCAGGCCGACCCTTCTGAGTTGCCTAATAACTTGGTCTCCTGACCGCTGTCCTTGAGGGTAGCGCCGATCAGGGCGCTTCTCCCCCACCCATCCGAGAGCTAGCGGAGAAGTTTATGGATCAAGCCATGGGCGCGGCCAGCATAAAGCACGGCCCAAGTAGGCCTGGTCGAAGGGTGGGGATGGGCCGGTACCCTGTTCCCTAGTCCGACCCAAGGTCGATGCGAATGCTGTCGCGTGGCTCTTCCGGGAAGCGGGCGCTGAAGGGCACTAATGCCAAGGACACCGCCACACTGTCTCCGGTGTCCGAGCGCTGCAGTACCACACACTGTCCTGGAGTCTGGTCGTTACTGTAAAGAGGCACAGTGTAACTGCCTCCGGCGTCGGTCTGGCCTGATGTTTCCGAACTAAATAATCGAAGCTCGGGTAGGCACGCACTCGTATACACACGAGCCCGAATGGTGACGCCCACAGCCGGTCCCCCGGTCGCGGTGACTGTCCCGTGGGCCAGCGCCACATAGACCGGGCCCCACTCCGCAGTCCCCTCCTGGCTTCCACAGCTCCCAACCAGAAGCGGGAGCACTCCCGCGAGCAAACCGGCGATTCTCAAGGAATGAACGGGCAACCACAACGGAGATGTAATTGGAAGCTAGCCTCGGGATCGGGGGACCTATGCGAGACCTCGGTGGTGTAAACAAGCTTACGTGAGGGAACCCGGGTTTTGAAGAGACGCGTCGAGCTAGGGGGACAACAGGGGGACAATCGAAGGCGCGACCCTTACGGAGTGTTGGGTGACACGGGCGTAAGTTGTTGCGGTGAAAGGATGCCCGAGGCGAGAGTCGAACTCGCACGAGGTTGCCCTCGGTGGATTTTGAGTCCACTGCGTCTGCCATTCCGCCACTCGGGCTCGAGAACCGAGGCCTCGAGTTGCGGAAACTAACTCGGACCAGCCCCGCACCGCCACGTTCCAGCCTCCGCCCTTCACAGCCCGCCGGCGATTGCATACTCTGTAGGGAAGGGTTATTGCTCGCACCGTTTTCCGGAGGCACGCATGGCAAAGGGGTCCAGTCCGCTCTCCACCTCTCAGCGGCCAACCAAGTTCGGGATGTTCTACCCCAGAGGGTACGTGATCGTGACGTTCAAGAACGAAGAGGCGGCCGACGCCGTTCGCCAGTGCCTCATTGACGGGGGGTATGACGAGGAAGACATTCTGCGCATGGATACCAGCAGAGTGCTGGAAGGCTCCACTGCCGACCTGGAGCACCTCCATCCACTCATCAAGGCATTGGGGTCGGAAACCGATCTCATGGAAGGGCATAAGGCCGGCGCGGCCGCGGGCCAGGTATTCCTCCTTGCGTACGCCCCGTCAGACCTCGACGCCGAACGGTTGATGAACGTGGCTCGCCGTCACGGGTATCTCAGGGCGCAGAAGTATGACCGCTTCTCCTTCACCGAACTGTGAACAGCACAGAGTCCGGCGGCTAGCTTGGCGTGTCGATCGTTCAGCCCCGCGGGTTCCACCCCTGGCACGATATTCCTACCGGCCCGAATCCGCCGACGTCCGTCACGGCCGTAGTCGAGATCCCCACCAACGAGCGCAACAAGTACGAGCTCGACAAGAAGCTCGGCGTGTTCCGGCTCGACCGGGTTCTCCATAGCGCCGTCCACTACCCCGGCGACTATGGCTTTCTGCCCCGCACCCTGGGGGACGACGGCGATCCGCTCGACGTGCTGGTGCTGATGACGATACCGGTGTTTACCGGCTGCCTGGTGGACTCCCGCCCGATCGGGCTCTTTCATCTGGTGGACTCGGGTGTGGCGGACGAGAAGGTGCTTGCGGTACCGATGGGCGATCCGTACTCAGATGGACTGAACGATCTGGCCGACATCCCCCAGCACTATCTCAAGGAGATCGAGCACTTTTTCCGGGTCTACAAAGACCTGGAGGGCACCCATACGGAGACACGTGGATTCGAGGGGGCAGAGGCCGCCAGGGCGGCGATCGTTCGGGCGATGGAGCTGTACGAGGAGAGGTTTAGTCGGCTGAGGAACCCGCAGTCCGGCTCCTTCGCTTCGCTCAGGATGACAACTCCCAGACTTCTCACTTCTCACTTCTCACTTCTGACTTCTCACCTCGCTCACTTCTCTCACTCACCGGTGGTCCCAGAATCTCCCGCCAGACGACCGCATCCCGCAGCTGTTTGGCGGTGTAGCCGGGGGTGGCGGTCTTGTCCGCCGGCTCCTTGCGGATTCTCTGATCGAACTCCAGGTGTTCGGCTTTGGTCCGGGCGGTGTCGCGTGAGGCCGCCGCCGTAGATCCGCTTCCGCACCAGCTGCTCCGCATCGGCGTCCTGGGTGTACTCCCGGCGCGCCGGGCGGCGAACCTCCTCTTCCAGACTCACCACCTCGGGCTCGGTCTCCAGCGATCGCCCGCTCCTCGACATCTTCGTCCTCCGGCAGCGGCAGCGGCGCCTGGCGGCCGAGCGGGCCGGTCTCGGCCTCCTCCAGCGCGCGCTCGAACTGGCGCAGCACCATTTCCAGGCGCGACCCTTCCCGCTGGGTAGCATCCGGGAGCGACGGCGAGGTCGGCGGGAGCGGCTCCCTCGGTAACGGCGCTGCCCGGCGGCGGCTTCTTCCTGCCGGTCAGCAGGTTCATCAGCACCCACAGGGCGCCCAGAATCAGGGCAAGGGTGGGATCCACCGGTCAGCTGCCTTGCGCCGAGTTGGCGTCACCCTGCCCCGCGATCGACTGGCGCATGGTGGTATCGGCCTGGACGTTCCGGTAGCGCTGATAATCCATCACCCCGAGGTTGCCGTTGCGGAACGCCTCGGCCATGGCGAGCGGGATCTGGGCCTCCGCCGCGATCACCTTGGATCGCTGGTTCTGCGCCTCTGCCTTGAATTCCTGCTCCATGGCTACCGCCAGCGCGCGGCGCTCTTCCGCCTTGGCCTGGGCGATCCGCTTATCGGCCTCGGCCTGGTCGGTCTGAAGCTCGGCCCCGATGTTCTTGCCGACATCCACGTCGGCGATGTCGATGGAGAGAATCTCGAAAGCTGTTCCCGCGTCGAGGCCCTTGGCCAACACGGTCTTCGAAATCAGGTCGGGATTCTCCAGCACCGCCTTGTGTGATGACGCCGAGCCGATGGTGCTGACGATCCCTTCGCCCACTCGAGCCAGGATGGTCTCTTCGCCGGCGCCGCCTACCAGGCGGTTGATGTTGGCCCGAACCGTCACTCGAGCCAACGCCAGCAGCTGGATCCCGTCCTTGGCCATGGCGGCGACCTTCGGCGTCGTGATGACTTTCGGATTGACGCTCACCTGCACCGCCTCGAACACGTCACGTCCGGCGAGGTCTATGGCGGTCGCCTGCTTGAAGGTCAGCGGAATACCCGCCTTGTCGGCCGAGATGAGCGCGCTCACAACCCGCTGCACGTTGCCTCCGGAGAGGTAGTGCGCCTCCAGCTCGTTGATCTCCAGGTTGAGTCCGGCCTTGGAGGCATTGATCAGCGGGTTGACGATGTGCGACGGATTCACCTTCCTGAACCGCATGCCGAAGAGGGTCAGGAAGGAGACCGGCACGCCTGAGGCCCAGGCCGTGATCCACAGCCCGACCGGAATGAAGCGGAAGAAGATGACCAGCAGGATGAAGCCGATGAAAATCAGGGCGAATACCACCCCGAGACTCAGCATGGAATCTTCCACGTGTTGTCCTTCGAATGAAGAGAAAGGTCGGAGTCGGGAGTCGGAGTATGCTCCTGACTCCTAGCTCCGGACTCCTAGCTCCTAGGACACCGCCCTCACCACATGCCGGTACCCGTCGCTCTGCACCACCTGCACCCGGCTGCCCTGGGACACGTATTCACCCTCGGTGATGACATCCAGCCGCTCGTCTCCCACCCGGGCGGTGCCGGAAGGACGCAGGTCTGTCACGGCGACGCCGTCTCGGCCGATCAGGTCGCCCCGGTTCGGTGCGGAGACGAAGCCTTGAGACTTGTGGACCGCGCCTCGCAAAAGCAGTCCGCTGAACCGACCGCTGTTCGGCAGATGCCTCAGCCAGGCATAGATCACCGCCAGCGTGATGAAGAGACTCGCACCGAGGACCGCCAGCGCCTGCGCGACATCTCCGGTCGATGGGTGCGCCCCCATCATGGCCATGATCATGCTGGCGACGATGGCGAGGGTGCCCAGCACGCCTGCCACTCCGAAGCCCGGGAGTACGAACACTTCTACCGCCAGCGCGATGGCGCCCAGCCCCAGGAGCAGCACCTCTTCCCATCCGGCGAGGCCGAGAATGAAGCTCGAGCCGAAGAAGAGTCCGAATGAGACCAGGCTGAGCACACCGCCGATGCCGAACGCGCCGGTCTTGATCTCGAAGACCAGCCCCAGGATGCCCAGGGAGAGCAGCAGCGGGGCCACCAGCGGATTGGTCAGGAACCGCACGATTCCCTCGGCCCAGTTGGGCTCGGTCGTGACGACCTGCGCCGTCGGGTGCCCAATGGCCTTCAGGAGGGCGGCTTCGTCGGCGACCTGCGCCTTGGCGAAGTTGAGCCGGACGGCCTCGTTGGTGCTGAGTGTGAGCAGCTGTCCCTTTTTGGTGACGCCCGGAATCTCCACGTTCTCGTCGACCATGGCCTCGGCCAGCTTCGGATCCAGGCCGCGCTGCTCGGCCAGCGACCGGAACTCCGCCCGCATGGCCGATACCATCTTCTCAGAGGCCTTGGTCCCCTCGCCGTCAACCGGCGTGGCGGCCCCGATGACGGCGCCGGGACGCATGTAGATCCCGTTGGTCGAGATGGCGATGAGCGCACCGGCGCTGTATGCCCGCGGATTGACGAAGCCATATACCGGAATCCTGGCCCCCCGTACCGCATCGGCAATGCGCTCGGCTGCATCGACTCTGCCACCCGGCGTATCGATGTCGAGGAATGCGGCGGCTGCCCCGGCTGATTCCGCTTCCCTGATGCTGCGGGCGACATAGGGTGCCAGCCCGTTCTCTACCACGCCCGAGACTGGGATGCGGTAGACGGTCGGAGCCTGGGCCCGGGGCACGAGCCAGGAGGTGGCAAGAAGAGCGAGCGTCAGTGACGTCAAACGGCGCATCGCGGAATCCTGTGGGGGGATGCCGCAATCTAGCCGGAGGCCTGTTTCGGGGCGAGGGGAAGGAGAGGGATGTGAGTAAAAAACGGTGAACGGCAAACGGCGCGGCTGCACCCCGTTTGCCGCTCACCGTTCATCGTTCACCGTAGATTCAGATCTGGCCGGTCTCACGCGTCCGCTGGCGAACGTGGCTCCGGCCAGACTTCCCATCTTTGTGCCAGTCCCGCATCTCGCCGCGGTGTCCGTGGACTTCCCGCACGCGATGTGCGAATCGCTCCCGCATCATATAGAGCTGGGCCCGCTGCACCGCGTTGAGATACTTGGACTGCTCCTTGATCTCGTCGCGAGAGAGCTGGGCCCGGGCTGACCTCAGCTCTATCATGGCGTCGGTGAGCTTGGCAACACTGTCCTGGTTGGCCGCCACTCCGGGCTGCAGCTGATTTGCCAGCGCATTCCGCAGCCGCTCCTCCCGGCTTCGGAGATCGGCCCGCCTGACGCCGAACTGCCGGCTGGTGGCTCGGAGCTTGGCGGTCTGATCGTCGGTGAGCCTCAGCTTCTCCTGAGCTCGCGAAGCAAACCGCTCCTCGATGCGATGCCGGAGCGAGTCGGCTCGGGCGGAACTGGAGTCGGCACGCTGCGCGTACGCCAGGCTGAGCGGCGACAGCATCAGCACCAGAGACCATCTATATGCGGCTTGCATCAACCCTCCCATGAGTTGAGGACACGTTCGAGTTCTTCCGAATTGAGGTCACCCAGTTCCAGGTCTTCACCGTTGGCGCTCCGGGCGGCGGCTTCATCCATGGTCTGAAGCACCGAATCGAGCTCCGCCGGCTGCAGGCTCTCGAGCTCCGGCAGCGGGATCTCGAGCTGGCCTGCGACCAGCGACGCTTCGGGGATACCTGAGCTGCCGCGGCGTGGGCAGCTCTCCGGTCCAGACTGCGACCAGGACGGCCGCCGCGGCCGCCAGGCCCCCGAAGGTCCAAGTTCTGACTGCGGCGGCGCCTGGAGCTTCCTGTCACGCTCCACTCGTCCCAGGACCGAGCCCGCGAGCGCGGCAGGCTCCAGCCGTTCGGCGGCGGCCGTTCCGAGGCGATTCGCCGCACAGACCAGCTTCCATTCCAGCTGGCAGCCGCCGCATAGTGTCAGGTGTTGCACCTCCTGCTGCGTCCATTGGGCATGCCCCAGCGCCACAGCCGGCATCCGATCGGAGAGCCACCCACAGTCGCTCATCGAACCAGCTCCTTCAGTCGCTTGACAGCGTGGTGATAGTGAACCCGGGCGGCACCGGGTGTGGTGCCAAGGGCCGCTGCGATCTCCTCGTACTCGGTGCCCTCCTGCACCCGCAGGAGGAAGACTTGTCGCTGCAGCCGCGGCAGCTGAGCCAGCCCTTCTCGCACCCGCGCTTCGGCTTCGGCCGCGGCCAGGTCCGCATGCGGATTCGATTCGGCGACGATGTCACGATCATCCAGCGGCACCAGCTTTCCCTTTCGCCTTCGCACCTGATCTCGAAGCAGGTTGCTGCCGATCGTCAGGAGCCAGCTCCGGAAGGAGGCGCCACCCCGCCAGCCGTCGACTCGGCGGAAGGCCCGAAACAGGGTCTCCTGCACCAGATCTTCGAGCTCGCCCGGATCAGCGCCGAGACTGTATAGGAACCGGCCCAGCGGCCTGGCGTGCCGGCGGACCAGCTCGGCGGCGGCGCGCTCGTCGCCGGCCCGATAAGCGGCTACCAGCGCCGGGTCAGTTACGGAGTCGGGTCTGATTGAGCCCGGCATGGGAGGAGCGCTCATCCGAATGTGAGACGGGTGGCCGGCCAATTTGTTAATTGGCCGGGGGAGAGTGGCGGGCTATCTTAGGCCATGCGACGGCCAAGTGTGATCGCCCACCGGGGCGCTTCCGGATACGAATACGAAAACTCGCGAGCGGCGTTTCGGCGCGCGATAATGCTCGACGCCGATGGCATCGAGCTGGACATTCACGCCACCCGGGACGGTGGCATCGTCGTTCACCACGATCCCGAGATTCCCGGCGTAGGCCCGATCTCCCAGCTCTCGCTCGCCGAGGCCAGGCGGGTGATGCTGCAGAAACGGCGAGACCGTGCCGCTCCTGAGTGAGATTCTGGAGCTGGTCGGAGACCGGGACGTCTGGGTCGAGGTGAAGACGCTGCCCGCCCGCTACGATCATCTGCTGCTCGCCGTCCTGGACCAGGGGCCGGCGCCGGCGAGCTACGCGGTGCACAGCTTCGATCACCGGATCGTGCACCGTCTGGGCGAGGCCCGGCCCGCGCTGCCGCGCGGGATTCTGCTCACCGCTTATCTGCGCGATACGGTCGCGGTCATGCGCTCGGTGGGCGCCACCACGCTGTGGCAGGAGTGGCAGCAGGTGGACCAGGACCTGGTAACGCAGGTGCACGAGGCCGGTCTCAGCGTCATTGCCTGGACCGTGAACGAGATCGGCGACCTGGACCGCATGGTGCGGCTGGGCGTCGATGGCCTGTGCGGCAACTACCCGGACCGGATCCGGGTTGCCATTGCACCCCGGCTCGACCAGGTGTCTCGCGCCTGAGTCGGGCCTAGTGCGTCTCGGTGCGATCCGCGGCGACCTCGACCGGAGCCGGCGATGGATCCCCTGGGGCCCCGGCGCGCCTCGGCGATCTGCTGTTCCAGCCGCGCCACCTCGGCCTGAAGATCGTCAGCCGCAGCAGCAGCGCGTCGAAGCGGCGCGCCTCCACCTCGCCACCGCGCTCCCGGCGATGCACCAGCAGGCCGAGGTCGCGGGCGGCACGGTCCTGCCGGCGCCGGAGCCGCAGCAGCTCGATCTGCAGCTTGCCCTCGTCGAGCGCCGCCTGAGCCTTCTTGCCGAACGCCTCGAGCTCATGGTTGAGCCGGTCGAAGAGCGTGGATTTCGTCATGGCATCCTCCGGTGGAGATAGCTGAGCTTGGAGCTTGGAGCTGGGAGCCCAGCACAACGCCAGGATCCGACGCGCTCCGCGCCGCCACTGTTTCAACATAACAGAAAAAAGGGACGCAGAGTGTGTCTGCGTCCCAGCTCCTGACTCCCGGCTCCCCGCTACTAAGAGGCAGCCACCTCAGCCGCCGGGTACACCGACACCTTCTGCCGGTTCTTGTCCTTGAACTCGAACTTGACCACCCCGTCCACGAGCGCGAAGAGGGTGTCGTCGTTGGCCCGGCGGACATTCCGGCCGGCGTGGAACTTGGTTCCCCGCTGGCGCACCAGGATGTTGCCGGCCACCACCTGCTCCCCACCGTAGCGCTTCACGCCGAGATACTGGGGATTGCTGGTCCGGCCGTTGCGGCTGGAGCCTACGCCCTTTTTGTGTGCCATATGCGCCTCAACCCAGCTTGACGTCGGTGATGCGGACTTCGGTGAACTTCTGCCGGTGTCCGGTCTTCCGGCGGTAGTTCTTCCGCCGCTTGAACTTGAACACGTAGATCTTGGGCTCCTTGCCCTCGCCCACCACCTCGGCCACCACCTTGGCGCCTTTGACCAGCGGCGCGCCCGCCTTGATGGTCTCTCCGTCCGAGGAGAGAAGCACCTCGTCGAAGGTGATCTTCGAGCCCGCCTCCGCGGTCATGAGCGGCAGCCGGAGGGTCTTCCCCTTCTCGGCCCTGAACTGCTTCCCAGCCGCCCGGAAAATGGCGTACATATCTACCTGTCTGACTTAAAAGGTGGTCGAACGACAGCCGGTAAACTTAGACAGGCACGGCGGTTGAGACAAGGGGCGTCAGGCGACCGCGTAGAGCTCCGTCACGTCCCGTCCCGCCGGCCGGCTCATCAGGCGGAACTCGTCCAGCCGCATCATGGGGTCATCCCGAAGCTCGATGTCCACCCCGGTCAGCTTGGTGAGGGTCTGAAGCAGCCGGGGCTCCTCCTCCAGCAGGTACAGCGCCACCTCAGGATGCAGCCGGACGGTCAGCTGCCGTTCGCGCCGGTCGTGTCCCGCCCGCTTGAGAGCCCGCTCCAGCCGCCGGGCCACTACTTCAGGCGTGAATACCCGGCCTGAAGCGGCGCAGGTGGGGCAGTCGGTGGTCATGGAGTGCCACAGCGATGGCCGGACCCGCTGGCGGGTCATTTCCACCAGTCCCAGCTCGGACACGGCCAGCGCCTTGGTGCGGGCCCGATCGCGGCCCAGGTGGGTGCGCAGCTCCTGGAGCACCTTGTCGCGGTTGGACCTGGTCTCCATGTCGATGAAGTCGCACACGATGATGCCGCCGATGTCCCGGAGACGGATCTGCCGGGCGATCTCGCGGGCCGCTTCGATGTTGGTGCGGAGGATGGTCTTCTCCGGATCCTTCTTGCCGGTATAGCGGCCGGTGTTGACGTCGATACTGATCAGCGCCTCGGTCGGCTGGATGACGAGGGAGCCGCCGGTGGGCAGCTCGACCCGGGCCTTGAAGAGGTCGCGGATCTCGGATTCGATATCGAACTTGTCGAACAGCGGCGTGGCGTCGGTGTAGAGGTGCACCCGGCTCATCAGCTCGGGATCGATCTGCTGGAGGTACTGCTCGATCTCGTTGTACAGCTCCTTCATGTCGACGTGGAGCGCATCGACCTTGGCGCTGAACAGGTCCCGGATGATGCCTCGGGTCAGGCTGGTCTCGCGCTGGAGCAGTGCCGGAGCCCGCCGCACGAAGCTCTTCTTACGGTTGATCTTCTTCCACAAGGCGAGCAGAGACTCGATCTCGCGCCGGAAGTGATCTTCGGTGACCCCTTCCGCTACCGTCCTGACGATCACGCCACCCGAATTCTCCGGCAGCAGCTTGGTGACCATCTCCCGCAGCTTGGCGCGCTGCTCCCGGCTCTCGATCTTCCGGCTGACGCCGACCTTCGAGGCGTAGGGCATGTAGACCAGGAACCGGCCCGGCAGCGAGATCTGCGCCGTCACCCGGCAGCCCTTGGAACCTATCGGCTCCTTGGTCACCTGGACGGGAAGGCTCTGCCCCTTCTTCAGAATGTCCTGGATGTTGGGGAACGCACGGCGGGGAGAGATCTCGCGCTGGCGGGCCTCACCGGCTGGTTTCTCAGCGGCGCCATTCCCGCGGCGCCCCCGGCGCCGGTCCCGGCTCCGCCAACCACCCGCCTTGCGCTCGGGGGGCGGGTCAGTGACTCCGGGGGGCTCACTCGCCTCTGGCTGCTCGGTCGACCTCGTCCTCGGCAGCCTCCTCCTCTTCCGGCTCCTCGTCCTCATCCGGCTCGAGGAGATCGGAGGCGTGCAGGAAGGCGCTCTTCTCCTGACCAATGTCGACGAACGCGGCCTGGATGCCCGGAAGGACGGCTTCGACGCGGCCAAGGTAAATGTCACCCACGGTGCGGCGATGGTCGGGACGGTCCACCAGCAGCTCTACCAGCCTATCGTCTTCCAGGATGGCCACACGGGTTTCCCGCTGGCTCCCATTGATCAGGATCTCGCGCTTCAAGTATGACCTCGTGGAGATCACCGGGACCGCCCGGTGATTCACTCATCCCAGAGAAAACGCGCTCCTCGGAGGCTGCCCACGACCGTATGGAGGAGCATGCCGCGAAAAGCGCGTCGCTGCTGGCGCTAATTATATGTAGGGGAGTGATTTAGAGCAATGAGGGCGAGTCGCCAGTCGCCGGTTGCCGGTTGCTAGTTGCTCAGTCGGCGACGAAGGTTGGCCCTGACTGGCGACTGACGACTGGCGACTGCTAATCCACCGTCTCCCCCAGAATGTGCCTGGCAATCACGATCCGCTGGATCTCGCTGGTCCCTTCCCCGATCTCGCAGACCTTGGCATCTCGCATCATGCGCTCCACCGGGTACTCGGTGGTGTAGCCGTAGCCGCCGAAGATCTGGACTGCCTTGGTGGTGGCCCGCATGGCCAGCTCCGAGCAGAACAGCTTGGCCATGGCCGCCTCCTTCTTGAAGGGGCGGCCGCTCTGCTTGAGCCAGGCAGCGTGGTACAGGAGATGGGTTCCGGCCTCGATCTCCAGGGCCATATCGGCGAGCTGGAAGCTGACGCCCTGGAAGCTCCCAATGGGGCGGCCGAACTGTTTTCTCACCCCGGCGTACTTCAGGGCTTCCTCGTAGGCTCCCTCCGCGATGCCGAGGGAGAGCGCGGCGATCCCGATGCGGCCCGCGTCGAGGGTCTTGAGGAAGTTGATGAAACCGTAGCCCGGCCGCCCCAGTACGTTCTCCTTCGGCACCACCGCATCTTCGAAGATCAGCTCCCGGGTGTCGCTGGCCCGCCACCCCATCTTGTCCTGCTTCTTCCCCGCCCTGACCCCCTTGGTCTTGGGCAGATCGGGTGCGTGGCCGATGCCCAGCCGGCGAGCCTGATCCAGATCGACCGTGTCCTTGGTGACGATAAAGCTGGTGATTCCCTTGTTCCCTTTGCCGGCCTCGGTGCGCGCGGTGATCACGAATACTTCGCCCACGCCCGCATGAGTGATGAAGATCTTGGAGCCGTTCACCAGATAGTGATCGCCCTTATCCACCGCCGTGGTTGCGGTCCCGCCGGCATCGCTGCCGGCTCCCGGCTCCGTCAGGCCGAAGCCACCCAGAACGCGCCCCGACGCCAGCAGGGGCACGTATCTGCGCTTCTGCTCCTCGGTGCCGAACTCGACGATGGGAGATGTGCCCAGGTTGGTGTGGGCACTGATGGTCAGCGCATGACTGGCGTCGACCTTTGCCATCTCGTGGATGGTGATGTAGTACGACAGCTGATCCATGCCCGCACCGCCCAACTCCTCGCTCCAGGGAACTCCCAGGAGCCCCAGCTCGCCCATCGCCTTGATGTTGTCCCACGGGAAGGTCGAGGTACGATCGAGCTCCGGCGCCACGGGGAGGATGTGGGTCTGCGAGAAGTCACGCACCATCTCGCGAACCTGGTGGTGGTGCTCGGTGAAGTACAACGAGTCGTCCATCGTGTTGCGTGCTCCGGTCAGGTGGTGGAACCAGTCACCAAGCTAACCCGGAGGCATGAGGGGAGCCACCGCCTGCTCGGCCGTGCCTCCCTCATGCCGCACCAGCCGCAGCAGATCATCGGCAAACTTCGCCAGGGCCCTCGGACCGACCCCGCGTATTCCGGCCAGATCCACTCTCGTCTCCGGCCGTCTGGCCGAAACGGCGCGGAGCACTGCGTCCGGTATGACCACGTAGGCGGGCACGCCCATCTCTACGGCCACCCCGGCACGCCACGCTTCCAGTCTCATGTACATCGGGATCAGGAGGCGGGTCTTGGGATTCCGGCTCAGCGGAGAGCGCACGAAGAACCACGGCGCCGAGACGGGACGCGAGCGCCGGGCCGACTCCCGGCACATCGGCCAGGGATGCCGCGTCTGGGGGTGGCTGGCGAGCCAGCCGAAGCAGCACCCGTGGCTCCAGCGGACAGCCTCCCCACACGGCGTCCCGGCCCGCGAGTGCGCGCCTGAGCCGGCCCAATCGAGCGGCGACTTCCTGATCGGCGGGTGCCGGAATCGGCTTGGTACCACAGCGATCACAGCCGGCGCAACGGGTGAGGCGCTCTCCGAAATACCCCACCAGCCGAGCCCGCCGACATCTACCTTCCCGGGCGTATGCTTCCACGGCCTGGATGCGTGCCTCCGCCTGTGACCGGCGCTCCCGAATCGGCCGCCAGTCAACCGGACCTCGCTCGGGGTGCAGCTCCCGCCGCAGCCGCTCGGCGGATTCCAGCACGTTGCCGGGAACGCCGACCCGCCCATCTCGCTCGTGCCAGATTTGCTCCAGCAGCCGCCGGGCCGGGAACGTGACATCCAGCTGGCGGCGGTGGAGGTCGGCGTCTGCGGACCTCCACAGCAGCACGCAGCGGGCGAACTCTCCGTCTCGTCCGGCTCGGCCGGCCTCCTGGTAGTAGGCCTCCGGGGTGGGCGGCGGACTCCAGTGGACCACCAGCCGGACCGACGGCTTGTCTATCCCCATGCCGAAGGCGCAAGTGGCGACAATGACGTCAACCCGATCTCGCAGGAAATTGTCCAGAGTGGCTGCACGGGTAGTCTTGGAGAGACCGGCATGGTACGGCGCGGCCCGGTGGCCGGCTTTCACGAGTGCACGGGCTATGGCTTCCGTGCTGCCCCGGGTAGGAGCGTAGACGATGGACATGGCATCGTCTCCCTGCAGAAGACGGAGCAAAGTCTGCAGCCGCTCCTTCTCACTGGCGACACGTACCGCACCGAACCAGAGATTCCGCCGGTCGAACGACCCGAGATGCAATGCGTAGCCAGGCCGGAGCCGGAGCGCGCGCGCGATTTCCTCCCGCACGCCGGGCGTGGCGCTTCCGGTGAGCGCTACCGCCTGGGGCTGGCCCAGCCGATATCGAGCGCGCGACAGCCTGCGGTAGCTGGGACGGAAATCATGTCCCCATTCGGCAATGCAGTGCGCCTCGTCCACCACCAGCAGCCGAGGCCGAGTGCCTCGGGCCAGGAGCTCTTCGCTGAGGCGCTCGAGCCGCTCTGGTGACACGTACAGCAACCGTAGAGAACCGTCGGCAACACCTCGACGAACCTCCGCCTGCTCCGCCTTGCTCAAACTGCTGTTGAGACAGGCGGCAGGAAGTCCTCGGGCCCGTGCGGCTTCGACCTGGTCCTGCATCAGCGAGATCAGCGGTGAGACCACGATGCTGAGGCCCGGCAGCACCAGTGCGGGAATCTGGAAACAGATCGATTTCCCGCCCCCGGTTGGCAGCACTGCGAGCGTGTCACGACCATCGAAGATGGACTGGAGAATGGGGATCTGCGAGCGGCGGAAATCCGGGTATCCGAAGTGGTGCAGCAGGAGACGGCGTGCCTCGGCCATATGATCGGTCACACCCGAAGATGCCCGGATTGCCGGGAAGTCAGGATTCAGAAAACTGCAGCGATGGGCCTCGAAGCGCGGAGCCTGCGGTGCTAATTCTCACAAGAAACGGTAGACAGAGAGGCCGGTGATCATCGGCCTCCATGCCTACCGCTCTTAGTCTTCGCCTTGCGTCCTGCTCAACTTCGTCGGTCGGTACCGCTTCCCGTCAGTCACCGCCCAGGCGTATTCCCAACGTGATCGGAATGAACTGTGCATCGGAACTGCCCTCTCCGAACACATTATGAAAGCGTCCTTCAACGAAGAAACCGATACCGCTGGTCTTGATGTCGAAGCCGGCCCCACCATTGATGCCGAAATCCGTGCTGGTGTCGCCATCACCGGGCGCCACTACGTCGTCGCCACCCACCGATTTGAAGTTGTAAATGCCACCTCCAGCAATTAGGTAGGGGCGAAATGTGCTTTCCTCTGAGGTCTTGAACTTGTACACGAGGTTGGCCGTCCCCTGAATGATCTGGCTCGTCAGATCGCCGGGGATGGCGTCATCGAATGCGAGGCGCTGGTACATGCCGTCAATCTGAATACCCAGTGGAAAGGAGCCGGGAACGAACGATATCCCGACCAAGCCGTGAAAGCCGGTCTTGGCCGCGTCGGCATAGTCACTCAGCGGGACAGTGGCTCCACCGCCTAGAGAAAACTCCGCGCCCTGCGCTCGAACGGTAGGCGCACTAAGCAGCATTCCCAATGCGAGTGCCGCCGTACCCCTCAGAAGCCCCCTCATAGATCCTCCATGTCAGCGAGGTGATGCCATCAGTGTTGTGGGGGGCAAAGTAGTAGGCCTAGGAAATGGGACCTGTGAGCGCCGTCACAATTCCTGGTCCGGATGAGAGTTCCCGTCCTCCCGCTTGCGAGTGATCAGACGGGCGGCGAGGGAGATAAGTAGCACGGCGATGGCCGCCCAGACAAGCCAACTGTCGTTCAGGGCGATGCTCGCGAACGCGAGCACGAAGCCCAGTGCCGCGAACGCGAGGCGCAGGCGATTCGTTGCCTGCACCCGATTCATTGCTTGAGGAACTGGGAGATGGCCGTGCGAAAGTCAGAGGTGCCTCGGGCCACAGCGTTCACCCGGGCCCCCAGTCTGATCCCGTCCCGGAAGCCACTGCCCTCCAGCTCGTAGAACAGCCGCTTGGTGAGCGCCATGGCCGATGCACTAGAACCGGCCAAACGTCCCGCCAGCTTCACGCCTTCCTGTTCCAGCTCCTGATCGGCCACCACGCGGCTGACCAGCCCCGCGGCGAGCGCCTCCTCCGCGCCCAGCACCCGCCCGGTGAGGAGCAGGTCGAGAGCCACCTTCTCTCCCGCACTACGCCGCAGCAGCGTGGCAACCATGGCGGGAACGAACCCGCGCTGAATCTCGGGATACCCAAGCTGCGCGCTCCGGGAAGCGATCACCAGGTCGCAGGCAGTCGCGAGTCCCGCGCCGCCGGCGAGCGCTCGACCCTGCACCAGCGACAGCACCGGTTTGGGCAGCGCGCGGATCCGCTCGAAGATCTCGCCCAGCCGGAGCGCGGAGCTTTCATTCTCAGCGAGGCTGAGATCCGCGGAAGCCAGCAACTCGTCCAGATCGGCACCGGCACAAAAGTCCTGTCCCGCCCCGCGGATCACCACCACGCGGGTTTCCGCGTCGAGGTCGGCTTGTTCCAGCGCCTGGTGCAGCAGCTCGATCAGCTCGCCGCTGAGCGCGTTGCGCTTGGCCCCCCGATTGAGGGTGATGTTGAAGATGCCGGCGTCGACAGAGGTGAGAACGAGGTCGGTCACCGCGGCTTCCCTGACTTTCCAGCTAGGGTCCGGGCCACGGTAGGTGGCACCGCAATCTCCATCCGCAGGAGGGCGGTAGAGTAGACCTTCCCCTGCGCGTCGGTCTTGAGAGAAATGGTCCCGCCCCCACCGAGCGCGCCATGCAGCAGAAAATTCAGCGCGTTCAGATTGGGAAGCTCGAAGCGCTCGACTCCGCTCACCATTCCCTTGAAGTGCCGGGCCACCCGGGCCACGGTGACCTCGCGTTGGAGGACAGGGTAGTACTCGGGCTCCAGCGCGATCAGGCCGACGTTCGCGGTATCGCCCTTGTCGCCGGAACGCGCGTGTGCGAGCCAGCGGAGCTGGCAGCGGGGCAGCGGGGCAGCGGGGCGGCGGGGCAGCTTCCCCTTTCGAGCCACGGATTTTTTCACAACACTCTTCGCTGCAGCCCGTTTACTCATGACGCATCCTCATGTGACTTGTCTGCCCCGCTGCCCCGCTGCCCCGCCCTCACGCTTCGAGAATCTCCACCCGCACTTCCCCTTCCACCTGACGCCGATCGATCAACGCCGGCCAGTAGGCCACGACCTCCTCCACCGCCGGTCGTCCGCCCGCAAAACCCGTGACACTCGGCGGGCCCGTGAGCACCAGCGGCGCGATCTCCCTGGTAAACCGCTCCACCGGCGCTTTCTCGCGAGCGCGCACCCCAACCCGCAGCTGGACCTCCGGCGCCTCGGGGTCGGGCGGACCGCTTAGCGCACCATGGGTTGCATTGGCGCCGACGTACTCGGTCAGGATCTGCTCGAACTCCAGCCCCAGATCCTTCAGCCGCTCGCGCAGGATGCGGTCCGCCGCCTGGGCCTTGTCGAATGCGTCCGGCCAGGAGTAAACCAGCGTTCCCACCGCCTTGTAGCCGTAGAAGTACGCGACCGACACTTTCAGCATCGGGGTGCGGGGGCCGCCGCGGATACCGCTGACCCGCACCCGGTCTCGCCCCGCCTTGGCCAACTGAATCGTGGTGAAATCGGCGACGCCGTCCGGCGTGATGTACGCCCTCGGATCGCCCATCTCGTACACCAGCTGCTCCGTCACCGAGGCCACCGATACCACGCCGCCGGTGCCCGGATGCTTGGTCACGACGAAGCTCCCATCAGGTGAGGCCTCGACGATCGGGAATCCGGGATCGCCCAGTCCCTTTACCGAGCGCCAATCCTTGAGGAGGTTCCCACCCGAGCATTGGGCCCCACACTCGATGATGTGGCCAGCCACGGTTCCCGCGGCAACCTTGTCCCAATCCTCAGTGGGCCAGCCGAACTCGTGGAAGATCGGCCCGAGGGTCAGACCCGTATCGGTTACCCGCCCGGTGATCACTACGTCAGCCCCGCCGCGTAGCGCCTCGACGATCGGGCCCATGCCCAGGTACGCGTTGGCGGAGAGCACCTGTCCGCGGATCTCCGCGAGCGGGGCACCAGTCTCCATGTTACTGAGCGAATGCCCGGCCGCTATCAGGTCATCCAGCCGCTCAAGCAGATCGTCACCCGTCACCAGGCCTACCTTCAGCTTTCCCGCGAGCCCCAGCCGGCGCGCCACCTCCAGCACTGCCTCGGCGCAGCCGCGCGGATTGACTCCGCCCGCGTTCGACGTGACCTTGATCCCCTTCTCGACAATATCCGGAAGGATCCGCTCCATCAGCGGCACGAAGTCACGCGCATACCCGGCCCTCGAATCGCGCGATTTCTGCTTCTGCATGATGGACATCGTCACCTCGGCGAGGTAGTCCATCATCAGATAATCGATCGGCCCGCCGCGGACCTGGCGGACCGGCGCCTCGAGCCAGTCGCCCCAGAACCCCTGCCCCGCGGCGACGCGGACGATACCGCGAGTCATCGCATCATCGGCGGATTTGGCAGCGGCAGCCCACCCTCTCTCGTCCAGCTCTGCTGCCCCACGCGGGCGACCAGGATCCCCAGCGGAAAGAATCCGTCTCCCAATCGCCACGGGCTTTCCGGAATCTGAAAGGCCCGGGATGCCTCTCGACCCGGAGCGACGGTCAGCGAAGCCGGCCCTGGTCCGGCTGAAGTGAGGGCTACTGCCGAATCGGAGTAGAGACGGATGGCGGCGCGGACCGTCCAGGGCTCATCGCTGTTGGGATCTGCGAAGGCGGGAAACAGAGCCAGTGTGACGGGCATGTCGACATGACCGCTCGGCAGCGATGCCTGGAGACGACCGAACGCATAGTTCTGCGGCTGCTTTTCGATCTGGCGGCCGGCCGAATCGAAGAGCGTAACGCCGAAGTCGGTAAACCTGCTCCACTGGGCCCGGTCCATGGTGATATCCACCATGATGGTCGCGGCCCAACGCGGCGCGATGAACGGAATGCGGTGTACCGCGGAGCCGCGCGTCACCACAGTCTCTACTCGCTCCGCGCCTCCCAGCAGCATCGCGACCTCCGCCGTAGCGGCGCCGGAGCTTGCGCTCGACAAGGTGCCGACGGCCTCGTTCCCTTTTCGAGTCAGATGCAGGCGGAAGGGCGCGTGCGTAACCCTCACGCTGGCATTGATGGCGGCACCCGTCGGGGCCACCGCAACAGCATCGACCTCGTAGTTGCCTGCTACCACGTCGCGGGCATCCACCCGGTAGACGGCGCCCTCACCGGCTCCAAGCGGCCTGGCGCCTTCGTCGCGGTACGGCATGCCGTCCGGCTCGTGCAGGAATGCCAGCCCCTTCTCGCCAGGGCGAGCCGAGACCCGCAGCTCGAAAGGCCGAGCGCTGTCCGCCTGGAAGAACGTGCGCAGGGAGGCGCCAGACTCCACTGGAACCTCGGAACGGAGCTCCCGCGATTGCGGGCTCGCCGGCGCGGGAACGATGATCGTGTTCACCAGCCGGAATGCCGGTCCGGCCAGCGAGTCCGCGCCCCACCCCGTGACTGTGCCCACGTAGACTCCGGGAGGTTGGAGTGCCGGCAGATTGTACCGCAGCTGGACTGGTGTCTTTGGTCCCGTCAGCGTCACCCGTTCCGGCGCAATGAGCCAGGGGGAATCGCTCTTGAGGGTGTAGCCGGCCGGGGGCGCCGATGCGGGGCGCAGCAGTTCGAACTGCTGCCGGGCCGGCGGCCGGCGCCCCGGGGGCACTTCGTGAAGCGCGGCTGTGGCATTGCCGCCGGCCCGGACGGAAATCTCCGCGACCGGCCTGTCGCCGGTAAGCCAGCGATAGGCCCGTTCCGCATCAGGCAAGCCGGTCCCTTCGTCCACGAACGTCGCACCGGCCAGGGGACGCGCGGTCACCATGAGCGCCTGCTTGATGAGGCGCGCCTGGACAGTTCGCTTCTCCTGCACTGCCGCCGATACCAGCAGGGCTGCCAGACCGGCTGCATGAGGTGAAGCCATGCTGGTGCCCTGCGCGATTTCCTGCCCCGTATTCCAGCGGGGCACCGCGGAGTATGCCACGCCGGGCGTGACGATCTCGGGCTTGGCCAGCTCCCCGCCTCGGGAGCTGAAGTACGCCAGCTGGTCCTCCCGCCTCGCGCCCGAGCGGTCGGGCAGCAGGAACGTCCCCGGAAGTGTCGCACCGACGCTGATGGCAAGGTCGGCGGAACCCGGGAATCCGACGGTGGAGAGGCCCGGGCCATCGTTGCCGGCACTGATCGTGAACACCAGCCCGGGCCGCGCCGCGAGCACCGAATCGATCAGGACATCGATACGCGCCTGGCCTTCGATCTCATTCCCGACGCCGAAGCTGGTGTTCAGAACCAGCAGAAGCTTGCGCTGCTCGGCGAAACGGATGGCGTATTCCACCGCGCGCATCATGCTCCCGGTGGTGGTAATGCCGCCCTGCGCCCCGGGAGCGATCTTCAGACCCAGCAGCTGCGCGCCGGGCGCCACCCCGTCGAACCCGGCAACGCCGTAGAGATCGTTTCCCGCCGCAATGCCGGCCACGTGGGTTCCATGGCCGAAGCTGTCGAATACCAGATCCAGCTCCGGCTCTCCGCCGGCGACCGCGAAGTTGGCGGCCACAGTGAGCCTCGGCTTCCGTCCTCGTGCAGCCCAGCCGAATGTCTCTCGTGCCACCAGGTAATCGTGCACCGGCCGCTCCCCTGCCAACGACTGGTCGCCGTCGGTGTCGGCGAAGACCACCCAGCCGTCGCTGGCGCGCGTGACGATGACGGGGAGCGTATCGCCCACTTCGCCATTCCCATTCACATCGGACGCGGGTGGCGAGCCGAGCGGGAGCTCGGCCAGTACGCCGCCGTAGTACGGTCCCTCGGTGTTGAGCGCGGTCACTCGGCCGAATCCGGCCAGCTTCCGACCGGCGACCTCGACCGTGTCTCCCACGGGGGTGACCCGCCGGAGCGCCACTGCCCCCTCCTCCGAGAAATCACGCAGGTCGAGAATCTTGGGCGCGTCGGTCGAGGTCCGAGTCAGGCCGGAGGCGCCAGGATCGACGCCGGTATCCAGAATGCCGATCACCACCCCGCGCCCGTCGTAGGTGGGATGTTGCTGCAGGAACTCGTTCACGCCGGTGCTGGCGAGGGGCATCCAGCCATGCGCAAACGCGGTCTCGGGCGGCACGACCGGCTGAATGGAGTCATACGGATCCGGCTCGGGGGCCACCGCCGGCGTGGGCCGGGGGGAAGCCGTCCCGGATCGATGTTCGGTTTGGGGAGAGGTCGCTCCGGGGCCGGCTGCTCCTGCTCCGGCTGCTTCGGGGCGCATGCGAGGCCCAGCGCCAGCACGGTAAACGCGAGACGCCAAGGCATGCGGCTCCTAACGGGTAGTTGCCGCATCGAGCGGCGGGAGAACGAACGGGCCAAGGTGGGGCCCGTGATAGTTGGCGGCGATCTTCAGGGAGAACGCGAGCTGGGCCCGGGTCTCCTCGGGTGTGACGATGGCGTCCACGAAGCCTCGGGCAGCCGCATATTTGGCGTCCAGCTGCTCCTCATAGTCGGCCCGCATCGAGCTCATCGAGGCCTTCACCTCGGCTGAGGGCTCGCGTCCCTCCCGCCGGGCCTTCTCAATCTCGGCGCCGTGGACCGCCATCACCGCCGATTCACCCTCCATTACACCCATCCGTCCGGTGGGCCAGGAGAGGATGAAGTCGGGGTCGAATCCCTGCCCTGCCATGGCGTAGTAGCCGGCGCCCGAGGCGTGATTCACCGTGAGGACGATCTTGGGAACCACCGCCGTCGCCATGGCCTCCACGAAGTGGGCGCCCGCCCGGATGATGCCGGACTGCTCCGCCTCCGGCCCCACCATGAATCCGCTCACGTCCTGGATGAAGAGAATAGGCAGGCGCTCCCGGTTGGCCGTCTCGATGAAGAAGGCCACCTTCTCGGCGCTGCCGGTGTAGACGATGCCACCGAAACGCGGGCGCTCGCCCGGCTGGCTCTTGATCACGCCCCGCTGGTTGGCGATCACCGCGACCGGGCGCCCCTCGATATGGGCATGTCCGCACAGCATTTCGCGGGCGACGTCGGGCTGGAACTCGTCCAGCGCGCCGCCGTCGAGAATGCACGCCAGCACCTGTCGCATGTCATACGAGAGGCGGTGGTCCTGGGGCAGGAGGTCGTAGAGGTCGGTAGACGGGCGGGCAGGCGGGCGGACGGATAGAACCCGATGGCTCAGGCCCGGGCTCAGCGGGAGCCGGCCGATGTATTCACGAATGCGCGTGAGACATTCGGCGTCATTGGCGGCCCGATAGTGCGCCACCGCGCTCTGCTCGGTGTGGGTGCGTGCGCCTCCCAGGGTTTCGGCGTCTATCGTCTGGCCGGTGGCGCCCTTCACCAGGTTGGGCCCGCCCAGTCCCATGAAGCTGGTGCCCTCCACCATGAATATGACGTCCGAGAGCGCCGGCAGGTACGCACCGCCCGCGATGCAGCTTCCCATCACCGCGCTGATCTGGGGCACATGCAGGTACCGGCGCATGATCGAGTTGTAATAGAAGATCCGGGCCGCCCCGTACTGCCCCGGGAACACGCCGCCCTGATAGGGCAGATTGACTCCGGCGCTGTCCACCAGATACACGATCGGAATGCGCTGCCGCATCGCGATTTCCTGGGCCCGGAGAATCTTCCGGATGGTCTCCGGCCACCAGGAGCCGGCCTTGACGGTGGCGTCGTTGGCGACGACCACCACCTCGCGCCCCTCCACCACACCAACCCCGGTAATGACGCCGGCGCCGGGAGCCTGTCCCTCGTACTGGTCGTACGCCACCAGCAGCCCCAGTTCGAGCCAGCTGGTATTCTTGTCCAGCAGCCGCTCCACCCGCTCGCGCGGGGCGAGCTTTCCCTGCTCGTGCATCTTGGCGACGCGCGCCGGCCCGCCGCCCTGCCTCAATTTCGCGGCGAGCTTCTGGTACTCCTCGGTGAGCGCCCGGAGTCGGCTGCCGGCTGGGCTCATGACTCCAGGTGCGCCGCGGCCCACTGCTCGATGTATTCGATGAGATCGGTGGTCGGGGTGCCGGGTCCGAAGAGTTTACCGATTCCCTGCTGCTGCAGCGCCGCCATGTCCTCGGGTGGGATGATCCCGCCTCCGGTCACCAGCGTCTCCGGGCGGCCCATCTGTTCCAGCAGCTGGCGAACCCTCGGAAATAACGTCATATGTGCGCCCGAAAGTATCGACAGACCAACTACATCCACATCCTCCTGCACCGCCGCGGTCGCGATCATTTCGGGCGTCTGGTGGAGGCCGGTGTAGACCACTTCCATGCCGGCGTCGCGCAGGGCGGCCGCCACCACCTTGGCCCCGCGGTCGTGTCCGTCCAGTCCGGGCTTGGCGACCAGCACCCGGATCGGGCGCGGGTTCCGGGCAGTGTTTGGGCGAGGAGTCATCACACTTTCACGGCAAGAGGTCGTCTACCAGTTCGTCGATCGAAGCGGCGGTACGGCAGGGATGGGTCGGCTGGGCTTCCGCGAGAGGTGAGCAACACCGCCTCCATGCCTGCCGCCCGAGCTCCGACCACGTCCACGTCGTACAGGTCTCCCACGTACAGTGCTTCCTCCGGCGCAACCCCGAGTGCGTCGAGCGCGGCCCGAAAGATCGCCGGGTCCGGCTTTTCGGTGCCGAAGATACTGGAGTCGATCACCACGTCGAAGTATTGGCGCAGCCCGGCCGCGGCGAGCGCCTGTTCTACCCGCCCATCACTGTTCGACACGATTCCGAGGCGCAGCCCCGCGTCTTTCAGCCGGCCCAGGGCCTCGGGAGTGCGCTGCCGCACCGAGCACCACAGGTGGCGCTCCCCATGCATGCGGCGGAGGCAGTCCCGGAGCTCGCCCATCCGCTCCGGAGGCACGCCGCCGAGCCGGAATAGCGCTTCCAGGTACACGGCGGCACGATGCTGATCGGCGCCGGCGGCCTGCTCCATGGCACTGGACGCTTCGAGCGGCATGGGCGGAGAGACCTTCGCCGGTGAGCCTCAGGCCTAGGGCGGCGCTTACGCCCTCGGCCATACGCTCGTAGTCAAGGAACACCAGCGTGTTGCCCGCGTCGAACAGGACGGCCCGCAGGACCCGGCCCGAGCGGAGGCGAACAGCCTGTCCTGAGCCCTTCGCTGCGCTCAGGGTAAACTCCGCGAAGAGCCTGTCCTGAGCGTAGCGAAGGAAATCAACGAAACCGCAGCAGCGCGCCCAGGTTGTCGATCGAATCCCGGGCTTCGGGTTCGTAGACCACGTTTACATCGACTCCCTGCCGCAGCGCTTCCTCGATAGCGTCGTCCACGAATGTCGAGCACCGGGATCGGCTCGCCCTCGCCCCGGCATTCCGACTCGGTGAGCGCCAGCCGGCCCGAATCCCCGCAGCGGAACCCCGGCCTGCTCGCGTCGGAGTTGACGAGAAGGGAGCGGACCTGTCCCCGCGCCAGGGCTTTGAGCGTCGGGCCCGAGCCCATTCACGCCCCAACCACTCCCCACCCCCTCGAGCATCTCGTGCACGAGAGCGCGCTCCGAAGCCCGCTCGAAGCCTTCCCGCACCGCGAGGGTGGCGGCGTGAACCGTGGCCGGCGTTGCATCCTTCGGGTTCAGCCGCACCGTGCCGATCAGGCGCTCCGCGAGATACGAGTGGAGGAACGGCTCGACCGCCCCCGCATCGCCGCCGGCGAGGACAATGCCATGGGCCGGATGCCGGCGATCCATCGCGAACAGCTCCCGCGCGATGGCCTCATAGTGGCGCTGCTTTTCCTGACGGATGCGATTGTTGTAGGTGTGCTCGCCCCAGCCGCTGGTTCCGTCATTGTCCGAGTGGAAGCGCTTGCCGCGGGTGCTCTCGGAGTGGAGGCCGGAGACCTCCTGCGACTCGTACGCAGTCACCTCGAAGAAACGAGCCCGGCTCCGGTCGAGCACCACCGTCAGAAGGCGGCCGAATTCCTCCTCTACCGACGCGAGCTCCCGCACCAGCGGTGAGGTATCCACGGCGAGCCGGGATCGGTGCACCACCGGCAACGGCACCATCTCGAACAGATCCGAGACCCTCGCAAGCGAAGATCGCCAGGCCCTGGCTATGGGGAAGGTTGCCCGGCAGCCGCAGAAATTCCTGCACCCGGTTCAGGTCCCTGGCGACCTCCTCCGATATTTCCCGGTGAAGTCCCAGACGAGGCAGCGACTGCAGCGCCGACTTGACCCGGTTCTTGACCTTGATCAAATACTTACCGCGACTGCGGTCCCTCGGCTCCAGCTTCAGGTAGCAGGTGACGACCCGATGCTCGCCCGACTCAATGTGCGTGAGCCGCTCGACCACGCCGGCCAGAGGCGAGGCACTGGTCGACGGCAACCTGCCATTCCCGTTCCTGCCTTCCCGTCCCCTCGCCTGTTTGCTCGGGGCAAGCTCTTCCCGCCCTTGCCGTCTTTCCCGCCCTCTAGAAGAAGACCGGCTCGCGATAGCTCCCATAAATCTCCTCGAGCACATGCCGGATCTCGTAGAGCGTGCAGTACGCGCGCGCGCAATCCAGCATCGCAGGTATGATGTTTTCCTCGCGTTGGGCAGCCTGGCCGAGCGCCTCAAGCCGCTGCGCCACCAGCGCGCTGTCGCGGCGGGCGCGGAGCGCGGCGATGCGGTCGCGCTGAGTGCGCTCCGCCGCATCGCCGACCTTCAGAATTTCGACCGGGGCTTCTGCTTCCTCCACGAAGTCGTTGACGCCGACAATCGTTCGCCGCCCTTGCTCCAGCTCGGCCTGGAACCGCATGGACGAATGCGCGATCTGCCGCTGGAACCAGCCGCCCTCGATCGCCCGCACCACTCCGCCCTGGGCTTCGATCTCGGCGAACAGTCCCTCCGCCTCCCGCTCCATGGCGTCGGTCAGCGCTTCCAGGTAGTACGAGCCGCCTAGCGGATCGGCGACGTCCGCCACGCCGGTCTCGTAGGCCAGGATTTGTTGAGTCCGCAGCGCGATGCGGACGGATTCCTCGGTAGGCAAGGCCAGGGTTTCGTCGAACGCGTTGGTGTGCAGAGACTGGGTGCCGCCCAGCACCGCCGCCATCGCCTGATAGGCCACCCGCGCGACGTTGTTATGCGGCTGCTGCGCGGTGAGCGTCACCCCGGCGGTCTGGCAGTGGAACCGCATCTTCCAGCTGCGCGGGTCATGGGCGCCGTAGCGTTCGCGCATGTGGCGGGCCCACACCCGGCGTGCGGCCCGCAGCTTGGCGACCTCCTCGAAAAAGTCGTTATGAATGTCCCAGAAGAAGGAGAGACGGGGCGCGAAGCTGTCCACCGCGAGGCCCCGGGCCAGGCCATGCTCCACGTAGCAGAAGCCATTGGCCAGCGTGAACGCCAGCTCCTGGGCGGCGGTGGAACCTGCCTCCCTGATGTGATACCCGGAGATGGAGATGGTGTTCCACTTGGGGGTGTGCTCCGCGGCCCATTCGAACAGGTCTACGATGATTTTCAGCGCGGGCTCAGCCGGAAAGATCCAGGCGTGCTGCGCCATGTACTCCTTGAGGATGTCGTTCTGGATCGTGCCCTGCAGCTCCGCGATGTTCACGCCCTGGCGCTCGGCCGCCGCGACGTAGAAGCAGAAGAGCATGGCAGCGGGGCCGTTGATCGTCATCGAGGTGGAGACTTTATCGAGCGGAATCCCGTCGAACAGCGTCTCCATGTCGGCCAGGCTCGAGATTGCCACCCCGCACTTCCCCACTTCGCCCTCCGAGCGGGGGTGATCCGAGTCGTAGCCCATCAGGGTGGGAAAGTCGAAGGCCACCGAGAGGCCGGTCTGGCCCCGCTCCAGCAGGAACTTGTAGCGCTCGTTCGTGTCGTCGGCGGTGCCGAAGCCGGCAAACTGCCGCATGGTCCAGAGCCGGCCCCGGTACATCGTGGGGTGGATCCCGCGGGTATAAGGAAACTGTCCCGGCAGCCCGGTCGAGCTGACCACATCGGGCGAGAGATCGAGCGGGGTATAGACCGGTTCGACCGAGGTGGCGCCCAGATCCTCACGAGTGGGAAGTGCGCCCGCCTTTGCGCGCCATGCAGTCACCTCGGCTCGCAGCTGGGCCAGCTCCCGCTCCTGCTCCGAGAGTCGAGCCGCGTCGGCGTTTCGGTTGGCACGGCGTGCCGTCATATGCGCGCACCTTGTTTGAGGCCGTCGAGAACTTCCGCCGCCACTTCGTATGGACTCAGCCGCCCCGCGACGACCTGGTCCAGCCGCTGGTCGATCAGCTGCTCGGCCCGGGTCTCTTCCCAGATCCACTTCCGGGTGGCGCGGTCCACGACTTCGCGCGTGCGATCGGAAAGCCGGCGCCGGCGGCGCTGCTCCAGCTCGCCCGAGTGGTGAGATGATCGTGGTGGCGGTCGAGTGCGGCAACGAGGTCGGAGACGCCCTCGCCCTTGGCTGCGGTCGTCAGCAACACCGGATTCTCCCAGGCGCCGTTGTCACCCTGAGGGTCGCGAAGCGCCCGAGGGGGCCGAAACCTCTC
Organism: uncultured Gemmatimonadales bacterium; assembly: GCA_963810165.1. GTDB lineage: Bacteria > Gemmatimonadota > Gemmatimonadetes > Gemmatimonadales > GWC2-71-9 > CAVVWJ01. The sequence goes on from CAWEMG010000049.1 coordinate 33,331, forward strand.
TGGTCTTCGATCCCTTCGCGTTTACCTTGACGCCCTTGCATCCCATGGTGACGCGGGAAAGTTCTTGAACGCATTCCCCCTGCGTATCCCCAGGGTTATCTCGATCTCCTGTCGTAGCTTTTCGGCTCCGGTCCTATCTGCCTTGTTCACCACGAAGATGTCGCGCGATCTCCATGATGCCCGACTTCAGCGTCTGGATCCCGTCACCCGATTCCGGCACCAGCACCAGCACCGTCGAGTCCGCCATCCGGGCAACCGCCAGCTCCGACTGGCCCACGCCCACGGTTTCGACCAGGATACGGTCGAACCCGGCGGCGTCGAGCAGGTCGCACACCTCGCGCGTGGTGGTGGCCAGGCCCCCCAGCGAGCTGCGGGTGGCCATCGATCGGATGTAGACGCCCTGGTCCAGGGCGACTGATTCCATGCGGATGCGATCACCGAGCAGGGCGCCGCCGGTGAATGGGCTGGTGGGATCGACCGCGACCACTGCCACCTTGAGGCCGGCGGCGCGGTAGGCCGTGACGAGGCGTTCGACCAGGGTGGACTTCCCGGCCCCGGGCGGGCCGGTAATGCCGATGCGGCGGGCTTTGCCGAGGGAGCGGTGGACTTCGGCCAGGAGCTGCTCGAAGCCGGGCCGGCCGTTCTCGACCACCGAAATCGCCCGAGCCAGCGCCGCAGTTTTACCGGCAACCAGCTCGGAGATGAGGTGATCGAGGTCCATGGGTGAAAGGTCGCCAGAGGCAGAGGGTCAGGCAAGCGGGCCGACTAGGGAGAATGCCGGTGATGCAAGCCACTGCAGATTGAGTTGGATCAGTTCTGCTGCGTTAGCTTCTGCAATCCCAATGAGAGTTTTGCAGGACATCGTCATGCCGATGAGCAGACTCCCTCAAGCCACTGAGAATTCGGGATGACACTCAGGAAGAAGGTGGCACTGGTGGCGGGGGCAACCCGCGGGGCCGGCCGGGGCATCGCTGTCGAGCTGGGCGCTGCCGGTGCCACGGTCTATGTCACGGGCCGAACCACGCGCACCCAGCAGTCGGAGTACGCCAGACCGGAGACGATCGAAGAGACCGGCGAGCTGGTCTCATTGGCCGGGGGCACCGGCATCGCCGTGCAGGTGGATCATCTCGTGCCCGACCAGGTGAGAGATCTCGTCGCCCGCATCCGGTCCGAGCAGGGCCGGCTCGACATCCTGGTCAACGACATCTGGGGCGGAGAGAACCTCAAGGAATGGGACCAGCCGGTCTGGAAGCATGACCTTCAGAACGGACTCCGCCTCCTCACGCTCGGCGTGCATACCCATCTCATCACCGCTCACCATGCGCTGCCGCTCCTGATCGAGCGGCCCGGCGGGCTCCTGGTCGAGGTCAACGACGGCACCGCCGAATACAATGCCGAGCATTACCGGATCAATCCGTTCTACGACCTGGCCAAGGTCTCGGTGAACCGTATGGCATGGGCCCACGCCAGAGACCTGGCTCCCTACGAGGCGACTTCGGTCGCGCTGACGCCCGGATGGCTGCGGTCCGAGATGATGCTGGAGACTTTCGGTGTGACGGAGGACAACTGGCGCGACGCCACCCAACGGGTTCCGCACTTCGTGATCTCGGAGACGCCCCGCTTCGTCGGCCGCGCCGTGGTCGCGCTTGCGGCCGACCCCGATCGGTCCCGCTGGAACGGACAGTCGCTCTCCAGCGGCGATCTGGCCAGGTCTACGGCTTTACCGATCTCGATGGCTCGCGCCCTGATGCCTGGCGCTATATGCGGGAGGTGCAGGACCCCGGCAAGCCGGCCGACGCGAGCGGGTACCGATAGGTTTACCTCACGATCATGGTCACTGCTGGCGGAACCTGCAGCAGGCGATTCTTTCTGCCGAGCATGCGGATGCCGGCGGGACTGAGCGCAACCGGTTTGCCGTTCAGGTAATACTTGGCACCGGGCACTTCCTTCACCTTGAGGACGAGGCTCCACCCCGCATGCTCCGCCTCGAAGCCATACTCGATCCCCCTGTCTGTCATTGCCCGCGAGAAGGAAATGACGATTGGTTCCGATAGGGAGAGCCTCGATGCTCATGTCCTCCCACCCCGTAGGCAGGTGCGGCTCGAAGACCACGGTCTTGTGCAGCGCATCCGGCTGAATGCCAAAGACATGTTCGATGAGCGGTACTACGATCCCATAGCTGGTCCAGGCAATGGAGAAGCCGCCATAGTCAGGCATCATCTCTGAGATCGAGCCTGGTAACTTCCGGTTGAACGTCTGCACGATCTTGTCGACATACCACATCGCCTCGTCGGTGCGGCCATAGTTTCCTTCCGCCACCGCCTGGACCCCGGTCGAGATGGTCATCATCGCCTGTTTCTCGGTGGCCGACAGAAACGGACCGTACTCTCCGACGTTTTCCTTCCTGATCTTGTCGAGGAGCCGCGAGCGCCCGCTCTCGCGGTGCGATGCCCGCGCTCCATCGGCGTAGCGATGACCCAGTTCCGGTTGGTGGTCCACCCTCTGCTGCTGTCGGGCATGGTGGAGAACTTCTGCTTCAGCCGCTCATAGTCCTCGCATCAGCTCCCGGTCACGCTCCGTCAACTCGATCTGTCACCCTTGAGTCCGATCTGGGTGACTAGCGCCTTCCGCGGTGGTCATCGCCTGCGCACCTGGTTCCATAGAAATCGGCGTATGATCCCTCCTCCTCGATCCAGAAGCGCTCGTTGATTTTCGCTTTCAGCTCGGCCGCGAGCTTCAGATACCGGGCCGATGCGCGTGGCTGGTTGAGAGCACCAGCCGACGCCGACCTGTCGCTTCCAGCGCCTGCTGGGTGTACACCGCCACATCGATCACCTCCGCGTTCAAACCCAGGACTTCCATGATCCCATAGCCTGCCGGGAACAGATTCTCGTTCTGGTCCATGTCGGTCAGCAGCCATTTGAGACCCAATGTCATGGCTGGATACATCTCCCTCGCAAAATCGAGGTCTCCACGTCCACTCGACCACCTTACCCACCGTAAGGATGAACTGAGCTGTCTCCTGTGTGTTGCCGGGATTGGACACGGCACCATGGGTGGTTATCTCGTGCAGGATCCGGCCATTCCCATTGGCCTTCATGGACTGGTTCTTCAGTAGGCGCAACGTCTGCTTGGCGAGCTCGAAATCGCCCGTCGCCACGAACGCCTGCAGGGTGTAGGTCTCGGTGCCGAACCACCAGGGATACTCCATCAGCGCCGCCGCTCACACCCCGGCCGAGCCCGGGAACGTCCCGCACCATCCACTCGGTATTGATGCGGACCCAGTTGTACACTTCCTGGAGTCGCTGATCGGGAATCGTGATTCGGGCCTTCTCGATGATGGAGGCGTAGTGCTTCCTTTTCTCCTGCCAGCAGCCGGGCATGATGGGTAGCGAGGTAGCGGTAGGCGCGCAGCGCATCCGATCTGTTGGTCGCCGATCCCGTAAACGACCAGCGTCAGAGTCGCTGAATCCTGGGGCGCTACCGAAAGCCGATGACGGGAGCCGGCGGTTACCCCGGGTCCCTGGGTCACAATCGGTTTCGGGTTCGGCAGAGGCTCGTACCGCTCCGGAACTAGTGCCTCCCCAGACGGCGAACCAGTTGTATCCCTTATCCCTCCCGACGAAGGCCCTGACGCTCGGCTCCCATGCTACGCTGTCGTCCGTATCCTGAATCCCGAGCTTTTCGGAGAACCAAACGGGTCTCAGGTCCGTCTTCACCGATACATCGAAATGCAGATCTCGCCTGCGAGCTGCTGTTGTTCCTGAGGGTGTACTGCACGATCACACCAGGCTGCCCGTCGGGGCTGAACTGGAAGCGCTCGATGTCGAGGTTGTCGAGAACGGCGCCGTACCGGAACCGATTGCCGTAGGGATAGTTGAGGAACTCGTGGGCTCGCCGACAACGGCCCGCTCCTGGTTGGTCGCCACGTCGGTGACGCGGACCCAGAAGCCGTCGATCAGCTTGATCGGGTGGACCCAGAGCCCGCCCATTTCGCCAGGCACATGGCCGCCCATGTCCGGGAAATTCCCATCCTGCGAGCCGATCAGGTACGCCCGGTCCCCGGCAGCGACGTACGGATCGTCCAGGGTTACGTCCCTGGTTGCTGATCCCGGCCATGATGGGGGCGGCGTAGTCGGCTTGGGACCGCAGCTGGCGGGCGTTTATCAGCAGGAGCAGAAGCACAAGAACGGATCGGATCACGTGATACCCTCCTTGGCGCGGTGGCAGCGGCAATCCACAAGGTTGCCCCAGAGGTGGAGAGGTCAACCTTGCGGCCAAATTGGCCCTGACTCACCTTGTTCTGCTGAACCGGAGATGACCATGCCCTCCTCGAGTCGTTCTAAGGCCGACGCCAAACAGGCTGCAGCGCAGGTGCGGGCCTATTTCGCGGCTTTACCGCCCGGGCCCCGAAGACATCTCAAGCAGCTGCGCGAGGCGATCCTCGCCGCGGCCCCGGGCGTTGTGGAAGCCTTCAGTTACAGGATCCCCGCCTTTCGATTGGAGGGGAAGCCGCTGGTCTGGTACGCGGGCTTCAAACAGCACAGCAGCCTCTATCCGATAGGCCCCGCAATCCGCCGCGCCCACGCAAAGGAGCTGGAGGGCTACGAGACCTCGAAGGGCACCATCCGGTTCCCCCACTCCAAGGCGCCGCCCGCCGGACTGGTCAAGCGACTGGTAAGAGCCCGCATTGCCGAGCTGGACAGGTAGCGAAAGCCCGAGGGCTGATAGCCAATGCTCTGAGGAATCATAGATGAGCAGACTGCGCTTTAGAATTTCGATATCGCTCGATGGATACACCTCAGGACCCGATCAGAGCGTGGAGAACCCGCTCGGGATCGGCGGAGAGGGGCTGCATGAGTGGGCCCTCGGCCTGGCCGCATGGCGGGCACCGCACGGGCTCGAGGGCGGCGCCGTGGACCAGAGCACGCCGGTCTTCGAGGAGCTGCTGAGCAACATCGGGGCGACCATCATGGGCCGGAACATGTTTGGCGGCCATCCCGGTCCCTGGGACTCGAAGAAACCGTGGAACGGCTGGTGGGGATCCAACCCGCCCTTCCATCACCCGGTCTTCGTCCTCACGCACCATCCTCGTCCCCCGTTGACACTGGAGGGCGGCACGACCTTCACCTTCGTGACCGACGGCATCAGGAAGGCCTACGAGCTGGCGCGACAAGCCGCAAACGGTCAGGACGTCGCCCTCGCCGGCGGCGCCCACATCGCCCGCGAGTATCTCAATGCGGGGCTGGTCGACGAGATGCAGCTCCACCTGGCGCCGACCTTGCTCGGCGGCGGTGAGCGCCTGTTCGAAGGCGTCACCGATCTCCACGGCCTGAGGCCGGTGCGCACCGTCGCCGCGCCCAACGTCACCCACCTGAAGTTCGCCCGGCGCTAACCCCGTCGTGCGACCGGCTCATGCCGCGCGACTCGCCGCCTTCAGCGCCGTGGTGCTCTGGGGCATCTCCTTCGTCGCCACCAAGGCCGCGCTCCGGGAGGTCACACCGGTCACGCTGATCTTCAGCCGCTTCGCCATCGGCGTGGCGGTCCTCATCCTGATTCTCAGCCTCAGACGCGAACCGCTTATTCCGCCGCGAGATGCGTGGCCCATGCTCATGCTGATGGGCTTCGTCGGCATCTTCGTCCATCAGATGATCCAGGTCCACGGGCTGGCCCTGACCACCGCCGTCAGGACCGGGTGGCTGATCGGGGTCACGCCGATCTGGTCCGCGCTGCTCGCGGCTTTCTTTCTGGGAGAGTCGTTCGGCCCACGCAAGATCCTGGGACTCTGCGTCGGCGCCCTCGGAGCGCTGCTCGTGGTGACCCGGGGCGACTTCTCACCTGAGGTTCTCGCCCTTCCCGCAACCCAGGGTGATCTCCTGGTCCTCGCGACCACCGTGAACTGGGCGATTTATACCATCCTGGGGCGGGACACCCTCAAACGCGTGGGCAGTGCCAGGACCATCACCGCCGCCATGTTCGCCGGCACCGCCATGCTCCTGCCCTTCTTTGCAATCTCCGCCGGCTGGCAGGAATTCGGGCGTCTGTCCACCACCAGCGTGATCGCCATCCTGTTTCTCGGCGTGGGGTGCTCCGCGCTGGGCTACCTGTTCTGGTACGCGGCCCTGGAGCGGATCGACGCCTCCCAGGTCGCGGCATTCCTTTATATCGAGCCTCTGGTCACCGTGGTCGCGGCAGTGGCGCTGCTGGGCGAGTCGGTGGCGCTGTCCACTCTGGTTGGCGGCCTCCTGGTCCTGGCCGGCGTCCTTATCGTGCAAACCACCGGAAAAGCTCGGCAGGACGCCGACTGAAATGATCGAGCGACGGATCGTCGGCTTTCGCCAGGACGATGAACAGGAGTGGATCGCGGAGCTGGAGTGCGGACATGCGCAACACGTGCGGCACGATCCTCCGTGGCAGGTATTTCCTTGGATTCTCCACCACGAAGGGCGATCCGAACACATTGGCACCCGGCTGTATTGCAGACTGTGCGATGAAGAGAGAGAGCAGATGGGAGATCATGTGAATCCTTAAAGGCCGGCTGCGCTTGAATGGGTGTCGGAGGATTACCGTCCGACTGCGGTGGGTGCACATTATGCGGTGCCGTGCCCACGACCGAGGACTACACCCTCAATTGGGTGCCGTGAGACATGATAGAATTCCCTCCGGGATTCACCTGTGAGTTCACCATTCGTCGCCTGGAAGGGTACCTCCTGGCAACACTTTCCCTGGGTGAGTGTCTTGCCATAGCCGAGCACATCGAGGCTTGTGCGAACTGCGCCCAGCGTCTGGTGCTCTTCAGGGCACAGCGTGAAAGGCCGGCACACCGTGGCCGATAGGGTCGTGGCATTTGCGGGAAGCCTCCGGCGCGGGTCGTTCAATCGCGCCTTGCTTCGGGCCGCTCAAGAGCTCGCACCGGAGGGCATGGAGATCGAACTGATTGAAATCGGCGAGCTGCCGTTCTATAACGCTGATCTGGAAGCCCAAGGTGATCCGCCCAGTGTCGCAGCCTACAAGGCATCAGTCGGCGGCGCCGATGGCGTTATCATCGCGACCCCGGAGTACAACGACGGAATCCCAGGTGTGCTCACCACGGCTATCGACTGGGGCTCGCGCCTTCCGGGCCGAGCACCGCTCATGGGAAGGCCAGTGGCGCTCATGGGTGCGTCGCCCAGCCGGATCGGCACCGCGCGAGCCCAGCTCCACCTGCGGCAGCTCCTCTCTCACGTGCATGCCCGCACTCTCCCCCCGCCCGAGCTACTGATTGCGTCAGCTCACGAAAGTTTCGACAAGAGTCTTCGACTGACCGACGAGAGCACGCGAGACGTACTGGCGAAGCTGCTCCAGCGGTTCAGTCGCTGGATCGTGCGGGAGCGCGCCGCGGTCGAAGCCGAGCGGCAACAGGCGGTGCAGTAATGCCAGCCCGGTGGCACCTGGCGCAGGTCAACATCGGCCGCGCTCGCGGAAACATCACCGATCCGGTCATGCAGGGCTTCGTCGCCCGGCTGGACGAGATCAACGCCCTGGCGGAGCGGAGTCCCGGCTTCGTCTGGCGGTTGCAGACCGAGGACGGCAACGCCACGGCGTTCCGGCCCTACCCCGACGACAACGGCATCCTGATCAACATGTCGGTGTGGACCGATCTCGATTCTCTACGGGCGTATGTCTTCCGAACCGTCCACGCCGAGGTGATGCGGCAAAGACGCGAGTGGTTCGAGAAGTTCGAAGGGGTGTACGTCGCCCTCTGGTGGGTTCCCGCCGGCCACCGTCCATCATTGGAGGAGGCGGTGAGCCGCATCGCCCACCTCGAGTCCCACGGCGCCACGCCGTTCGCCTTCAGCTTTGCACAGCCGTTCGACGCTGAGGGCCGTGCCATCACTCGCCAGTGGGCGACTCACGGCGACGCCTGCCCGGCGACGTGACGACTCCAGTCGCGCTGGCCTGGAGCGGCGGCAAGGATAGTAGTCTCGCCCTGGAAGCGCTCAAGGCCGATCCTGCGGTCAGGGTCGTTGCGCTGATCACCACCGTCACCGGCGACTACGACCGGATCAGCATGCATGGCGTCCGGCGTGCCGTGCTCGAGGCGCAGGTGGCGGAGCTGGGACTACCGCTGGTCGAAGCGACGATCCCTGCCGCAGCCAGCAATGCCATCTACGAGGACGCACTGGCTGCCGCACTGGCCCTGTTGCGGCTGGCGCATCCTGATTTGACGCGAGTGGCGTTTGGCGATCTCTTTCTCGCCGACGTGCGCGACCTATCGCGAGCAGCTGCTGGCGCGGCTCGGCTGGACGCCGGTCTTTCCACTCTGGGGGCAGGATACGGCCGAGCTGGCCCGGCACTTCGTGGACGCCGGCTACAAAGCCATCCTGACCTGCGTCGACACGACTCAGCTCGATGCCGGTTTTGCCGGCCGGGAGTTCGACGCCAGCCTGCTGCGCGATCTGCCGTCAACCGCAGATCCCTGCGGCGAGAACGGCGAGTTCCATACCTGTGTGTACGCCGGACCGATCTTTCCGCGGCCCGCTCGCGCTGGAGCGAGGAGAGCGGGTCCGGCGGGACGGGCGCTTCGAGTACTGCGACCTGTCTCTTTCCGTGGAAGCTGTTCGCTAGCTCCGGCCAGCGGTGCTGCCTTCCTTCGCCTGAAACTCGGCACTCCTCTCAGCCTTCGCGGCGGACAAGGCCTTTCGCACTCCTTCGACATCGAGATCGCTGCCGTAGACCGGTGTCCCCGGCTGCTGCCGCCAGGACTCGTCCAGACTGCCCGCGTCCACTCCATCGAATCCCAGCTCGTCGAGCAGCCGGATGACGGTGCTCTTCGCAGCCTTGTCGTCGCCGGCCACCGGCAGGGCGATGCGTCCGGGCGCGCCTCTCGGCTTACCGCGTTCCAACAGATGCCGGGCGTAGATGTTGTTGAATGCCTTGACGACTGGCCTGCCGAGCTGCTGGGCAACCCAGCGGCTCTCGGTGATACCCCGCTCGATCGCATCGATTCGCCCGTCTCGTTGCCGCGGGTAGTAGTTGCCGGTGTCGATCACGACCACGTTGTCAGGCACGCCCTGGAATAGACCTGCTGGAAGACGAGCGACGTTCTTCATCGGAATGGTCACGATGACCACGTCACCCGCTCGGGCTGCTTCTTCCACCGTGACCGGCCGTATGCCGGTCTCCTGGGCCAGTGCAGCGAGAGAGGCTGGGCCGCGCGAGTTGGCGATGGACACGTCGTGTCCCGCCGCTCTGAGGCGCCGCGCCAGGGTGCCGCCGATCTGACCCGCGCCGATGATTCCGATTTTCATGTTTCCTCCTTACATATGTGCGTCGGCCACGGACGCAGGCGTCCCCTGCGCCAGCCAATATCTGAGTTTAACATCAATGCCGAGCGGTGCCCGACGTCTGTCGGACTGGACACCTTTTACCGCCGTACCGCCGTACCGCCATAGCTCGAGGTGAGCTGTTGCCCAACGCGATCGAAACCAGCGGGCTGGTCAAGACCTTCGGTGAGACTCGCGCGCTCGATGGTGTGGACCTCCACATTCGCGAGGGATCGGTCTACGGCCTGCTGGGGCCGAACGGCGCCGGCAAGACCACCGCCATCCGCATTCTCACCACCTTGCTCCGCCCCACGGCCGGTACTGCCAGCGTGCTGGGCCACGATGTCGTGCGCGAGGCCCGGGCGGTGCGCGAGAAGGTGAGCTTGACCGGCCAGTACGCCTCGGTGGACGAGGACCTCACCGGGTACGAGAACCTGATCCTGGTGGGACGGCTGCTGGGGCTCTCCTGGCGCGGCGCCCGGGAGCGCGCGTCGGAGCTGCTCGAGGCCTTCGGTCTGGCGGAGGCCGCGGGAAGGCAGGTGCAGACCTACTCCGGCGGCATGCGGCGCCGCATCGACATCGCCGCCAGCCTGGTGGCGATTCCGCGAGGTGCTCTTCCTCGACGAGCCGACCACCGGGCTCGATCCCCGGAGCAGGAACCAGGTGTGGGAGCTGGTGCGGCGGATCTCATCGGAGGGGACCACCGTCCTCCTCACGACTCAGTATCTGGACGAGGCCGACCGGCTGGCGGAACGCCTCGCGGTGGTGGACCGGGGCCGGGTCATCGCCGAGGGTACCAGCCGCGAGCTCAAGGCATCGGTCGGCGCCAGCGCGCTGCACCTGAGGCTCGCGAGCGCGGACCAGCGGGGATTGGCGGAGGAGCTGGTGGCGCGGGTCCTGGGCGATGGGCTCCTGCCGGTAAGCGAGCCGATGGAGCTGGCGGTGCGGCTCTCGAACCCGGGTCAGGCGGCCGAGGTGCTCGCCGCGCTCACGCAGGCAAGCGTGGAAGTCGCCGAGTTCTCGGTGGGAAACCCGAGCCTGGACGAAGTATTCCTGGCGCTCACGGGACGGCAGCGCGGAGCACCCCGTCCCGGAGGCCGTGACATGACCACCGACGTTCTTCCCTCGGGCGAGCGGACCCACCAGGTGCTCGCCATGGGGGCCCGGCCCCGCCCGGCCTCGGCCCTGTCTGCCGTCGCGACGCTGGCCTGGCGCGCCATGCTCAAGATCAAGCACGTCCCGTTTCAGCTCTTCGACGTGACCGTGATGCCGATCATGTTCACGCTCCTGTTCACCTACATCTTCGGCGGCGCGCTCGCGGGCACGCCGCGGCAGTACATCCAGTACCTGCTGCCGGGGGTGCTGGTGCAGACCGTCATCTTCATCACGGTGTACACCGGCATGGGGCTCAACACCGACATCAACAAGGGGCTGTTCGACCGGTTTCGTTCGCTGCCCATGTGGCAGCCGGCTCCCCTGCTCGGCGCTCTGGCGGGCGACCTGTTTCGCTATTCGGTTGCGTCGACGCTGATTCTCGTGGTGGGATTCATCCTGGGCTTCCGCCCTCAGGGCGGCGCCGTCGGCGTGATCCTGGCCGTGGCTTTGGTGCTGGTGTTCGCCTTTGCCCTGTCCTGGCTCTGGATCATCGTGGGCATGCTGGTGAGAACGCCGGAGTCGGTCATGACCACCAGCTTTATTTTTCTGATGCCGCTGACATTCGCGAGCAACATCTTCGTGGAGCTGTCCACCATGCCGGGCTGGCTTCAGGCCGTGGTGGGCCGGAACCCGGTGACCTACCTGGCGAACGCATCACGCGCGCTGATGCACGGACAGCCGGCAGGGACCGACGTAATGTGGGTGCTGGTGGCGTCCGCCGTCATCGTGCTGGTGGCGGCACCGATTGCCATGAGGATGTATCGGAAGGAGAGGTAAGCGGGTAAGTAAGAAAGCGGGTAAGTGAGAAGCGGGTAAGCGGGTAAGCGCGACAGCGCGACAGCGGGACAGCGGGACAGCGTGACAGCGGGACAGCGGGATCAGCGGGACAGACGTGACATCGGGACGAGCGGACAGCTCCGCTCGGGACGGGAAGCCGTCAGTGCTGACCGGCGCTGGCCTCCGGTCAAGGAGAGTGACGCACGTTGCCGATCGCGGACCAGAGACTCCACAACCAGCGGATCACCCGTCCCGGCCCCCGCGGCCCGGAGAAGCTGGTCGCGTGGTTCGGCGCGGTGCAGGCTCAGGAGTATGGCCCGGCCAAATGGGGACTCGGCCTTCGTTCGCCGCCAGGCACGACCGATGCCGCCATCGAGCGCGCGATCGATCGGGGTCGCATCCTCCGCACCCACATCCTCCGTCCCACCTGGCACTTCGTCGCCGCCGCCGACATCCGCTGGATGCTGGATCTCACCGGGCCTCAGGTGCAGCGCCGAATGGGCCCCTACGACCTTCAGCTCGGCCTCGATGCCCGGGTCAAGGCCCGCGCAATGGGAGTCCTCGAGCGCGCACTCGGCGACAACGGCTGTCTCACCCGCCAGGAGCTCGGCCCCCATCTCCAGCGCGCCGGACTGCCGGCCGGCAACCGGGAGCTGGCCCACATCGCGATGTACGCCGAGCTGGAAGGGCTGATCTGTAGCGGCCCCCGGCGCGGCAAGCGGTCCACCTATGCGCTGCTGTCCGATCGCGCGGCGGCCACCGCGCGCTTGCAGCGGGACGAGGGGCTGGCCGAGCTGACGAAGCGATATTTCCGGAGTCACGGTCCGGCCACGGTGCGGGACTTCGTCTGGTGGTCCGGACTGCCGACCTCGGATGCCAGGCGCGGGCTGGAGATTGCCGGCGCCCGGTCTCGCGATGTGGACGGCCTCCGGTACTGGTTCCTCGGCCGCGCCGCATCCGCCGGCTCTGTTGGGAAGAGCGCCGTACACCTGCTGCCGGTGTATGACGAATACCTGGTGGCGTACCGGGACCATGAAGTAGTACCCCGTCCCGCGTACGTGCTGGGAAGCTTTCAGCATGCGCTCGTGGTCGGCGGACAGGTGGCGGGGACCTGGAGAACCATGCCGGCGGCCGAAGGATTCGTGATGGACGTCCGCCCACTCAGGCGGCTGACTCCGAGCCAGCGGCGCAATCTGGCTCAGCAGGTGGCGCGCTATCGTCGCTTCCTCCGGGTGCCGGTTTCGCTGTCGGTGACCTGACGGCGGGCGCTGGAGGCTGATCGCCCGGCACGCCAACGTGATGCCAACCGGTGGGAGCACAGTGCTGCGGTACGCTAGGTCTGCCGGCATCAGCCGACTGAGCCCGCCAGCGCGGCCCCGACAGTCTCAGCCAGGCCCCGCCCGGACGACCCGTCCGGGTCGAGCCTGGGATTGTAAATCGTGACCTCCAGACCCACCGCGCGCCTTGACTCCACCGCCTGCCGCAGCGTCAAGCCCAGCTCGTCCCATGAGAGTCCGCCCGGAATCCGGTAGTCCACCGCCGGCATGATCGCGTCGTCCAGCACATCCGCGTCCAGGTGGATCCAGAATCCTTCCGGTGCGCCGCTCCGCATCAGATGCTCCATTGCGTCCTTCACCGTTGCCTCGATCCCTCGCCGCCGGATCTCGGCCAGGTCGATCGCCCGGATATTCGGCGCCAGCGGCTGGCTGCCGTACTCCGCCTGCTCCTCCGCGTCGCGGTAGCCGAACACGACCACATCCTGGTCCCGCACCAGCGGACGGCGCCCCTCGATATCGGTGACCGCTTCCGGTCCCCGCCCGGTGGCGAGCGCCAGGTCCATCGAGGCCGCCTGCCCGTTCGGGTTGGCCTCCGGATGGTAAAAGTCGGCGTGCCCGTCGATGAACAAGAGCCCAAACCGGCCCCGGCGGCGGAGCGCCAGCATGCCGCCCAGCAGGATGGAACAGTCGCCACCCAGCACGACCGGAAACTCGCCGCCATCGAGCACTTCGCCCACGGCATCGGCCAGCTGCCTGGAGTACTCGGCGATCGCGCGGGGATTCAGCATGCGCGTCCCGGGATCGATGTCGCCGCTGTACGGCGACCGCGGCTCGACCCGTCCCGCATGGCGGGCACGCAGCCGCGTCGCCAGGCCCGCGGCCAGGAGCGTGTCGGACAAGCCATCCACGCCGGTCGGCATCAGACCGAGTATGGAAGGCGCCTCGAGTACCGCGAACCGGCTCATGTCCCTATCATCACGGTCTGCGACGGTGTCGTCCAGTGTCACTACATTATGGAACCGTATTTGGACGCCGACATGCGAGATACATGGCAGTGGAGGGCTGCGCTCGCCGGGCATCAGAATGCCGTAGGCGAGTTCCTGGCCGCCTGCAAACGGCTTGGGCCCGATGACTGGCAGCGCGCGACCGGCGCCGGGAAAGTGGACCGCCGCGGCCGTGGTGCTGCACGTCTGCCGCGCCTACGAGCTGGGCCGGGACGCAGCCGCCGGCGGCGAGAGCATGCGGCTCAAGGTCTCTCCCTCGGCCGCGTGGATCTCGCGGATGCTGATCCTGCCGGTCGTCCTCGTCTACCCACCGCTTTCCCCGTGGTGCGCGGTCGCCCCGGGAGGTCGTGCCCGACGCCGGCGAGGCGAGCGTGCTGCTGCCGGACGTCGCGGCGAAGCGGCTTCACGATGCGGCGGAACAGGCCGCGGAGCAGTTGCGGCAAGCCGCCGCTCGGCGCCCGGTGCCGCTAGTGACCCACGCCTATTTCGGTCCGCTCGCGCCGCTCGCCACCCTTCGCCTTCTCACCGCCCATACCGTGCATCACGCTCGAGATCTGACCGGCATGGCTTCGGGCCGGACGGTATAGCCTTCACGTTGGAGTTCCCCATGGATGCAACCAGTACCACCGCGTACCGGGCGATCAATCTGCGCCGAGAAGCTCCGGATGGTCAGCGAGCAGTGGAGTCCCAGGGTCGTCGCCGAGCTGAACGACTATCAGTTCAAGGTCGTGCGCATCGAGGGCGACTTCATCTGGCACGATCATCCCGAGACCGACGAGGCGTTCCTGGTGCTGGACGGCCAGCTCCGCATTGACTTCCGGGATGGCGCGGTCGTCCTGGGGCCGGGCGAGCTGTACGTGGTGCCGAAGGGCGTCGAGCACAAACCCTACGCGGCCGGCGAGGTGCAGCTGCTGCTGATCGAGCCGCGCGGGGTGGTAAACACGGGAGAGGCGGGCGGAGAGCGAACCGCGCCGAACGACGTGTGGATCTAGGGTAGACAGGTCTCGATGACCGCACCAATTCCCGAGGTCTGGCTCCGCGGACCGATCTCCGGCATTCAGCCGCTGCTACAGCCCGCCGCTCATGCCATCCAGCAGGTGGGTGAGGACGTCATTCCAATCGTGCGGGACCTGACACCGGCACAGCTCTGGGCCCGACCCGGAGGCGCCGCCGCGATTGGTTTTCACTTGGCCCACCTCCCCGGCAGCCTCGACCGGCTGCTGACCTACTCGCGCGCGGAGGGTCTCAGCCCCGATCAGATGGCGGCGCTCGCCGCCGAGCGGACAGTCCACGAGGATCGGCCCCGAGCTGGCACGTTGTTAGCGAGATTCCCGGCCGGATTGGAGGCGGCCGATCGATTATCTGCGGACGGTCCCCGCCGACAGTCTCCTTCTACCGCGAGAGGTCGGGCGCAAGCGGCTGCCTTCTACCACGCTGGGACTGATCTTCCACGCCGCCGAACACTCGTCTCGGCATGCCGGGCAGATCGTCACTCTTGTCCGGGTGGTCCGGGGTGACGAAGGGTGAGCGCGTGACATCTTCTATGAGAACGCGAGGACCTTCTTTCGTTTGAAGGTAGTCCCGGTCCTGGCACCCCGTCAGCTACCGCATTCGGGTTCCCTCGGCTGCGCGAAGAGCCACCGAGTCCCGCCCGCCGATCTTGTAGCGCGCTTCGGTGGTGCCCACGAGCTTGTCGCCCTGGAGCCGATAGACGGTGCGGGTGGAGACCTTGGCTCCTTTGACAATGTAGCTCGCGAAGGGGCCGGCTTCGGTGACGATGCTATCTCCGCCAACCGCGACCACCCTGACGGGAACCGGCTTATTGTCCGGTCCCACCATGGTCCAGTCCGAGCTGTCGGCCGTAGCGCGGATATGGGTCTCGATCGGGGTACCGCCCTGCGCATCGGTCGTACGTACCTTCCAGGTTCCGGCCAGCTCGCTGAGGGAGATGGGAATGGCCTCTGCGGTGGTCGCCGCTGTGGCGGCGGTATCGCCGGTGCTTGCGGCTCCGACCGACCGATCCTCGGCCTTGGTGCAGCCGGCCAGGACGATCGCGCCGGCGAGAAGGGTGAGGTTTCGCATGACACCCTCGATGTTGAGGAGGTTGTATGGCAGGCGGCGCTAACTTACGGCCCGGTACCAGGAGGAGCAATCGAGTAGCGGTACATCTGCTGGCGGTGGGCGCCCTGACCGGGTGCGGCGACGGCCCACCCTGCCGGTTCCGGCCGAGCCCGGGTTCGTGCTGGCCGTCTCCATCCCCGGACTCATGGATACCACCGTCCAGTGCGACTCACCTATTGGCGGATCTTCCATAGGCCGGTTCCCATCGGGTCGCCGCGGGTGAAGAGCTTATTCTCGAGCTGCTCAGTGCTCGACCCGCCCACCCCTCGCTCGAGCGGAGCTACACACTATCGAACGGAGCGACGAGCGATCGTCGGCCCCTCGTTTCACTCGGGGCAGGCTCTGCCGACTCACCGCGCTACGTCCCTCCAAGAACTTTCGAGGGCCTTCGACTGTGGCTCAGGGCGCCACCCTTTCACTTCTGATGACCCAGCAGCAGTATAGATGATGGTTCATCCCGGCCACCTGATGCTCGGCCCAGTTCTCCTCGCATTTCTCGGCGGCTGCGCCGCGAACCATCAGACCGCGGCTGTGGCGAACGAAACCGAGCCGGACTGCTCATTCCGCTCCGCCGCCACCTGCTGGTCAGTAGGGGGCCGGTTCCCCACCCCGCCGTCTGTACGACCAGATCGTATCAGGGATTCTTTGAGCGTCCTCGCGACCGTCGCAGACAGCGCGCCCTGAGTCACTATGGGAGTGGCGAACACTCCTCACACCGCTGAAGCTTCGGGAAATAGCCGCTGCAACACCCCGGCCCATCTGGCCCTGAGCTGTTCCACCCGCTCTTCCGTATCTCCCCAGGCCGAAAGCCAGAGCACGACCTCCCGCTCGTGGACCCCCGGCCCTCCCGGCTCGACCGAGAGTCGGAACAGCGCGTCCGCAGGATCGTTCACGACCGCGCAGAACTGGCTCGCCGGACGCCGGTCGAATACCTGTCCGCCGCTGAGCCAGGGCGACGAACTCCTCCTCTCCCGACAGCCGTGCCCACGCCTCTTGGTTCGAGACGGGTGTCCGGCGCCGAAGGTACACCACGTGCCTCGGCTCGCCGACGTGCCGTTCGAGATAGTGCTTGAGCGACCGTAGCTCGAAGGCCCAGCCCCGGTTGGTGCCTTCGACCCAGCCGTCCCACGCCGGATCGAGCGGGAAGCCCGAGGTGACCGCTCTGACCACCGTGCGTCCGCCCTTGGTCTCGACGTAATAGTCGGTAACCTGGGCGGCTCCCTCGTCGTGGAACTTCCAGCCGGTTCGGAGGTGGCGAGGAGGGTCCCACACCTGGATCTCGGCGGTCGCGGCGAACTCGTTCAGCCACGACAGGTAGAAGCTCCCGCCGGGACCGGGCTCGACCTTCGCATCGAGCGGGAACCAACGGATCAGCTCGCGCTCGTCGGTCAGTGCCTGCCACACCCGATCCGCGCTCGCTCGGACGTCGATCTCCCCCTCCGCCGACCGCGTCTCCGCCAACTCCTTGGTTCGCTCAGTCATCGCCGGTCTCCTCGGGTCCTCGTGGTGGACGCGGGCCCGGGTACGCTCCCGCGACGACCCGGAACCAGCGTCCCGTGCCCTGCTCCTGGTGATGTTTCGCGACGACTTGCGCCACCGCGCGCGCCAGGTCGCCCTGGAAGTAGTTGAACGCCGCCGGCGATCCCACTCGCACGCTGGTATTGACCGAGGCGGTGGCCAGCCGGGCCCGTTTCTGCTTGGCCCGGTCCAGCAGCTCCGCCAGCTCGCGCAGCGTCCTCGAGGCCAGCGCCACCAGATAGGTGGCGGAGAAACGGTCGCCCACCTCGTCCGGATCGGCCGCCACACTCCCGAGCGCCGCGGGATCCACCACATACTGGCGAGCGACCAGTCGCATCACCCGCTCCGGCTTGCTGCCCTTCCACCGTTCTTCGGCCAGCTCGACCTGCCCTGCCTCCTCCAGCAGGCGAAGGTGGTAGTTGAGCCGCTGACGGCTCTCGCCCAGGCGCCGGGCCAACCCGGACGCCGAGTCGGGACCGGCAGCAAGAGCTTCGATGAGGCGGCGGCGCTCCGGGTGCAGCAGCACTTGGGCCTGATTGGGCTGGCGGACGATCTGGAGCGAGGGGACAGCGGCGGCGGTCATGCTGTATTACAGTATCTTGACAACTTATTTTGTCAAGTTCAGGCCTCCCATCATGAACTCCTCCTCCCATCGACACCGCGAGGTCTCCGTTGCCGCTCACCCGGGTACCAAGGAAACGAGGGCTCACATGCGGGAACCATCACGTTTCCAGTCAATACACTCTCATCCCCTGGTTCTCCCTGGCCCGACCCTTGACGCCCTCAAGCCCGGTCGGGATATTCGAGCCTACTGCTGTGGCCCGGCGCGCAGCGCCTGGTACCTCTGTTCCTGGGTGAGAATTTCCGTGAGACAAAGCGTTGTGGGCTCCCGGAGAATGCTCTCCGATCCCGATGTGCGGCGCTCCACCCCTGCTCGGGTCGGGCACGTCGTGCCTTCTGCGCCCGGCTGCACCTGGCTCCGGTCCTTCCACGGCCGGGGCCTTTCTGTATTGAAACACCTCTTCTCCGTGCCATCTGAGTGTCATCTGAAAGGACGTCACGCACCATGAGAGGGCTACGCTACAGCATCGGACTGCTCCTCGCGGCGATGTGGATTGCGCCACTGGCTGCCCAGGAACCCGTCGGCTCGATCCGGGGACACGTGACCGACTCCGCCTCGAAGCAGCCGCTCCAGGGGGCCGTGGTCAGAGTCGGGGACCGGACTGCCCAGACCCGGGCGGACGGCGGCTATCTCCTCACGGCGGTTCCGGCTGGAACCGACACCCTCAGGGTGTCGATGATCGGCTACGCGCCGGCGTCCCGCCTCGTGACCGTGGCCGAGTGACGAGATACTCGACGTGGACGTCGCACTGTCGGGTCAGGCGGCGCAGCTGGCGGAGCTGGTGGTGGTCGGCTACGGCGAGCAGCGGCAGGGCAACGTCACCGGCGCGGTAACCAACGTGGCTTCCGGGGAGTTCAACACAGGGCCGCGTGGTCACCCCCACGGAGCTGATCCAGAACAAGGTGGCGGGCGTGCAGGTGGTCGAGAACACCGAGCCGGGTGGGAAGACCTCGGTCCGGATCCGCGGAGGAACCTCGACCAACGCGAGCAACGAGCCGCTCTATGTCATCGACGGGCAGCCGCTGGGGGCGCCGGCGGCGGGGTCACTTCCGGGCGGGACCCGCTCAACTTCCTCAACCCCGACGACATCGAAAGCATGACGGTGCTGCGCGACGCCGGGGCCGCGGCCATCTACGGCACCAACGCCGCCAACGGCGTCATTCTGATCACCACCAAGCGGGGCAAGGCGGGCACAGAAACCCAGCTTCGAGTACACCGGCTCGGCGTCGGCCTCCCAGATCACCCGGCTGCCCTCGATGCTCAATGCGGCGCGAGTTCCGCTCCGCGGTGGAGCAGTACGCGCCCACCAAGGTCGGCCAGCTGCAAAACGAGAACACCGACTGGTTCGACGCGATCGACCGGACCGGCATTCGGCCAGGAGCACAACCTGTCGCTGCGCGGGCGGCGGCGTCGGCGATGGACTATCGCTTCTCCTTCAACTTCCTCGACCAGAACGGCATCGTCGAGGAGCAACAGCACCCAGCGCATCGGCCTCGGGCGCCAACTACAATCAGCGGCTCGCCAACGACCGGCTCAACCTGCGCTTCAGCCTGCGGGGCTCGCGCCAGTCGGACAGGTTCACGCCCCTCGGCGTGCTCTCCAACGCGGCGCAGTACGGCCCGACCCAGCCGATCAACGATCCCGACCGCGTCCACCGGCTACTACAACTGGCCCGACACCGCCTCCACCTCAGCCGACAATCCGGTCGAGATCCTGAATCTCGCGGAGGAGAAGGCCGAGACCTACCGCGCGCGTCGGCAACATGCACGCCGAGTATCGGCTGCCCGTGGGTCAACGGGCTCCGGGCCAACGCTACCCTCGGCTTCGACGCGAGTGACTCGAAGCGGAGGAACTTCACGCCCAGCACCCTTCATCGCGAGCTGGCGACCGGGCGGGGCGGCCAGCAGACCCGGTACAATCCGCAGCAGACCAGCACGGTGCTGGAGACCTACCTGAACTACACCACGCCGAAGCCGCTCGGGCCCGGGCTCGCTCGACCTCACCGGCGGCTATTCCTGGAGCCAGACCCACTTCGACTCGGTCTACTACGAGGGGAACGGCCTCTCGAGCGACCAGGGCGGCAACGATGAACTGGTCCCGGCGGATACGGCAGACCGAGATCCTCTACGAGCAGCGGAGCAAGCTGATCTCCTTCTACGGACGGGCGAACTACAACATCAACGATCGCTATATCTTTTCGGGAACCCTGCGGCACGACGGCTCGTCGCGCTTCGGATCGGAGAACGCCTGGGGCACCTTCCCGTCAGTGTCGGTCGCGTGGCGCCTGTCCCAGGAGCCGTTCCTGCGAGGGGTCGAGTGGCTCTCCGACCTCAAGCTCCGGGGCTCCTGGGCCAAGACCGGCAACCAGTCCTTCGGGAACTACCTGCAGTACTCCTCCTATCAGCTGAGCGACAATCAGACCACCTACGCGTTCGGCGACACCATCGTCACCACCAGCCGCCCCAGCGCGGTGGATCCCAACATCAAGTGGGAGCAGACCAAGGCCTTCAACGTCGGCCTCGATTTCGGGTTTGCCGGCGGGCGGATCACCGGGGCCGATCGACTACTACGACAAGCTGACCGACGACCTGCTCTTCAACGTGCCGGTGGCGGCGTTCACCAACCTGTCGAACTTCGTCACCACCAACATCGGCAGCATGCGGAACTACGGCATCGAGATGAGCCTCGGCGCTCCGGCTGCTGCAACCCAGCGAGCGAGCGGGCCTCACCTGGCAGGCCGACTTCACGGCCGCCCACAACACCAACAACCTGCGGACCATCACCCCGTTCGGCGGGCGACGCCTTGAAGATTCTCAGTGGCGACGTCTCCGGCGGCGTGGGAACCAAGATCCAGGTCCTTGCAGCCGGGCGTGCCGGTGAACTCGTTCTACGTCTACGAGCACATCCGGGAGAACGGGAAGCCGATCTACCGGGACGTGAATGGGGGGCGGGTCGACGGCCTCGCCCGACGGCACCATCAACGAGCAGGACCTGTACGTGGATCAGAATGGCGACGGGATCATCAACCAGGGCGATCTCCGGCCCTTCCACGACCCGGCCCCGAAATGGATTCTGGGCCACTCGTCCTACCTCACCTGGGGCAGCTTCGATCTCGGCTTCACCCTGCGGTCGTACATGGGCAACTACATCTACAACAACGTGGCATCGGCCAACGGCAACTATCGCGAGCTCACCGCCGGAAACTCGCCCTACAACCTGCACAACTCGGTGCTGGAGACCGGGTTCGCGACCCAGCAGCTGCAGTCGGATGTCTACGTGGAGGACGCCTCTTTCCTGCGGATGGACAACATCACGCTGGGCTACACCTTCAATCTGGGCGGCCAGTCGGCCCGGGCGTTCGGAACGCGTGCAGAACCTGTTCACGGTCACCGGCTACAGCGGCGTGGATCCGAGCGCGAACATCACGCCGCTCAACCCCTCGCAGACCTCACCGTGAACGGCATCGACAACAATATCTATCCCCGGTCGCGGACGTTCAGCGCCGGCATCAGCTTCAGGCTATAAGCCATGACCACGGACGCAATCACCCCGAGAAGGGACCGAGCCATGAACCGCAATCCGCGTCGTGCGCTTATCGCCGCCACGCTCCTGATGCTGGGGGCCGGCGGCTGCACCGACACGACCGAAGCTGCCGATCAGCACGATCAGCGACGCCAATTACTTCAACGACCCCAGCTCCTACCGGGCGTTGCTCGCCAAGATCTACGCCGGCCTGGCCGTCAGCGGGCAGCGGGGACCGGCCGGGAACGGGGACATTCAGGGCATCGACGAGGGATTCTCCCAGTACCTCCGTCTCTATTGGGAGGCGGAGGAGCTGCCGACCGACGAGGCGGTGATCGCCTGGGGCGACCCGGGGCTGCCCGGAGATGAATACCCAGCTCTGGGCCTCGGCCAACCCGTTCGTCGTCGCCATGTACTACCGGGTGGCCTTCCAGGTCAGCCTGGCGAACGAATTCCTGCGGCAAGACCACCGCCGGACACGCTGGCGCAGCGGAACGTCTCGCCCGAGCTCACGGCCGACATTCAGATCTGGCGCGCCGAGGCCCGGTTCCTCCGGGCGCTCAGCTACTGGCACGGCATCGATCTGTTCGGCAACATCCCGCTGGTGACGGAGGCCGACCCGATCGGCTTCACCCCGCCGCTGCAGAGCACCCGCCAGGCGATCTTCGATTTCCTGGTGAGCGAGCTGACCGCCATGCAGGCCGACCTGCCGGCCGCGACCGGCAGCGGGACCTATGGCCGGGCCACCAAGGAAGCCGCGGCGCCATGCTGCTGGCCAAGCTCTACCTGAATGCGGAGGTCTACACCGGCACGCCGCATGTATGCCCAGGCCCTGGCCGCGGTGCAGCAGGTGATCGCGGGCCCGTTCACGCTGGACCCCAGCTATCGTCACCTGTTCCAGGCGGACAACAACACGTCGCCGGAGATCATCTTCCCGATCATCCAGGACGGCCTCCGTACCCAGACCTTCGGTGGCACCACCTTCCTGGTCCACGCGTCCTGCGGCGGCACCATGCCGGCCGGCGAACTACGGCGTTGACGGCTGCTGGTTCGGTCTGCGGCTCAAGCCGGAGGCCTACAACCGGTATCGACCCGGCCGATCCGCGCAGGTCGTTCTTCTGGACCGATCAGCAGACGCGTCCAGATCGGCAACCATCAGCAACTTCAGCGAGGGCATCCCGGCGCCCAAGTTCGTCAACGTGACCAGCGCGGGGGCGCAGGGCTCCAACGCGGTTCATCCTGACACCGACTTCCCGATGTTCCGGCTGGGCGACGCGTATCTCATCTACGCCGAGGCCCACCTCAGGGGCGGCGGCGGCGACCCGGCGCAGGCGCTGGCCTACGTGAACGCCCTTCGGCAGCGCGCGTACGGCGAACACCAGCGGCGACATCCCGGACGCCGACGCTCACGCTGCAGCTTCGTCCTGGACGAGCGGGCCGCGAGCTGCTGTGGGAGGCCCACCGCCGGACCGACCTGGTTCGCTACGGCCAGTTCACCGGCGGGACCTAGTCTGGGCATGGAAGGGCGGCGCGCCGGCCGGCACGGCGACCGAGTCGTTCCGGGATCTGTATCCGCTCCCCGCATCCGAGCTCACCACCAACCCCAACCTGGTGCAGAATCCCGGTTACTGAGCTCTTCGCTTAGCGAGTCGGCCACAGCGTCGTCGCCGATGGCGGCGGCGCTGCGTGCAAAGCGGAACGGCGGAAAGGCGGAAGATCAAGCGCGGTGTCATCCTTCCGCGATCCGTCCCTCCGCTCGCCGCCTCCGTGTGACCGAAACTAGGAGCGATCACATGCTGAATCGTCTGGCCTGTGCATTCATAGCAATGTCCCTCACAGCGGCACGGCGCGCGTTCGGGCCAAGCCCCTGCCCTGCCCGACACATCCTGGGTCGCGCGGAGCGCCCTCTACGAGGTGTTCGTCCAGGACTTCTCGCCCTCGGGCAACTTCCGTGGCCTCATCGATGGGCTGCGATCGCATTCAGGCGTCCGGGGCCAACGTGCTGTGGCTGATGCCGATCTACCCGATCGGCACGCTCAACCGGAAGGGAACGCTGGGGTCGCCATATGCGGTGAGAGACTACCGCGCGCATCAACCCCGCGTACGGCAATGCCGCGGACTTCCGGGCGCTGGTGGAGGCGGTGCATGCGGCGCGGGATGAAGCTCATCCTCGACTGGGTGCCGAACCACACCGCTCCCGACCATGCCTGGGTCAAGCAGCACCCCGACTACTACGTCCGGAACGAGCGCGGCGAGCCGAGCGTGCCACGGGATGAGAAGGGAAAGCTGACCGACTGGACCGACGTCGCGCAGCTGGACTACAAGAATCCCGCGGTCCGGCGCGAGATGATCGCCACCATGCAGCACTGGCTGAAGGAGTTCGGGATCGACGGCTTCCGGGTCGACGTCGCCGGCTTCATCCCGATCGACTTCTGGCGCGAGGCGGTACCCAAGCATCCGCGCCGCGGTGCCCCGGCGGATCATGCTGCTGGCCGAATGGGGCGACCTGGAGATGCACCGGGCCGGCTTCGACCTGACCTACGCCTGGGACTCCTACGACCGGCTCAAGGCAGTGTGGCAGGGAGCGCCGGCATCGAGCTTCGTCCAGGGCGAGCTGCCGGACATGAAGGCCATGCCCCCGGGCGGGATGCGCATGCGCTTCAGCACCAACCACGACAAGACGGCCTGGGAGGATCCTCCGGTGAAGATCTTCGGTCCCGCAGCCGGAGCGCGGGCGGCCTTCGTCGCCGTGGCGCTGCTGCCGGGCCGGCCCCTGCTCTACAACGGGCAGGAGGTCGAGAGCCCGCAGAAGCTGCGGCCTGTTCGAGCGCGACCCCATCCGGTGGAATCAGCCGCAGGCGAGCCGAGGCCCGAGCATTTTACGCCAAAGTTATCGGGCTGGCGCGGACCGAGCCCTCGCTGCTCGTCGCCGGACCTCCGGCCGATCGAGACCAGCGCCCCCAAGGACGTGATCGCGTATCGCCGGGGCGATCTGGTCGTGCTGGTGAACGCCAGGCCACGCGCGGTGAGCTTCACCGTGACCGGCTTCGACGTGGATGGCGCGCGTGACCTCCTGTCGAAGAACACGCAACGTGGCGACACCATCTCGCTGCCGGCACATGGGCCGCTGGTCCTGAAGAAGCCCTAGATCAGTTCCGCGTACGACAAAGCAACTGCGCACCACGGAAGCACGGAAGACACGGAAAAAACACGGAAGAAACAGCATGTTTGCCGCACCAAAGCTTGGCGCCACAAGTCGTCAGAAAACTATAGGAGCGATGTTGATTCTTCCGTGCAGCTTCCGTGTTTTCCGTGTTTCCGTGGTGGGCCTTTGTTTTCTCATCACGGCAGCGCCGGCCACCGCGCAGCGGCAGCGCCTCTCCATGGACCCGGGCTGGCGTTTTACGCTTGGCGATCCCGCCGGAGCCGAGCAGGCCGTCGTTCGATGATCGCCGTTGGCGCTCGCTGGACCTGCCGCATGACTGGAGCATCGAGGGGACTCCGCGGGAAGATGCGCCCGGCGGGGGCCGGGTGGGCTACTTCCCTGCCGGCATCGGCTGGTACCGCAAGACCTTTCGGTTGCCGTCGGGTGCGCGTGATCGCGACGCGTGGCTCGAGTTCGACGGCGTGTACATGAACAGCGACGTCTGGATCAACGGCGTCCACCTCGGCAACCGGCCGTACGGGTACATCAGCTTCGCCTACGACATCACCCGGCACCTGGTGCCGGGCGTGAACGTGATCGCGGTGCGGGTGGACAACGCGCAGGCAACCCAACTCCCGGTGGTACACCGGCAGCGGCATCTACCGGCACGTCTGGCTGACCCTGGTGGACCGGTTGCACGTCGGCCACTGGGGCACCTATGTGACCACACCACGCGTCGATTCCGCCGGGGCCGAGGTGGTGGTCCGTACCCGGGTCGAGAATGGCCACCCCAAGGCCCGGAACGGGGTGCTTCGCTCGGTAGTGATGGACAGCGGCGGCCGGGAGGTCGCACGGGCAGACACCTCCTTCACCCTGGCCGCCGGCGCCAAGATGGAGCTGGAGCAACGCCTCCGGGTCGCATCGCCCGCGGCTGTGGTCGGTGGAGTCACCGACGCTGTATCAGCTCCACTCGGTCGTGCGGGACGGCAAGCGCGCAGCCGACCGGGCTATCACGACGTTCGGCATTCGCACATCGAGTACCACAAGGATCGCGGCTTTCTGCTCAACGGCCGACAGGTCAAGATGCGGGGCGTGAACCTGCACCACGAAGCCGGCGGCCTCGGCGCCGCGGTCCCGGAGCAGGTCTGGCGCCGCCGGCTCCAGATCCTGAAGGCGATGGGGGCCAACGCCATCCGCACCGCCCACAATCCACCTGCGGCTGAGTTCCTCGATCTGTGCGACAGCTGGGCTTCCTGGTCATGGCGGAGGCGTTCGACGAGTGGACCGTCCCCAAGGTACCGGAGGGATATCACAAGTAGTTCGCCGAGTGGGCCGAGCGAGACGTCACCGATTTCGTCCGGCGGGACCGGAATCACCCTTCGATCGTGCTGTGGAGCGCGGGCAACGAGATCGGCGAGCAGAGCATGCCCGGCGGAGACCGGGTGCTCCGCCGCCTCGTCGATCATCTTCCACCGTGAGGATCCCACCCGGCCGGTGACCACCGGCAACGACAAGATCGCCGCCGATAGCACTCCCGCCACGCTCGCGTTCCTCAATGCCCTGGACATCGTGGGCTACAACTACGTGGATCGCTGGCACGAGCGCCGGGAGATCTTCGCCACCGAGGACCGGCACCAGCACCCGGAGTGGAAGATGATCGGCACCGAGAGCGGCACCATCTTCCAGTCCTTCGACGAGCGCTATTCGCTGGGGCCGGATTCGTCGGTCGTCCGTCCCAACTACACTCATGGCATGCTCCAGGCGGAGCGGCTCTGGAAGTGGATCACGCTGAACGACTACTTTGCCGGCAACTTCATGTGGACCGGGATCGATTACCTCGGCGAGAGCACCTGGCCCTTCAAGGGCTTCCCCTCGGGTGCCATGGACATCACCGGCGCTCCCAAGGACATCTACTACCTCTATCAGAGCCTGTGGACCGATCAGCCGGTGCTGCGCCTCTTCCCCCACTGGAACTGGCCCGCCGCACCGGCCAGGTGATCCCGGTGCTGGCCTACACCAACTGCAACATCGTGGAGCTGTTTCTCAACGGCCGCTCCCTGGGCGAGAAGCGGCTGGAGTTCCCGGCCCAGGGCACATCCGGCGGCTGGAACAGCTACGCCCAACCACTGGTCAATCCGACCACCACCGACCTGCACCTGAGCTGGGACGTGCCCTATGAGCCGGGCGTGCTCCGGGCGGTGGGCAAGCGCCGCGACGGAACGGTCGGCATGCCAGGCGGAGACCCGAACAGCTGGCCCGGCGGCGGCCATCCGGCTTGTCCGCGGACCGGGATACCATCACCACCGGTTCGGGTGACGTCGCGCACGTGACGTTCGAAATCGTGGACTCGGCCGGCACCGTGGTCCCCACCGCGGACAACTCTCGTGACCATCACGGCGGCAGGTGGCACCGCCTCTGGTGGTGGACAACGCCGACCTGCTCGACCTCGCTCCATACCGGCCCGACCGCCGGCGTGCGTTCAACGGCCGAGGGCTGGCGATTCGTGCGAGCCGAGAAGCCGGGTGTGCTACGGGTGAGCGCGAGCGCGGATCGGTTGAGCCCGGCGACCGTGACCGTGCAAGTGGTGCGAGGTCCGCGGCAATCTGACGCGGGCCGGAGGTGAACCGGAAGCTAACTGCCACGCTACGGCTAGGCTCACACGGAGACACGGAGAGCTGCTGAGGCTGCAAGGGTTCAGAGGCTGAGCCACAGCATCCCGAGTCGTCTATTCATACTGTCTGGGCCCCGTATCGCCGCGTCACCTGAGCAGAATAAAGGGCGACTTGGTCGATCTGATGGCCGGTTTCCGTGCAACGACTTCGTGCCCTAGTGGCAGCCGTGCTCGGAACGTAGGCGCTGAAGACGTTGCGTGCCGTTGACCGCGAGAATGCGGCGCGCCGTCGACTTCCGGCAGGGAGAGCGAGCTTCGACGGCGGCTGCTCCCGCAGAAACGTGACGATGCGTTTCGCGGCCGGCGGGAGACGGAAGGCACGGTATGGATCGGACGCCAGCATCTCCCGCAGATGCAGTCGACCGGTCGCACGATCGTGAGGAAAGTTCCGGCCGAGCTCCTGCGGTCATGGCGGCCTCGGCCTTCCGCTGGAGGGCCGTTTCGGAGTGCGGCGCGAGCCGTGAAGACCAGATTGCCGCTCGAGAGGAGCGTTCTGCACGTCGGTGAACCCGGCCGCCTCGAACGCCTTTTTCAGATCTGGCATCTTCGCGTTCATCGGGCATGACCCCGCGGAGAAAGGCGGCATACGTGGGCATCGCGGAAAGATACAACCGCAACTGCGCACCACGGAGACACGGAGAAAGACGGAGCCCGCACGGAGACTGCACGAGATCTCTCCGTGGTAATTCTTTGATGTCTTGTGGGGGTGGGGGTGGGGCACCTTTTTGGCGAACGAAGATACTAGAGGTACTACTCTGACAAATCCGTGCCATCTCCGTGTCCTCCGTGTCTCCGTGGTGAGCTTTTGCGGAGTCCTTCTGCTCGCCTCACTTCTCGTCGCGCGTGACGCTGCGGCGCAGGCACAAGCCGCTGCCGGCTGCACCCGCCAACCGCGCCGTCTACCTGGACAAGGAGGGCGTCATCCGCTGGCGCGACAATCGGCAGGAGGTCGCCCTCTTCGGCGCGAACTACGTGCTGCCCATCCGCCTCCGACTATCGCGCGGCCGGCTATCTCAAGGCCGACCGGAAGCGCATGATCGACGAGGACATGGCGCACTTCGCCCGGATGGGCTGGGACGGTCTGCGGCTCACGTTCTGGGGTGACTGGGAGGCCTCCGACACCGCCGGCAACCTGATCGCCAACGATCATCTGGACCTGCAGGACTACCTCATCGCCCGCGCGCGCGAGCGCGGGATCTACATGCTCTTCAGCCCGATCCAGCTGTACGGCTCCAACTGGCCGGATGCGCTCCAGGACACCACCCAGCCGGGCTTCGGGCGGCACTTCGGCAAGGAGCGGATGGGCACCGACCCGGCCGCCCTCGCCGCGCAGGTGAACTACCTGCGCCAGATCCTGAAGCACGTGAACCCATATACCGGCGTCGCGCTCAAGGACGAGCCCGCCATCCTCTTCATCGAGCTGGTCAACGAGCCCTGCGCACCATCCGGAAGACCTGGAAGGCTCGATCCGCTACATCAACGCGCTCACCGAGGCGGTGCGGAGTACCGGGTGCAGGAAGCCGATCTTCTACAACGTGAGCCAGGACTTCCGGATCTCCGAGGCAATCAGGCGGTCGCGGGTGGATGGCGTGACCTTCGGCTGGTATCCCACCGGGCTCAACTCGGGCCGCGAGCTGGAAGGCAACTATCTCCGGGGCGTCGATGCCTTCCCCGACATGCTGCGCCGGGAGATCGCGGGCCTGCCGCGCATCGTGTACGAGTTCGACACCCCCGACCTGCGCAACAGTACGATGTACCCGGCCATGGCGCGGACCTTTCGTGCGGTGGGCACGCAGATGGCGCTGATGTTCGCCTACGACATGCTGCGGACCGCCTCTCGCAACCTCGGCTGGCAGACGCACTACCTGAACCTGGTCTACACGCCGCGGAAGGCCATGAGCGCGATCATCGCCGCCGAAGCCATGCGCCGCCTGCCTCGGATGCGCTCATACGGGCCGTATCCACGAAACACCCGGTTCGGCGATTTCCGCGTCTCCCACGAGGAGATCTGGGCGAGCTGGTCGCGCGGGACGCCTTCCTGTATGCCGGCTCCACCCGATCGAAGCCGCCAGATCGTCTCCGCTCTCCGCCGGATCGCCGGCTATGGCTCCTCTCCAGTACGGTGACCTACGATGGAGAGGGGACATACTTCCTCGACAAGGTGCGTCCGGGTCTGTGGCGACTCGAGGTCTACCCCGACGCCGTGCCCGTCCAGGATCCATTCGAGCCGCCGAGTGCCGACAAGATCGTCACCCGTGCGATCCACCGCTCCTGGCCGATGACGGTGGCTCTGCCCGATCTGGGCGATACGTTTACGGTCCAGCCCGTGACGGCAGGAAACCGGCGCATCGAGCGCGCCGTGGGCGGCCGCGCGGCGGTGGCGCCGGGGGTCTACGTGCTGAGCGCAGCCGGAGCGGTGGACCAGGCCACGCTGCCGGCGCATATGGGCCATCTCCGCTTCGCGGAGTACCACGCTCCCCTGGCGGATACCCTGCCCCCGGCCGCCGTGCTCCTGGGGCCGCGCGCGATACCGGCTGGCCGCGATGCACAGCTCCATGCCCGCCTGGTCCACGGAGCTGCCCCAGACTCGTCTGTTCTGTTTATCAGACGGAGGGCCGATCCATCATACCGCGGATACCGGATGCGGATGGTCCGGGGCTACGACTACGCCGCCACCATCCCGGCCGCGGAGCTTCGGGAAGGGCCGCATGAGGTGGTCGTCACCGTCTTCCACGGCAGATCGAGCGTCAGCTTTCCCGGCGGCGCGGCCCAGGCACCTACCGGCTGGAACTATTCCGACCGCAGCGCCTGGCCGGTGGACGTGACGGGGCCACGAACCCCGCTGCGCTTGTTCGACGCTGCGTTCGACGCCGAGTCGCTTGCGTTCAGCCGCATCGGCGACGCCGGACGCCGGGGGCTCTTTCAGCTCGGGCTCTCGGAAGACACCGGCAGGCCGGTCTTTCACGTCGCGCTGCCGGCAGATGACAGCGGCCGCGGGCCCAACGGACTACACCGCTTCATTGGTGATCGCGAGCCGAGTGCGGGCCCGGCAGGAGACCATCGGACCGGCGGAGTCGCTGCGGCTTCGGCTGCGTGGTCTGGGGGCCCGGCAGGTCCTGCATGTCACCCTGATGGAGGACGACGGCACCAGCTGGAGCGCCCGGGCGACGGTAGACAGTAGCTGGCGCGAGCTCTCGCTCCCGCTCGGCGATTTCACCATCGGTCGGGGCGTGCTGCTCCCCCAAGGGTTTCCGGGCGAGTGGAACTACTGGGTCGGGCCGGCGGAAGGCCGCGGCGGTCCCGGGGATCGTCTCCGGCTCGAGCATCTCGAGCGGCTGCAGCTCTCACTGCGACGCGAGGACGGAGTAGTTGTCGTCCCGGGTGGCTACGGCGTGGAAGTGGAGTGGGTGACGCTGGAATTCGGAGACCGGAGGAGCTCGTCGCGCTGAGGCGGCGCCGGCTATCGCCGGGTTACCGTGCTGTTGAAGAGCTGAGGCGCGATGTGAAATTCGATCAGTGCCCCTGGAGCCAGCATGACTTCGCCGGAGCGGAATGGCTGACCGCCACCTCCACTGGGACGCGCCTCAAACTGGACTGAGCCGTTGCCGACCAGATTCTGAGGAATCACGAAATTGCCGTTCATACCCGGATGCACCGTACCCATGCGATGATTGATTCCCGAGCCCGAGGCGAAGACCTCGATTGGCAGCGCATGTCTGTTGGACACCCGAACCTCGACGGAGCCGGCGCTCGGAGCGGCGTCGTTAGCGCCTCCCGAGAGCCCACAGGCGCTCAGCAGCAGTGCAGGAAAAAGGAGTCGCAATCCGGGAAGCACGTGCTCTCCAGGTCTGAGGCACTACCAAGTATGCCGAACGGCCGATCCCCGCGCCAGCCCGACTTTCCTGACACGGGTGGTTCTGCCATCGCTTCAACGTTGGCACTCTACTCATCACAACGGGAAATCTTGTGAACTCTTTGGTGCAGGCTTCTTGTTCCCGGTTCCTCAGTGGTCCGTTGGCCGCACTCATCGTGGCCGCTTCTCCGCTAGAGGCCCAGGTACGTGTGGTCTCCCCCGACGGCCGCAACCAGGTCACTGTAGAGATTCGCGAAGGCCGGCTGAGCTACAGCCTTGTCCGCGACGGACGCCCGCTGATCCTGCCTTCCATGCTGGGCTTCGCGTTTCGGGGGGCACCGCCGCTGCGAGACCGGCTCCGCATCACCGACACCACCCGGCAGGCGAAGGACGAGTGGTGGACCCAGCCCTGGGGCGAGGTGGCACGGGTCCGCGACCACTACAACGAGCTGGCGGTCACCGTCTACGGAAACCGACCGCCCGGCCGCCCGACACTTTATCCTGCGGGTGCGGGCATTCGACGACGGCGTGGGCTTCCGGTACGAGCTTCCGCAGCAGCCGGCGCTCGGCGGGTTCGTGATCAGTGATGAGCTCACCGAATTTGCCCTGGCCGACAACTCGCGGGCCTGGTGGATTCCGTCCAACTATGCCCGGAAAGACCGGTCCGAAATGCTTTACTCATCGGGCCCGGTCAGCGTGCTCGACAGCGTGCAAACCCCGCTCACGATGCAGTCCCAGGACGGCCGCACCTTCATGGTGATCCACGAAGCCAATCTCGTGGACTACGCCCGGATGTTTCTGCGGGGCGCGCGCAGCGAAAGCCGCGTCCTCACGGCCGCCCTGGCGCCGATGGCCGACGGCACCAAGGTGCGGGGCCGCACGCCATTCGTGACGCCCTGGCGCACGATTCAGCTGGCCGACCGCGCCACCGGGCTGTCGCCTTCCCTGCTCGGCTTGAAGCTCAATCCCCCGAACGCGCTCGCCCGCACCGACTGGATCCATCCCATGAAGTACGTCGGCATCTGGTGGGGCATGCACATCGGCACCATGAGCTGGAGCTCGGGACCGAAACACGGCGCCACCACCGAGAATACCAAGCGATACATCGACTTCGCGGCGGCCAATGAGCTCGGCGGCGTGCTGGTGGAGGGATGGAACACCGGCTGGGACGGAGACTGGATCGCGAACCGGGAGGCGTTTTCGTTCACCCAGTCCTATCCCGACTACGACCTCAAGGCCGTTGCTGCGTACGCCAAGCAAAAGGGCGTGCGGCTGATCGTCCACAACGAGACCTCGGGCGGGGTCGAGAACTACGAGCGCCAGCTGGACAGCGCCTTCACCCTGTACCGGTCGCTGGGGCTCGATGCCATCAAGTCCGGCTACGTCACCGACCTGACCAGCGAGGGCCACTCGCACTACTCGCAGTACATGGTGCGCCACTATCGCAAGGTGGTCGAGGCGGCCGCCAAGTACGGCATCATGGTGAACGTCCACGAGCCGATGCACGACACCGGCGAGCGGCGGACCTACCCCAACATGATGAGCCGCGAGGGGTCCCGCGGTCAGGAGTACAACGCCTGGAGCGGCGACGGCGGCAACCCGCCGGAGCACGAGACCATCCTCTTCTTCACCCGGCTCCTGGCCGGGCCCATGGACTTCACGCCGGGGATCTTCGATCTGCTGCGGGTCCGCCGGCCGGAGGAGCCCCGGGTCCGCACCACCCTGGCCAAGCAGCTCGCGCTGTACGTGGTCCTCTACTCGCCGATGCAGATGGCGGCCGATCTCCCGGAGAACTACGAGGGACAGCCGGCCTTCCAGTTCATCCGCGATGTCGCGGTGGATTGGGACACGACCCGGGTGCTCGACGGCAGGATTGGAGACTATGTCGCGGTCGCGCGCCGTGAGCGCGGGGGGCCAGACCTGGTTCGTGGGAGCGATCACCGACGAGGAGGGGCGCACGCTTGACCTTCCGCTCACCTTCCTCACCCCGGGCCAGCGCTACGTCGCCGAGATCTATGCGGATGGCCCCAAGGCGCATTGGCTGGACAATCCGCTGCCGGTCACCATCAATCAAACCGCCGTGACCTCCGCGACCCGGCTGCGGGTCAGGCTGGCGCCCGGCGGCGGCCAGGCGATCCGGATCCGGCCGGCACGACGAACAGAGCGCTCGTTCCGCGCATTCCGTGTACTGAGTGCTGAAGGCGACTGCGCTCGCTCGCCCGGGCGATGGGGGTGCATACCCGCTACATCAACGGCCTGGGCAAGGCCGTCACCGTAGCTCCCGAGACGCTGGTGCGGGTCTGCGCAGCGCTTGGGAGCCTCGATCGAGCGGCCGGGCGATGCCACCGATGCACTCACCGAACATCGCGAGCAGGCCCAGGCGCAGCTCGTGCCGCCTGTGCTCGTTGCCTGGGATGGGTGCCCTCGCCCTTACGATCTCCACCGATCGCCCCATCCATGCCCAGCTGCAGCTCGAGGACGGATCGGTCGTCCCGCTGGCCCGTTCGGAAGCCGGGTTGGGGACCGCACAGCCGCTTCCCTCCGGGTACCACCGTCTCACCGTCGAGGCTGGCGAGCCGAAGCGAGACGAGCACGGTCATCGCCGCGCCGCTTCAGGTCTGGCGACGGCCGGGGGAGCATCGGAGCTGGGGCGTCGGGACCCACCTGGCCGCGCTCCGCTCGGCACGCAGCCGATCGCTTGGAGATCTTCGGGATCTCGAGCTGCTCTGTCGCTGGGTGGGTGAGCGCGGCGGCGACCTGGTCACGGTCCTTCCCCTGGTCCCGACCTTCAACTCCCGGCCGCCGGAGCCCAGTCCGTACTCGCCGGTGAGCCGGCTCTTCTGGTCCGAGCTGATCCTCGATCTCGGTCAGAACCACCGCGCCGTGCCACCACCCCAGGGCCTGGACGTCACCCGCGCCGACGCCGAACTGCGACAAGCTCTGGCCGGGCATCCGCTGCCACCGCTCTCGGAGCTGGACGAGGAGCTGGTCCGCTACGCCCGCTTTCGCGGCGCGCAGGTCCGGCTCGGCAGGAACTGGCGGGACTGGCCGGCATCCGCCCGCGCCGGCACGCTCTCTCCTGAGGACATGGATCCGGAAGAGGAGCGCTTTCACCTCGTGGCCCAGACGCTGGCGCGCCGCCAGCTTCGCGACCTGCGGCAACGCCTCGACGCCGATGGATTTCGTCTGGGGCTCGACCTCGCGGTGGGAGTCCATCCGGACGGCTACGACCCCTGGTCGCGCCAGGCTCTGTTCGCCGAAGGGATGTCGGTGGGCGCCCCTCCCGACCAGGGCTTCCCCAGCGGGCAGGACTGGGGGTTCAGCCCGGTGCTTCCCGGGGCATCCCGCCTGGAGGGGCATCGCTATCTAGCGGCTTCCATAGCTCACCAGGCGGGGCTCGCGGGCGTGCTCCGGGTGGACCACATTATGGCCTGGACCCGGCTGTACTGGATCCCTCACGGGCTCGGCCTGCACGACGGGACCTACGTCTCCTATCCGGCCGAGGAGCTGTTCGCGGTGCTGAGCCTGGAGTCGAACCGCCACCGATGCGAGGTGGTGGGCGAGAATCTGGGCACCGTGCCGCGCGAGATCTTCGAGGCGCTACCGCGCCACCGGATCTGGGGCATGTACCTCGCCATGTTTCAGGCGTCCGCCGGCCCGGTGGTTGCGCCGCCGACCGCGGCGGACATGGCCCTGGTCGGCAGCCACGATACGCCGACGTTCGCGGGTTGGCTCAAGGGCAACGACATCGCGGACCGGGTGCGCCATGGACTGTTGCCGGAGGCAAAAATGCCGGCGGTCATGGAGGAACGGCAGCGCGCCGTCGGATGGTTGGCGGCCCAGCTGGAGAGTACCGCCGAGAACCCTCGCGCCTTGCTGGCTGCGCTGCTCGAGTGGCTCGGCCGCTCGGACAGCCCGCTCGTGGTTCCCTGGCTCGAGGACCTCTGGCTCGAAGAGGAGTCCGTCAACCTGCCTGGCACCCCGTCATTCGTTCGCCCCAACTGGCAGCGGCCGATGCGGCGGCTGCTGGACGAGATCTTCAGTGACCCGGACGTGGACGAGCTGGTACGCCGTCTCGACCGCGCTCGGAGGTCACAAGTCACTCGCGGAGAGATCCTTCGACTGCGCTCAGGATGACAGCACTGGTGGAAAACCGTGAGGGATAGACATGGCAACACACGCCGTAACTGCTCCTGCTCTGCCAGTCCGCACGAAGCCGCGACTCACGTTCTGGGAAATCTGGAACATGAGCTTCGGCTTCCTCGGCATTCAGATCGGCTTCGCCCTCCAGAATGCCAACGTGAGCCGGATCTTCGAGACCCTGGGTGCCAAGGTGGAGAACATCCCCATCCTCTGGATCGCAGCACCGGTGACCGGTCTCCTGGTCCAGCCGATCGTCGGCTACATGAGCGATCGGACCTGGAACCGCCTGGGCCGACGGCGGCCTTACTTCCTGGTGGGGGCGATCCTGGCGTCGCTCGCGCTGCTGGCGATGCCGAACTCGCCGGCGCTCTGGGTCGCGGCGGGTATGCTCTGGATCATGGATGCGTCGATCAACATCTCCATGGAACCGTTTCGCGCCTTCGTGGGCGACAATCTGCCCTCGGAGCAGCGGACCACCGGTTTCGCGATGCAGAGCTTCCTCATCGGCACCGGCGCGGTGGCGGCCTCGATTCTTCCCTGGCTCCTGACCACGCAGTTCGGGGTGAGCAACGAGGCGCCGCCGCACATGATCCCGGACTCGGTGCGGCTCTCGTTCTACTTCGGCGCCGCGGTGTTCTTTCTGGCGGTGCTGTGGACGGTGCTGCGCTCGAAGGAGTATGCGCCCGAGGAGATGGCCAGCTTCGCGGAGAACCAGGCGCGGGAGGGCGTAAGACAGGAGAGTCGAACGGCCGCGGAGTTCAGCGTGAACGGCGGGCGCCAGATCCGCGTGGGGGCGATCCTATTGGTTGTCGGCGTGGTGCTGAGCGCCTGGCTGGCCCGGGCCGAGATCTACCAGGTGATGATCCTGTCTGCCGGGGTCGCGGCCGTTGGGCGTGCTGCTGATCCTCAGTGGTCTGCTGCAGCGGGGCGGCCGCTACGACAACGGCTTCGTCACCATCCTGAACGACTTCCAGGACATGCCCCGTACCATGAAGCAGCTGGCCTGGGTCCAGTTCTTCTCCTGGTTCGCGCTCTTCGCCATGTGGATCTACACCACGCCGGCGGTGACCAGCCATCTCTACGGCACCACCGACGCCAGCTCGGCGCTCTACAACGAGGGCGCCAACTGGGTCGGGGTGGGTTCGGCGCGTACAACGGCGTCGCGGCCGTGGTCGCCTTCGGAATCCCGATCCTGGCGCGGCGGACCAACCGCAGGATCGCGCACGCGATCTGTCTGGTCTGCGGCGCCCTCGGGCTGCTATCGATTCTGGTGCTCAACGATCCGCGTCTCCTGCTGGGCTCGATGGTGGGGGTCGGGATCGCCTGGGCCAGCATCCTCGCCATGCCGTACGCGATCCTGACCGGCTCGCTGCCGCCGTCGAAAATGGGCTACTACATGGGGGTGTTCAATTTCTTCATCGTGATCCCCCAGATCGTCGCGGCGGCGCTTCTGGGCTTTCTGGTGGGGCGCTTTTTCGGTGGCGAGGCGATCTACGCGCTCGCCATCGGCGGCGGCTCGCTGCTCCTGGCCGCGGTGCTCACCCTGCGAGTAGAGGACAGGGACGAGCCGGAGACCGGGACGTGGCATCCAGGGTTCCCTCCACCTCGGTCTGATCATGGCAAAGCAACTGCGCACCACGGAACACGGAAGACGCGGAAGTGCCGGAACTCGGTGGAAGCCGGGAATGCGTCGCGTAACGGAGGTAGACATCCAGTCGGTATCAGCCCTTGCCTAGCTGTTCCGTGCGACTTCCGTGTCTTCCGTGTTTCCGTGGTGCGCTTTTGTTTTTGTTCGCCACGCTGGTCGGCGCGTGTGGCCCCAGACCCGAGACGATGAAGTCCGTCCCGCCGGTGCGACTGCCTCAGCCACCGACCCGGCCGTGTTCTGGAACAGCGCCACCATCTACTTCCTGCTCACCGATCGCTTTTTCAACGGAGACTCGACCAACGACCGCGCCGCGGGCCGCGCGAAGGACGGAGCGGTGCTGCGGAACTTCGAGGGTGGAGACCTCGCCGGCGTGCTCCAGAAGATCGAGGAGGGATACTTCGACAGCCTGGGCGTGACCGCCATCTGGATGACTCCGTTCGTGGAGCAGATCCACGCAGGGGTCGACGAGGGAACCGGGAAGACCTACGGATACCACGGCTACTGGACCCGCGACTGGACCGCCGTGGATCCAGCGCTGGGAACCACAGGACGACCTTCGCGCGGTGGTGGACGCTGCCCATCGGCATGGCATTCGGGTCCTCATGGACGCAGTGATCAACCACACCGGCCCAGCGACCCCACAGGATCCCGCGTGGCCCGGCGACTGGGTGCGCACGGCTCCCAACTGCTCCTACAAGAGCTACGTCACCACGGTGGACTGCACCCTGGTGGCCACGCTTCCCGACATCCGCACCGATCGCGACGCGCCGGTGGCACTCCCTCCAGCCCTGCTCGAGAAGTGGCAGCAGGAGGGGCGACGGGAGCGCGAAGTGGCGGAGCTCGACGCGTTCTTCGAGCGCACCGGGTACCCGCGCGCACCGCGCTACTATGTCATCAAATGGCTGACCGATTGGGTGCGCGAGCTCGGCTTCGACGGCTATCGGCTGGACACCGCCAAGCACTTCGAGCCGGCGGTCAGCGCCGAGCTGAGGCGTGAAGCCGAAGAGGCGCTGAGCGGACTGGAGGCGGACGCATTCGGATCAGGTTCGGGACAGCCTGCCTGTTCTACATGGTGGGCGAGGTCTACGGTTGGGAGCCGGGCCAGGGCGCGGGAGTACAGCTTCGGCGACCGGACCGTGGACTTCTTCTCCCACGGTTACGACGCCCTCATCAACTTTGGCTTCAAGAGCGATACCGCGTCGCTGGATGGTCTCTTCAGCCGGTACTCCGCGATGCTCGACGGCGGGATCACTCCGCGGGGTCAGCATGCTCAACTACATCAGCTCTCACGACGACGGATCGCCGTACGATCCCGACCGGAAGGATCCCATCGGCGCCGGGACGCGACTGCTGCTCGCACCAGGGGGCGCTCAGATCTACTACGGCGACGAGCTGGCGCGGCCGCTGAGGGTCTCAGGGGCCGAGGGCGATGCGAACCTGCGGTCGTTCATGAACTGGGGAGATCTGGAGCGCCGGGCCGAGGTTCTACAGCATTGGCGCAAGCTGGGGCGATTCCGTCGGGCCCATCCTGCCGTGGGGGCCGGCGTACATCGCACGCTTCAGGCGAAGCCGTACATCTTCAGCCGCACGCTCGAGTCGGGGGGCAAGGTCCGATCGCGTGCTGGTGGCGATGGATCAGGGAAAGGGGGCCAAGACGATCCCGGTGTTTGGCGTGTTCCCCGATGGCACCAAACTGGTGGACGCATACTCGGGCGTGTAGCCACTGTGTAAGAGACGGGAAGGTTTCGCTTACGACCGGATCCGGCCTGGTACTGCTCGCTGAGCCACGGTAAAGGCGCACCACGGAAGCACGGAAGACACGGAAGTAGCACGGAAGAACGGACATTACCGCAGAAATCGACTTAATGCCGTGCGAACAGAGTTGATACGTTGAATTTAATGAGAGAGTCCGGAGGACTCCCATTGCAGGCGCATGTAAGTCAACTGAGCTGATGCGGAATGAATCGGGGACGGTTTATCACTGATTTTATTTCGACAACTAGGACGTCTTCGATCAGTAGATCAATGACATACCCCTTCGCGAGCTGTATTCCCTTGTATTGCAAGAGGCAAGACAACCTCGCTTCGATACGGGATCTCTCGAGCTCGCGACACGGGCATATATCATTGATTCGTTGATCGAGAGACCGGGCCTAATTGACGAGATCAAAGCCGTCGATGCAAACTCGCTGGCCGTTCGTCTGCATGACTGATGAGCCTACATGCGTCTCACAACAGCTCTCCCATGATCTTCTCGACTGAATTATCAACGTTCACCTTTTACCGCACGGCATCAAGAGAATCTGCTGTGATCCGTGCCTTCCGTGTCTTCCGTGCTTCCGTGGTGAGCTTTTGCAGTTACGGCGCTACTCTCTGATCCAGATCCTAGCCGCCCGAGCCGGCAGCTGGGCCTTGAGCTTCCCGTCGACAACGTTCGCTGTCCCGCCCGCCGGAAAGGCGAGCCGATAACTTCCCTCCGCCGCGAGGGAGATCTCCTGTGGCGCATCCGAGACGTTGAACGCCACAATGGCGCGCTGGTCGCCCAGAACCCGGTCGTACGCCAGCAGGCCCCGGCGCATCGTCGGTAAGTAGCCAGTTCAAGGTTCCGTCGACGAACAGTCGCAGATTCTGCTTCCTCAGCGTGATCAGGTCGCGGTATACCCGGAAGAGCGCGGTGTCGGGCGCCACCGGGTCCCGCCGGCGAGGCCGGCCGAACGGATGTACCACCTCGTCCTCGTAGCGCTGATCCGACCACACCATCGGCTTCCGCTCGTCCGGGTCGTCGGCGCCCCACATGCCTACCTCGTCGCCGTTCCAGATGTGCGGCGCACCGATGTAGGTGAACTGCTGTGCCAGGATCATCTCCTGCGTCTGGCGGGTGCGCTGCGTCGGGCCGGTCGATCCGGTAGGCGGGGTCCTCGCGGGGCGAGTTGTGGTACTTGTAGCGGCCGGGATTGTAGATCGACGTGCCGAAGCGCGGAGTGTCGTGGCTCGCCGGTCAGGTTCATCATCGCCTTGACGTGCGTGGGGCCGATCCCGGTGGCCAGTGAGTCCAGGCTGTGCCGCGTACGCCGTGGGAGTGAGCGGCGCCGGCGCCTTCGCGAAGAAGCTGCGGGTCGGCATGTACCAGCGGTAGTTCATCACCGCGTCGAACACGTCGCCCTTGAGCCACGGGATCGGGTCGTAGATCGTGTCGGGCCATTTCTCCCACCATACCTCGCCCACCAGGTACGCCTCGGGGTTGATGCTCCGGACGAAGCGCCGGTAGTCGCGCCAGAAGCCCAGCGGAACCATCTCGGCCACGTCCAACCGGAAGCCGTCGACTCCGTCAGACGGGATCGCCGTCGCCATTGGGGTCCAGCCAGCGGCGGGTCACGTGGAACACCTGGTCTCGGACGCCGGGGACGAGGTTGCCCTCGATCGCGCCGTGGGTCTTCCCCGGCGGCCGGCCCACCTTCTTCCATTCCGGCAGCCATGGCACACCGACCCATCCGCGATACCGGAACTCGTTCGTGTCCGCGGTGGCAGGGTCATCGAAGCGCTCGATCGCGTACCAGTCGGCGAAGCGCGACGCGCGCTGCTTGGCGAGCACATCCTTCCAGGCCCAGAAAGAGATCCCGGTGTGGTTCCAGGAGTAGTCCATGATGATGCGCATGCCCGCGGCGATGCGCCTCGCGCACCAGGCGCGAGGAACAGGCTGTCGGCGGCGGTCCACTTCCAGGTGGCCGGGTCCACCGGGTTCTTCGGCCGCCATGAGGGCTTCGTCGCCGCGCGGGTCGGGGCCGAAGTTGCGGTCGATGTGGTGGTAGTTCCGGGCGTCGTACTTGTGCAGCGAGGGTGCGTCGTTCACCGGGTTGAGATACAGCGCCGTGACGCCGAGATCCTGGAGATAGTCGAGCCGGTCGATGACGCCCTGGAGATCGCCGCCGTAGCGGCGGGACTGGACCGTGGCGTAGAAGTCCTTCCCGGTCGCTTTGGCCCAGGGCTCCTGCCGGTACCAGTCCTGCGA
The DNA here is from genome assembly GCA_963810165.1 of uncultured Gemmatimonadales bacterium. Classification (GTDB taxonomy): domain Bacteria; phylum Gemmatimonadota; class Gemmatimonadetes; order Gemmatimonadales; family GWC2-71-9; genus CAVVWJ01. Next base: position 74,101 of record CAWEMG010000049.1, read on the forward strand.
CCAGGGCGTCGGCCGCCAGTCGCGGGGTGGCGGCTGATCCGTCACCCCTTCGATGTCGTGGGGGGTCGGATCGTTGGACGGGTCGCCGTTGCGAAAGCGTTCGACGAAGATCTGGTACCAGACCACGTCGCCGGCCCAGGCGGGCACGCTCCAGGTTGCCGCCGGGCGCCTCCTGGGGCGCGCCTCCTGGCGCAGGCGGCGCCGAGGAGCAGGAGAATCAGTAGCCTGGGCAATCAGCTCCCCGGCGCGATGCCGCCTTGCCTTATCGCCTCCCTGCCGTCTCTCCTTCGAATGCGCGCTCCAGCGCCTCGATGTCGATCTTCTTCATCTTCAGCATCGCCTCCATGGCGCGGTCCGACTTCTCCCGGTCCGGATCGCTCATCATCTCGACCAGTGCTGTCGGCACCACCTGCCATGACAGGCCGTACTTGTCCTTGAGCCAGCCGCACTGCTGTGCCGCCGGATCCCCACCCTGCGGTCAGCCGGTTCCAGTAGTGATCCACCTCCTCCTGGTCCCGGCACATGATCTGGAACGACACCGCCTCGTTGAACTTGAAGTGCGGGCCGCCATTGAGCGCGGTGAACGGTTGTCCGTTGAGCTCGAACTCGACGGTCATCACCGATCCCGCCGGCCTGCCATGGACTTCCGTCCGGCATCGCTGTAGCGAGTGATGGTGACGATCTTGGAGTTCTTGAAGATGCCGGTGTAGTACCGGGCTGCCTCTTCGGCCTGGGTATCGAACCACAGGCAGGGGGTAATTGGTTGGGTGGTCGCCATGGTAGCCTCCTATGGTTGTCGGTCAGGTAGGTGCTCGGGACGGGGCTCGCCTCCAGTCTGGAGGGTGCCCGATGCACGCTGGTAACGACGCTCCAGCGCAGTCTGTCCCCACAGCCGCGACGACGCAAGTCTGGCCGGCCTCCTCGACTGCTGCTCCAAACCGATGCATCTTGTACTCCGACCTCACTGATCGGCAGCTCCGACCTATGACTGATTCCGAGAAGATGCTCCTGATGTTGATCTCCGTCGTAGCCGCGCTGGGGCTGGCTGGACTGTATTTGCTGCTGAAGGTGCTCTGGCGCATCGTCGCCGAGCTGGAAAAGAGAAACCGCTCCCTATGACATATGATCCGCCGGTACCCTGGTCTCCCTCCGGACCCAACGAGCAGCCCTCTACCCTGCCGAAGGACAGCCAGGGTCAGGCGATCAACGAAGATCGCCGGGAGCGGAAGGCTCGCGAGGCCGAGTTCGAAGAAAAGCATGGGCGCAAGATGAGCAAGAAGGATCGCAAGCGCCTGCGAGGAAGCTGATAGAAAGCCGGGACAACCTCCATGCTGATGCCAATCATCGTGGGTGTCCTGCTCGGCACGCTCTACGTCGTGGCGGTGCGGGCATGGATTCCGCGGGCCGAGCGCCGGGTGCTGGCGCTGGGACTGGTGGTGACGGCGCTGCTCTATGTGGGATTCGCACTCGCCGGCCGCGCCGACAGTTCCACATTGTTCCTGGAAGCCGGGGGAGTCGCACTCTTCGGCTTGGTCGCCTGGCTCGGAATCCGCGACGCACTCTGGTGGTTGGCCGCGGGGTGGGTGGCTCACGTCGCCTGGGATGTGGGACTGCATGTCGATCGCAGTCAGACGCTCGTACCGGTGTGGTATCCGCTGTTCTGCGTGGGTTTCGATCTCATGGTGGCGGAGTTCATTGTGGGCTGTATCTCCCATACGTCATCCACCGGCTCGCCTGACAACAAACTTTATCCGTGACACCGGCTGCTCGCTGATCCCGAATGCCGCGGATCAAGCTCCTCATCTTCGCTCGGGTTTCCGCCAGGCATCAATGGAGGCCCGCCCAGCCCCATGCACCAACAGAAACCCTGAACCGAACAGCATCACCAAGGCGTCGTAGTTGTCGAGAA
>CAWEMG010000050.1:0-25270 GCA_963810165.1 uncultured Gemmatimonadales bacterium
CTGGAAGCCACCCGCCGAAGCCAGATACTCCTTCACCGCGTCGGCGCGGTGCTGCCCCAGCTTCCGATTGTAGGCGGCGCTGCCGGCCGGATCGGTGAAACCCTCTACGGTGACCATGGCCCCGGGATAGTACTCCTTGACCACCGTGGCGAAGCGATCCAGAACCGGGCGATCGGCTTCACGCAGCTCGCTGCTGGCGTATTCAAAGTGTACCGGGACGTTGAACTTCATCTGGTCCCGGGTGCGCTCGATGCTCACGTTGTACTCGCCGCGGAACGCCTGGAGCTCCTGGTCCAGCGCGTCGAGCCGGCGGGTATGGTCGGTGACGAGCTGGTTGGTCGAGTCGATGCGGGACCCCAGCTTGGCGTCACCCTCCTGAACTTCCTGCCGGAGGCGTGCGACTTCGGCAGTGAAGTCCTCGCGATTCACTTTTGCAGCGCAGCCGCTCAAACTGACTGCCATTCCGAGCGCGCCGACCAGAGCAATCACCCGGAATTCATTCGCGACAGTAGCCATAACTCCCCCCTTACAAGTGAGGGCGCTCAAACCGAGCTACTAGTATGGGGCTCGAATCAGCGAACGTCCAGCAGCTCCACGTCGAAGACTAGCGTGGCACCCGGCGGTATGGCCGGAGGAGCGCCCGCGGTACCGTACCCAAGATCTGCGGGGATGACGAGCTTTCGCCGGCCGCCGACCTTCATGCCGGCTACGCCCTCGTCCCAACCGGCAATGACCTGTCCCGCTCCGAGCGTAAAGCTGAAGGGCTCGTTGCGATCGCGGCTGCTGTCGAACTTTTCACCATTCGGTAGCCACCCGGTGTAGTGCACCGAAACGGTTCGGTCGGCCACGGCCTCGGCACCCTGGCCCTGGGTGACGTCCTGATACCGCAGGCCGGATGGAGTCTTCGTCATGGCGGTGGTGTCTACCTCGAGAGCGGCGGCGAAGCCCGCGGGCGTCTGCCCATCGCGCCGGTCGGCTGGGCCGCTGCAAGCGAGAGCAGCGACCAGCAGAAAGAGGATGCGGTGCAGAATGACTCCGATGTATGAGTTGGAAGTGAGCCGAGGGCCAGACCGAAGTCTGGCCAATCGGGACGGCGGGATTTGAACCCGCGACCCCTGCAACCCCATTGCAGTGCGCTACCGGACTGCGCTACGTCCCGGAACCTTCGAACCGAGCGTAATTGTACCCCGGCAGCCGCAGGGAAGGAAGTGTCGGCCCACGACTTGCCACCTTTCCCCTGTTGGGCCTAAAACGGGGGCCCGGGCACGGCAATTCGGGGTATGGTGCCGCATGGTGCGACGCCGAGCCGCAACCGAGGGAGCTCGTATGAGCGAACAGGACGGGCGGCCATGGGAGTCCGGGGGAGACCTCCCGTGGGACACGCCGGAAACCGACTGCGATGCGGAGGTGGAAGCCTGGCGCGGAGAAATCCACCAGGACGACTGGCCCGAAGAACTGGCTGGTCCAGAATACTGGCTATACAAGAAGCAGCGGGATGAGTAAGCCTGAACAGATCCAGTCCCCCATTCGGGAGCCGGCTTGATCGGCTCCCGTTTTTTTTAAAACCACGAGAAAACCCCAAAAAAGACGATATTTGGACAGTTTTTAGGCGGTTTTCGCTGCTTTTGCGGCATTGGCACCACTTACCAAACTACAGGTGAGAGGTGAGAGGTGAGAGGTGAGGGCGGCGAAGGTGTTCCTACTTCTCACTTTTTCCTTCTCACTTCTTCCTTCTTACTTCTCACCTCTCCCTTCTCACTTCTCCCTTCTCACTTCGCAACACCGCCAGCGCCACCCCTCCGATGATCGCTGCACCCCCGATCGCAGTATGCCATCCCAGAGTCTCCCCCGCAAACACGACCCCAAAGACGACCGCCACCAGCGGCGTGACCAGCGGAATCATCATGACCATGCTGACATCGGTGTGGCGGATCAGCCAGTAATACATCAGAAAGGCGACTACCGAGCCGAGCAGTGTCAGATACGCCAGCGATGCCCACGCGAGCGGGGTCCAGTGGAAGTGAAGCGGATTCCCCTCGAGCGCCAGACCACCCAGCAATAGCGGAATACAGCCGGCGGCCATCTGGACGGCAGCAATGACGGATGGCTCGATGTGGGTGCCGCGAACCTTGATCAGCACTCCAGCGTGGGCTGTGGCCAGCGCTGCGAGAATGATCCCCAGGCTGGCCCAGAACGCCAGCGGCCCACCGATGCCCAGCTGGCCGGAGCACACGATGGCTACGCCTATCACCCCGAGCAGCACACCCACGGCTTTCGCCAGCGTGAGCCGCTCGGTGGCCAGATACCGGTGCGCCAGCGGAAGTCCGAACAGCGGTACCGTTGCGCTGAGCACGGCGGCCAGCCCGGAGGAGATGTACTGCTCGCCCCAGAAGACCAGGGCATAGTTGAGGGTGATGGTGAGGAACGCGGTGTAGCCGAGCAGGTACCAGTCGCCGGCGGCCCGGGGAAACTGCATCCTCCGCACCGCAATAAATGCGAAAAGGATGACGGCCGCGGCCGCAAACCTCAGTCCGGCAAAGCCTAGCGGTGGGAGATCGCGGAGCCCGAGCTTGATAGCCAGCCAGGTCGAGCCCCAGATAGCGCAGAGGCACAGCCACACGATGAGCGCTCGGCGACCCGAGACCCGCCTGGGTTCGGGGACGGCGGGTGACTCGACCAGCGTGGGATCAACCACGCGGGGAACTGGGGGTGTTTCCGGCCGGGCGGCAGTACATGAGGCTGAGGTCACATGAGGCATCCAGGGTCGGTGTGAATCGATGATTGAGACAATATCAATGTTGACACAATCCTTGTCAAATGCCACATTGTTACTATGACAATGTGGTTGCCCGCCCTCGCTCCTGACGCCGAGCCCAAGTATCAGGCGTTGCTGGACGCGCTCGACCGCGACATTCAGGGCGGCTTGCTTCCGCCGGGCACTCGACTCCCTACTCAACGAGAGCTGGCCAACCGGCTGGGACTCGCCATCGGAACCGTCAGCAAGGCCTACGCATTGGCGGAGCGCCGCGGGCTTCTGAGCGGCGAGGTCGGGCGCGGAACCTTTGTCAGACGCAGAGAGCCGAGCGTGCGGGAGGGCGCCAACGACGAGGGAGATGACCCTGCCTTGCTGGACCTCAGCAAGGGACGGCTGGTCCGGGATCCCCGCGAGCCCACGCTCCGGCGTGCGCTGGAGACGATCTCGCAGCGACCCGACCTGGATCGGCTGGTGGACTACTACCAGCCGGCAGCCGGGATGGCGCGCCATCGCGCCGCCGGCGCGAGCTGGGTGAGTCGAAGCGGGCTCGAGGTCGATCCGGAGCGGATCGTGATTACCAGCGGAGCACAGCATGGGGCTGCCGTCGTGCTCGCTACTATCGCCCAGCCGGGCGACCTGATCCTGGCGGAGGAAGTGACGTATGCTGGAATCAAGGCACTAGCGAGCCTGCTGCACCTGCGGCTCCGGGGATTGCCCATGGACGACTACGGTGTCCGGCCCGATGCATTCGAAGCGGCCTGCCGTTCATCCAATCCCAGGGCCTTGTTCTGTGTCACCAATCTGCAGAATCCCACCGGTCGGACCATGCCGCTTGCGAGGCGCCAGGAGATTGCGGCGATTGCCGTGGCTCACGACGTTGCGCTGCTGGAAGACGACGTAAACGGCTTTCTGCCATCAGCGCCGGAGCCTCCCCTGGCCCAGCTGGCTCCCTCGCACACGTACTACGTCACCGGCACGTCGAAGAGTCTGGCACCGGGCCTCCGGATCGGGTACGTCGTCCCTCCCGCCGGCCGGGTCGAGCGCATCGCGGCTACGGTGCGGGCCAGCACCTGGCTGACGTCGCCCATCCTGGCGGAGCTGGTGACCGAATGGATCGAGAGTGGCGAGGCGGACGAGATGGTGGAATGGAAGCGCAGCGAAACCGCGGCACGAAACCGGATTGCGCGAGAGATCCTGGGACATTGGCTGCCGGCGGGGCCGGTCAGCTTTCACCTTTGGCTGCCACTCCCCGAACCCTGGCGCACCGAGGCGTTCGTGGCCCACGCGAAAGCCCGCGGGGTCATGGTGACCCCGTCGCAGGAGTTCATGGTCGGCCGCGACACCGCCCCCCACGCGGTGCGCGTCTGTCTGGGCGCCACCCTGAGCCGTGAGCGGCTGGAGGAAGGATTGCGGCGGCTGGCCGTGCTGCTGGAGCAAGGGCCCGAGCCGGTGTTGGCGGTGTACTAGAAGGCATGGTTGGGCTATGGCTATGGCGGCTAGGGGCTGCGATCTGCTTCAGCCGACGCAGCGCCGGCACCTTCACCGCCGTCACCGCCACAACCACCAGCGTCGCAAGGCCACCGAGCACCACGGCCGGCACCGTACCGATCAACCGGGCCGCCGTCCCCGACTCGAAGGCACCGATCTCGTTCGAGCTTCCGATGAAGATCGCATTGACCGCGGAGACCCGCCCCAGCAGGTGATCCGGCGTCAGCACCTGCAGCAGGGTCGAGCGGATCACCACGCTGACGGTATCCGCCATGCCACTGGCGGCCAGCAGCGCGATCGAGAGCAGAAAATCCCGCGACAAACCAAAGCCGACCATGCTGAGTCCAAAGATCGCCACGCTCACGAGCAGGGTGCGCCCGGCGCGACGAAGCGGAGGAAGGTGGGCCAGCACCACCGACATCAGCACCGCTCCCACGGCCGGTGCGGCACGCAGCACGCCAAGTCCCTGGGGACCAACGTGCAGGATCTCGGCGGCAAACACCGGCAGCAGAGCCACCGCTCCCCCGAACAGCACCGAAAAGAGATCCAGCGAGAGGGCGCCAAGAATAATCGGCTGACTTCGCACGAAGCGGATGCCGGTGGTCAGGCTCTCCAACAGAGGACTCGTTGGAAGCGCGGACCCAATCTGGGGGCGAGTGGCGCATGGCAGCCAGCGACGCGACACTGGCCGCCATGATGCCCGCATCAGCCCCATAAGCCGCGGTGGCGCTGCCGAAACCATAGAGCAGCCCACCGAACGGCGGGGCCGACCACGGTGGCAAACTGCCAGGTGGAGCTCCTCCACGTGACCGCATTGGGATAGAGCCGCCGCGGCACCAGCTCCGCGCCCAGGGCGGACCGCGCCGGCTGCAGAAAGCTCCGGGCGATGCCGCTGATGAAGATGACCAGATAGATCGGCCACACTCGGCCGCTGGTAATGATGCCGGGACTCAGGGTGAAGCCGAGCAGGCCACGGAGCAGAGGAAGAGCGCCGTCAGCGCAGCCAGCGAGATCTTGAGCCGGTTCTGCCGATCGGCAACGTGGCCCGCGAACAGCGCCACCCCGATGAACGGCATCGCCTCGGCCAGACCGATGAGGCCGAGCGAGAACGGATCCTGCGTGAGATCGTAGATCTGCCAGGCGACGACCACCGCCTGAATCTGCGTCGCCACCGTCATGGCCATCAGGCTGGCGATGAAGCGGCGGAAATTCGGAATGCGCAGCGCTTCGTAGGGATCGTGGCGAGGCTGGCTCATGCGGCGCGGAAACTAACCGCGGAAGTGGCCTGGTCCTAACACTGCGTTCTGCAGGGCGAAATGTTTTTTGCCGGAGCCCGAAGACCGCTCAGATTGAGGCTAAGCTTGTAAGTGCTTGTCACTTAAGCAGCGTCACATCCTGAATCGCGCGGCCCGTTTTGTGCGAGCGAGACCCCAATCTTTCATCAGTTTCATTCTCCGCAACTCTAATCCCTGGCAGGCATGAAGCGACGTCTTATCCTGTGGACCACTCTCCTGGCCCTCGCCGGGTGCGCGCCTTCCATTCCGCCGGCCCCGGTTATCCCCGGGCCTCCGCTGTTCCGGACCCGCTGCCTGCTGGGCATCGACGTGCCGTCGACCGGCCACGATGCCGCCGCCGATGCCGCACTCAACGACCTCTCGGACGCTGAGCCTGATTCGCGGCTGGTGCCCGAGTTCGGCGCCGACGAGATCAGCTGGGACATCGACGTCCGCACCTTCGCGTCGCATCCGCGGGTGCAGTACTACCTGAATCATTTCCAGGGAGTGTCCCGCTCCGGGATGAAGGTGTTTCTGACCCGCGGCGCGCGCTACGAGCCGATGATCCGGAGCCGCTTCGAGGCCGAAGGGTCTGCCCGGCGATCTGGGCTACCTCGCGCTGATCGAGAGCGGATACTCGAATGATGCGGTCAGCCGGTCGCATGCCGTCGGCATGTGGCAGTTCATGAAGGGAACCGGCAAGGGATACGGCCTCCGGATCGATAGCTGGGTGGACGAACGGCGGGATCCGGTCAAGGCGACCGATGCCGCGGCCCGGCACCTGCGCCATCTCCGGGATCGGTTCGGCTCGCTGTACCTGGCGGCCGCGGCGTACAACGCCGGCGCCGGCAAGGTTTCCCGCAGTCTGGGCAAGCTCCAGTGGGACACACCATCGGACGCCGAAAGCGACACCCTGATCCAGAGCGAGGTGACCGACTCGGCCGCGGAGGAGGAGGAGACGGGGCCCGAAGCGGAGGCAGCCGACGATCTCGAGGCGGCCATCGATGCCCACGAGATCACCAGCGACCACGCCTTCTTTCGTCTGGCGAGCACCCGGCTGCTGGCGGTGGAGACCCAGGACTACGTGCCCAAGCTGATCGCGGCTGCCGTCATCGCCAAACAGCCGGAACGTTTCGGTATCACCGCGCCGGTTGCGCGCTCCATTCACCTACGACTCACTCGTGGTCGGCTCGACCACCGGGCTCGATGTCATCGCCCGGCTGGCCGACGTGAGCGTGGCGGAGATCCGCGAGCTCAATCCGCAGTATCTCAGACTCGCCACTCCCCCGCGAACCGAGTCCATCATCCGGCTTCCGTCCGGCACCGGCGAGAAGGTCGCCGAGCGATATGCCGAGCTGTCGCCCAAGGCGCGAGTGCGCTTTATGACTCACGTGGTGCGGCGGGGCGAGCGGCTCGGCCGGATCGCGGCCCGCTATCACCTCCCCACCAGCGAAATCGTGGCGGCAAACCCGAAGGTCAAGCCATCCCGACTCAAAGCGGGCAGCCGTCTGGTCATTCCGACGGTCGCGATCCCGTCCGCCCTCGCCATGCGGGCGCTGGGCAAGCCGGCACGCGGCGGCAGTGGCCACGGCCGGCTGGCGACCCACCGGGTGCGCTCGGGCGAGACGTTGATCGGCATCGCGCGCCGGTACCGGATCTCGCTCAAGGCGCTGCGGCGCGCCAATGGAATTCCAGTGGAGTACACGCTCAAGGCCGGAAAACGGCTTCGCATTCCCAGCTAACCAGCCATCAACACTTCAGTCCTTCGGACCCGATGACCGCGTCTGCCGAGAATAAGGAATTCGGCCGTACCGCCATGGCGATCCTGGCCACCATGGTGCTTCTCATCGTGGCTCTCACCGGCATTCTGGTCGAGACCACCTGGCATCACCCCGCAGGGCAGGTAGAAGCCCTGCCCCCCGATCCGGGGAGCTTCGCCCGGCGTTGACGCGCCCCGGTATCCTTGCGGGACCGCTGCTGTGCGCGGCGGTGTTAACCGCCGGCGTCATGGCGTCGCTGCCGGCCGCGCTTCGCACGGCGGGCTACGTTGCGGCGCCGGAAGCAAGACCGGATGATACCCTCCGGGTCCGCCTGGTGAGGACCGCGACTCGAGCTCGGAAAGCGTCCCGCGTCTTCGGCGCGATCGTTCCCGGCTATCTCTCGGCTCGCGGGCTCCCGCCCAAGCAGGGACGATTCACCCTCACCCGACCGCGGGCTGGTCTTTCGGTCAGTGGATGGCGACATCACTCGCTTCCCCCTGGTGGGTCGCGGCCGCAAGACCACCGGCCGACAGCGCCGGCCGCCACTGTGGCTCTCGCGTATGTCGACCAGGCCGGCGGGCGGCCCACCTACGTCTTCCGGGTAGACGCTGGTGTGTTCGAAACCGATGTTCCCGGCCCGCTGCTCGATGTGGCGTCGCATCCGGTCTGGTTGGACAGCGTCGCGGCCGACAGCTGGGTCAGAGGACCAGCCCCTGGTCAGTCCCGGCGATTCGAGCGGCGCTCTGGGCGGCAGCTCGGGGCATCACCACCGGTCGCCTACGCCGATTCGCTATACCAGCTGTTCGGCAGCCCCCGGGCGGCGGTGGGTCTGATCGGATCCCGCGGGCCGCAGGGCAGGACGGCTGGGTGAGTACATCGCGCGGAGGGATTCGCTCGCGTTCGATCCGGGCCGCATGACCGGACACGCCCAGCTTACGCCACACACTGGCGCACGAGTTGGGACACCGGTGGCAGGCCCAGGCACCGGGCCAGATCGCCACGCTCTGGCGAGGCGTGCCGCCGATCAGGGACCCGCGGCGCTATGGCTATGGCAACGCCACGGAGCACCAGGCTGAAGCGATCGCCTTCGCGGTCGATTTCCTGCAGACCACCGCCCGCCTCGCGAACGCGACCGCTGGCTCGGTGCGGCTACTGGATCATTACGAGCTACTGGTGCCGGGCACTCGCACCATGGTGCGCTATCTGTCGCTGCAGTCGACCTATCGCAGCATCCGCTGAAGACGCTTCTGACCGGAGCCTCGTTCTAGGCCGACTCCTCGCTCGCACTCATCAGCTCCAGCCGCAGTTCCATCTCTATCCATCTGCTTCTTCAGCCCGCCCAGTCGTACGGGTTGCTCTCGAGGCTTGATGTGAGAGACTCGCCGGCCCGCCTGTGGTGGGGGACACCGCGCCAGGCACCAGGCCATGCGATTGTGAGGGAGAACTTCACCGGAGAAGTGTGTGACAGTAACGCTGCGCTGCCAGAACTGCGGATTCACCTTTGTCGTCACCTACCAGGCCACCACTCCAACGGCAATTGATCCCATGCCGGTTACCTGCGGGCACTGCCGCTCTTCCCGATGGACGTCCCAGTCGGGCTGCAGCCCGTCAATCGTGAGCGTAGACCCAGAGCTCCAGCTTCTGCTTCTGATACGCCTCGTGGCCGCCGGGGCCCTGTCGGCGGTCCTGGGCTGGGAGCGGAAGCCGCGCGGAAGCCGGCAGGGCTCCGGACTCACATGCTGGTGGGCGTCGCCTCGGCGCTATTTACCGTGCTGGCCGAGCTGGCGGTCATGGACTACCCGGGTGAACACGGGCGGCATGCGGGCCGACCCCATCCGCGTGATCCAGGCGGTGGCGATCGGCGTGGGGTTCCTGGGCAGCGGCGTGATCTTCGTATCGAAGAGTGGCGAGTCGGTTCAAGGACTGACGACCGCTGGATCCATCTGGGCTACGGCAGCGATCGGAATAGCGGCCGGCCTGGGCTATTACGTCCTGGCGGCGGGCGCGACGGTGCTGTTGATGCTGGTACTAAGAGGAATGGCGCGGTTTGACCGGGACTGACGGCGAGAAGATCGGTGTTGGGTCGAGAGCCACTGGTCGGATTCGAACCGACGACCGCTCGATTACGAATCGAGAGCTCTACCCCTGAGCTACAGTGGCGTTCTGCGAAGTAAGAGGTGAGAAGTAAGAAGTGAGAAGTAGATGGGCGAGGAAAAAAGAGCTGGCTTGCCTTGCCCTCTTACTTCTCACCTCTCACTTCTCACCCACCAAGTGCCCTGGCGCGGATTCGAACCGCGACGCCTTTCGGCACTACCCCCTCAAGATAGCGTGTCTACCAGTTTCACCACCAGGGCGTTGCGGCGGAGCAAGATAGCCCGAGCGCCGGGGAGGGTCAACCGACGCTCATGGGCCGTAGGGACTACCGGAAATCTGTTCCCCGTTGAGCGTAATGAAGATCCGCGGGTTGGACAGAACGATCACGAACTGATCCGAGTAAGTGCCGTCTCCATTGTCCTGCGCGTCCCGCATCACGTCCGAGCCCTCGATCTGAAGCTGCACCCGGTCACCGCCGTGCCCGACCAGGTTCCCCTGGGCATCCCGCGCGGTTACCAGGATCGTGATCTCGAAGAAGAAACCACCGGTGCGAGTGACCTGGGCGGTGGTCTGCGAGGCAGCGGCCCGGCCGGGTGACACCACGCTGGACAGCGGGCTGCCGGTAACCGGAGTTCCGTTCACCTCAACCGTGATCCGATCGGTGCCGGCGACAGTAGGCGTGTATGACGCCGAGTAGTCGCCGCCTCCCAGCTCAGTCACGGCAGCGTCGCCGGGGTTTGCACCCTCGATCCTGACTCTTAGCGATCCCGCGGCGTCCTCCACCGCGGTGCCGAACTGGTCTTCCAAGTGGATCGAGACCGTTGTTGCGATGCCCGCGGTACCGTTGCCAGCGGAGGCGGACGATGGACCGCTTGCGGGCGGCCCGACCGTGACCTCGATCTCTTCCGATGTGGCAGGTGTGAAGTCGGCTGCGGCAAAGAGGAGATTTCTGGCGCCGGGCCGGCCCCGAACCGACAGATCGGTGAACGCCACCCGCCCTTCCGCATTGCTCCGTGCCGTCGTGGTGCCGCCGAGCGAGCCCCCTCCTTCGGCGATCTGCACGGTCACCGCCACGTCCGCCCGGGCGAGCGGCACCCCGAGGGCATCCTGGAGCTGGATAACCGGCTGGCGATCGAACTCCACCCCCGCCGGCGCGGACGACGAGGGCTGAGTACTCAGCACCAGCTGCGGGCTCGGAGGGGCGATGCCGGTAGCCTCGAACTCGACCGGCGAGCCTTCCAGTCCTATCACTTCCGCGGTGGTGCGGTAGAGACCAGGCCGGCTGCCCAGCGTGCGCTGCGTGGCGGCGCGGCCATCGGTACCAGTCGCCACAGTCACGGGGCTGACCGCTCCATCGGCGGCGTGCCAGGAAACCTCCACCCCCGCTACCGCGTTGCCGAACCGATCCAGTGCCTTGACCGCCAGCGAATCGTCGAGCGCGGTGTTCAGTTCACCTTCCTGCGGGCTCCCACCGTCAGCCAGCAGTCGCACAGCCGGCTCCGGCTGTGCGATGGCGCTTAACGTGGTCGTGAGCGAAGGCGTCGGCACCACCGGCTTGGCGCGTGCCTCGATGGTCTGCTCGCCGGAAGCAGTGGCAAGTGTGTAGCGAACCGTCGCCCTGCCGTCGGAGCCGGTAACCACGGTGTCGTTGGGGATGATGGCCGCATCGCCCGGGGCGACGAAGACAACTTCGACCCCTGCGACAGGCCGGTCCTCCGGGTCGGTCACCTCGACCACCAATGGGTCGCCCAGAGGCTGGCCCACGGTACCGGTTTGACCGTTGCCGCTGACCACAGTGATGAGCGCCGGCTGGCCCGAGCTGGGAAGGAGCAGATCGTCACCCCGCAGGCCCAGAGGGCCAGCAGGGTGAGAGATATGCCTATAGCAGACCGCTGCCGCGGCCGGCGGGGCTCAGTCGTCCTCGACCTCAAATCGGTCGCTTTCGACCGACGGTAGCCCGTCGGTGGAGGCACGCAGTCGATACTCACCGTCCCTGTCAATTCTGATGGTGAACGTGGCGACGCCGGAGCGGGTCGTTACCGTCCCATCAGCCCTCACCCTGCCGCTGCGATCGAGTAGTTCAAGCTTAATCGGAAAGTCCCGATCAGTCACCCGGTTTCCGAACTGATCCAGGACCGCCACTTCGACCGAGGGAGACATCGTCTCACCCTCTTCGGTGTCCGAAGGCTGGACCTGGAACACCATCCGGCTCGGGGTGGGGCTGCCGCCCCCACCGCCCCACCTCCGCCCCGCCGCCCGCAGTGGCGGTGAACCCCACCACACCCACCCCCGAGACCACGGCATTGAGCGTGTTCTGGCCCGCATCGCCCAAGGTCCAGCGGGTGGAAGCCAGCCCATTTTCATCGGTGGTGCTGGTGGCAGGGCTGGCGCTTCCGCCCCCGATTGCCACCACCCAGCTGACCGCCCGGTTCGGCACGCCGTTGCCTGCCCCATCCACCAGACGGACCACCAAGGCGCTGTTCAGATCGCTGCCGGGCTGGGCCGACTGTCCGTCGCCGGAAACCTTGAGCAGCGTATTGGGGCTGCCGGCGGTCGCGAGCGCGGTGAAGGTCACCGGCGAGCCGGCCAGGTCTCCGCTGGTGGCGGTCAGCGTCTGGCTTCCCGCGGCGCTCCCCAGGGTCCAGATGGTTCCCGCGCGTCCGTCCGCGCCGGAAACGGACAGGCTCGGCTCGACGCTGCCGTCTTGAGGCTCCCAGAGGACTTCGACGCCGGAGACCGGGTTGCCGAACTCGTCGGTCACCAGGGCAACGAGTGTAGTCGGCAGAGTGGTTCCGGACGGTGCCGTTTGTTCGTTGCCCTCAGCGACGGCGATCCGCGCCGCCGCCGCCGGCACCGACGTTGGCGCTGAATCTGGCCTCGAGCGGCTCGGCGCCGGGCCGCGGGACGCGAGCGACGACTCTCTGGACCCCACTGGTGGAACCCAGTACCCACCTCGCCCGGGCAACTCCATCGGAGCGCGTGGTGGCGGTCTCCGGGCTCACCTGGGCACCGGGCACCTCGGTCTCGAGCGCGAACGTGACGGTCTGGCCCGGCACCGGGAGGCCCGCATTGTCGACGACCCGCACTTCCAGGGAGTCGGGCAGCGGCGACCCGGGAGCGCCGGACTGGTTGTCGCCGCCAGTAATGCTCAGCTGAGCCGGCGTCCCGTCGCCCGGAAGCACGAGATCGCTCCCGCCACAACCGGTCACGGCCGCGAAGGCGAGAGCGATGCTGGCAAGGAGAACGGGCCGGCGGAGCACGAGTGTCGAGCCTTTAGTTAAAGCCGCGCGATAACGTATGTTACCGCGCGGCCGGCCCGCCGGATATGAGGTGCATCACAAGGGGTTATTGAAACGTGATCGTCACCGTGGCTTGGGTAACGGCCGTTCCGTCGCTGGCTTCGTAGGTGAAGCTGTCGGATCCGGTTGCACCGAGATCCGGGGTGTAGATGAACGAGCCATCGTCAGAGAGGGAGACTGTGCCCTGAGCCGGGTCACTCGCACTCTGAGCCGCTAACGCATCGCCGTCGAGATCCTCATCGTTGGCCAGCACGCCCTCGGCCGCAGACACGCTGAGCGGCTGCCCCGCAGGCGTGGAATAGCTGTCGTTCCGTGCCGTCGGCGCCCGATTCTCCTGCGGAAGTGACACAGTCACCGTGTTCGTTTCACTGTCGCTGGCACCGTCGTTGTCGGTCACCGTCAAGGTGACGGTGTAGGTGCCCGCCTGGGAGAACGTGTGATCGGGGTCTTCCTCGCTGGACACGTTCGCTGACCCTGACGCGGCATCGCCAAAATTCCAGCTCCAGGTGACGACATTCCCGTCAACGTCGGTGCTCCGATTGGTGAAGAAGCACCGCAGGCGTGCCCTGTTCGCACTGGAAGATGAAGGTGGCGGTGGGCGTTTGGTTCGCCGGCGCCACCGGGTTCACACTGTGGTTGTCGGTATCGGTGTCACCCGCGAATCGGGCGTCGCCCGAATAGGTAGCCGTGAGGACGCGCCGATTGTTGCTCCCCGTTCCGGCGACTGTCGGCGTGAGACTGCACGAGCCTGCTCCATCCGTCAGGGTCCCCCGGCAGCTCTCGTCTCCCCCGCTCATCGTGACGACGACCTCGCCGGTCGGCGTGCCGCCGCTGCCACGAACGGTGAACTCGACCATTATCGCTTGGCCCACAGTGGACGGCTCGGGCTCATCCGACATGATCTCGACAATGGAGCCCGTCTTCTGCACCGTGATAGTCGCCTGGTCGGTGATCGCGACGCCGCCGGCGGTGGCCGTGATCGTTTTCGTCTCGGCCACGGTCGAGCTGAAGCTGAACGTCGCCTGGCCGTTGCTCCCAGTCGTCGCGGTCGCGGGCGCGATGGTGTTGCCCTCGCCGGACGACGCCACACTGACCGAGGCGCCCGCGATGGGGTTATTGCTGCCATCGCGGACCGTTACGGTGATGGTGCTCGATCCGCCCGCAGCCACACTGGTGGGTGACGCCGATACCGACGAATTCGCTGCGCTGACGGCGCCGGCTGTCGCGGTCGCATTGAACGTCGCGGTGCCGACACCCGACACCACGGCATTGGCGGTCTTGGCGCCCGGCGTGGAGCCCACGGTCCACGTGGTACTGGCAAGACCCTGCGCGTCGGTGGTGCTGGTCTCCGGGCTCACCGCCCCCTCGGCCACCACCCAGGTGACGGGCCGGTCTGGAATCGGGTTGCCCTGGGCATCGAGAACCTGCACCACCAGCGGATTGGCCAGCGCGGTGCCCGCCAGGGCGCTTTGATTGTCGCCCGACACTATCACCACTCCGCTGGCTCCGCCTGCAATGGCCGTATGAGTGAACACGACCGGTGAGCCTGCCAGGCTCACCTGGGAGCTGGCCTCGGTGGACTGCAATCCGGCCGTGGGCCCAAGAGTACGGGTGACCGACGCGCGGCCATCCGATCCTGTGAGGGTTTCGGTCGCGCTCACGCTGCCGCCACCTGTCACTGTCCACTGGATCGGAACGTTGGGGATCGGATTGCCGGCGGCGTCGGTGACGATCACCACGAGTGGCTCTGGAAGGACGCTGTTCACAGTTCCGGTCTGAGGGTTGCCGGAGACCAGAGCAATGCCATTGGCGTCGGCCGGTAGTGCCTGAAGCGTGAAGGACGCGCGTACCGGCTCGACCCCCTCTTCCACCGGCACCTCCGCGGTTCCGGCGATGGTTCCCGCACGGGTTCCGAGCTTGAGCGTCGTTGCAGCCTTGCCCTCAGCGTTGGTGGGCGCAGAGGCCGGCGTGGCCTCCCCGCCGACCGCGCCATCCGCAAAGGTGAACACGACGTTGGCGTCGGCCACGGGCCGGCCACGGGTGTCCGTGACCAAAACCTCCAGCGGCGTAGCCAGAACCGCTCCGACCCGCCCCTCCTGCGGACTACCCGCGGTCACCTCGATGTGAGCGGCAGCCCCCTCGGGCGGAAGGGTCAGACCCTCGCCGCCGCACGCGGCAATCGCGAGTGACGGCCCGAGCATGAACGCGCGTAGCAGGCGGCTGGAAATCACGAGGTATCCTCAGTAACGAGTCTCTTTGCGGCGCGAAACTCCGCGCGGGAACTGCGATGGCGTTGATTTCAGGCCGGAGTTTATTCGGATGGCCGCCTGAAAAAAAGGATCTGGGTCACAGAAGTCGCTAACCGCTTCCACCCCAACCGATTCCAAAATTGAAAAAGAGGGTGTGCGGGCTGTACCGATGCGCCGGCCGGTAACCGACCGGGCTCAAAAGCAGTTTGTATGCCGCAGGACGAGCGAGTTCATGATGCGTAATACGCAGATGCACTTCGACTTAGCGACCCGGGCAAGTTGCCCTGTTGTCGCGCCGCTACGGCAGCTAGAACAGCACCGTCGCGGTAAAAGTCGCGGGCGAGCCGGTGGCGCGCTCGATTGTGGCGGTGAGCTTATGCACCCCGGGCCGATCGCCCAGCTTCCAGTTCACGGTGGCTGTACCGGCGTCCCCGGTACGGGTGATCGGCTCGCTGATCTCGCCGTTGCCGGAGATAACCTGCCAGGCGACCTGTATGTCGGGCACCGGATTGCCAAACCGGTCCACGATCCTGACCAGCGGCGGTGGAGTAATATCCTGACCCCTGCGGCCGGGTTGGCTCACAGGGCTCGCCGTGCTCAATGTGTCAGGCTGTCCCGGCTTGGCCCGGGCAATGAACTCCTGGATCTGGGGTTCACCCTCTTCTTCGAGCAGACGGGCCTGGATGAGGTAATCGCCGGGAGCGGTGCCGAGCACGGCTCTCCAGGTGGCCTTCCCCTCGCTGTCCGTGACTGCGGTGGCGCGCCCGAGCTCCACACTGCCTGCGGTGGTCACGAACTCGACCGTGCGGCCGGTGGCGGGCTGGTCGCGCTGCACGGTCACGACCCGCACCACCAGTGGTGCCGGCAACTGCTCGCCCACGGTGCCCTCCTGATTGTCGCCTTCAAACTTTGACAGTGCGACGATTTCAGCCCCGGGAGGTTCGGGCAGGAGTAACTCGCTGCTGGAGCAGCCGAGTGCGCCCGCCAGCAGGAGCAGGATTGCGCAGGAGGGGAGTGCAGTAGCCATGAGAATCACACGGACGAAAAATGAAGAACGCCGATTCGCGGACGCGCCGGGTGAAGGGTGGGGTCACCTAGAATAGCGACCCGAAGCCAGGATCGGAAGTGGCTTCAGATCCGACCTCACCTGCCGGTTTGTAACATTATGCCCAACCCAAAGTTGACGAGCCGTTCCCGATAGTCCCCAGTCAAGCTGTTATCGTAGCGATGGCCCACCAGGTCGATGCTCGGATTCAGGAATAACCGCCGCCCCAGCCTCAGCTCGTAACCGGCCCCGATAAGTCCGGCGAAGCCAGTGTCTCCCTCGTCATACCCGTCATCGAAGCTCACCGCGTTGCGGCCGATGCCGGCCCCGCCTTTGAGGTACAGGCCCGCGCGGGACCAGGGGTAGAACTGGGCAATGAAGAGGGCGCTGCTCAGAGATTCGACAGCCGGGCCGACCGGGTTGATCCAGGTGAGAACCTCGGCACCCAGCCTGAAATGCTGGCTGACGGTGCCGCCGAGCCTGAACGAGACGGTCGGCTTGTAGAGCACATCGCTGTACCCGACGCTGGGCTGGAAATCGAAGGACTCGCCCCCCGCTCCCAGGCCGAGGCCGAGCCAGAAACCGCCCCTGCCGGGTTCGCGGACTGGGCTGGGCTCGGGGAATCTCCACCAGCCCGTCGGGCGGCACTTGAGCCCACGCTATGCTGGATTGCCATGTGAGGGCGGCTATCACCGCCAGCGACATCGCTGCTACCCGGACTGAGCAGATGGTGGGCACTGGGTCTCCCGCTGACGTTAGTTTGGGGGGGTTCAAGCCTGCGCACTGATTCCCGGTATCGCAAAGGTCGGACCATCCCGTGTCGTTCCGTGCCCGCCTCCTCCTGTTCGGCAGCTTTGCCCTCGTGTCCCTCATATGCGTGCGGCTGGGATTCTGGCAGCTGGCCCGGCTGAAGGAACGCCGTGCAGCCAACGCCAGTGCTCTGGCCGCCCGAGCCGCGCCTGAGGTTGGCCTGGACCCGGCAGCGGCGATGAATGCAGCGCTGAATGGCCGCCAGGTCCGAGCCAGCGGGCACTACGATCACAACTACGATGTGGTGCTTAGGGGGAAGGCTTACAGAGGGGCGCCGGGCGTGGAGATCGTGTCTCCGCTGGTGCTGGATGACGGGCGCACCGCGGTGCTGGTAAACCGGGGCTTCATGCCGACACCCGATGCCGTCACGGTGCAGACCGACTCGGTACGAGAGTTAGGGAGAGTTCGGGTAGGCGGAACAGCATCGCTGGTGCCGTCGGGCCAGGGCCGACCACTGGAGCGCGATCACCGAACCAATTGGGCGCAGCTCGACCGGGATGCCCTGGCGGCGCGGATACCGTACCAGCTCGCACCGATTTACATCAGGCAAGCTCCCGATTCAACGCTGCCCCGTTTTCCCCGACGGCTCGAGGCGGTGCCGATCAACGATGGGCCGCATCTGAACTATGCGATTCAATGGTTCGCGTTTGCAGGAATGGCGGTGGTGTTTGGGATCGTGATCTGGAGACAAAAGCGTGAGCGGGGAAGAAAAACGTGAGCGGGAAAGACGTGCGCTCCCGCTTACGCCTTTCTGTTCCCGCTTACGTTGTTGTTTTTGCGGTCCCGTCCAGCTGCTCGATAGTCTTCGTCGACGGCGGTCTCGCCTTCTGCAGCCGAGCCGCCGTGGCTTCTGCTGCCCGCAGCGCCCGCAGCACGTTCTGTCCCGCCAGCTTCTTCAGATCGGAGTCGCTCCAGCCGCGGCGGATCAGCTCGGCGAAGAGCTGGGGGAATTTGGAGACGTCTTCCAGCCCCTCAGGCGTGGTGTCGATCCCGTCGAAATCGCTGCCGATGCCCACGTGATCGCTGCCGGCCACCTTGCGCACGTGCTCGATGTGATCGGCCACCTGCTTGAGCGTGGCACTCGGGCGTGGGTGGGTTCCCTTCCACTCCTCGAAGCGCAGCCTCTGTTCCACCGTGTCGCTCACCGCTTCCTTGATTCCATCGGTCTGTTCCTTCGCCTGGGCCTCCCACGCGGCTACTTCGGGCGACACGAACGCCGGAACGAACGTCACCATCACAACCCCGCCGTTCCGGGGCAGCCGCTTCAGAATCGAGTCGGGCACGTTCCGGCCGTGGTCGGTGAGCTCCTTGGCGGAGGAGTGCGAAAAGATCACCGGGGACTCGGCCAGGTCGAGCACGTCGCTCATCGTGGCGGGCGACACATGAGAGAGATCCACCAACATGCCCAGGCGATTCATCTCCCGGACTACCTCACGCCCGAATTCGGTGAGACCGCTGTGGCGGGCGGAGTCGAGCGCCGCGTCGGCCCAGTCGAGGGTGACGTTGTGGGTCAGCGTCATGTAGCGGGCGCCCAGATCGTAGTAGGAGCGCAGCGCGCCGAGGGAGTTTTCGATGGCGTGGCCGCCCTCCATGCCCAGCAGGGAGGCAACGCGGCCCCGTTTGAAGCTGCGCTCGATGTCTTCGGCGGTCAGCGCTAGCGCCAGGCGGTCGGGGTAGCGCGCCACGATGCGCCGGGCGATGTCGAACTGCTCCAGCTGCACCTTGGCAAAGCCACTGTCCTTGATCTCACCCGGGATATAGATGGACCAGAACTGGGCCCCCACCTGGCCCTGGGCCAACCGGGCCAGATCGGTGTGCCCTTCGGTTGTCTTCCGCAGGTCGTAATGCCAAACGTCCCTGGGAGCATCCTTGCGCTGCCGGATCTCCCAGGGCAGGTCGTTATGCCCGTCGATCAGGGGAGTGGAGCGCAGGAGCTTCTTGGCCCGCTCCAGAGCCTTGTCCTGGGACTGGCCGGCCGCAGAAGAGGTCATGGAGATCATCACCAGAAACGTGAGCGGGACAAGGACGAGCGTGAGCGGTGAGCGGGATGGCAGCGTCATATGAGTCCAAGAATGTATGTGCTGTCGTCAACAGACGGACGTTTGTCCCGCTTACATTGTCCTGGCCCGCTAAGCTTGTCCTAGTCCCTGTAGTCCCTACTTACCGCTCACGCTCGTCCTTGTCCCGCTCACGCCTTTCCTATCTGCGTCAACTCCGGCCGCAGCACGAACTCCGGACAGATGGTCTGGTCGTACTCGTACGGCCCGCCAGTCTCGGCGTCGGTCCAGGGGAACCCCCGGCAGACCGCGGGATAATACGGCTGAGCGTGGATGGTGCACACGTTGTCCTTCAGGAGGATGCAACGGCCTCCCCGCACCCGGGTTCTCCATTCCCCCCAGCGGGTCCGATAGACCGTGGCTCCCCCATGGATGTTGGAGATGGCGACGGCCTCCTCCTCGCTCAGAGTGACGCCGTACGCACAACAGGAGGAGCTATGGGGACAGGGAAAGCATGGCAGCGATGGCAGCTCGCGCATGCGCAAAGTTAGCCCGGTGGGGCGAGCGCCACCAATATGGTGACGATCTCGTGGGGCGTGGCATGGAACGGCACGATGCGCCCGCCCTCCCCCAGGCGGATGTCGTGCAGAACCCGCTCGTCGGCACGGGCGCGCCTGGCACTGCTCACCGGCTCCGCGAAGTGCCAGAGCCCCGCGGTGGGCCGCTCCGTGGCGTTGTAGCACCTGAGGACCATCTCCTCCCCCGCCTCCGCCGGCTTCAGCGCCGAAAACACCAGGCCATATCCTTCCAGGCGCACATCCACCGATGCCGGCGCGAGCGGTGACGCCTGCCGGAGCCACACGCCGCGCACCGGCAGAAAAAGATCCTCCCATAGCTCGGGGACAGTGGTACCACCGGCGAGCTCCGTTTCGGTGATCGGGGCGATCCCGAGCTGTAGCCGCTCCACGCCGTGACATTGCGCCAGGGGCGTAGCGACCGGCCAACCGGCGTGCCCCGGACGGGTAGACAGGCGGTCGGACGAGAGCTGTCCCACGCTCCGGAGCAGCGTGACCAGCAGATCGCCTTTCCGATCGAGCTCGTATTCGAAAAAACCGGGTGCGAAGAGCGCCAGCCCCCGACTCCCTGTGGCCTTCGCGACGAAGCGGTGGGCTGGTGCCGTGGAGACAGGCGTCTCCCTCGAGTAGCGCCGGCCGGCGAGATCCAATGGCGGCCGGGCGACCGAACCGAAGTGGGAACCTGCTACGGCTTCCCCGCCCGGGAGCCCGGTCGCGGATCGCAGCCGGAGCCGGTGATCGGAGGCGCGGTTGTCGATCTCGAGGGTACATCGGACAGCCGAACACCCGGCGTGAAGGGTAACGATGAGCCTGACTCCGACGGTCCCGCCCGCCCATCCCGCTCACCGCGCCCCGCCACCATGCGCCAGCGCGCTTCGACCGAGGCGACGAGCGGCCCCGCGGCCAGGGTGCGCACCTGCACATTGCCCACCGTTCGCCGCAGCTGGTCCCCGGCTGGCGGGCAGTAGCTGTAGCTGTCGCCGATGTCACCCCCGGACTCCAGGACGAAGAGATCGCGGAATCGTTCCTGGTTCCTTTGGTCGAGGAGCTGCAGCGAGCCATTCGGCGCGATCCTCACCTCCAGAAACTCGTTCCCCAGTGCGCGGCCCTTCTGCCATGCCGTCCCGTGCAGCCCCGCAAAGCGGTGGTCCCCGGGCTCCAGTACCTGTACGCCGAGACCGCCGACTTCGGGTGGACGGAAGGCAACCCGGGTCCAGTCCACTTCGTCCTGATCGGGATAGTGATGCGGAGCATCGAGCCGCTCCTGCCCGACCCGCCATCCCAGCGGCTGCACCGGCACCTCTCCCTGCGGAGCCGAGCAGATGAAACGGATGCTGCCCGGGGCCGACGCGGGACATCCGGTCTCCGGGAGGACCCACCAGGACGTCGCGCCGGAACCAGCTGAGGTCTGCCACGACGATCGTCTTCCGACGCCGTGGCACCGGGTTCCAGAGCACCAGCCTTGGCGCCGCGCTTTCGGGCTTGGACCGCGATCGATCGGGGATGTTCCCCACCAGCTCATCGAGCGCGCCGCGTGCGATCTCGGACGCGAGGTTGCGGGCGTCGTCCAGCCGGAGCTCGACCCGCTGAGCGACGGCATCGCTGGTCGTGCCGGCGATGGAGTCATGAAACTGACTCTGAAGCAGCAGGCGCCATGCATGGCGCAGGAGGGGCCGGTGATCGCCGCCCCGGGTGAACTGCGCCAGGGCCGCGAGCGGCTCCGCCATTCGGGCGAGGGACAGCTCGGCCAGACCATGCCGCCGCTTGAGTGGGGCGCGGGTCGCGTGGACTCCCTGAAGAGTCCAGGTGTAGCCATAGGACCAGCGCAGCTCACCACCGATGACCGGTAACGCCACGGCTTCTGCTGACGCCGCCTCGAAGAACTCCTCCAGCCGGGAGATACGGAATTCGCTCCCGGGCTCGATCTCCTTCAAGAGCGATCGAAGCCGGCCCAGCGCGGGATGAACGGCATGGTGGTCGGCACCGACGAAGACCGCGACGTGGCGGGTTGCGGCGCGCGGGACCAGCATGGCGCGAACCCGGTGCCAGGCGGGCGACAGCCGCTCGGGATCGGCGGCTAGTGCGGACCCTGCCTCATACCCATCGGGCGGCAGGTGATACAACAGCACCTCGCGTCCGTCCGAGCCGCGCCACCGGTAGAGGTCCCGCTCCTGCCCCGGCTCGCCGCCGAGACCGCGCCAGATGACGCCGTAGCGGATGCCAAACTCGGCGGCGAGCGTCGGCCAGATGACCGGATGCCCGAAGGCATCGGGCGAATACAGCACCTCCATACGGCCGCCCAGGCGGCCGGCGTCGGCCTGCCCCGCCAGAAGGTTCCGGATAAGTGACTCGCCCGCGGGAACCATCTCGTCGGCCAGCACATACCAGGGTCCGACCTGCAGCCGGCCGCTCCGGACCAGATCGGCCACCTCCGGCTCACGCTCGGGGCGGACGCGCAGATAGTCATCGAGCAGGACGGCCTGGCCATCGAGCAGGAACCGGATGTCGCTGTCGGAGCGGAGCCGAAGCAGCAGATCGTCAATGGCGGAAACCAGGCGCGGCAGGAAGATGCTCTCGGGGAGATACCACTCCCGATCCCAGTGCGTGTGGGGGATCAGGTGAAAGGTGAACCCCGTTGACGGGGGAGGCTGGGACGGCTCAGTCGTAGCCAGTGTACGGCTCGCTCAGTAGCCTTGCGCCCGTCGGAGTGTGCTCGAAAACGTGAGTGATGCGAAGGGTGGTAGGAAGCCGCTCGACTCTGCTTTCCAGCAGCTTGAGGTCGGCGGCATTGCCGAGTCCGATGGCGTTTAGACGCTCGGCCTCGCCGCGAGCGACGTCACCAGGGGTAGGCCGGCTCTCGGGATACGCGTCTTCGTGGTGCCGGATCAGCGCCTGCCAGTGCGCGTCACCGGCTCGCTCGATCGATGCCCGAATCTCGTCTCGGGTGAATGCCATCGCTCCTCATCGGTGCCGGCCGCGCGATCCAGCAAGCACACGGCGGCCAGAATCGCGAAGCCCGCCGCGACCGGGGCAAAGCGGATGTTGCCGAAGTGATACCCCATGGAAGTGAGAGTCGCCACTATGCTCACGCATAACCAGCCGGCCCAGCGTAGCATCCTAGCGCTCAGATCCATGGCTCGCCTCCCGGAGAAGGTAATCGGGGATCGAGCTTAGCGCCCCGTGAACGCCCGGATCGCCATGCGAAACGAGAGCAGGACCAGAGCGCCAATCCCGATTCTGGCCCAGTTCACGGACACCCAGGAGAGTACATCACGTCCCGTCATGCTGAGATGTCCGTCGTATTCTGGGCGAGCAGAATTGCGTATTCGACCATGGGTCAGCTCGGTTGATACCCGGCGGGAAGACCTTCTTCGCTGAGAGTCTACGCGCCGGGACGGGACGCGTCAACGCTACTCATTCGGCAGGGACAGGAGGAGCCGGCTGGAAGATTGAAAGAGGTCGCCTTGGAGCATGGCGCTGATCGATTCTGTGGGCACATCCATACGGCCATCGTGACTCATGGCCAGCTTGACAACGTCGGCATTCCGGCCGAACCAGCGGGTACTCGGCTCCAGATCGGAGGGATAGACGAAGCCAGGCAGGGATGCTGCGGCGAGCGCGGCCTGGGATCCGATGCCGGATTCCGGCATCGTGCCGGCCCAAAGCTCCGCGCCATATTCCTGGGCGATGGCGTAGACCCGACTCACCTCCAACAGGCCACCCATCCGGTGGACCTTGATGTTCCAAACCCGCGGGCCGCCCAGCTGCACGATCTGCCGAGCGGCGCGGGCGTCCTTCAGCGTCTCATCCAGACAGATCGGCGTTCTCAGCTCCTCGACCAGGTGCGCATGCCCGACCAGCTCATCCGGTGCCAGAGGCTGCTCGATGTACAGCAAGCCGGCGGCGTCGAGCCCGCGCAGATTGGGCTCGTGCTCGGGCCACTCATACCCGCCGTTGGCGTCGACGGTGAGCGGCAGGCCCGAGCCGGCCATTGCGTCGCGCGCCGCCGCCACCGGCCCGGCATCCCAGCCGGGCGCCACTTTGATCTTCACCCGCTGGTATCCTCGGGCCAGCGCCTCGTCGATCCAGCGGCGCAGCGTCTCGGTCGAGCGGTCCTGCGGTATGCCGAGCGCCACTCCGCAGGAGATGTGCTTGGCGGGCTTTACGCCGGTGCGCTCAGCCAGCAGCGCGGCCAGGCCCGTCTTGCGGCGCGCCGCCTCCAGGTCCCACGCCGCGGTTTCCAGTCCGGCGCGGGCGAACCGGTTGCCCCGAACCCCCGCCGCAAGCACGGCCTCTACCTCCTCGGGCGACTGTACTCGCGCCGCTACCACGCGTGGCATGAGCACCCGCTCCAGCAGATCACGCGCACCGGCGAAGCGTTTCCTCGGAGTAGAACGGCAGCTCGAACGGCGGCGACTCGCCATAGCCGCGATGGCCCTCGTCATCGTGCAGCACCACCACCAGTGAACGGCGGACGGTCATGGTCCCACCGGAGATGATGAACGGCTCCAGGAGCGGTAGGGTCAACTCATAGAGCTCGATGCGCTCGATTGGCATTGCGTCTTTCGGGAAGACAACAAGGAGAAAAAGGAAAACTCTTTCGTGTTGCTGTTGCTTAGTGAAGATCCAAAAATCAGCTCGCCGTCCCTGCGCTCCAGAGTTCCTTCGCTTCGAGGTCGAGCATTCCGGCGATGAGTCCCTCTTCGGGATGGAACAGCAAAGCGTGCAGGGCTCGCTGAGGGCGGGAGCCTTCGGCCGCGGGGTATTCCGAGAGTGGCAGCTGAAAGAAGGTGTGCAGCTGAACGATTCGCAGCCGGCCCGGGCGTACTGCAGGATCATGCGGCCGCTGGAGACATTGCCGGTGCCGGTCAAGGGCGGCAGGAGCATTCCCTGCGCCCGGGCGGCGTCGAGCACGCGAAGGTTCCTGTCGCTCAAGTCGTGTCCCCCGTAGGCAACACCCAGCACGGGGTCCCACAGCCGGTTGAACACAACCAGCGCGTCGGCTGAGCGGGCGGCATCGAGCATCTCGACCTGAAACTCGTCGTCGAAGCGGGCATTCATCAGCTTGAGCGCGAGCCTGACCGGAGCGGAGCCGGCTACACTGTCGCACCTGGCCCGGCACTTCTCGGAGCCAACGCAGAATCTGTTCCTGCTCATCGGCCAGCTCGTTTCCCGCCAGCGTCGGCGAGAAATCCTTTTCCAGCGGAAGCTCACCGCCGCCCCAGGCTGAAGCCAGACGCTCGGTGGTGTAGCGGTACTCGTCGGCCCGGAATGGCTCTCCCAGCCGGGGCAGGTGATACTTCACTGAGGGCACCACCAGGATCTCGCCTGAGCGGGTCAGGTCTGCCGCGGTACGGACAAGGGTGAGGTACTCGTCGAAGGAACGGTCCCATCCCCTGCCCTTCCAGGTGACCGTCCACCCTTCGCGTTCCGCTGCGGAGCGTCGTCGTTCGACCTTCATGCGTGTCTCATGCACCGCCCAGGCACCCATCGAGCGGCCGCCCTCGGCATCCTCGGCGATGACGGTCTTCAGCACCACGAAGGCCAGGCCGGCTGCCCTGTCGGTCTCCAGCTGCTCCGCGCTGAGCGAGAGCTGGCCCGACGCCTTGCCGATCGGGATGGGGGACGGTGTAGCCAAGATAGCGGGCGGTCAGGTCGATCCGGTAGGCGCCGCGGATGTAATGCGGAAAGTCTCCCGGAAGCTCGCGCTTGAAGCGCTCGAAGTCACGCTCGAGTCGCGCGCGCATCTCGCACCAGACGCTCGACCGCGTCGCGCTCATCATTGGGAAGTGGGGGGCCCCAGGGGTCGTCGCATGCCTCGGCCGGCAACGCGCCATCGGCGGCCGCGGCCCAGAGCATCCGCCGGATGTAGCCTTCCATCGGATGAATGAAGGTGCTTTGGGCAAAGCGGTCGCAGAAATCCG
>CAWEMG010000051.1:0-59981 GCA_963810165.1 uncultured Gemmatimonadales bacterium
ATACAGCGCGCTCACCAGTCCGGTGCCGATGGCGAGTGCGCGGGGCAGGTTCTTCGTCGGATCCCTGACCTCCGCAGCCGCGAAGGTCACATTGTTCCACGCGTCGCTGGCGAAGAGCGACCCCACCATCGCCGCGCCGATGACGGGCAGCACAGCCAAGCTCCAGTCTCCGGTTCCCCAGAAGTTGGAGAAGTTGGCGGCAGCGACATCGGGCCGGCGGAACAGCGTAAGTCCCAGAAGAACCAGGGCTGCAAGAGCGCCGATCTTGGCAACGCTGAACACCGTCTGAATGGCCGCACCGAGCCTGACACCCCGGATATTGATGGCGGTGAGGGCCGCGATCATCAGTACGGCCACCACCCTCTGGGGTGAAAGGCCCAGCTGGATCGGATCGGCGGCCCCAGGAAGGCTGAGGCTCCCCAGCGGAGAAAGATGTCCGGGGTAATGGTCGGAACCAGTACCCCGAGAAACCGGGCGAAGGCCACCGCAACCGCCGCGATGGTTCCTGTCTGAATGACGGTGAAGAGGGTCCAGCCATAGAGGAACCCGGCCGCCGGGGATAGACCCTCCCGCAGAAACACATACTGCCCACCAGCCTTGGGCATCATCGCAGCCAGTTCGGCATACGCCAGCGCACCGGTGACCGTCATGGCGCCGGTGACCAGCCAGACCAGCAGTAACGCACCGGGCCCCCAGTCGGAAACCTGTCGTCCGATGTCGGCCGAGACGATGAAGATGCCCGAGCCGATCATCGAACCGACCACCAGGGAAATGGCGGCGATCGGACCGATGCCGCGAATGAACTCGGAAGGTGCGGAGGTGACGGGAGGAGGAGTCTGGGTCGTGGCGGCCATCAGTACCTATGTGGGGTCAGGGAAGTTGGCGCGGCTTCTGGTCGCCCTGGTCCGGCGACTCGACTGCCTTGACGGCCTCCTCGACGACGGCCTGGCCGGCGGCCGCCAGGCCTTTCATCACCTTGGCCGCGCTATCCATCAGCCCCATCGTTCCGGTGATGGCCTGGATCGGCAACTTGCCGGCGCGCATCGTATTCTCGACCGTGGCCGTGATCCTGGACAGGAGTCCATCCGGCTCGGAGCGTTCGGCGTACTTGCTGTCGAGAAACTCGACGAAGTCGAGGATCTGGTAGCCACGCTCGTCGCTGGCGGAGTCGAGCAGGCGGAGTATGCGTTGCTTGAGAAGGTCGTTCATAGGAGTCGGGAGTCGGGAGTCAGGAGCTGGGAGCTAGGAGCTGTTAGTAAAGGTGGCCTCTGCCGCTCAGTTCCGCCATTCATCATCCAGCTCCCAGCTCCCAGCTCGCTAGCTCCCGACTCCCTACTCCACCCGCGACACCAGCTCCACCACAGGCGTCGCCAGAAAGCGGGTACGCGGCGCCTTGATGATCACGCGCAGGGTAAGCTCCTGGAGCGCCTGGAGCGACCGGAACTCCTCGGCCTGCTTGGGGGTAACGGTCACATACACGAAGCCCGGCTCCGGCAGCGGTCCGCGAGTCAGGAGGTACAGCTGGCCCTTCGGCATTTCCACCCGCAGATCATCCGCGGTCTGCACCGCGATGAGCTCGACCCGCCAGTCGACCGTCCGCCCAACGTAGCGCGCCGGGTCCGACCGAACCTCCGCAGCGGTGACCCCTCCTAACGACGTGCCGGTTCCGCCGCCCAGATCGACTTGGCGGACCCAGCCCTCCAACTGAACCCGGGTCCAATCTCCGGAGCGGGCTATCACCCGGGTGGGCGCGCCGGGTTGAAGGGTCCCGAACTGTCCTCCTTGGGGTGCCGCGAAGATGACGGTCTCGCGAGACACTCGCACCGCCTCGGAGTCGGCCGTCGTTTCATCTGGAGCGGCCGCGCTCTGCGTCGTCAGCGCACCCGACTCCACCGGCTCGGTCAGCGGGGCTGGCGCCGCCGGCCGCTCCACCGGCGGAGAAGGCGGTGGACGGACGCTCCGGCGCTGCGGTCTTCACGGCATGGCGGGGAACCCATCCGGCGCGGCGGACCCGGGTCCAACCGCCCCGCACTTCCTCCTTATGAAGCAAGGTGCCGCTCCGGACCCGCCCGACCACCTCACCGTTGGGAGCCTCGCGGATGTTTTCCCCGGCAGCCGTTGTGACCACCAGATCAAAGCCGTCCCGGGTGGTCTTCTCGGTGGATCGGCTGAAGATCCATCCCTGGATCACCACTTCGCGCCAGTCGCCCCGGGTTCGGCCCGACTCCACCGATGCCCCCGCCGGCAGGGATACCAGCGGGATTCCGCTCGGCTCCTTCCGGAGCCGGGTGGCGACCGAAATTTCCTGAGGCTCTTGGGCACCAACGACAGGCACAACGAGCAGGAAGGCGGCCGCCACGCAGGCTGGTAGCCGGCCTAGGCCGGGACTAGATTGCGGCGCGTAAATCACAGTGGCGCATTGTAGAACACGCGGAGACCCATGTCAAACGGAAGCGCCCCCGGGGTGGTCCTGGTGGTCCTGGACGGCTGGGGTTATCGGCAGGAGCGTGACGGCAATGCGATCGAGCTGGCTTCCACCCCCAACTGGCAGCGGCTCTGGAAATCGTACCCCAGAACACTGCTGGATGCCAGCGGGTTGGCCGTGGGGCTTCCCGAAGGCCAGATGGGCAACAGCGAGGTGGGGCACCTGAACCTCGGGGCCGGCCGGGTGGTCCCTCAGGATCTCGTCCGAATCTCCCAGAGCATCCAGAACGGCAGTTTCTACGAGATCGAGCCGTTAGTCCAGCTCTGCGCCGGCCTGCGGCAAACCGGCGGCACCCTCCACCTGGTGGGCCTGCTCGGTCCCGGCGGGGTCCACGCGCTGGACCGCCACTTGCTTGCCTGCGTCGAGCTGGGCATCCGGCATAAAGTCCAATCCATCGCCATTCACGGCTTTCTCGATGGCCGCGACTCGGCGCCGACGCTCGGCGCGGAGGTGGTCCGGACGCTGCTGATGGACATGCGCCGAATCGCCGGAAGCCGCGTGGATATCGCGACCCTCACCGGCCGCTACTACGGCATGGATCGGGACCGCCGCTGGGAGCGGACCCAGCTGGCCTACGACGCCATGGTTCGACGGGAAGGGAGATCCGGTCGAGCATCCGGTCATGGCGGTGCAGGCAGCGTACCAGCGGGGAGAGACCGACGAGTTCATTCACCCGCTGGTGCATGTTCGCAACGGAGTGCCGGTGGGGACCATGCGGGATGGAGACGGAGTCTTCTTCTTCAACTATCGCAGCGACCGCATGCGGCAGATTGTCGCGGCGCTTGCCGTGCCGGGATTCGAAGGCTTCGATGTCAGCGACCGTCCCAGGGTCTCCTGCGTCACCATGACGCAGTACGACCAGACGTTCGCGATTCCCCAGGCGTTTCCCCCCTTCAGCCTGGCACGGATACTTGCGGAAGTGCTGGCCGATCAGGGCCGGACCCAGTTTCGGACGGCCGAAACGGAGAAGTATCCGCACGTCACCTATTTCTTCAATGGTGGGTATGAGCCGCCCTACGCGGGAGAGGAGCGGTGCCTCATTCCCTCGCAACGGGTGGCGACCTACGATCTCGCGCCTGAGATGAGCGCCGCCGGCGTGACCGATGCGCTGTGCCGGGCCATCGAGGCTCGGAACCACGACTTCCTGCTGTGCAACTACGCCAACGCCGATATGGTGGGTCACACCGGCGTGCTGCCCGCGGTCGTCCAGGCAGTGGAGACGGTGGACCAGTGCCTCGGCCGAGTCCTCCGGAGTGCGGAGAACGCCGGATCCAGCGTCCTGATCACCGCCGATCATGGCAACTGCGAGATGATGATCGATCCCGCCACCGGTGGGGTCCACACCGCGCATACCATGAACCCCGTTCCGCTGGTGGCAGTGCGGTCGCACGCGGCAGCATTGCGGGCCGGGGGCGCGCTGTGCGATGTGGCGCCCACCATCCTGGGCCTTCTTGGCATCGAGCGGCCGGTGGAAATGACGGGACACGATCTGAGGGAGTGCGATTGATGGCGGACCAGCTGCTGCGGCTACGATTCTGCGTTCTCAGGGTACTGGCGCTGTGTGCCGTGGCCGCATCTCCGCTGTCGCCCAGGTGGGCTATCCGCCCGGAGCCTCACCCTTCCGCGACATCCGAAAGGGTCACACGTCACCGCCGGTGCCGGATATTTCGGCGGCAGCGGCGGGCGATTCAACATGGGGCCTCACAACGGGAGGGTGTTCGGCGGACGATACGACATCCGGACCGGCGGCACGATTCAGCTCGGCCTTGGTGTCAGCCACGGAACGCTGGAGCGCTTTATCGTGGATCCGTTCGTGCGACTGGCGAACCGCGATACAGCGGCCCGGTGCCGCAGTCGGTCACCTTCGCCGATCTCACCGTTCAGTTCAATATGACCGGCGGCAAGAGCTGGAACCGGCTGGCGCCATTCATCGCCTCCGGGGTGGGGCTGGCATTCGCGGAGCGAGACCCCGGCCGACACCAGTGGCTACGATTTCGGCAACGAGTTCTACCTGGCGCCGAGCGCAGGGGTTCGAGTTCTTCCTCAGCGACCGGATCCACTTCAGAGGCGAGGTCAGGGCCATCTTCTGGAAGCTGGACTATCCCACCACATTCCAGCAGGAGCCCGTGGAGGAACCGGGGACAATCGACGACCGCAATGCGGTGATTACCGACAACGACCTGTCCGAATGGACGTCGAGCCCATGGGTCCAGCTGGGCTTCGGCTACTCGTTCTCGCCCTGACGATGGCGGCTCCCTAACTCGTACGTTGGTTTCCGTGCCTCGCATCGGCTTTACCGGCCGGAATGGAGCGAATCGCGCAACCGCGAGGTGTTTGGCCGTGTGGGATGCGCCGGGCATGGCACGATTATGAGTGCGCGGTCACGGTAGGGGGCGCTGGACGAGATGGGATGATCTCGATTTGCACTGCTGGACCGAATTCTCCGGACGAGGTTCGACACCATTCGCCGGAAAACACCTGAATCTCGATGTGCCGGCGTTCGCCTACGGTAAGACGCTTCCCACCTGCGAAGCCATCGCGGCCTACGTGTTCCGTCGTATCGCCTCACGCCTCCCGGCCGGCTGGTGCTGGAACGGGTCCGCATCATGGAGGATCCAACGCTGTATGCCGACTGTACCGGACTCGACTGACCAGGCGCAGCCTTCGAAGCGCGGCGGCCGCATGTCCGAGGACGCGGTCGTGGAAGAGGTGCCGGTGTGGCTGGAGGTGAACGGCCGTCCGGCCGTGACATGGATGTGCACGCCCGATCTCCTGGAGGAGCTGGCCATCGGCTGGCTGCACGGTGAGGGCTACATCGACAACATCGAGCAGGTGCGCCTTCGCCCCTGCGCCACCGATCTCGGCTTTTGGGCCGAGGTACCGCCGGAGCGGGTGGCCGCCGTCGCGGCGGAGGCACGCAAGCCTGTGTTGGCATCGGGCTGCGGCGCCGTCTCCACTTTTCTCGCCGACCCCGCCACGGTCGAGGCCCAGCCCGCGAGAGGCACCCCGCCTGGCCTGGAAGAGCTGCGCGGCTGGTTCAAGGCACTGTTCGCGAAAGGGGAGCGCTACAAGGACACCGGCGGAATCCATGCCGCGGCGCTCGATTGATCCGGCCGGCGTGCCGTCGCCGCTCATTGCCCACGCCGAAGACATCGGTCGGCACAACGCCGTGGACAAGGTGCTGGGAAGCGCCCTCCTGGCCGGCCGTGCGGTGCAGGGACTGGGGCTACTGGTGACGGGAAGGATTTCAGCCGAGCTCGCGTTCAAGGCGGCCAGGGCGGGACTGGCGTATGTCGCAACACCTTCGGTTCCGTCTACCCTGGCGGTCGAGATTGCCCGCCGCAGCGGCATGATCCTGATCGGACGGGCGGTGAGCGGACACCCACAGCATCATGGTGCGGCGGGCCCCAGTGCCGCCTGACCGGAAACGGCTTCGGGAAATTCTCCGGACCGCCCGGCGCATCGCCGTCGTGGGGCTGAGCCGGAAACCGGAACGCCCCAGCCACGGAGTCGCGGCATACCTCCAGTCGGCCGGGTACACCATCATCCCGGTTCACCCGGCCGGGGGTCTGACTCTCGGCGAGCCGGTGCATCCGGATCTCCGGTCCGCCGCTGCCGCGGGGCCTATCGACATGGTGAACATTTTCCGGCGATCGGAGCACGTTCCCGCGCTGCTCGAGGCGCTGCTCGAGGTGCGGCCGGCGCTGGTCTGGATGCAGCAGGGGATTCGGCACGACGGCGTGGCACGAGAGCTGGAGGCGGCCGGTATCGATGTCGTCATGAACCGCTGTCTCGCGGTGGACCACCAATTCCTGGGGGACTGATGCCGTATTCGAAGGCTGGTCTGTGCCGTCCTCCTCGGGACCGGTGTCGCCCCCATGAGCGCCGATGCCCAGGCCACTCGCGACGAGGCCCGCCTGGTTCTCGGTGTTTCGGCCGGCTGGGTGAACGGCGCGGACCTGTGGTCGGTCAGCCCGCAGGCAGTGCAGTTCACCACTCCCACGGACAGCTTCGGCGTCAGCCGGCGAATTCGGTCGAACCTCGTCGTCGGCTTCGGGGGTACGTACTTCCCGAGTGCGAAGCTGGGGATCGCGGTGGAGGGCTTCCTCATCGGACTCGGCTTCGAGGACAACTGCCGCCACGTCTTTTCCTCGGGCTCGGGCGACGTCGCAGCCGTCTGCCAGTCGCTTCAGGGGCGCGAGAAGCCGGCGAGCGCCGTTACCCTCTCCGCGGGTCCGGTGTTTCGATTCAGCAGCCGGGAAAACCCTCTCTCCCTACGCCCGCCTGAACCTGGGCTTGACCCTGAGCAATCAGAGCGCGATTAGAACCCAGGGAGAGTTCCCGACCGATTCCGGCCCGTCGACGCTTGTGATATACAATGACGACAAGAATTCGAGGGTCGATCCTTCGCTTGCCCTGGGATTCGGAGTCACCGCGGCCCTCTCGAAGGGCTCCCAGCTTCGGCTGGGAGATCCGCGACAACATCCAGGGGATTCATCAGGTTACCGGATCCATTCCGATTGCCGGGTTCGTTCCGCCCCACGAACTCGTATTCAAGCATCTGTTCAGTATGACGTTCGGCTTCGACATCATCCTGGAGCGGCGGAGGGGGCGTCGATATTGAGGCAGGAGAGTATCCGGGGTGCGATCCTGGCCGGTGGCGGCGCAACACGATTCGGGGGCAAGCCCAAGGGCCTGGAGGTCGTAGGGGGAAAGCGGATCCTCGACCGGCTCGTCGAGGTGATGACGGCCGCGTTGGGAGAGCCGCCGCTTCTGGTCGCCAACGCGCCTGATGCTTCCGCGTGGCGGCCCGACCTGCGCACCGTGGCGGATGTCCGCCCCGGCCTCGGGGCTCTCGGGGGGATCTACACTGCGGTCGTTGAAGCACCCGCGCCGGTGGTGTGCGTCGCCTGGGACATGCCGTTCGTCTCGGAACGCCTGATTCGAGCGCTGGCCGCGCAACTCGCACGGCACGATGCCGTACTTCCGGAAAGCGGCGGGCGCCGAGGCGTCGAACCTCTGTGTGCCGCCTACGGCCCCGCCTGCCGGGATGCCATCGCCGACAGTCTCACCGCGGGCGATCTTCGGGCCATCGGCTTCCACGACCGCATCAGAGTCGGTATCCTCCCCCTCACCGAGGTTCGCTCACTCGCTGACCCGGACCTCCTCTTCTTCAACGTGAACACCGCGGACGACCTCGCGAAAGCCGACCAGCTGTGGCGTCAACACGCATCATCTCGGTAATTGGACGAAAGAACGCCGGCAAGACGACACTGGCGGTGGCCCTGACCAGCGAACTGGTGCGCCGGCGACACCGGGTCATGACGATCAAGCATGGTCACCATCCCGCCACGGTGGACCAGCCCGGAACGGACACGTGGCGGCACTTCAACGAGGGCCGAGCCGAGCGAACCCTGATCGCCTCGCCCCAGCTGCGGGTGCTGTTCGAGCGCAGCGCTGACGACTACGACCCCATCGGGCTGGCTCGACGCTACATGGAGGGGGCGGATATCGTGGTGACCGAGGGGTTCAAAGCGGCGCCGCTTCCCAAGATCGAGGTGTTCCGGCGGGCCGCCGGAGATCAGCCCATCTACTCGTCGTCCGCCGCCAATGCCTCGGAATGGGTGGCAATCGTCACCGACGATCCTGACTTCGAAGCCGACTGTCCGGTGCTCCGCTTCAACGACACCATCTGGCTGCAACTGCTGGCCAACCTCGCATGGGACCGGGCCCTGGTCCTCGATTCGTGAGCACCCCTCTCAGCGCCGCCGAAGCCGCCGGCAGGATCCTGCTCGACGTGCGGCGGCAACCCGCGCTGCGCATACCGCTCGACGACGCGCTTGGGAGCGTGCTCGCCGAAGATGTCGTCAGCCCGCTCGACATTCCGGCCTGGACCAACTCCGCCATGGACGGCTACGCCGCGCGAGGAGCGGATGTACGGGGTGCCAGCGAGTCCCAGCCGATTCGGCTGACCGTCGTTGAGCA
Source organism: uncultured Gemmatimonadales bacterium (assembly GCA_963810165.1). Lineage (GTDB taxonomy): Bacteria > Gemmatimonadota > Gemmatimonadetes > Gemmatimonadales > GWC2-71-9 > CAVVWJ01. The sequence goes on from CAWEMG010000051.1 coordinate 8,471, forward strand.
CCTGCCGGCGGGCCACTTTCCTACCCGCGCCATCGGTCCCGGTGAGTGCGCCCGGATCTTCACCGGCGCGCCGCTCCCGGAGGGCGCCGACAGCGTCATCCGCCAGGAGGACACCGACGAGGGTCCGAGAACCGTCACCATCATCAAAGACCGGGATGTTGGCGTGAACACCCGCCGGGCCGGCGAGGACATCCGGAAGGGAGCCACCGTGCTCACGGAGGGGACCGAGCTGGGAGCGGCCCAGCTGGGCGTGCTGGCGTCACTCGCCATCGCTCACCCCCTCGTGTTCCGAAGGCCTCGTATCGGGATCCTCGGCAGCGGCGACGAGATCGTGGATGTAGACCGGCCCGAGGAAATTCTGAGCGGCAGGAAGATCGCGAGCAGCAACTCCCACACGCTGAAGGCGCTGGTGCGTCAGACCGGAGGAGAGCCGGTCAACCTCGGCATCGCGGCCGATACGCCGGAAAGCCTGAAGGAACATCTGGCGCAGGCTACCGATTGCGATCTGCTCGTCACCAGCGCCGGGATCAGCGTGGGGGAGCACGACTACCTGCGCTCCGTGCTCGACGAGCTCGGCGCCACACTGCGCTTCTGGAAGCTTCGCATGCGCCCCGGTGCGCCGGTGGGCTTCGGATTGCTAGGTGCGCTGCCGTGGATTGGTCTGCCCGGCAATCCGGTAAGCACGATGGTGACCTACGAGCTGTTCGTGCGGCCGGCAGTGAGAAAGATGATGGGCCATAGTCTCCCCTTCCGTCGCAGCGTGCAGGTGCGTCTCGGCGAGCCGATCTCCCTGAAGCCCAAACTCCAGCACTTTCTGCGGGCCGTGGTGACGGAGACCGATCAGGGCCCAGAGGCCCGACTCACCGGACCACAGGGGTCAGGGATTCTGACCTCCATGGCCCGGGCCAACGCATTGCTGGTGATTCCCGAGGGCCAGCATGAGACGCCGGCTGGGGCACCAGTACAGGCGCTGCTTCTGAATGACCCGGTGCACCAGGAGAGCCCGGGGTTCTAAGCTGAAAGCGTGAACAGTGAACGTGAACAGTGAACGGGGGTGGCGCGCCCGTTTACCGTTCACCGTTTTGAGGCGAAATAGTCGATGGGCGGAAGGAACTACTCTTCCACGGAATGCCTCCGTGGGCGGTTGTCAAGGTTGCTCGCGGGCGCTGCCGGCTCCGTTGACGCAAAGCTCCTGGAGCGCTTAAATTTGACCTGTAGAAGGGGAGTAGCTTATCCGCCGGCAGGCGGACGGGTGGATCGTCAAGACTGTTCGCCAAGTGCGGGCACGGTCCATTCGGGAGGGGCAGCGGCGGCTTCGTCCGTCAAGCACCTTAGAGCGAGACCTTCGTCCACGCGAAAGCGGAGCGGACGGGGTCTCGCTCTTTTATTTGGCCCCACGAGGTGAGTGATCATGAACAACGTCAAGACCTTTGTACTCCTGGCCGGGCTGCTGGGCCTGTTCTTGCTGGTCGGCCAGCTGATCGGCGGCTCCAGCGGGCTCGTCGTCGCCCTGGTGTTCGGCAGCCTCTTCAACTTCGTGATGTACTTCTTCTCCGACCGCCTGGTCCTGAAGATGTACGGGCCCAGGTGGTCACGGCGCAGGAGGCGCCGGAGCTCTATGCGATGGTGGACCGCCTCCGGCAAAGGGCCGGACTGCCGATGCCCACCGTCGCGGTCGCTCCGCACGAGCAGCCCAACGCCTTCGCCACCGGCCGCAATCCCGGGCACGCTGTGGTGGCGGTGACCACCGGTATTCTCAAGTACATGCCTCAGGCGGAGCTCGAGGGAGTCATCGCGCATGAGCTGGCCCACATCAAGAATCGGGATATGCTGATCGCGACGGTGGCCGCCGGCATCGCCGGTGCTCTGAGCAACCTGCCCTACCTGCTGATGTTCGGAGGCGGACAGGACGATGAAGGGGGCCATCCATTCGCCCAGCTGGCGCTGATTCTCCTGGCGCCAATCGGGGCGATGCTGATTCAGTTCGCCGTCTCCCGGCAGCGGGAGTTCGAGGCCGATCGGGTGGGCGCATTGATTCTCGGCCGGCCCGCCCCGCTGGCCAATGCCCTGATGCGGCTGGACAACTTCGCCCACCAGATTCCGATGCACGTGCCGCCGGCGGCGGCGCCGCTGGCCCAGGTCAATCCGCTGGCGGCCCACGGCGGCGGGATAGGTAGGTTGTTCAGCACCCACCCGCCCACAGCGGAGCGGGTGGCCCGGCTCGAGGCGATGGCGATGAGCGCTAGTGGGCCACCACCCTCCGGCTGTCTGGCTGGGCTTCACCGGTCTGGTACTGGCGCTGCTGGTACTGGACCTTGGCGTTCTCAACCGCCGCTCCCACGTCCTCAGCTTCAAGGAGGCGATCAGCTGGAGCGGCGGGCTGGTCACCATCGCCCTGCTGTTCGGGCTGTTCGTGCTGTGGCGGGAGGGTACCCAGCCGGCACTGGAGTACTACACCGGCTACCTGATCGAGCTGTCGCTCAGCGTCGACAATCTCTTCGTCTTCCTCCTGATCTTTTCCTACTTCGGCGTCAAAGCCGAGGCCCAGCCCAAGGTCCTGAAGTGGGGGATCTTCGGCGCGATCATCATGCGGATGATCATGATCGCGCTCGGCGCCCTGCTGCTGCAGCGGTTCAACTGGATCATCTATGTCTTCGGAGCCATCCTGGTCGTCACCGGCTTCAAGATGTTCAGCCAGAAGGACGAGGACATCGTCAACCTGGAGAAGAATCCGGTGGTCCGGTTGGCGCGCCGCCTGCTGCCCATCGACAAGGCGTACGACGGCACCCGGTTCTTTACCCGGACCGTGGACGGGAGGCTGCTCGCAACGCCGCTGCTCCTGGTTGTCCTGGTGGTGGAATGGTCCGATCTGGTCTTCGCCATCGACAGCATCCCGGCCATCTTCGCCATCACCCGGGATCCGTTTCTGGTCTACAGCTCGAACATCTTCGCCATTCTCGGGCTGCGGGCCATGTTCTTCGTCCTGGCGGGCATGCTGGACAAGTTCGTCTACCTGAAGCCGGGCGTGGCCTTTATTCTGGTGTTCGTTGGGCTGAAGATGACGCTGAGCGCCTGGATCCACGTACCGACTGCGCTCTCACTGGCCGTCATCGTGCTGACCCTGGCGACGGCAGTCGGGCTCTCCCTGCGACGTAGCGCCCGGGAGAGCCGCCTCGCCGCCTGAGGCTCAGCTGCCCAGCTCCTGAAGAACGTTCCTGGCATTGGCGTTGCCGGGATCGAGCTCCAGCAACCTCCGGTAGCTCCGCACCGCCTGCTCCTTCTGACCCGCCAGCATGTACGCCTCACCCAGCGAATCATACACGTTCGCGGACCGGGGGTGCTCCCTGGCATTCAGCTCGAGAATGGCGATCGCTGCGTCGAAGCGGCGGGCTTCCAGCAGCTCGTAGCCCAGACCGTTGAGATCCTCCTCGTTGTCCGCGTACCGGTGGCGTGGGTCGCGGCGATATTCCCGGTAGCGGCGTAGAGCATCCTCCACCGTACCTGCCTTCAACGCTGCCCGCATCCGCTCGGCCAACGACGGCTCAGCCCGATACTCTCGCACCGCCTCCATGGCCGGGTCCCGGTTGTTCCGGTAGTCGTCGGATGTCAGCTCGGCTGCGATGTCGGGAGCCTTCCACTCGCGGCTGTCTCGTGGATCCTCTTGCCACCACAAGGTCGAGACTCTTACGGTAAGGCCGCTGTGCGGCAGGGTGATCTTGCGGGAATCGCCATACGAATTCGCCTTCCCTCCTGAGGGCTCGCCCACGAACACGGCGTCGGTGTATTGCTCCAGGTCATTCACCAGGAACTGGGCCGCGGAGAAGGTGCTCCGGCCGATCAGGACAAAGAGCTTGCCTTCGCCCTCCAGCTTTTTCATCCCCATCAGGCTCCGCACCAGCGGCCGATTGAGTGTGCCGTTCCCTCCTCGATTAAGGCGCAGATCCAGGACTACTCGTTCGACCGCCACTGAGTCCACCAGGGCGCGGAGCCGGTGGGAGAACTGCGGGAGCGGCTCGCTTTCCTTGTTCGCGACTTTGTTGTACTGGACGTACACCATGCGCTCCGCCGGCAGGTACTCGGCCCAGTACTCCGTCAGCGGGTTCTCGCGGAGCCAGAGCGGCGTCGGGCCGGCCCGCCGCATATCGACCCAGCCGCTGTCGGGCCACCAGCTTACATCGGTGTCGGGCGGCATCATCGAGGCGGGCCCGAGCGGCCTCAGGGTCACGGTCTCCCGCCGCCCGGAGCGATCGACCACAAGGGTTGCCTGATCCATCCTGCTGCTGATGCCGAGCGCGTGCAGGATCTCAGGCATCGCCAGCAGGAAGGGGGCGAAGAACCTCGCGTCCATCTCGTTGTCCCGGCCAACCAGCTCCCGGACTCTGGCGTAGGCCTGGTCCGGTGTCATGCTGCCAATGCGGACGACCTTCGCGCCCGCCAGCTCGGCGTGGGGCGCGTGGGCGGCGCGCACGAAGAGCCCGTCCTGGAAGAAGTAGAGCTTCACGGGGAGGGTGGTAAAGCCCACCTTGGGGTCGCGGGTCGGCGCAAGGTTGGTGTGGCCGTCCTGGACCAGCGCGGCGATCCGCGCCAGCTCGACGATGATCTGATGACGCTGTAGTGAAGGAATGCGGGTGCGCAGGGCAGCAACCGCGCTGTCGAATGTGGCGCGGGAGACGGTGTGGTAGAGGTTTCGGTGCCGTTGCTCCATCTCGCGCGCCATGTAGGCGAGATCTTCACGCCAGGCGACGATCTGGGCACTATCGAGAGGAGTGCCGGGCTGGGGCGCCTGGGGTGCGGCCTGGCTGGCACCGAAGGTCAGAGCGAAGGCACAGGCCATAGCGGCGTCGGTGAGTATGCGATTCATGGCGGGGTTGGACCCTTCAACAGCCCGAAAGGTTGCAACTCTTACGGCGGCGACTGGTTCGCCCTAAGCTTCCCCGATGTCACTCCTCCATTCCGTCTGGGCCCGGCTAGGACTGGGTCGCCCGGAGCTTCGCGCCTGGGCCATGTACGACTGGGCCGCCTCCGCGGTCCAGACCACCATCATGGTGGCCGTCTTCCCCATCTACTTCGTCCGGGTAGCCGGAGCGAACCTGCCGCCGAGCAGTGCCACGCAGCGCCTCGCCACGATCAACACGCTGGCCCTGGTGGTCATCGCGGTGCTCTCGCCGATCCTCGGCGCGGTCTCGGACTACGGCGGCATCAAGAAGCGGCTGCTGGCGGCGTTCATGATCCTCGGCGCCGGCGCCGCCGCCGGCATGTTTTGGATTCAGCGCGGCGATATCGATCTAGCCTCGATCCTCTTTACCGTTTCTCTGATCGGCGCCGCGGGCAGCTTCGTGTTCTACGAGGCGCTGCTTCCGCACATCGCTCGGCCCCATGAGATCGATCGAGTGTCGACCGCCGGCTACGCCCTCGGATATGTCGGTGGGGGGCTTCTGCTGGCCCTGAATCTGGCCTGGATCCAGAAGCCGGCCTGGTTCGGACTGCCCTCCGGTCCGGGCACTTCCGACAGCCTCGGCACCCTCCCGGTCCGGCTGGCTTTCGTCTCTGTGGCAGTGTGGTGGATCCTGTTTTCGATTCCCCTGTTCCGACGAGTTCCCGAGCCCCCTGCCCGGCTGGAGCCGGACGAGCACCCCCGCGAAGGCCCGCTCAAAGTGGCCTTTCTTCGTCTGGGGGAGACCTTTCGCGAGCTGCGTGGATACCGGCAGGCGTTCCTGATGCTGGTGGCTTTTCTTATCTACAACGACGGGATCCAGACCATCATCAAGATGGCGACGGCGTATGGCACCGAGATCGGGATCGGGCAGAACGCGCTCATCGGAGCCATCCTGCTGGTTCAGTTCGTGGGAATCCCCTGTTCCTTTCTCTTCGGCGCTTTGGCCGGCCGGATCGGCGCCAAGCGCGCGATCTTTCTCGGACTCATTGCGTATACTGCGATCAGCATCCTGGGCTACTTCATGACGAACGCCAGCCACTTCTACATGCTTGCGGGGCTGGTCGGGCTGGTGCAAGGCGGCACCCAGGCGTTGAGCCGGTCGCTCTTCGCCAGCATGATCCCGCCGCACAAGTCGGGTGAGTTCTTCGGCTTCTTCAGCGTGTTCGAGAAGTTCGCCGGGATCTTCGGACCGCTCATCTATGCGGGCACCATCGCCGTGACGGGATCCAGCAGGAATTCGATCCTGTCGGTCATTGGATTTTTTGCGGTGGGCGGAGCGGTCCTGGCCTTCGTGGATGTCAACGAGGGCAGGCGGGCCGCCAGGGAGGCGGAAGCTCGCGTCGTACCTCTTGCCCGGCCTTCGGCTGCTTCCTAGCTTACAGCGTTTCCAAACCCCAGCATCCGAGCCCATGCATCTACACACCGCCGTCACCGTTTCGACCCCTCTTCCGACTCCGGCAGAGATGTCGAAGTGCGGCATGAAGCGGGACAGTCGCGGCAGGCTCGGGTCGGCGTAACGCAGCACGCAGTTCTTACTCTGACCAGGAGCCCCGCCGCGGATACCGCAGGCGGGGCATCTCGTTAATGGACGCACTGGAACTGACCCGGGCTCTGGTTGCCCTCGAGACTCCGACCGGGTCCGAAGCGCCGGCCACCGACTTCCTGGACGCCGCACTTGCGGCGGGCCGGCTACCGGGTCGTGCGCCAGCCGGTGTCGCCCGGACGCGACAATCTCTATGCCTACCGGGATCCGCCGGCGCTCGTCTTCTCCACCCATCTCGACACAGTCCCGCCACACATCCCACTTCGGGAGGATGCCGAATCAATCCACGGCCGGGGCAGCTGCGACGCCAAGGGACTGGCGGCAGCGATGGTGGCCGCGGCCGAGCAGCTCGCCGAGCAGGGCGAGCGGAGAATCGGACTGCTCTTCGTCGTCGGTGAAGAAAACGGGTCTGATGGGGCCCGGGCCGCAGCCGAGCTTGGACCCCGCGGCCGCTTCCTCATCAATGGCGAGCCGACCGAGAACCGGCTCTCGGTTGGGCAGAAGGGCTCCCTTCGGGTTGATCTCGAGGCTAGCGGCCGCGCGGCGCATTCCGCCTATCCCGACGAAGGGGTGAGCGCCATCGCCGCCCTCCTCGACACCATCGAGCGTATCCGCCGCCTTTCCCTGCCCCACGATCCCCTGCTCGGCCAGTCTACGCTGAACCTGGGTTTGATCAGCGGTGGAGTGGCGCCCAACGTCATCCCACCGGCCGCGAGCGCCCAGCTGCTCATACGCACCGTGGAGCCGACCGAGCCGCTCAAGCGCGCCATTCGGGAGCTCTGCGCCCCAGGCGTCACCGCGGAGTTCCGGGTCGAGTTGCCGTACTACAAGGGAGGAGCGGCGCCACCGGGCTGGGAGACGACGGTGGTGAGCTACGCCAGCGATCTGCCGTTCCTGGCCCCGTGGGGTGAGCGCTATCAGCTGGGACCGGGCACTATTCGCGTGGCGCACACGAGTCAGGAGCACATCCGAAAAGCCGATCTGCTTCGGGGAGTCGAGCTCTATGTTCGCCTGGCCAGCGACCTGCTGGCCCGGGAGCCCGTATGAGCCAGAAAGTTCCCGTCGCAGTGCTCGGCGCGACGGGTACGGTGGGGCAGAAGTTCATTCGCTTGCTGGCGGATCACCCCTGGTTCGAGGTGACCGCAGTGGCCGCCTCCTCGGCCAGCGCCGGGCGAACCTACGCTGACGCAGCGCGATGGCGGGAGCCGGTGGCCGTCCCTGCCTCGGTCGGCGAGATGGTGATACGCGAGTGCAGGCCGCCGCTACCCGGGCCGAATCGTCTTTTCGGCGCTCGATGCCGAGATTGCGGGGCCGATCGAGCAGGAATTCGCGCGGGCGGGTGCCTACGTCGTGACGAACACCCGCACGCACCGCATGGAGGCCGATGTCCCGCTCCTCATTCCGGAGGCCAACGCCGATCATGTGAAGCTGATCGATCGCCAGCAGCAGGAGCGGGGTTGGACCGGGGCCATTCTGGCGAACCCCAACTGCTCCACCGCCGCGCTGGCGCTCGCCCTGGCCCCGCTGCATCGCGCGTTCGGGGTCGAGCGGCTCTTCGTCTCCACCATGCAGGCAGTGTCGGGCGCCGGGTATCCCGGCGTAGCCTCGCTCGACATCCTGGGCAACGTGATTCCCCACATCGGTGGCGAGGAGGAGAAGATCGAGCGGGAGAGCCGCAAGATTCTCGGTACGATGACCGGCGGCGCGGTCCATCCGGCACAGTTCGCTGTAAGCGCCCACACCAACCGCGTCGCCGTGGTGGACGGTCACATGATGACGGTCTCCGTTGGATTCAGCCGCCGGGTGTCGGCCGAAGAGGCCATCGCGGCCTTGAGCCAGTTCCGGGCGCCTGCCTGCGTTGCGGAGCTTCCCTCGTCGCCGAAACGGCCGATCGAGGTGGACCATCGGTTCGACCGCCCCCAACCCCGGCTGGATCTGGAGCGTGGTGGCGGCATGGCCGTCACCGTCGGGCGGGTGCGGCCCTGCCCCATTCTGGACCTGCGGCTGGTCGTGCTGGGACACAATACCGTTCGGGGTGCGGCGGGGCAGGCAGTCCAGATTGCCGAGCTGCTCGTTGCCGAGGGCCGTGTCAGCCGATGATCGTCGCCAAGTTCGGCGGTACGTCAGTGGCCGATGCGCAGGCGATCGAGCGCCTGATCGAGATCGTTCGCTCCCGGCTCGGTGCTCGACCCGTGGTCGTGGTGTCGGCGCTCGCGGGCGTGACCGACGCGCTGCTCGACCTGGCGCAGCAGTGTGGCACCGGAGACGCCGCGGCACTGGACCGCTCGGTCGCGGCGTTGTTGCAGCGACACGAGCGGGTAGCTCGCGAGCTCGACGGCTGCGCTGCAGCGATGATCAGTATCACCGCCGACGCGGAGCAGCTCCGCCGCGAAATGGGAGCAGCGCGAGACCGGCGGCTGTCAGCGGCCGAGATCGACAGCGTGGCCGCCCGGGGTGAGATCTGGAGCTCGCGTCTGGTCGCGGGGGCGATGGCCCACGCGGGTGTCGACGCCGAATGGGTGGATATCCGACCGATCATGGTGACCGATGGCCGGTTCGGCCGGGCTACGCCGTATACCCAGGTTCTGAACAAGCGCGCTCGAGACCAGCTGAAGCCCCTGGCGGAAGCCGGTACGGTTCCCGTAACGCAGGGGTTCATCGGGGCCACCGCCACCGGGGTAACGACCACCCTCGGACGAGGAGGCTCCGATTTCACGGCGGCCCTGCTTGGTGCCGCTCTGGGGGCTGAGCGGGTCGAGATCTGGACCGACGTGGATGGATTGATGACGGCCGACCCGCGGATCGTTGCATCCGCCCGGACCCTCGCCGCTGCCAGCTACGACGAGGCCGCCGAGCTGGCTACCTTCGGCGCCAGGATTCTGCATCCTGCCACCGCGATGCCGCTGGCACGCGCGGGTATACCCATCGTGGTGCTCAACTCGACTCGCCCGGAGCGGAGCGGCACCACCATCGGTCCCCAGCCGGAGCTGGCCCGGATGGGTGACTCGCCGATCCGTTCGATCTCCTGGAAGCAAGGGATTACTGTCGTCAATATCCGGGCACCCCGCATGCTCGGCACCTACGGCTTTCTGCGAGCGCTGTTCGAAGTGTTCGAACGCCATGAGACGGTGGTAGACGTGCTGGCGAGCGGTGAAGTCAGCATTTCGATCACGATAGAAGATCGCTCGCGGCTGGACCCAATCGTGCAGGACCTCACCCGGCTGGGAGAGGTCTGGGTCGACCAAGGCCGGGCCATCGTGGCGATCGTCGGTATTGGACTCAAGCATACCCCGGGTCTGGCCGGGCGGGTGTTCAACGCCGTCTGGCCCGCCAACGTGGAGATCATTTCCCAGGGCGCGTCGGCCATCAATGTGACGTTCGTGGTGAGGGAGGAGGACGGCCCGGACGTGGTGCGGCGGCTCCATCAGGAGTTCTTTGGATCATGCTGAATGAGTCGCAGTCGCGAGTCGCCAGTCGCCAGTCGCGACCGTCGTGATGCGGATAGCATCATCGGAAACGGGCGCATGGGGAAGGCGGTCACTACCATGGCCACCGAGCGGGGACATGTCATCCATACCGTGGTGGAATCCGACGGAGAATGCCGGCGGCCGGGCATTGACTCGCGAGAGGCTGTCCGGGTCCGACGTCGCCATCGAGTTCACCCGTCCCGACGCGGCGGTGGGCAATCTCGAGAAGCTGATCGGGCTCGGCATTCCTACGGTCTGCGGGACCACCGGATGGCACCACGAGCTTCCACGGATCACAGCCCTGGTAGAAGCGCAGGGCGGCACATTGCTCCACTCGGCCAACTTCTCCGTCGGCGTGCATCTCTTTCTCCAGAGCGCGCGCGCTTTGGCGGAGAGCATGAGAGGGCGACCCGAATTCGTCGCGAGCATCGTCGAGGAGCATCACGCCACCAAGCGAGACGCACCGTCGGGCACCGCCCTCCTGCTCCAGCAGCAGAGTAGCATCCCCGGGACCGAACCGCCTCCCATCACGTCAGTGAGAGAGGGAACTCTGGCCGGCACCCATACCCTGCGGTATGAAGGCGAGCACGAAACCATCGCGTTGACTCACGTGGCGCGAGACCGGCAGGCGTTTGCTGCCGGCGTCCTCATGGCGGCCGAGTGGCTGCCCGGCAGATTCGGGGTCTTCACCTTTGCCGATCTGCTGTTTGGCGGCACCCCATGACGGCGCTCCAGGGGTGCGGCACCGCCTTGGTCACGCCGTTCACCGAGGACGGCAAGGTCGACTTTCCCGCGCTCCGGGCACTGGTGGATTGGCAGATCGCCGAAGGAATCGATTTCCTGGTGGCGTGCGGATCGACTGGAGAGGCGCAGACTCTGGAGGATGCCGAACGGGAGCGGGTCGTGGCGGCGGTGGTCGAAGTGGCGAGCGGACGGGTGCCGGTGATGGCGGGCGCCACGAGCAACGATACTGCGCGCGCGGTTGATGAAACCCGGCGAATGTCCCGGCTGGGCGTCGATTACATCCTCAGCGCCACCCCCTACTACAACCGGCCCACCCAGGAAGGACTCTACCGCCACTTCACCGCCGTGGCGGACGCCGCCGGTAAACCGGTCTGTCTCTACAACGTGCCCGGCCGGACGGCGGTGAATCTCCATCCGTCTACCGCGCTCAAGCTTGCGGCGCATCCCAACGTCATGGGAATCAAGGAAGCCAGCGGCGATCTGAAGCAGATCATGGAGATCCTGCGCGAGCGGCCGCCCGGCTTCACGGTATTCTCGGGAGACGACTGGATGGCGCTGCCGGTGATTACGGCGGGCGGAGACGGACTCATCTCCGTGGTCTCCAACGAGGTTCCCGCCGCCATGACCGCGCTGGTGCATCTGCTGCTCTCGGGCAATCTCGAGCAGGCCCGCGCCTGGCACTATCGGCTCCTGCCGCTCATGGACGCCAACTTTCTGGAGACCAATCCCGCACCGGTCAAGGCGGCGCTGCACCTCATGGGACGGATACACGACGTTCTGCGGCTTCCCTGCTTCCCGTGTCGCAGGCCACCCGGTCGGCGCTGCGGGACTGCTCTTCGCGGAGCCGGCGTGTCGGATGTCTGAAGGACAGCGGGACAGCGGGGCAGCGGGGCAGCGGGAGAGTCTCCGTGCAGCGATCGAGCGCTATGCGGGTGACGTGCCTGCAGGAGAGGAGAGGTCCGCGCTGGAGGCGTTCAAGCGGCTGATGGCCGGTCTCAACGCAGGCACCGTGCGCGCGGCCGAAAGGGCCGCGGATGGACGCTGGCGGGCGAATGCATGGGTGAAGCGCGGCATTCTTCTGGGGTTCCGGCTGGGTCGCATCACCGGCAGCGGCCGAGGGTAGCCCGTTTCCATTCTACGACAAGGACACCTTGCCGCTCCGAGCGGTCGCGCCGGGCGACGGGGTGCGTATAGTCCCGGGTGGGTCAGCCATCCGGGACGGTTGCTACATTGGGAGTGCAGTTATTTGCATGCCCCCGATGTACATCAATGTCGGCGCCTACGTGGGTGACGGCACTATGGTCGATTCCCACGCCCTGGTGGGCTCCTGCGCCCAGATCGGGCGTCGGGTGCACCTCTCAGCGGCGGCCCAGATCGGCGGGGTCCTGGAGCCGGCCGGAGCCCTTCCCGTCATCATCGAGGACGATGTCCTGGTGGGCGGGAACTGTGGGGTCTACGAGGGAACGGTGGTTCGGGAGCGTGCCGTCCTGGCCCCCGGGACCATCCTGTCCGCCGGCACCGCCGTGTTCGATCTGGTGCACGATCGGGTGTATCGCCGGGAGGGAGACCAGCCGCTGGAGATACCACCCGGGGCCGTCGTCGTGCCGGGAGCTCGCCCGGTCAAATCCGGCGCGGGAAAGGCCGCGGGGATCAGCCTCTATGCGCCGGTCATCGTCAAATACCGAGACGAGAAAACTGATACGGCGGTAAGGCTGGAGGAATTGCTTAGATGAACGAGCTGAACGGTAAGCAGTAAGCGGGAGGGTCAGGGTGCCGCAGTACAAAGTCCAACAGCCGCGATCCCCCGCCAATGTTACAGCTGTTCACCGCTTACCGCTTACGTTTTGGTATGGCCTCCCACACCCACTATCTCTGGTTCGAGACCAAGCGCCGCCAGGAGATCATCGACATCACTGATGAGGTCTCCCAGCAGGTGCGCGCCAGCCGCGATCAAGGAAGGGCTGGTGCTGGTTTCCGCCATGCACATCAGCGCGTCGGTGTTCGTCAACGATCATGAGTCCGGCCTCTGGCAGGACATTCTTCGGTGGCTGGAGGAAACCATCGCGCCCTGGGATCCGGCCCGCTACCGGCATAATGAGACCGGCGAAGACAACGCCGCGGCGCACCTCCGGAGCCTGACCGTGGGGCATGAGGTCATCGTGCCGATCACGGCGGGGGCGCTGGACCTGGGCCCCTGGCAGCGGGTGTTCTACGGCGAGTGGGATGGCCAGCGGCGAAAGAGGGTAGTAATCAAGGTTCTGGGTGATCCATGAAAAGCGAGCGGAGCCAGGGAGCATACGCCCCTGACTCCGCCCAAAGTCTACCCGAGAGCTACCGGGGTATTCGTGCCTTAGTAGGCGTCCCTGTCATTGTTACGGGAGAACTTGTTCCCGTGATTCTTCGTCGGCCGCGACGCTTTAGGCTTCTCCGGCTTGCCGAAGCGGAACACTGCCTCGTGCTTGCTCCCATCCACCAGGGTCACGACGAGCTTCCGGCAGCTGCCGGCCCACGATGGACTGGTCTTCCAAATGTACGTGTACAGGTTGCCCCACTTCTGCAGATGGCTCGTGGACTCCTCCACGGTCTGCTCGACCTTCTCGGTCCGGGACCGGGAGCTGCATGCAGTGGTTACCGACGTCGGTGACCCAGCCTGCAGCACCTGTGAGCCCTGGGCGCCCTCGACGATGAACTTTACCGGCACGGCCTTCCCCGCCGCGAGCGTGTTGATGACCGGCATATTGTGCACCGGCCGGAAAAAGCCGGTGAACTTCAGTCTCGCTGGGTACCTCCACCGGCGACGACGGTAACAGTGACCGTCAGGATGGCGTTCCGGTAGTTGCCACTGATCGGCTGAAACTCCACCGACACCGGCTGGGTTCCCGCAGCCAGAACCGTTCCCGCACCGGGCAGGTAGAAGAACTCTCCCGCCAGGCTTCCGCCATCAACACCCACAGCGGCGGCATTGAGCTGAGTCGGACCCAGCGCAGTACCCGCAGTAATAGTCGCGGGGGTCCACTGAATCACCGGGGTCGCCCGCCCAATGGTCAGGGTGCCGGTGGCCTGTGGGGCCGCATAGTCCGGGTGATCGAGCGAGACCACCACCTGGTACACACCGGCATTGACCGGTGCCGCGACCGGAAAACCGTCCTGGCTGTACGTCACGGTCAACCCCGTGAGACCAGCAGGGTTGGTGGTGACTGAAACACTCTTCGCCGTGCCGTCAAACGTCGCCACCGGGTCCGTCAAGCGTAATGGTGGCGGGCGACTTCGTAGGCGTCGGGGTTGATCCATCCAGCGCCCACTGCACGGCGTTCACATAGAGCTGCCGGACGTTGCCGTCCTGCAGCGTATGGCCGTCGCCGGCCAGACTGTAGTTTGGCGCGAAGCTGAAGTTGACCACCTTGCCCGAACCCAGGTTCCTGAGCCAGCACGCCCGGGGTTCCGCTGGGCAACTGCATGATCACGGTCGACGGCTCGGTTCCGAATTCAACCTGCGGGCCGCCCATGTGGCCGTCGGCTTCGAAGGTGAACTCTGACGGCAATCCCGCCACCAGCGGATGTGCCTCCTGGCCCGGCAGGATCGAGTACGTGATCGGGCAGCTGGCGCAGTTCTCCTCGACCGACCCCGGGAAACCCGCCAGGACGAGATCCGGCATGGAGGCCTGCGTCCCGGTCGCCTCATAGCTGTTCCACTGCGCTCCGATGTAGCCGCCACCGCCGCGGACGAAGTCCACCAGCGCGGACTGCGCCGTCGCCGAGAGCGCCTGGCCCTCCCCGAAGGTGTTGCCGTTCAGGTGGATGACCACGTCATATCGGTCGAGAGAAGGATTGGTTCCATCCCAGGTGTACTCTGGAGCCGGCCGTACGGTCACAAGGAAGCCGGCGCTCGCCACGCTGTTCGCCAGCGCAGTGGTCGAAGCGCCATCCTCGTCCGCGAGCAGCAGAACCCTGCCGCCGCTCGTGATGTTGGCCGTGCCCAGACGGACCAGCGCACTGGATCTATAGAAACGGGTCGAAGCCAAGCTCCGCGGAACGATTGGTCCGCAGATAGGGGTGGAGCCGTGTGCTGCTCGGCGCCACACTCGTGTCTGATGGCTCGGTAATGGGCGACTCGGAGCATGCCAGCACGCTCAGCATGATGGCTGCTAGAAACGGCAGGAGAGGCCGAGCCCGAGTACGGTGCGGTCGCACAATGGTAGAGCGTGGGCCGGTCATAATTTCCTCCATGCCGCGAAGGTGGGACTACGGTTAAAAGCCCTCTCGTTGAGCGTGAACTGGTTCGAACTCCGTGGACCCGTAAAAACTTGTTGGACTTTCTATCCCCTGGACCAGTACTAACGTGCTGTTGGCACTGCTTACCGTGCTGCTCGCTTCACGACCTGCTTCTTGGCGGGCGCGTCCTTCTGCGCCGGCGCTGGCTTCTTGGCCGGCGGAGCCGGCTCAGGAGCCTTCAGTACGAAGGTGGCGCGTGCCTCGGTTCCCTTCACCACCGCCACCAGCGATCTCTCTCCCGTCTTCGTCCCCGGCGTCCAGCGGGTGTGGGCCCGACCGCGGGCGTCCGTCATCACCCGTGCCGGGCTGACACTGCCGAACTTGGTGCTGAACACCACCGGCTGATCGGCCACGGCATTGCCGTACGCATCGGTCAGGTCGGCGTCCAGCGACTGAACCGCTCGATTCGCGGTGCCCGGCTTCGGCTCCACGAAGGCGAGGTTTGCCGGTGCGGCAGGCCGAGCTCGGGCCGAGATCTCCACCGGCCGCTCGATGCCTTCCACCCGCGCCGTCATCCGGTGCAAGCCTGCCGTCCGGCCCAGCGTCCAGGAGACGAGTACCCGGCCCAGCGAATCCGTAGTCGGAACGCTGTCGTCAACCGTGCCGTGCGCCGGCAGCAGCGTGATCTGAACTCCGGGTACCGGGTTCTTGGCCCGGTCGAGAACCTGCAGCTCGACCAGCGGCTTCAGAACCTTGCTCACCGCGCCTTCCCGCTTGCCGGCGCTGCCCATCGCAACCACCGTTGCGGCGCGCCCCGCCTGGGCCGTCGCTGTCACCACGAACCGGGGCACGGCGCGCGGGCTGCCGACCTGCACATACGCCCGCTGGGTTCCCGACTTGGGTCCCAGGGTCCAGCGGGCCCGGGCTTCTCCCAGCGAGTCGGTGCGGGATTCGGTGGAGACGATGCTTCCTCCATCCTCCGCCGACCAGGTCACCGGAACGTCCGCCAGCGCAACACCACTCGAGTCGGTCACCCGAACCACCGCCGGGTGCGGCAGCGCTACCGCCGGCCGGTCCCGCGAGCTCGCTCACCTGAGCCAGCCGGGTGTTGGCGCCGACCGGCTCGGCTTCGGCGGTGATCACCGTGTGACTCGCCACCCCTTCCGCGGACACCGTCAGCGAATGCCGCCCCGGAACTCCACCCAGTGTCCAGGTAGCGCGAACAATCCCTTGCGCATCCGACGCGGTCGTCTGCGGATCGGTCACGCCCGCGACCTCATCCAGTACGAATCGCACCGGCACTCCTTCGATCGGCCGGCCGCTGCGCGACACCACCTGTACCGCGATCGGGTTCGGAACCCGTCGTCCCACCGGCGCCCGCTGTCCGTCTCCGCCCAGCAGAGTCAGCGACGCCGGCACCGGATAGACTTCGACCGCGAGCTGCGCGACCATGTTGTCGTGCGCCGCGGTGAAGATCGTGTGACCGACCGCCGTCCCCACCACGTTCCCGATGCTGTCGACCGTCGCGACCGAGGGGTCGGCGGAGCGCCACTTGGCCTTGAGACCCAGGATCCGTTGCCGCCGCGCATCGGCCACATAGGCCACCGCCTGGCCTCGCTCGCCTTCCGGCACCCGCAGGCTCGAATCACCCACGATCCTTACCTCGGCCGGAAGCTGCCGGACCACCACCTGCGACTTCGCCGACTTGTTGCCGATCGTCACCATGATGACGGCAGTCCCCGCGCTGCGAGCCACTACGGTTCCAGCGCTGTCTACCGCCGCCACGATCGAATCAGTGCTGCTCCAGACCGTCGGCACACCCACCAGGGCATTGCCGTGCGGGTCGGTGGCCGTAACCGCCAGGTTGATCGTGTCGCCAACCGACGTCGCGGTGTCGAGCGCCGGCGTCACGCCTACCCAGCGCACCGCCGCCAGTCCGCCACCAACCGCCACCGAATCAGGGTCGAACTTCGCCTTGATCGAGTGCGTGTACGAGAGAATCGAAACCAATCCCGCTCCAGCCGAGATCACACCCGCACCCCATCGCCAGGCGTGGCTGATCAGGCCATGCGGGCGCAGGACGGGTCTCAGATCTGGCTTTGGTCCGGCCACCGGTCCGGTCTTACTCCATCCGGTCACAGAGCGGTACTCTCTCCTCTCCAGCCATCTCGCCATCGCCGTCGGTTCTGGGAGCCTGCTGCCGCGGTCACCTTGCCTACGAAGACCACGCAGCTCCGGCCCGGGCGCGCCCGGTGGGTGGCTTTCGCGCGCCAACCGCTCTCGGTGGCAGCCAATATCTGAACTCGTACGTCGGACCCAGGATTCAGCCGCAGCAACTCGACCGAGCTCGCGAACCTCGCGTTCTTCGCCCGATAATCGTCCTGAGCCGCGACCATGTTGCGCAACGTGCTCTTGAGCACCGATGCCGGCGTCGACTGCCATGCCGCGTTCGGCGTCTGGGCCGGGGAGGCCGTGGCCCCCAGACTCAGTATCAGCACGAGACCGGCTATTGGGACAGCTCGACGCATGCTGCCTCCTGCTTCGACCAGCAAAGAGAAATGGTTAAGCAGCAGACACCATTATTCTCGGAAGGAGGGCCGGTTCCCACAAGTCGCTAGAAATGCGACGCCGTCAAGGACTAATACATGGGGATCGTGCCGTGACTGCGAAGGGAACAGCTACCTGCTCAATGCATGAGAGTTGTCCTACTGCTACTCCTGGCGTGCCGATTTCTGCGCGTTCTCACATGAGACGGTATTTCGGTCCGCTGCCGCCCTCGCGCGGGGTCCAACGAGGTCCCAGCACATCGGTCGCCTTGCAGTCAACACAGTTCGGCGCATTCACCCGGAGACCGTTTCCCTCCCGTTCATACACCCCCGCCGGGCAGACATGGGCGTAAAAGTCTGCCACTTCGGCGGTGATTCCCTCGCCCACTATCAGGTGAGAAGGGATCGTATCCCGGGTCGCATTGCCGGATTTGAAGACCGCGTCGAGCTTGCTGAAGGTGAGCACATTGTCGGGGGTAAACGGAAGCGGGTCCGAGACCACGCGCGGTGCGGCGGCGTCTTCCGCCATGTCGATCTTGCCGCCGGGTAGCCGTCCGCCCGTCAACGTCATGAGGCCTGCCTTGGCGCCTCCGACGAAGAATCCGTCCTTGAACGCCAGACGCATGTTGCGGGTGCGGTAAAGATCGGCGGCGATGTAGCTCTGGTTGACGCTCTGGTCGTACGATGCCAGCGCTGCGGAGGTGGTGGAGCCGCCCTTCAGCGCTGCGAATACCGCGCGGGCGGCATAGATGCCCGACTGCATGGCGTAGTGGATGCCCTTGAGCGAGGGGACGTCCACGAAGCCGGCCGCGTCCCCGATGATGACGACGCCGTCGCCGCAACGGCGCTCGGGCAGGGAGTAGAAGCCGCCTTCGGGGATGGTCTTGGCTCCCCACTCGAGCAGCTGACCGCCCTCGAGGTAAGGGCGGAACAGCGGATGCAGCTTCATCCGCTGGAGCAGCTGGTGCACGTCCAGCCCGGCCTCGTGATAATCGAGTCCTACCACGAGCCCAAGGGCGATCTGCCCCGGCCCGAGTGGATACATGAAGCTGCCGCCAAAGGCGTCCGTGGGCAGCGGCCAGCCCAGGGTGTGGATCACGCGGTCCAGCGGGCGGCTGGTTTGCCAGACCTCCTTGACGCCCAAGGCATACAGCTGGGGATTGGCCGATCCGATCTTCTGCCATTGCCGGTATGCCTGGGTCAGCAGCCCCCTGGTCCCTTCGGCCACGACGGTCATCCTGCCGGTCAGGTCGGTTGGCTCGGTATAGCCGGCTCCGGGCTGACCTCCGCGGTCGAGCCCGGACGGCGTCGTGCGCACACCGCGGACCGCGTTGCCCTCCACCAGCAGCGCATCGACCGGAAAGCCGGTGAACAGGTTGACGCCGACCGACTCGGCCCGTTCCCCCAGCCAGCGAACGATCTCGCAGAAGGACGCGGTGAAATATCGCTTGTTGTGCATCGTCGGCGGCGTCGGGATCCGCTGGGCCCGGCGCTCGGTCAGCAGGTATACCGCCTCCGCACCGACCGCTTGCCGGAAAGGCAGCTGGTCCTCGGGCACATCGGGAAACAGCTCGCGAAAGGCTCGGGGATTGACCACAGCTCCCGAGAGGTTGTGCTCCCCCAGGCTCTCCGCCTTTTCCAGCACGCCGATATTCAGCTCGGCGAGCGATCCGCCGGTCTCCCGCTCCTGCCGCGCCAGCCGCGCCAACTCGATGGCACAGGACAGCCCCGCCGGTCCGGCCCCGACGATGAGCACGTCCATCTCGACTGCCTCGGCGCTGGGGGTCTCACGCAGGATCAGCTTGTCGAGCGGAAGCGCGGGCTGATGGCGGATCGGAAGAATCGGGGGCAAGCTGCACTCCTGGGGGTCGGAAGACGGTGGAACTTAGATTAGACCCATGGACCTCGCCAAGGCGGCGCGGGACCCCTGGGTGTGGGGACAGCTCGCACTGTTTCTCGTGATTGGAGCTGGCCGCGCCGTTGCTGCCCCGGCACCTGAACCTGGGCGGCGCGGACTTCATGCTGAACCGGATCGACCCGCTCTGGATCCGCGGGCTGGGAGCAGGGCTCCTGGCACTCGGCGCCCTGGTGGCAGTCTGGGGGATACGCTCGCTGGGGCGCAGCCTCACGCCGGGAACTGAGCCGCTCGCCAGCGGGGATCTCGTCACCACCGGCGCCTACGCCCACATCCGCCATCCGATCTACGCCGGCGTGGTGCTGCTGCTGGCGGGATACACTCTGGCGTGGAGCAACTGGACCCTGGCGCTGCTGTTCGGATTCATGGCCCTGAAATTCTTCCAGGCAAAGGCCGGAGTCGAAGAGAGGCTGATGAGCCAACGATTTCCCGCGCTATGCCACCTACATGCGGCAGGTGCCGCGGCAAGTGCTCTAGATGACGATTCCCGGCTTTCGCTCCGTTCCATTCACCGGCGTGATATTCGTCATGGCAGAGGCCGCGCGCCGCGGCTATCGCTACGGTCATCAGGACTGGTGCAATCTCGGCCAGGGTCAGCCGGAGACCGGCCCATTGGCCGGGGCGCCGCCGCGGGTCGGCCAGGTGACGATCGGACCCGCGGACCAGGACTATGCGCCGGTTCCGGGTCTCTGGGAACTGCGGCGGGCCGTGGCCGAGCTTTACAACGACCTGTACCGCCGGGGACAGAGCTCGCAATACACCGAGCGGAACGTCTGCATCTGCGCCGGTGGGCGCAGCTCTCTTACCCGGGCCGTGGCGGCGCTGGGGGAAGTGAACCTGGGGCACTTCCTCCCCGACTACACCGCCTACGAAGAGCTGCTGGACATCTTCAAGCTCTTCACGTCCATTCCGATCCTGCTCGAAGGACAGACCGGCTACCACTTCGGCCTGGACGAGCTGCGGCGGGAAATCACCGGCCGCGGCCTCTCCGCGTTGCTGCTCTCAAACCCGTGCAATCCAACCGGCAAGGTCATCCAGGGAGATGAGCTGAGCGGATGGGTGGGCGTGGCGCGCGAGCTGGGCTGCTCGCTGCTGATTGACGAGTTCTACTCCCACTATGTCTGGACCGCGTCAGCCGACGGGTTCGTGTCGGCCGCGCGCTACGTGCACGATGTGGATGCCGATCCGATCGTCCTGTTCGACGGCTTGACCAAGAACTGGCGCTACCCCGGCTGGCGATGCTCCTGGATCGTCGCGCCGCAGCCGGTGATCGAGGCGGTCTCCAGCAGCGGTTCCTTCCTGGATGGCGGCGGCAGCAAGCCGCTCCAGCGATCGGCCATTCCATTGCTGGCGCCTGACCTGGTACGGTCCGAGACGGCGGCCATACGCCGGGTCTTCCTGAAAAAGCGCCAGATCCTGAGCGAGGGGTTGAAGCAGGTGGGCGTGCGCTTCGATGTTGAGCCGGAAGGTACCTTCTATTGCTGGGGCGACATCTCCGGATTACCGGCCCCTATTAATGAAGGGATGGCCTTCTTCAGGGCGGCACTGGAGCGGCAGGTGATCTGCGTGCCGGGCGAGTTCTTCGACGTCAACCCGGGCAAGCGCCGGAGCGGCCGGCCGTCACGCTTCAGACAGTACGTGCGGTTCTCGTTTGGTCCGGAGGAGGCAGCGGTTATGGAAGGGGTTAGGAGAATTCAGGCAATGGTGGATGAGATTGACTGATTAACAAACTACAACTGCAAACACGAAAGCACGAGAAAAAGGAAAGCACGAAAAAAGCACTGCGAAAGCCGTTGTAACAAACTACGGATCGTATGATCAGGTGCAGTTGTTGTTTTCTGGCTTTCGTTCTTTCGTGTTTGCTGTTGCTTTTAATGATGCTGGCGGACCTTCCGAATCTCCTCGGTCAGTCGCGGGACGATCTCAAACAAGTCTCCCACGATCCCATAATCCGCGATCTTGAAGATCGGCGCATCCTTGTCCTTGTTGATGGCGACAATGGTTTTGGCGGTTCGCATTCCGGCCAGGTGCTGCACCGCCCCGGAGATCCCGACCGCGATGTAGAGATCCGGGCTGACCAGCCGGCCGGTCTGCCCGATCTGATCGGTGGCGGGGCGCCAGCCATCGTCGGTCACTGCTCGAGTGGCGCCGACCGCGGCGTTGCCGATGGCGGCGGCGAGATCCTCCACCAGCTTGAAGTTCTCTGCCGCTCGGAGGCCCCGCCCCCCGCTCACGATGATCGACGCTTCGCCGAGATCGAGCTTGCCCGAGCCGCCGGCAGTTACCTCGGTCACCGTCACCCGCGCCGCACTGGGATCCATGGCCGGAGGCGCGGTCTCGACCCGCGCGTTCCGCGGCTGCTCGGACGGAGTGACCGCCCCGGGCCGGAGCGACAGCAGTGCCGGAGTGCCGGTCAGGCGCAGTGTCACGATCACTTTTCCGGTGTACGCCGGATGCCGCGCGAGCACCGAGTCACCCTGCAGCTCGAATCCGGTCACGTCGGAAGCCAGGCTGACCCCCAGCTTGGCGGCGACGCGAGGAGCGAGATCCCGGCCTTCAGCCGAGGCCGCAAAGAAGCCGGCCCGGTACTGTCCGGAGCTGAAGCCGCTGTGCGACGGTGGCGGCATAGACCTCGGGGCTGTAGCGGTTCAGCGCAGCGTGCTCCACGACCGTGACGACGTCGGCACCCTAGCGTCCCAGCTCCGCGGCCCGGGCCGCGATGCCAGGCGCGCCGATCAGCATGGCGTGAACTTCCCCCCCGATCACATCCGCCGCCTGCCGGGCGGCCGACACCGCCTCGAACGCCACCTTGCGCAGCTCTCCGTTGCGGGATTCCGCAAACGCCAGGACCGCCGTCATCAGAGCGCCTTCGCTTCGGTTTGGAGAAGTCGAAGCAGCTCGGGCACCGCATCGGCGCCTTCACCGACTATGCGGCCCGGCGGACGATCAGGCGGCAGCGCCATCGATTCAACGATCAGCCGGGGCTGCTCCAGCTGAACCGGCTTCACGTCGAGCGGCTTCTTCTTGGCGGCCATGATGCCTTTGAGTGAGGCCAGGCGCGGCCGGGCGATCCCCTCGTCGATCGTCAGCACTGCCGGCAGCGAGAACCGCACCGTTTCCGCGCTCCCCTCCAGCTCCCGCTGCGCGGTGCCCTGTCCGTCTGCAATCTCCAGCTGGGAGATCGAGCTGACGCATGGAAGATCGAGCAACTCGGCGGTCATCGGGCCGACCGTCCCGCTCGCGGTGTCGGTGGCGACGCGGCCAAAGAGAATCAGGTCGTAGCCCCCTTCCCTGAGCTCCGCGGCCAGTACCCGCGCGATGACAAGGCCATCGAAAGGCATGTCATCGACCTTGAGCTGGACCGCCCGCGCCGCGCCCATGGCGAGACCCTTCCGCAGGGTTTCCTGCACGCCGTCCGGACCCACGGAGATGACGTGGACCTCGCCGCCCTGCTTCTCGACCAGCTGGAGCCCGACTTCGAGGGCATAGCCATCGAAATCGCCCATTTCGTACTTGAGCCCGGCCTGATCCAGTGACTTGCGGTCTCCCGCGAGCGAGAACCGCATCTCCATGTCCGGCACCCGCTTGATACAGACGGCAATTTTCATGCTATCCGCATCCCATGGTGTCTGCAGACTCAAGGTGGCTCGCCCGCGGCAAAGCTAGCCGCGCGAAAGACCGCAACGCAACGAGGCCACCCCGTAAGGGTGGCCTCTGACCCGGTGCCGGCCTGAGAAATTACGCCTCGGATCCGTTCGACTTCCGGCGATCGTTCACCCCGGCCGGTCGATCCGGCGGCGGTCCTTAAGCGAGCGCTCGACCCACGAAGCGTTGGTGCGCTCGAGATATCGGCACCTGGCGGGCGGTGCTCTGGGCGCCTCGCGCCACGGCGTCAGCTGCGCTTTCCAGCTTGGGAGCGGCCCGCTGCGCCTTGCGGGCCATGGTGTCCAGCACCTGGGCTGCCCGATCGCGTCCTCCCAGACCGAAGGCGAGACCGAAGGCGATGCTGAACGCGCCGACCAGCCCAATCAGCAGGGTGTTGATGAGGGTCGTGGCGATGCCGAGCTGGTTCACGGCGACCACGATGGCGAAGCCCCAGACGGCCACCTTCGTCACTGTCGCCAGGATCTCCGGGTTGCTGAACCCAGCCTGGGCCGTGGATCCCCGCACCAGCTGCGACAGCGCATTGGCGGCCAGCCCGCCGATGACCAGCACTACCAGAGCCACCACGAGGTTGGGCAGCCAGAGCAGGAGCTGCTGGAGCACATTGGACACCGCCGGAAGCCCCAGGGTGTCGAAGGCTACCACCAGCGTGATCAGCCGGACGAACCACTTGACGATGTTCGCGATGACGCCGGACGAGTCGTCCCGCACGCCCATCTTCTGGACGAAGCCGGCAAAGCCGGATCGGCGGGCGAGGTCGTTGAATTTGATCGCATGGAGCAACGCCTCGACCCCGCGTGCAAGCAGGGAGGAGATGATCCAGCCCACAATAAGAACGATGGCGAACCCGATGATGCGCGGGATCGCCGAAAGGAAGGTGTTGAGTGCGCCGGCAAGCGAGGCCCTGAGAGCATCTCCTGCGTCGCGAACCGGTACTGCTACAGCTGTGCCCTGCATGTTACCTCACCCGGTTTAGGTCATGTTTAAGCTCTCCACAGGATGGTGTCGGTAACCGTGTGGCCACTGTGACTGCGGTCACGGGATCACCGCGTGACTCATGATCCGCCGAAGGCGCGCCGGACTACGAGCTTGAAGGCGCGGGCGTTCATCGGCGTCAAAAAGCGCTCCAGCGCTCCGGTCTGGCGGTTCTCGTTGAAGGTGCCGAAGATGGCCGGCTGCCGGTTGAAGGCATTGGTGACCACCGCCGACAGCTCCCAATTGGCCCGGCTGAAACCGGCCCGCAGGTTGGTCACCCCGTAGCCGTCCAGCGGAGCGGTCTCATTGGCTTCGTCTCCCCGGAGCCACTGCCGGCCGAAATAGCGGAAGTCGGCCCCGAACTGGAGCCCGACCGGGAGCGAGAGAAGGCCGCCGAACTTGACCTGGTGGTCCGGCACCAGCGGCAGCCGGTCTCCCGGCTGGACATTGTTGTCGCCTGACAGCGGCGCGCCCACGAAGTTGTCATCCGACCGGATGCTGAATATCTCGGCTGCGGTGCGGAAAGTCGCCAGGGTGTAAGCGTAGTTGCCATAGAGGGAAAGCCGGTCAGCTGGGAAAGATTTGGACGGCTAGCTCGATGCCCTCCCGGCGGGTGCTCCCGATGTTGTCGAAGAAGCCCTCGAATACCGCGGCTTCCGATTGAATGAACGAGATGTCGTCCCGGACGTTGGTCCGATACAGCGAGGCGTTCACGATGGCCGGCCCCCGGACCACCTGTCCTCCCACCTCGAACGTCGTGCCGACCACGGGATCGAGCGGCGGATCGTCGCCCAGGGCAAACGGCAGCGGACACGCGGCGGTCTCGTCGGCGCAGGCCAGCTCCAGGACCGCAGGCGCCCGAAAGCTCTGACCCACCGAACCATAGATCGAGGCTCCGCCACCGAGCTCGAAGCTGACTCCACCGCGAGGACTCAGTCGGCTGAAGCTGTTGGTCGTGTCCGCCGCGGGGTCGAGCACATCTTCGAACGGAATGTGGATGTAGTCGTAACGAAAGCCGCCGGAGAAGGTGACGTTGTCGATCTTGAGGTCGGCGAGGGCGTACCCGGCCACATCGTAGCTCGGACTTCGGACATCGGTATTGAGCGTCTGATCCGATGGGTCGACCGGGTTCTCCTCGATCAGCTGGATATGCACGCTGTTCGAGGCCCCGTCGGCGCCGAGTCGGAGGGAGAAGCTCCCATTCGGGCGCGGCGTGGTCCACCGCCAGTCGAGATTACCACCCAGCGTTCCGTTTTCGGTAAACGAGCGAACGTTGTTGTCCGGGGCCTGGTTGACATTGAACCGCTCGGCCCGGGTCCGGCGAGCATAGGCGGTGAACGCCCCCCGGCTGCTGCCCAGCGGAGCGTACCCCGATACCGAGGCCTGCAGCTGGTTGAGGTCCTCGAAATCGCCGATCGTGAAGTTCCCGCGCCGGTCGGTCTCGAAGATGCTCTCCGGCAGCGACCCCGCCGTTTCGGCTCGCGATTCGGCGCCGAACGCCTGAAAGCTGATGCCGCGCTCCGGGCTGCGGCGGCCCAGGTTGACGAAGCCGTTGAGGTTCTCGGCTCCGGTTGCCTGCCGCCACCCATCCTCGTTTTCGTATCCCCCGGCGACATAGTAGTCCCAGCCCCCCCGGTGAGCCCGGCCACCGAGGCCTCGCCGGAGTAAGAGCCGTACGACCCACCCGACGCCTCGACCTCCGCATCCAGTGGCCCACTGCCCCGCCGCGTGATGAGGTTGACGGCGCCGCCGAGAGAGTTGGGGCCCAGCAGCGAGCCTGAGCCGCTCAGCAGCTCCACCCGCTGCACGTGCTCCATCGGCAGCAGGTCGAAGTTCACCTCGGCTGCATCCGGCTCGTTCTGGCGCACTCCGTCCAGGAATACGGAGATGCCGGGCGGCAAGCCCACGACGGGGCCGGCACTGAATCCTCGCGTGCTCAGGTTGAGCTTGAAGGGGCTGCCGAGGTCGTCGTACAGTGAGATGCCGGCCTGGGTGGCGAGCGCGTCGGCCAGGAGCCTGGGCTCCCAGGCATCGATCGCCTCGCCGGTCACGGTGGATATTCGCGCCGGGATGCCCGAGCCGATCCCCGGCCCCGCCGTCGGCGCGATCGAGCTGGTCACTTCCAGCGTCTGCAGCGTGGTCACGCGGCTGGTGTCAACTGCAGCCGAGTCTACCTGCTGAGCCGCCAATCGAGCCATGGGAAAACCAATGCCCAAGACAGCAGCGCCCAGCGCCAGTTTGAACGTCAGTGACATCTCAGTGTTGGTAATGGTGTGGTTCAGCGCAGGAGCCATTGGTGGTCGGGCGCCGCTTCCATCAATGGCGGTCTCGTATATGGCGGCCATGAGGACGCGGTCGGGCGGGACCCCCATCAGCAGGAGGCCGTCGTCCTCCGGTCCCCCGCCGTCGAAGTCAACGCAACAACGGCGAGTCGTGATGACGCCATCGAGGTCCCCTGCCTCAATCGCCGGTGTCCGCCCGCGGTCCAGCCGGACGAGGTCGCCCCGAGTGTGGCTTCCCGAACCGTCCAGATCCTCGTAGACCCGAAGCCGGTACACCTCTGAGTCGCGTCTGGCTCTGACCACTACCCCGTCGTCGGCAATTCCGCCCCCATCGAGGTCAAAGCAGCACCGGTCTACGCTGACGATCGGCCCCCGCGTACCGAGGAATGCCAGGGTGCCCACGACGGCGATAAGGGCGGCGGCGGCAACGAGGTGGCGGGAAGCCCGGGCCCGGGGAAAATGGCGGGGCATATCTCCCCGGGAGAGGCGCCGCAGGAGCTCAGGCTCGAAGGAGGGGCGCGGCCGGAAGTGAACCGATCGCAATTTCTGATCGAGCTCGCGAAGATCGCCGGGCAGGCCGCTCATGGCACCAGCTTCTTCCGCAAGCGCGCCAGCGCGCGCCAGAGCCGGGTGCGCGTGGCAGTGGCGGTCAGGCCCAGGATCTCGCCCGCTTCGGCAATCGAGAGCTCGCTGGCGTAGCAGAGACCGATGATCTCTCGATCTCGACCCGGGAGGGCTCGCCATGGCGCTCAGAAGCTGGGCGACCTCTTCCTGCCAGAGCACCCGCTCCTCGGGCGAAGGCGCGTCGCACTCCAGGTCCCACATGGCCGCGATCGGCAGAGTGCGCCGCCGGTTTTCCTGCCGCTGATGGTCGCGCAACGCATTCTGGGCGATGCGAAACAGCCAGGGCCGGGGTGATCCAGCGGACGGATCGAAGCGGTCGAATGCCTTCAGGGCCCGAAGAAAGACCTCAGCGGTCAGGTCTTCGGCGATATCGGGAGAGGGGAGATGGAACCGCAGATACCGGTAGAGCGGCTCGCCATAGGCCTCGTACCAGCCGCGGCAAACGACTTGTGCCGTATGCTCTGACTGGTATTCGGCCTTGAGGCGGGAATTCTGCGGCTCCTCGAGCATGCGCTGGCGCATACCTCCTACTACGATGGAACCTCGCGCATGTCACACTGAGGCAGGTACGCCGGGATCCATCGGCTCCAACGGCGATCGAGGGCGATGAAACCGAGGCGCGAGCGGTCGGTAGCAGCCGTCGCAGGTCAGTCGCCAGAACGCTCCTCGGACTCAGGCCTGGAGCAGGCTCCAGGAACGGAGGTCGTCAGGGCAGCTGACGGAATCGCAAGATCGCGGCGCAGCCCGACCGAGGTAGAGTTGGAATGCTTTTCGCGTGAAACGGCCCTGGAGGCGGTCTATAATAGCGGGTCCTTATTGGCGGCCGAGGTCCGCGGCGGGGCGGGTCTCGTTTCCTTCGAGCCAGCCAATGATTTTGTCCTTCACCACCGTCGCCCCCTCATCCGGGTTGGCGGGAAAGCTGGTGACGGGCGCACCGTCCCGAAGCACTTGCCAGGTTGCAGCGGCCTGGGCGTCGCGGCCCCCGCTCCGAACTGCGTCATACTCCTTACCCTGCCAAAACACCGTCACTCGATCCGCCATCGTCCGCTCCCTGTTGAGGTTCCACCCCTCTCAGGGTGGCGGTCTCAGCCGTTTGCGGCGGTGACGACGCTCACGTGTATGCGCTGAGGCCGGTGATGGCCTGGCCCACGATCAGCGAATGCATGTCGTGGGTGCCTTCGTAGGTGTAGACCGACTCCAGGTTGGCCATGTGCCGCATCGAGTGGTACTCAGCCAGGATTCCGTTGGCGCCGAGCAGCCGACGGGCTTCCCGGGCAATGTCGCAGGCAATGTTCACATTGTTGCGCTTGCACAGGGAAACCTGCTCCGGAGTGAAGCGCCCGGCGTCCTTGAGCCGGCCGAGCTGCAGCGTCATGAACTGGGCCTTGGTGATCTCCGTCAGCATGTCGGTCAGGCGAACCTGCTGGATCTGGGTGGCGGCAATCGGCTTGTCGAACATCACCCGGTTGCCGGCGTAGCGCAGGGCTTCGTCGTAGCAGGCCATCGCGGCGCCGATCGCACCCCACGCAATGCCGTAGCGGGCCTGGGTCAGACACATGAGCGGGCTCTTGAGTCCGCCGGACTTGGGCAGGATCGCGTCCTTGGGCAGGTGAACGTCCTGCAGGTGGATCTCACTGGTGTCCGACGCCCGAAGCGACAGCTTGCCTTTCTGGTCCTTGGCCGCATAGCCCTTGGTGTCGGTTGGCACGATGAAGCCCCGAATGGACTTGGGATCTTTGACGTCGCCGGTCTTGGCCCAGATGATGGAGACGGTGGCCTGCGAGCCGTTGGTAATCCACATCTTGGTGCCATTGAGGACCCAGCCGTCCTTGGTCTCGCGCGCGGTGGTGATCATGCCGCCCGGGTTCGAGCCGTAGTCCGGCTCCGTGAGCCCGAAGCAGCCGATCTCCTGCCCCGACGCCAGCAGCGGCAGCCAGTTCTTCTTCTGCTCGTCGGAGCCGAAGGCATAGATCGGGTACATCACCAGGGCGCCCTGCACCGACGCGAACGAGCGGATGCCGCTGTCGCCCCGCTCCAGCTCCTGCATGATGAGCCCGTAGGCCACGTTGTTGAGCCCGGCGCAGCCGTACTCCTCGGGAAGGTTGGCGCCGAAGAGTCCCAGCTCGGCCATCCCCGGAATCAGCTGCTTGGGGAACTTGCCATCTATGTATGCCTGCCCGATGACCGGGATGAGGTTCTCGTCCACCCAGGTGCGCACGGTATCGCGCACCGCGCGCTCGTCCTCGGAGAGAAGCGAGTCGAGGTTGAGGAAATCAACGCCGGTGAATTGGGAGACTGCCGTCCCGGTTGCCATTCGGTCCTCGGGTGTGTTGATGCTGTTGGGGAAGAATATAGCGGGGCAGGGAGCGGGCTACGCTGTTTCGAACCTGTGCTGTCCCGCTGTCCCTTCGCTCCGCTCAGGGCAGGCTCCGCTGCCCCGCTGACCGTCCGCTTCGCCGCCGGCAATCACCCCGACCTCGCGTGCCTTCTGCCTGAACGTGCGCCCGTGATCGATGCGAAGCCCGGTCTCGGCCTGCCATTGATGCACCATCTCGTGCAGCATGGTGTGCTCGACCTCGCACCAGGCATGGCGGGCGAGGTGACGCCGGCTGATGGTGATCTCGAGCGGCTGTGCCGGACCGGATGTCCACCGCCAGCTCACCCAGCCGAGTGCGCATCCGGCTGGAAAGCCGAATCGGAATCTCGCCCAGGGCTCCGCCGAAGTGCTGAGCGTTCAGCTCGCTGGTGCAGGCTCGACCAGCCGGTGCAGCAGGACCAGGTCGCCCGGCCGGGCACTGCTCGCGGGCACATGGCCGCGGCCGAGGCGGCGCGTGATCCTCGACCGGGAACGCCAGGAACTCTCGCTCCGCCGCCCGCCGCAGCACCCGAGGGACTCTCGGATTGAGGAACCGTACGATCGACTTCAGCACCTGGTCCGGTGCGTGGGCGTAGCCTCGATGAATGCGGAGGACCCGCCGGCTGAGACTGAGCATCACCGTGCGGTTGGTATGGGTGACGACCCGATCGACATCTCTGAGCCCGAGCTGCAGCCTAAGGCAGAGTCCTCGAGCAGAAGCAGACTGCCGCTCCTTCGCTTGCTCAGGGCAGGCCCGCTGCCCCGCTGCCCCGCCTTCACAGTCCTTGGTCCCCGCCCGCGATCGACACCGCGACCTTGGGTTGGCCCTGTCGCGCAAACGAGTAGGTGTCGGAGGGAAGGAACTGGCGGTCGCCCGACTCCCAGCGGAAGTGCTGGATGTGCACCGCCTGAGCGTCGATCCGGACCAGGTTGAACACCGAGGGGCGTCCTCCCCGCACCCGGGAGCTGTGGGTTCCTGACGTGCTCACGGCGAGCGCGCCCTGGATCTGGCCGGCGCCTTCCTGGTGATCGTGGCCGCACAGGATGACGTCCGCGCCCGTCGCCAGGAGCCGGCGGTGCACCGAGCGCCAGCGGGCCAGACCCATGCGACGGGAAAGGCCGCCGGCGAGCACGTTGTGGTGAAAGGTGAGCACCTTGGCTGTTCCCGGAGGAGCCGCGGCAAAGATCTTCTGAACCCGATCGGTCTCCGACCGTGGCAGGTGTCCCTTGACCGCCAGGTCGCGGAGCCTCAAGGTCAGTGAGCCAAACGCCACGCCGTAGCTGCTGAGCGCGCCGGCGATGATCGCCCCCGGAATCTCCAGCACCGGCCGCAGGTGATCGAAATACTGGGTGTACTTGGCATACTTCCGCCGCTCGCCCAGCAGGCCGAATGGGCTTTTCCACCACGCGATATCGTGGTTGCCCGGCACCACGAGCGGCGGAGAAAAAAGGCGCACCCGTTTGATGAACAGGTGCGCCGCCTGAAACTCGCCGTGCCGGGCGCGCTGGGTGAGGTCACCCGACACGACGACAGCCGAGGGGTTGAGGGTGGGGAGAAAGGCGTCGAGCGCCTCGATCTGCTTGAGGTCGGCGAAGCCTCCGAAGTGCAGGTCGGAGAGGTGAACGATCGTGACGTCGCTCGAGCTCACCAAATCACTCGAATGCGGTACGTCAGCGCGGCCTCGCCCGTGGCAGGGACCCGCACCCGAAAACGGGTGATAGTGGAGGAGACCTTCTCGGCCGGCACCGAGCTCGACACTACGCTCCACTCGCCGGCCCGTTCCTCCTGCACCAGCACGGTGACCGCGCTGTCCGTCGCGTTCTTGAGCGTCACCCGGTAGTCGGCCGTAGCCACGGTGTGAACCCCGTGCGCCTTGGTGCTGTCCCGGCGGGTCACGTAGCTCGTCTGGATCCGCTTGGCGGTGATGTCGAATGCGTTTCCGGCATTCAGCTTGAGATCGCTCCCGGCCGGCGTATGGCCTGTCGTGGCTTCCCCGATGAGCTGGAGTCCGCCGGTGCTGTCCGGCTGATACAGCCGGGCGATGCCGCCCGGAAGCGGACGGTCGCCGAAGTCGGTCTTCCGGGGGCGCGTGAGCGTGTACTCCACCTCCACGGGAGGTTGGGTCTCTTCTCCCTGCTGGGGGAGGAATCCCCACCAGGGCACGTCGCCATGGACGACGTAGCTCTTCTCATACTTGACCTGGGCCGGCTGGAAGAGGGCAACCGACGTGGTGAGGCCGGGCAGCAGGGTGCTTCGTCCGCCCAGGGTGTAGAGGTGGAATTCGCCAACTCGCTGTCTCCCCCGCGAACTGGTCGGCCGCCATTGCCTGCGCGTCCGCCATCCTCATTTCCCGCATGAGCGGCTGCGGAGGTGGAGCCTTGGGCTGGGCCCGGCTCACTTCCCCCGCCAGCAAATGGACCTCGGCGTCCTCAGCCCTGAGGGACTGCGAGGCGAGCACCGCCATGCCGGTGACCCGCGCATCGGCCTTCCCGAGAATCACCTGATAGCTCGCCTGCCAGGAGGCGCCGGCGGTGAAGTATCCCAGCCGGAGCTTGTCCACCCCCTGAGCGCTGCGGACCGAGAGATTGGCGGTGGGCTCCGCCACCACCACGTCCGGCGGATATAGTGGAATCCCTGGCTGGGTGAAGCTGATGCGGCCATCGGGCAGCTGGAGCCTTAGCGGATCGACGCCCAGCACCAGCGCGCTGATCGTGTCTCGCGATCCCGCTGGACCCGGAGGCAGACGGAAAACGAGCCGCTTCCCCACCGAGCGCCTGAGCGCGCTGGCCTCATCAACCGCGCCATCATAGGACACGCCCATCAGGGTGACCGTCGAATCCAGCGAAAATATCGTTGCCGGATCCAGCGCGCCGAGCGTGAGCCGCTGGACCGATGAGCCTTTCGGCACCGCGACCGGCACCGTCCGCCGCAGAAGAACACGGCCGTCGTTGTAGATCGTGAGGGAGGTCTGCGCCGCAAGCGGCGCGGCGGGGCAGAGGGGCAGCGGGGCAGTAGCAGTGAGCAGGAGCGTGCATGACCCGCAAGAACGAACCCATACCTTTGCCTGCCCAGCTGCCCCGCTGCCCCGCTGCCCCGCTGCCCCGCTGTCCAGTTCCGTCATTTGAGATACTCCATCGCCACCCGGGTGACGATTCGACGTACGATGATGTAGGTGGCCAGCGCCGCGATCGCCGCATAGAGCCGGGCAGTCGGGTCGGCTGGAACTCGGAGGGCGACATACACCGCCATCAGGACCGTCGCCGCGAGGGAGATGCGGCGCCCCAACCGACTTGCACGCGCCTCCCGCTCGGCCCGGCACTCGGGGCAGAGCTCTCCCCAGGGAAGCCCCGCGAGCCGCCGGCCGCACTTGGCGCAAGGAACCTCAGGCAGCCCGCTGGGCGACAGCACTCCCGAACTCCGAGGTGGAGGCGGTTCCGCCCAGGTCGCGGGTCCGGATCCGGTCCCGCACGATGGTCACGGCAATCGCGTCGCGGATCCGCTGCGCCCGATCCAGCTCTCCGATGTGATCGAGCATCATGGCGGCGGCCAGCATCTGGGCCGAGGGATTGGCCACGCCCTTCCCCGCGATATCGGGAGCGCTGCCGTGCACTGCCTCGAAGATGGCGGCCTTGGTCCCGATGTTCGCTCCGGGCGCCAGCCCCAGCCCCCCGACCAGCCCGGAGACCTCGTCGCTGAGAATATCCCCGAACATGTTGGTGGTGACCATGACGTCGAACTGCTCCGGCCTGAGCACGAGCTGCATGGCGGTATTGTCGACGATCATGTCATTGGATTCCACCCGCCCCTCGTACTCCTGCGCGACCGCCCGGCCGACCTCCAGAAAGAGCCCGCTCACCATCTTCAGGATGTTGGCCTTGTGCACGATCGTGACTTTGCGCCGGCCATGCTTGAGCGCGTATTCGAAGGCGTACCGCACGATTCGCTCGCAGCCGTGCCGGGTGACGATGGCGAGTGACTCGCCCACGGCGCGCGGATCGTCCCCGATGGCGACGAAGTGCTCCACCCCGATGTAGAGTCCCTCGAGGTTCTCCCTCACCAGCACGATGTCCACGTTCTCGAAGCGGCCGCCGGGGATGATGGTCCGGGCCGGGCGCACGTTGGCGTAGAGCTCGAACTCTTTTCGGAGGCCGACGTTGACCGACCGGAACCCGATCCCCACCGGGGTCGTGAGCGGACCCTTCAGCGCCAGCGAGTTCTTGCGGATGCTTTCGACGGTGGCGTCCGGGAGTGGAGTACCGGTGGCATCGACAGCGGCCATTCCGGCCAACTCCTCATCCCAGTTGAACCGGAGGCCCGTCGCTTCCAGGACTTTGACCGTCTCGGCCGTGATCTCCGGCCCGATCCCGTCGCCCGGAATCAGGGTGATGTCGTACGTCATTGGCCGCCGGAGAGCGGCAGCACGGCGGCGACTGCGGCGTTCAACGCTTCGTCGGGCGTCTTTCCCCGTCCGAGCGCGACCGAGCGCCATAGCACCTTCCCGCTGCGGGCGTCAGCCAGGACTAGCGAGAGGTCGGCGCGGATCTGCCCGTCAGGCTCCGGCCCGAAGCCGAGTGAGGCCGGCGCCAGTGCGAACCGGCCGCCGGCCACCGCCATCAGACTCCGCAGGGATGATCGCAGCGGGTCGGGAATCTGGCTGATCTTGGGAGACCGAAGCACGGCGTGGCCCATCTGATCGGGGTCGGCCAGATAGCCCGCCGATCGGCGCGCCATCTTGCGTAGCTCCCGCGGCGGCACCCAGCTCACCTCGGGCGCACGGCTCACGATCCCCTCGGTGATGATCGAGTCTGACTGTGCCAGGGCCGCGCGGCGATCACGGTAGGCAGCGTAGTTCGGATCCGACTGGAGCTCCGGATCGGCGACGACCATCGTCATCGGGAGGATGGCGACGGTCTGGCCGCTGAGGCGTGTGACGGGAAGGACCGCGACCGGCGGATCGGGCTGCGTCGCCGGGGCGGCGGCCGGAGCCGCGGATTCCTGCTTGCCCCCGGCGCACGCAGGAGCCACGAGCGCCAGAAGCAGAGCGACTCGGCTGTAGAAACAACGTCTTATGGTTGGATGCATGGGAGAAGCGTAATGGCAAAAGCGTAAACGGTAAACAGTGAAGGGTAAGCGGTGAGCCGTTCACTCGAGCGACAGCCCTCCGTCCACCACGATCGTCTGCCCGGTGATGTGCCTCGCCGAATCGGAGCAAAGGAAGGAAATCACATGCGCCACGTCATCCGGCTCCGCCACCCTCCCCAGGACCGAGCTCTTCTGGGCCCGCTCGATCACCTCGGAGGGCAGCATACCCATGCGTTCGGTTCTGATGAATCCGGGCGCCACCGCATTGACGTTGACATTGGCGGGACCGAGCTCCACCGCCGCGGCCCGGGTGAGCCCGAGGAGCGCCGCCTTGCTGGCGGCATAGTTGGCCACCCCGAAGCCGGGGCGCTCCGCCTGGTGGGCGCTCACGCTGACGATCTTTCCGTAGTGCTGGCCCCGAAAGATCGGCGCGACGGCCCGAATACAATTGAAGGCCCCGGTAACGTTGGTTTCCAGGACCTCCGACCAGGCCGCCGCTGAGAGCCGCCAGAGCGCGCCATCGTTGGCAATGCCGGCGTTATTGATGAGGAAGTGGACGCCGCCCAGCTTCTGCTTGGCCTCGGTAACGAACTGCTCCACCGCATCCCGGTCGCGCACGTCGCACCGCCGCGCGTAGACCTCCACGCCCATGGCGGTGAGGGTGGTCTCGGTGAGCAGCGCCTGCTCGGTGACGTCGCGGCCCGGCAGGTTCACGAAGCAGAATGCAACGTGACAGCCCAGTCGCCCGAACTCCAGCGAGATGTGCCGCCCGAGCCCGGTGGCACCTCCGGTGACGATGACGACCTTGCCCCGCCACCCTTTTCCAATCGGTTGGGGGCGGGGGTCTTCGAGCGCGGTCCCGCTGGCCTCCGGCGCCTCGTGTTCCCAGGAGGGCCGATGGCCGAAGCCGAAGGATGGCAATGGCATGGAGTCCGAAGGTATCGGCCGTTTCAGGGGAGAGCAAGGAGCGCAAGCAAGGGCGTGAGCGGGGACTAGGACGGGCGTGAGCGGTGAGCGGGACGGCTCAGGTAGAGGTGGCAGGGGACCCGCTTACCGCTTACGCTTGCTCTAGCACCGCTTACCGTGTTATTGGTAATTCATGTCCGCTAAACACATTGGATGGCTGGTCGTCGCGCTCGCGGGGGCGGTGGCCTG
The DNA here is from genome assembly GCA_963810165.1 of uncultured Gemmatimonadales bacterium. GTDB lineage: Bacteria > Gemmatimonadota > Gemmatimonadetes > Gemmatimonadales > GWC2-71-9 > CAVVWJ01. The sequence continues at coordinate 43,972 of CAWEMG010000051.1, forward strand.
GGCTGTCCTGGCCCTGCACCGGGGCGAGACCATCAACGCCGGGTGGGTGGTCCTGGCCGCAGTCGGCACCTACCTCCTGGCCTATCGCTTCTATAGCCGCTTCCTCGCCACCCGGGTGCTGGGGCTCAATGACCGCCGGGCCACACCCGCCGAACGCCTCGCCAACGGCCGCGACTTCGTTCCCACCTCCCGCTGGGTGCTCTTCGGACACCACTTCGCCGCGATAGCCGGCGCCGGCCCGCTCGTAGGGCCGGTCCTGGCGGCGCAGTTCGGCTACCTGCCGGGAACGATCTGGCTGGTCTTCGGCGTGGTTCTGGGGGGTGCGGTACAGGATTTCATCATTCTGTTCGGCTCCATGCGGCGGGACGGCAAGTCGCTGGGACAGATGGCCAAGGAGGAGACCGGGCCGGTTACCGGGCTGCTCGCGATGGTGGCGGTGCTCGCAATCATGGTGATCCTGCTCGCCGTGCTGGCCCTGGTAGTGGTGAACGCGCTCAAGGACAGTCCCTGGGGTGTGTTCACCATCCTGTGCACCCTCCCCATCGCGATCATCATGGGCTTCTGGATGAAGGTATGGCGCCCGGGCAGGACGCTGGAGGCGTCGGCCTTCGGGGTCGCCCTTCTGCTCGTCGCGCTGGTTGGCGGCAGGTACGTGGCGGAGTCGCCCGCGATCGCGCCGTACTTCACCTACTCCGGCCTGACCATCGCGTACGGAATGATCGCCTATGGCTTCGTCGCGAGTGTGTTACCGGTGTGGATGCTGCTCTGCCCCCGCGACTACCTCTCGACCTTCATGAAGATCGGCACCATTCTGCTGCTCGCCATCGGCATCATCCTGGTGCTGCCGCCGCTGAAGCTGCCGGCGGTGACCCAGTTCATCGACGGAACCGGACCGGTGTTCGCCGGAAAGCTGTTCCCCTTCGCATTCATCACCATAGCCTGCGGGGCCATCAGCGGCTTCCATGCCCTGGTGGCGTCCGGCACGACCCCGAAGATGTTGACCCGGGAGGGCGACGCGCGCCTCATCGGCTATGGCGGCATGCTGATGGAATCGTTCGTAGCAGTGATGGCGCTCTGCGCCGCCGCGCTGCTGGATCCCGGCATCTACTTCGCCATCAACGCGCCGCTCACGCACCCTGGGCGGCTCAGTCCAGTCCGCCGCCGAAGTGATCCGCGGCTGGGGCTTCTCGGTAACCCCGGAGCAGATCGACGCCCTGGCGGCGTCGGTGGGCGAAAAAACCCTGCTGGGACGAACCGGCGGCGCTCCCTCGCTGGCTGTGGGCATGGCTCACATCTTCAGCAGCGCGTTCGGCCAGGGGCTGATGGCACTCTGGTACCACTTTGCCATCATGTTCGAGGCCCTGTTCATCCTGACCACGGTTGATACCGGAACCCGGGTCGGGCGATTCATGCTTCAGGAGCTGGCGGGACAGATCTGGCGGCCACTGGGGCGGACATCATGGTATCCGAGCACCGTGCTCGCCTCGGCGCTGGTGGTGGGAGGCTGGGGCTACTTCCTGGTGCAAGGCGTGCTGGACCCGCTCGGCGGCATCAACTCACTGTGGCCGCTCTTCGGTATCAGCAACCAGCTGCTGGCGTCGGTCGCCCTGTGTGTCGGGACCACCCTGATCATCAAGAGCGGGAAGGCGCGCTACGCCTGGGTCACCCTGCTGCCGCTGGCCTGGCTGCTCGCCGCCACGCTGACAGCGGGTTGGCAGAAGGTGTTCGCCGAGGACCCTCGTCTGGGGTTCATGGCCCACGCCGCCGCGGTGGCCGGGCAGGTGTCGACGGGTGCAGTCAGCGCCTCAGTCGGCGCCCGCCTCATCTTCAATGACCGCTTGGATGCGGCGCTGACCATGATCTTCATGGTGATAACGGTCCTGGTGCTGCTCTCCTCGGCACGGGAGTGGGTGCTGGTCCTCACCCGCCGGAAGCCGGCCCAAGCCAAGGAATCGCCCTTCGTGGAGACGGCGTATGCTGGGTAGCGGGCAGCGGGGCAGCGGGGCAGCGGGACGGGCGGTCGCGCACCTGGGCTCAATCCTCCGGCGCCTGGCTGGGATGCCTGATTACGTCGCGTATCTCGAGCACCTGCGGCACGCCCATCCGGACAGACCGGTGCCGACCGAGCGCGAATTTTTTGCCGAGTTCGTTCGCAGCCGGTATGAGGACGGTCCGACCCGTTGCTGCTGATCTGCGGGTCAGCGCATGCTTTTTCTGCCCCGCTGCCCCGCTGCCGCTCTACCCCGCTGTGTTGCCGAACCGACACGCCGACGTCTCTATTCCGGCCAGGACGCTTCATATTGACACCTGCCGGGGTCCGTGGGACATTCTGCCGGCACACGTTATCCAATCCGTTGTTCCCGAAAGTGAGCTGATATGAAGACTGATCTGTGGAGCAAGGGACTGCGGCTGCTGTTCATTGGTGCTGCCGGCCTGACCTCCATATCATGCGGCGACGACCAAGGCCCCGGTCCCGTCGATGGCACACTCCTCGTCGGGTCGAATACGACTGGAACCGACTTCGACCAGAACGGTTACCTGGTCTCGGTCAACAGCAGTCAGGGCATAGCACTGGCCAACCAGGACACGATCTGGGTGGACGCACTGGAGCCTGGGGACTACACCGTTGCTCTGCAGGGAGTCGCGGACAACTGCCTCGTGGCGGCGGGCACCAACCCCCGGGATGCCAACGTCGCCGCCGGTGATACCACCGAGGTCCTCTTCGATATCGCCTGTGAGCCACCGGAGCCGGACGGCGGTGGCGGCGGCGAACCTCAGCCGTAGCACGCGCCTCCGGACCGGGTCAGCGAGTGGGCTGAAGCTCCTTCAACCAGACGGTGAGCCATTTGCCCGTCCGGGAAATGACGGTCGAGCTGTCGTTGGCAAGAAAATCATATCCGCCGCGATTCAGCGTAGAATCTGCGTAGGTCTTCCGGGCGCGCGCCCGTGACCTGGCGTCAGCAAGCGCCGCCAGCGCTTCCCTGGTCCCCACCCACAGGAGACCGTCCGACGCGCGAATCGCGTAGCGCTTCGGCACCCCGAAGCTGTCCGGCGCGGCGTATACCCGCATCAGGAGCGGCACGGCCTTCGGATCGGTGAAGTAGGAAAGCAATGTCAGATACCTGACTCGAAACTCCTCGTTGTCTGCCGATCTGAATCGAGCCGATACCGAGTCCAGCGCGCCCGCTCCCAATCGGCCCAGCACCCAGGCGTCGCCATGGTTGTAGTCGCGACTGGGGATACGACTCAGGATGTCGGCCAGGACGGCGGAGTCGCCCTGCACCGCTCGCCGGCGCTCCAGCACGATCGCCTGCAGCGAAGGCTCCAGGTCCTCGGGTTTGAGACCGGGATCGCTGGGGAACGGAACCGATCCTCCCTCATCCAGACGCTTCAGTAACTGGGCTGCGCTATCCGCGTAGCGGGCGGTGCGGAGCTCCGCCAGGCGGGTGAGCGAAAGCAGGGTGGAGTTCCAGTCACCATTGCCCTCGATGGTGCTTCCGAGGCGGCGCCAGAGTGGGCCGGGAGACTGCGACCGCAGGATCGTCTTGACGCTGTCGGCGGCTGGCGTCCCCTCCCGCAGCGCCTCGTGCAGCTCCGAGTAGGTGGCCCGGCCGGGTACCCCCACCCGGACCTGAACCTGGGCCGCGGCGGCCGGCAGGCCAAACAATCCCAGCCACAGCGCTGTCAGGATCAATCGTGCGTCGAACGATGTTACCATCAGCCTCATGGAACTGTTCCCTCATCAGCCGGAGACACGGTTAGCCAGACGGACACAGCGAGCGCCATGCCGGCCGCGGAACCCCAGAGCGCCGTACGTCCACCGCCCCACTGGTAGAGCCAGCCGAAGAGCAGCCCCGCGGGCAGCGCCGTCGCCCCTACTAACGCATGATAGGAGCCGAACCCGCGGCCCATCCTCACGGGGGCGAGCCGCGCGACGACCGCGCGTTCACCGGACTCGGTGAGCCCCGCGACCAGGCCCAGCGCCAGAAACAGGACCACCGCCTGCGCGGGGGTGAGCGAGATCCCGAACCCCAGGGCAATCACCGCGAAGAGCAGGCCGCCGGCAGCGACCATCCGCCGGGGTCCCAGGCGATCCGACAGCCAGCCGCCGGGATAGGAGCTGGCGCTCCGCACGACATGGAGCCCGGCCCAGATCAGGGGGACCGCCGCCACCGCGACCCCGCGGTCCTGGAGCCGGAGGATGAGAAGCGCCTCCGGCAGGCGAAAGAAGGTCAGCGCGGCGAGGGCGAGCACGGAGGGCCAGAAACGGCCGGGCGGGCGGACGGGCTGGACGGTCAACTTCGTGGTCTGAATCGTCCGGTCTGCCAGGCTGCCTGTCCGCCTGTCCGCCTGTCCGCCTGTCTGCCCACGCAGCACCCCCCCAGCACCACGAATGCCACTATTCCCGGCACGACGCTCCAGGCGATAACACTCCGAACCTCGGCTCCCCGGCTCAACAACAGCCACGCGGCGACCGAGCCGAGCACCGCGCCGAAGTGATCGGCTGCCCGGTGGAAGCCGAAGGCGCGGCCCCGGACCACCGGAGGCGTGATCTCCGCGATCAAGGCGTCCCGGGGCGGGGTGCGCATGCCCTTGCCGATTCGGTCTACCACCCGGAAACCCACCACTTGGAGCGCCGATCCCGCCCCCGCGATCAACGGCCGCACCAGCACCGCCAGGCCGTAGCCTGCCAGGATAAGGGGGCGCTGCCACCCGGGACGGTCTGCCAGCCTGCCGCTCAGCCACTTGACCAGGGATGAGGTCAGCTCGGCGGCCCCGTCCAGCAGCCCAAGAATCAGCGGTCCACCGCCCAGGGTCCGGGTGATAAACGCCGGCAGCAGCGGGTAGACCATCTCGCTGGCGAAGTCGTTGAACAGCGAGACCAGCGACAGTCCTTTGACGGTGACGGGCACCCGCGACCGCCCGCCGTCGCCGTGTATATTTGCTCCCCCATGCATACCGAGCTCAGCCGGTTTCAGGAGTCAAATCTCTGGTCCACGCCGATCCGGGACCTGGGGCTTACCATCGAGGGAACCCGGCTGGAGCCCATACTGGCCGCCTTCGAGGAGGAGCTTCGCCGGGCCGGGGTCACCCGGGTACGCCCCCGCTGGTACCTGTCGACCGAATGGGGAGTTCCGTTCGAGACCATCGCCATCGCCATTCCTTTCTATCTGGCCCGCCCGGACCTGACCGCCCTGCACGCCGAAAAGGTGGGGCACGTCGAGGGGTTCAATCGCGCCGACATTCTGCGCTACCTGCGGCACGAAATGGGGCACGTCGTCAACTATGCCTACCGGCTCTACGACGACGAGGAATGGGTGAAACACTTCGGCTCGATCACCCAGCCGTACTCCGAGGAGTATAGCCCGGAGCCGTTCAGCCGGCGGTACGTTCGCCACTTGCCGGGATGGTATGCGCAGAAGCACCCGGACGAAGATTGGGCCGAGACCTTTGCGGTCTGGATGACGCCGGGACTCGACTGGCGGGCGGAATATGGGGCCTGGCCGGTCGCTGCGGCCAAGCTGTCCTACGTGAGCCGGACCATGGCAGCCCTCCGCAACCGGGACCCGGTCGTGGTCAGCACCGACCTGGACGAGGACGTGGGCGACATCGAGTACTCCCTGGATCAGTACTACGGGAAGGATGCCGATGGAGCGGGAGAGCTCCCGCCGGGCCTGGACGGCGCGCTGCGGGCCATCTTCGAGGACCTCTCCGGGCCGGAGGCCACCGGTCCCGTCCATTCGCTCAAGCCCGCCGCCGATTTGATTCGCCGGCTCGAGCCGGAGCTGATGGCGAACGTGTTCCGCTGGACCGGACACTTCCCCGAGCGGACCCGGGTCCTGCTCCGCTACCTGGCCGAACGAGCAACCTGGCTGGGCCAGGGCTACCCGGCGCAACGCGAGGATTCGGCCATTATCGCGCTGACCACGCTGGTCACCGGTCTGGCCATGAACCACGTCCAGCGCGGGGGGTATCTGCCGTGACGGGCAACCCTACTTCTTGTACCGCTCCAGGGTGAGATTGATGATCTTCTCTATCAGCCGGGGATAGTCCATCCCCGCCGCCGCCGCCGACATGGCGAACTCGCTCGACTTCTCCAGGTAGCAGCTCGCGTTGACCTCCAGCACGTAGATGTCGCCGGTGTCGGTCAGCCGCAGATCCACCCTTCCGTAGTCTCTCACCCGCAGCGCGCGGTACGCATCGACCGCGACCTTCTGGAGCCGGGCCCGCAGCTCGTCCGGCAGGTTCGCCATGACGGATTTCGTGCCCTTGAACTCCTTGCTGCCTTCGTCCCACTTCGCCTTGCTGTCCAGCACCTTGGGCACACCCTCGGGGAACCCGGTAAAATCCACTTCCACCGGCGGCAGTGCCTTCGGCATGTGGTTGCCCAGGACGCCCACGTAGAACTCGCGCCCCTCGATGTACTCCTCCGCCAGCGCCGAGTCGTTCAGCTCCTTCCGAATGGCCGTGACCCGTTCCATCAGGGCGACAGCGTCGTGCACCAGCGATTTACCCCCGATACCCAGCGATGAGTCGGAGCGGAGCGGCTTTACAAACAGCGGCATGCGGAGGTTGCCGCCGGTCTCGAAGGCCTGCTGCTTCGAGAACACGGCGAAGCGGGGATACAGAATACCGTCGAAGGCGAGAAGCTTCTTGGTGAGTCCCTTGTCCTGGCTCAGGTAGAGCTCGCCGGGGCCGCTGCCGGTGTACTTGAGTCCGAGCAGATCCAGCAGTCCGGTGACGGGGATGTCGCCGAAGACGTTTTCGCCGAACATCTCCATGAGATTGAACACGAGATCGGGCCTGCGGCGCGACAGCCCGGCGATCAGTCGCTTGACGTCGCCATGCACTCCGAGGATGGACACCCGGTGCCCCAGGCTCCGGAGGGTGCGGGCCACCTGGGGCACGACCTTCTCGTAGTCCTTGGAGTTCTCGTCATCGCTGTCGAGATACGTCAGCACGGTGATCTTCATGCGGTCGGTCCTCTCCGGTTCCGGCCGTTCACTCGGCAAGCCCCATGCCCCAGCTTGCCAGACTGACCGGCAAGCCGCCGTACCCCATCAGCTCGTCGTGGAAGCGCCGCGCGCTGGTATGCCGAACCTTCCCGGGCCGCATATGCGTCTCTCAACCGCAGCAGCTCCCGCCGGCCCACCGCATAGCACAGCTGGTAGGTGGGCCAGGCACAGTAGCGCCGCACCTCGGCCTCCGCGCTGGAGCGCTCGATGGGAAGGTGCTCGACCATGTAGTCGACCGCTTCGGCCGGCGTCATGCCCCGGGTATGCAGGCCCACGTCGAGCACCACCCGAACGGCGCGCCAGAGGAGATTGACCAGCTGAAACAGTCTTGCCTCATCGCTGACGTAGTACTCCCGCTCGGCCAGCAGCTGCTCGCAATAGAGGGCCCAGCCCTCGACCATGATCGGGCTCCAGATGTGCCGGCGCACCTCGGAACCGAGGCTCTGCGCGGTAACCAGCTGCAGATGGTGGCCCGGGTATGCCTCGTGGGCCACCATGGGCGGGATGCCGTGCCGGCAGTGGCCCCGTCGCTGCTGCGCCTGAACATCCGGAGGGAGCGAGGGATCCGGCTCGGTGACGTAGAATCGGCCGGTCTGATCGGAGAGATAGATCGGCGGCGGTTCGTACGCGGCGAACGGTACCAGGGACGCGAGGAAAGCCGGGGTCCGCACCACTTCGAGCGGAGCCTCGGGCATGGTCACGAGATCGTGCTCCAGCACGAAGTTGTGCGCGCGGTCGATCTCCTCCCGATACGCGTCCGAGCAGCTGGCCGGGCGGGGGGCGCTCGTTGCGCAGCTCATCAACCACCATGCGCCAGGGGCGGCGGATCGAGCCGTGCCACGAGCGCCACGATCTCCGCGGTGACCTCCTCCTGAAGATGGAGCCCGTAGCGCCACAGCTCGGGCGCACCGGCCATCAGTGCATGCTCGTTGTGCAGCCTGCGGCCGAACTGCTCCTCGCCGATCGCGAACGCCTGAGGATCGGGGCTGGGCTCGATCTCGTCGCGCAGCGCGCCTCCGAAACCGACCAAGCGCCTGGAGGGCGCTCTGTCCCGCGTCCTTCAGCGGGTCCGCCAGACCTGGGGCCGCAGCCGGCGAATGCCGCGACCAGCTCGGCGATCAGCTGGCCGGCGCCACCGAGCATGCCAATGTCGTGTCCACGAACACCGAGGGCGGATCGTCAATGCGTCTCCCGGGCCTGGTCGAGAAATGCCGGCGCTGCCTGCAGCCGGGCCAGCACTGCGGGCACGCGTGCAGGAAGATCCGGCTGGTGCCGCGCCAGCAGGGCGTACAATCCCTGGAGCAGGTGAGACAGCCAGAAAGCCGGATTCCGGACGTTGGGCCGCTCGTGCTCCAGCCGGAAGACCATGCTACGCATCTCGCCCAGCAGCGCGCGTGCGATCGATCTCTTCCTGTAGCTCGTCCGGCTCCAGCTCCTCGAGGGCGACCGTGAGAGAGCGCAGCGCGGCGACGTGGGCCCGGACGCTCTCGCCATCGAAGCTGCCGAGGCGCGCATCCTGCGTCACCAGCCCGGCGGCGCTGGCGGCCGACGGGTCGAAGTGATACTTCAGGTCCAGATAGGAACGACAGAGATCGTCAACGGCTGGCATCGGCCGCCGGTATGGAGATCCTTCGCTCGCGTAGCTCGCCCAGGCATGAGCTCGCTCAGGACGACGGCTTCGCGCTCGCCTCCGAATCATCGCCCAGACTGGCGCTGCCCTCGAAACCGTCGATCACTACCCGATTCCCCAGCATCGAGCCTTCGAGCTGCACCTCGGTCAGCTTGGCTTCCCGGCCCACGATCGTGTGCTTGAGGGTGCTCCCGCTCACGCGGGTACCCGCCTCCAGCGAGACATTGGGACCGATCTCGCTGCGCTCGATGGTCACGCCATCCTCGATATACACCGGATCGTGGATCGTGACGCCCGGAAAATCCCGGCGCCGCGCCGCGCCTTTGCGGAGCAGGATCTCGTTGGTTTCCAGCAGCGTGTCCAGCTTGCCGCAGTCGTACCAGCCGCCCACTTCGGCAGTCAGGATGCGTTTGCCGTGCTCGATCATCCACTGGAAGGCGTCGGTGAGATACCACTCGCCCTTGTTGGCGGGATTGGCAAGGACATGGTCGATCCCCTTCCAGAGGCTGTCCACCGCCCGGATGTAGTAGAGGCCGATGTTCGCGAGCTTGGAGATGGGGGTGGAGGGCTTCTCCACGATCCGCGTCATGTACCCCTGCGCGTCGGTGACCACGACCCCGAACCGCTGGTAGTCCTCCACCTCCTTGGCCCAGATGATCCCGTCCGCATCGGTGCGGTTGATCAGCGTCAGGTCGGCCTCGAAGACCGTGTCCACGAAGATGATCAGCACCGGACCCTTCACATGGGGCCGGGCCAGGTTGATCGCTCCCGCGGTGCCGTCCTGCACCTTCTGCTCGATGAAACGGGACGGGATCTTGTATCGGGCGCGCGCGAACGCCTCGACCTGCTCCTTGAGGTGCCCGGTAATGAAGATCAGCTCGGTCACGTCGAGACCCTCGAGCCGGTCCATCACCCAGTCCATGACGGGACGCCCAGCCACCTTCAGCAGCGGCTTCGGGACCAGGTGGGTGTGGGGCCGGAGCCGAGTGCCCTTGCCGGCGAGCGGGATGATCACTTGCATGTCAGCCTCTTCCGTATCGGTCCTGGAGGCGCACCAGGTCGTCGAGCTCGGGCGTGGAGGCCTCGAGCACGTCGCTGTCCACCACCGCCTCGATCTGGTGGATCAGCTTGGGCGGAATGTGGACCGTCTCGCCGGCCTTGAACGATCGGCTGACCAGCGAGTCTCCGGGCTGGGTTCGAAGAATGAGCTCTCCGACCAGCACGTGCATGGTCTCGTCCTTCTGGTTGTGATACTGGAGACTGAGGACGTGCCCCGCCTTCACATGCAGGATCTTCCCCACGTAACGATCGGTCCGGGCCCAGACGAGCTCGTAGCCCCAGGGCTTCTCCACCCGGAACGGCACGTCCGGCACTCAGCGCTCCATGCAGGTGAGCTCGTACGACGATGGACTCGTGGGGCAGACGTGCAGGCAGACTCCGCAGCCCACACATCCTTCGCGGCGGAGCACCGGATGCCCGGCCGCATCGATCGCGAGCGCCGCTTCGCCCATGGGACAGGCGTCGACGCAGAGGCGGCATGCGTGCCGTGAAAGGTGAGGCAGCGCTCGGGGTGCAGCTCCAGGTTGCCGAGCCGGTATCCGGCCCAGCTCTGCTGGGGAAGCGTGAGCGCCGGCGTAGGACAGGCGGACGCGCACGGCATGTCGGCGCAGGCAGTGCAGGCCGCGCCCGCGGGATCGAAGTAGGGAGTACCGGCGGCGAGACCGCCGTCGGACGGAACCTTCATCAGCGCATGCGGCGGGCAGGCGTCGATGCATGCGCCGCAGCGGGTACACGCCGCCAGAAAGCCGATCTCCGGCAGCGCGCCCGGCGGCCGGAAGTAGCGCCGGGTGATGACGCGGCTCTTCGGTGTGGGCCATGAGACGCTCGAGCCAGTCGCCGAACGTCGAGCGCAACAGCCCGCGACGAGTGGATTCGTTTGAAGTCAGCATGCGAGGAGAAATATGGCGGGGCAGCGGGGCAGATGGGCAGTGGGGCGGCATTCAATGATTTTGCTTCGAATTCAATGCGAGATTACTCAGCGGCTGTCCCGCTGCCCCGCTGCCCCGCTGTCCCACCTAAAACGCCGGCTCGAAGCTGAAGACCCAGCGGAAATCGATATCGTCCTCCCGGGTTGCACCGCTGACTCCGGCCGGCTCACAAACAGCGGCAGATCGAACCGGGTGGTGAACCTGGTGTCTCCGATGCGGTGATCGGCCCGCAATCCCACGCCCGCGTCACTGAGGAACTCGAGTCGGTTCGCGGCCGCCAGATCGGTAAAGGCGGCGATCACCGATCCGGTTGAAGAGCTGGGCCGGCGGGCCGGGCCAGCAGCGTCTGCTCCAGGTCGAGGTTCAGCGCCGCCACTAACGTGGTCGAGACTCGTGCGGTCCATGCCGCGAACGCCGGCGCCGCCCGGCTGAATGATAATGGAAGTCCTCACCCGCCAGCAGCGATCCCCGAGAGCGGAGGAACGGATTGTTGAGCACCTGGAACGGGTCGGCGCCCTGGACGTAGAGCTCCCGCTGCTTGGCCGTAGCCTCAGGCCCCACCGCACCGAGATAGAGGCGAGCGGCGAGATTGCGCGGGGTTCCCAGCTTCCGCCGGGCGATACCTTCCAGCGAGACCCGATAATAGAAGGGCTTCAGCTCGGGCCGGCCCGATGCCGCGAGACCGTTCCGATTGTAGGCCAGCCCTCCAGCCAGGGAGCTCTGCATCGAGAGCTGCCAGTTGCCACTCTCGGTGCTCACCCCGCCGAAGCTTTCCAGCTCCACCGTCCCGGCGTCATCGTACAGGCCCGGATCGAGATACCGGGTGTCGTCTATCGCCACCCATGTCAGCCTGAGGCCTCGATGCCAGGTCGGGCCGAAGGTCAGGTGCTCGCGCCGACTCCAGTCGAGAGTGGCTCTGAGGCCGTACCGCCCTTCGATCTTGAACCCATCGAACGTCTGGGAGGCGTTGGGCGCCCGCAGCAGGACCGGGTTCTTGGCCCGAAGAAAGAAATCGACTTCGCTGATGCCGTCATCGGCCCCCCAGCCGGTGGCGACGCTCAGCAGCGCCTGATTCTGCTCGAAGCGGCCCAGGTAGTCGCTCAGGCTTCTCACGCCGAGGGTGACACCGCCGGCATCGTTGTACCACAGGGTCGGCTGCCAACCCCTGGTGAGCCGGTCGCGGCGCGAACGGGTGGAGAAGTAGGGATGGAAGTAATTGTCGACCGCGGGCGTCGAGCCGAACAGTTGCGACAGGAAGCCGCCGATCTTCTTCCGGTTGTTCAGCATGTTCCAGTCATGGGTCCGCACCCGGGGATCCAGCACCACCAGCTTCGGCTTGCTTCGGGTGGAGACCTCGACCCACTCTCGCTCGGCCATGCCATCGACCCGCACCCAGCCGGTATCATGCTCGGCAATCACCGCGACTTCAACCGGCATTCGGCCGTCGGCCTTCCGCAGCACCTCCACCTTGGTCGTCCACTGCCCCGGTACCCCTTCGCACGATGGCTCGGGGCAGGCCCGCCGCTCCGCTCCACCCGGCCCACCGCATAGTCGTACATCTCCGTCGCGTGCAGCCCTTGTCCGAACAGGGTGGACAGATCCCGGCGCGAGACCTCCTCGGCCACACTCCGGAACGCAGCCTCATCTACGTGCTTGAGCTTCCAGCGGTCGTAGAAGGTGCGGAGAATGCGGTGCATCGTCGCGTCGCCCACCAGATTCCGCAGCTGGTGGAAGAAGAACTCGCCCCGGCTGTAGATGGCGATGTTGTACGAGGTGAAGTCGCGGTACGCCTCGCTCCTGAGACTGGCCGGCTCGGAGTAGCCGTCGAGATCGAGCTCGAGCATGCTCGCCTCGACCTGCTCGTAGAGGCCGGGCCTACCCTGAGTCTCCCAGAACCAGGTGGTCTGAAAGGTGGTGAACCCCTCGTCCAGCCAACCCTCCCGCCACTCGTTGTTGGCCAGAATGCCCATGGTGTAGTTGTGGCCCGCCTCGTGGACGATCAGGCCCTGATCGGCCGAGCCGTTCATCACCATCATGGGGAACTCGGTGCCGCCGCCCTCGATCCGGTGCACGTTGGTGAGCTGGGGCCAGGCGAACTTTCCGAACAGCTGGTCGAGCCAGGCCAGCGCGGTGACGGTTCTGTCAACCGCTATCCCCTTGCCCCAGGTGGTGTCGTCACCCGGCTGGTAGAGCACATGCACCGCCACGTCCTCGTAGCGGCCACCCTCGTAGCGATACGCCGGGTTGAGCGACATCGCGAAGTGATGCACGTCCTCCGCATACCACCGGATCTTCTTGCGCCCCGGGCCGGCCCCGTCACACGTAGCCGCAGGAGTTCGCGAGCCGTAGTAGTTCCGCTGGTAGTCGACTGGCCTCGACCGGACCCGGTTGACCCGCTCCCATCCCGGATTACCGCAGACCGGAACGCCGGTGGCGCCGATCACCTGGTCGGCCGGCACATCGAGGTCCACCAGGAAGGTGGCGAACTCGCCGTAGAACTCGCCCGCTGGATACAGCGGGCGCTCCGCCCAGCCGTAGCGGTCGTACACCACCACCTTGGGATACCACTGCGCGAAGTCGAAGCGGCGGCCCTGACGGCCCTGCCGGCGCGGCGTGGTCGAGGGCCGGGCGTCCCACTCCATCTCCGCGGTGAGCGACTCACCGGGAGCCAGCGGACGGGGCAGCGCAAACCGCACGATCGTGCTGTCGGGCGCGAAGGGATAGATCGGCTGCACCAGCGACCCCATGATGCGGACGTTGCGCACGTGGTTGAAGGCGTAATCCGGGTCGCGCAGATCATTGAAGCGTCGGCGACCCTCTACCGAGTCGGCGTCCGACCAGCGCGAGCCGGGACGAAAGGCGTTGAGATACAGGTGCAGCGAGAAGGATGTGAGCGTGTCGGGCGACCGGTTGGTGTACTGAATCCGTTGAGTTCCGCCCAGGACACCGGTGGGCTCGTCCAGACGGGCCGAGATCTCATAGGCAACCTGCTGCTGCCAGTAGGCGCCAGGTCGCTGGGGCCGATGCGGGTTGCTGCAGGAGCAGGAGGGCAAAGCCGATCACGGGGAGCTCTACCGGTGAAAGGGTACGGGACGGGTCGGCGAGAAACATAGATATTGCCGAAGAATTTGGCACCACGATGCGGGTACCTGGTGCCGGGATGACGCAGCGCCGTGCTACTGTGCAGGGCCTCGATCCAGGTGCTCGGTATCGGCCAATGTCGCACACGCATCTCTCACTTCGGGTCCACCTGGTCTGGGCCACTAAGGACCGCCGGCCCTGGCTCGACCCCGAGTGGCGCTCGCGGCTGTTCGCCTGCGCTGCCGCCATCATCCAGCGCAAGGACGGGAGACTGCTCTGTGCCGGCGGCGTCCGCGATCACGTACACCTATATGTCGAAATACCCGCCACGATCGGCATTGCCGAGCTGGTCGGCGGCATCAAGTCCACCACCGCACGCTGGATCCACCAAAGCTTCGCCCACCGGCGGGATTTCAAGTGGCAGCACGGATACGGCGCGTTCACCGTGAGCGGACCCAACGATGAGGCTCTGCGGGATTACATCCGGAATCAGGAGCAGCACCACCGCGAGCGGGCCTTCGCCGGCGAGTACCTGTCCTTGCTCGAGGTCCACGGAATCGATTACGACCTGACCCATACCTTGGATTGACCGCGGACGGCGGTAGGTGAAGCGGCGGTAGATGACTGCGGCGGCGGTAGATGAACTGCGGCGGTAGGGCGGTAAGAGCGCAGTAGCCGCGTACAACTGTCCCGAGTTGGCTAGCTATTTCAACAATTGCCGGCGGAGCTTCGTCATCCGGCGCCGCACCGAGCCGTCCAGCACCCGGTCGCCAACGCGGATGATGGCCCCACCGAGAATTTCCGGATCCACCAGGTACGCCGCGATGACCTCTTTGGCGAGCTGCCGCCCCAGGTTCTCCTCGATCGTCCGCTTCAGCTTGTCGTCCGGCTTGTGCGCAAGCGTAACCGACGCGCGCACCCGGTTGAGCTTTTCATCCAGCAGCACCAGATATTCCGCCGCGATCTCCCGAAGAATCCCCTGCCGCCCCCGCTTGACCACCGCCTGGAGCCACAGCACGAATTCCCTCGGCGCCGCGTCCTTCAGCGCCGCGCCCAGAAACCGGGCCTTCTCCGCCTTCGGTATCCGGGGCGACATCAACACCGCCTGGACCTTCGGGATGGTCTCGACCGCGGCCGCCACGGCATCGATCAGATCCGCGTAACGCTCCGGATGGTTGCTGCGGCCCGCCAGGTCGAACAGCGCCTCGGCGTAGTTACGGGCGATCGTCTCGGTTCTCATCCGCGCGTCCAGGCTGGCGAGGTACTCCTGAACCAGCTTGCGGTCGGTGTCGGAGGTGAGTCGCTCCCCGATCAGCTTGGATGCGGCCGCCAGCGAGAGGTCCACGGCCTCACGCCTGAGCTCCGCGATGGCCCGGTCCCGCTCTCCAGCGATGTCGCGGCGAGCCCGCTCGAGCAGCTGTTGCTGCTCCTGCAGCGTCTTCTCCATGGCCAGCGCCCGCTCCTTCTCCGCGCTGGTCCGCGCCTCGACCAGCAGGCCGTGCGCCTGGGTCCGGGCCTCCGCCAGCAGCTTCTTGTGCTCCTCCAGCAGCTTCGCTGACTCGGCCCGGTTGCGCTCCGCCGTCGTCGAGCTGCTCCTGCAGGGCGCGCTCCCGAGCCTCGACCGCGCCGAGCAGAGCCGGGTAGGCAAACTTTTTCAGGACCAGCAGCAGCAGCAGGAAGACGATCACGGTCCAGATCATCAGTCCGGGCTCAACCGTAAGCGGACCCGGGGCGGCGTGCGGTTCCTGGATGGCGGCGAGGATAATGGGCGTCATGCGACCTGCACTCCAGCTAGGGTCTAGGGCTATGGGCTAGCCAGAGTCTGGAGTAGACCCTCGGCTCCCAGCCCCCAGCTCACAACTTAAAACGTAATCTTCGACTGAATCAGGAACCCGATCACCGCCACGAACAGCGCCACGCCTTCGATCAGCGCGGCGGCGATGATCATGGCCGTCTGGATCCGGGCGGTGGCGTCGGGCTGGCGCGCGATGCCCTCCGTGGCCGAGCCACCGATCCGCCCGATACCGACGCCGGCGCCGAGCACCGCGAGACCGGCCGCCAGGCCGGCACCGATGAGACCGAGGCCTCTGCCGGTGGCCGCGGAGGCGGCAGCTGCTTCCTGAAGCACAGCGAGCATGTACAGCATGTCTGACTCCAAATCTTGAGCGGGAGACCCGATGTCATCTGCGCTCGCCATGCCGGAACCGCATCTCCCGAAACGGTTCCCGCCCTGGTGACCCGCCGGCGTCTCCGGCTACGCCGGAAACAGCGGGCTTCCTCCGTCGTTCGACGGAG
>CAWEMG010000052.1:0-17048 GCA_963810165.1 uncultured Gemmatimonadales bacterium
TAGCCAGCACCGAAGCGCCGATGCCGACGAAGTAGCTCTGGAACAGAAAGGTGAGGCCCAGCAGCGCCAGCACCAGGACGTGGCCCGAGGTCATGTTGGCGAAGAGCCGGACCGCCAGCGCAAACGGCTTGGCCAGCTTGCCGATCAGCTCGATCGGAGTCATCACCACCAGCAGCAGCACCTTCAGCAACGCCCCACCCGGGCCGCCGGGCAGGCCGGGGGGAAGGTAGAAGATCGTTTTCATGTACCCCTTGGCCCCGAGCGTGCGCATACCCGTCAGCTCGATCACGATGAACGCCATCACCGCCAACGCGGCGGTCACCGAGATGTTGCTCGTGGCGGTTGCGCCCCATGGCAGCAGGCCCAGCAGGTTCATGGCCAGGACGAAGAAGAAGACGGTCAGGAGGTACGGCGCGTAGCCCTCGCCATGGTGGCCTACGTTCGGCAGCACCACCTCCTGACGAACCCAGAGCACCATCGCTTCCATGGCTCCAGCGAATCCTGTCGGCGGCCGACCTCCCGCCTGGGCCCGCGCCACAGACCGGGCACTCAGCATCATGACCAGGGTGACGAGGGCCGCCGCCAGCAGCAGGAAGACCAGGTGCTTGGTGGGCGAGATGTCGAGGTAGCGCGGTTGGCCGTGCGAGTCGGTCCCGAGCGGGATCTTCCAGTTGTCGGGCAGGTGGACGTTGCCGAAGGGAGTCTCGATCTGGTGCGAGTTCCCGATGTGATGGGCGATGTCGATTTGATTGCTGCTGGCGTCGTGCTGGCTGGAGGGCGCCACCATGTCCCGGGCGGTCTCGGCGGTCGTCTCGTGCTCGGGCTCGTGCTGCTGCGCCTGCAGCGGCACCAGAAAACCCCCGGCGGCCAGCGCCAGGGCCGCTCCCACCGAACGGGCGATTCGCATCATTGTGCCATGACCCCAGAAGTATCGCGCGCCACTGTAACCACCTCGACCACCAGCAGCACCACTATCGTCACCACCAACCCAGCGAGGGCCGGGACCAACTGCCAATTCAGCGCCGGAATCAGGATCAGGCCCGCCAGCGCCACCACCCCCAGCCGCACCACCATGCCGACCAGCCAGATCACCTGGAATCTTGCGGTGCCCACGCTGCGTACGGTGAGCCAGCCCAGCGGTGCCTGCACCAGCAGGCCGAGACCGATGCCAGCGGCCAGCTCGATGCGTTCGGCCGGGGCCGCGACGACGATGGCCACCGCTCCAAGAGCCGCCACCGCGGCCAGGCCCGCCAGATAGCGGCCGCGGGCAGTCACTGCTCCTCGCCGTCCTTCCGGCGGAGCGACCGGATCAGCCAGTACATGGTGCCGCCGAAGCCGATGAACGCAGCCAGCACAGTCAGCAGTCCGCCGGTGCCGAACCGCCGGTCCGCCCACTGCCCGATCCAGACGAACAGGAGCAGGCTTACCGCCATCTGAACCCCGAGTCCGGCGTACCGCATTGGGGGCTAACCTATCGGCTTGTGAAATATTTCGCAAGGAAAAGAGAGGGCCGTTGGCTGTGGGCTATTGGCTATTGGCCAAAGCGTAATAGGCATCAAGTCCAGTCAGTGCGGAAGAACCGGGGCCTGAAGGTATTATTCTCCGGTATACCATGGACACCATGAGCACGCCAAGGGCTCGGGTTTGCCAATAGCCAATAGCCCATAGCCCATAGCCGAGAACCCATGACCGCAACCCAGGCCGCTCCGTCTGACGATGTTCAACAGCTCCAACGGCTGGTCGCCGCCGTGGGACGGCTCCGCACCCAGGTGGCTCAGCGCATCGTGGGCCAGGAGGAGACGGTTGACGGCATCCTGACGGCGGTGCTGGCTGGGGGGCATGCCCTCCTCATCGGCGTTCCCGGCTTGGCCAAGACGCTCATGGTGCAGACGGTGGCGGAAGCGCTGAACCTGACGTTCAACCGGGTCCAGTTCACGCCCGACCTAATGCCCAGCGACATCACCGGCACGGACATCATCGAGGAAGACCTCAGTACCGGCCGGCGGGCGTTCCGGTTCGTGAAGGGCCCGATCTTCGCCAACATGGTGTTGGCCGATGAGATCAACCGCACGCCGCCCAAGACCCAGGCCGCCCTGCTCCAGGCGATGCAGGAGCACCAGGTCACCGCTGCCGGCACCACTTATCATCTGCCGGACCCGTTCTTCGTCCTGGCCACCCAGAATCCCATCGAGCAGGAGGGCACCTACCCTCTGCCCGAGGCGCAGCTCGACCGGTTCATGCTGGAGCTCCGGGTGAGCTATCCCAGCCGCGCCGAGGAAGAGGCGATCGTGGAGCAGACCACCGGCAGCGCCCAGGTGGCCCTCCATCCGGTGCTCGATGCGGAGTCGGTGCTGGCCATGCAGGCGCTGGTGCGCCGCATTCCCGTGTCGCGCGGACTGATTCGCGCGGCCGTCAGCCTCGCCCGGATGACGCGACCCGGTGACACCGAGGCGCCCAGCATGGTGAAGGAGTTCGTCGAGTGGGGCGCGGGCCCCCGGGCCTCGCAGTACCTGGTGCTCGGCGCCAAGGCCCGCGCTGCCATCGCCGGCCGGCCCATGGCCGACCTGGACGACGTGCGGGCGGTGGCACCGGCGGTCCTGCGGCATCGCCTGGTGACCAACTTCGCGGCCGAGGCGGCCGACCGGACCAGCGAGGATCTGGTACGGGAGCTGGTGGGGGGGAAGGCCTGGCTCGCGGGTTGAAGGGGTTATTGGCTATTGGCTATTGGCTGTTGGCAACGACAAATGTCGAGTGGTTATAAATGAAAGGGCCCGGCCACTTCGGCCGGGCCCCTTTATTGTCTACCTGCTTACGCCTACGTGGTCGGCCCCAGGAACACGCCCACCGGCATTATCATCGCATCGAAGGAGAGGAACGCGTCGCCGGTCATGTCGAAGAGGTTCTGCAGTGCGACGGCGTCCTCCTCGCTCAGCGGCTGCCCGTCCGCCCCGGTGATCACGGGATCGCCCACCCCGCTGGCCGTCACCGTCGCGTAGACGTTGCCGTTGACCCGCACCGTGAGCGTTCCACCGCTCTCACTGAACTGGCCCGCCATCGACACCACGCCGTTCGGGCCGCTCATGCTCAGGTTGATGCTGATGACCGACGTCTCCGGATCCAGCCCATTAGTGCTCATGGTGAGATCGATGGCCACGTCGCGCTGCGGCACATCCAGGCTGTACAGCAGGGTGAGCCCGGCGCTCTCGTCGATGGTGGAGCGCAGATTAACGTTGGCCCGGTTCTCTCCGTCGGTCACATAGCCCACCACCGTCACCCGCCCGCCGGCCGCCGTGGCCGAGGCCGTCACGGTGTAGTCCAGATATGTGGTCTCACCCGACACCACGATCACCCGCGCGGCCTGGGTGCTGCCGCCGCTCAGGTCGGTGAGCTCCACGTATCCTACCTCCTGCAGCGGCTCCACCGGGACGAACGTGATCGGATTCACCGCATAGATAAGGAAACGGACGCCGGTGGCCGGCGCCCCGGTCCGGTCGGTCGGCACGTAGGCGTTGCCATCCCACGCGAAGGTCTTGCCCGCCACCTCGGCAGGAATGGCCGCGGTGGCTGCGCTGAAGCTGCCATGAGTTGCGGCGGTGAGTGCCGCGATCCGCCGGGCATTCCGGGTCGCGGCGGCGCGAAGCTCTCCAGCGCTGGTCGCACGGCGGAAGTTGAACGCCTGGGCCGACGACGAGATCACCGGTGCCGCCGTACCGAGGGTGGCATCGAAGTGCGCGCTGAAGGTGGCGAAGCTGCCGAATACCGGGGATGAGAAGGCGTTAT
The DNA here is from genome assembly GCA_963810165.1 of uncultured Gemmatimonadales bacterium. Taxonomy (GTDB): domain Bacteria; phylum Gemmatimonadota; class Gemmatimonadetes; order Gemmatimonadales; family GWC2-71-9; genus CAVVWJ01. The sequence goes on from CAWEMG010000052.1 coordinate 3,781, forward strand.
TCACCGCCTGGACATCCTCGCTGGTGCCGGTCGGATTGAAGGGGACGTCGGGACCAGAATCGCCACAGGCGGTGAGGGCGACGCACGCCGCCGCCATTAGGGTCACAGAACGCTTGGTGCATTGCAGGACGCGCATCGGTCGAGCCTCCGTCTCCTGGGCCAAGGGGCGGCCAGATCGCCGCGCCTCGGTCGGTAAACACTTAGGGGGATGGACTTTGGGGTCCGCGGAGGGACGGCGCTGAACGGCTCGCCGGCCCGGTTCCGGACAGGCAGGAGGCAACGGCTATGCCAAGGTTTGCATACCCGGGAAGATGCCGGTAACCCTCCACGCGCCCGCCCGTCGGGCGGGCCTATGGCGTGTCACGTGGCGTGCCTAACCCGGCCCTTACGGGCCGGGCTACATTTTGGGCGCGGTCCATCCGGACCGCGGATGCTCCCTATTCCTTATAGGTCAATGCCGAAGGGCTCGGATACGAGGCTCCGCCTACGGCGTCAACAAGGCAGCCCTCATAGCGAACTGGGAGAACCCGGGGCTCGATGGATCTAGGAGTGCCCGCGGTCCGAGTGGCGGATGCTCCGTATTCCTTACAGATCAATGCCGAAGGGCTCGGATACCAAGTCCTCCACCAGCCGTACCTCGTAGCGAAGTCGGTCAAATGGTCAGAGGCCTCTGACACCACAACCTAGGCTTAACTCGTGGTGAACTCGGTTCTGGATCAGAGACCTTCGACATCGGTGCTTTCTCGACGCTCGGAGAATCCGCGGTCCATCGAGCCTGTCCTGAGCGGAGCGAAGGAACCGCGCCAAATGTTAGCCCCGCCCGTAAGGGCGGGGTTTGGCCAGAGGAGTGCATGATGAAAGGGCCCGTCCAAAACAGACGGGCCAGCTGCAGAGTGTGAAAATCTCGGCGCCCAATCTAGGGCATCTGGTCGGGACCGCCGACTGGCGACTGCCGACTCCCGACTCCCGACTCCCGACTCCCGAGACAACTCGCGACTTCTACCTCCCCCTCGGCTCTACCGGCAGACCCTCCTTCTTCCACGCCTCCCAGCCACCCACCAACGCTCTCGCCTTGGGCCAGCCCGCCGTCCTGAGCTCTCGCGCCACCCGGGCGCTTGTGGCTTCGTCCTTTCAGGCACAATAGAGCACTACCGTGCCGTGATGATCCAACCCGAGCTGGCGAGCCCGCCGCACCGCGTCGTCAGGCGGGAGCCGAATGGCGCCCTCGGCCTGCATGGGATCGTCGTGGTAGCTCCGGTCGGTACGCACATCGGCCACGACGACCGGCGCGCCCCGCGCCTGCAGCTCCCGCATCTCGGCGATCGTGATCCGCTCCGGTACCTTCGCGTCCGTCACGACGGCCGTCGGCGCGGACGTCCGTCGCGGTGGGGGCGATGACTCCAGCTCCGGAGCGGGGCCCTCGTCCTTCCTCAGAAAAACCGCGATGGCGATCCCGTGCAGAAAGACCGACAGTAGCACCACCAGGCAGGTGATCTGGAACAACCGGACGCTGCCCGGCATGCCGGCGAACACCGGTAGCAGAGCCAGCAGCAGCGAGCTGAGCCCGCGCGGGCCGAACCAGGCGATCAGGCGCCGGTCGCGCGGCGGAATCCCCGACTTGAGCAGCACCGGCAGCAGTACCGCGGTTCGCGCAGTCAACGCGATGAACGCGAAAAGGAGCGTAGATGCATCGGCCACCTCGAACCCGGTCCAGATGAGCCAGGCCCCGAACGCCACGAAGGTGAACAACAGGAACATCTCGGCCGTGGCCTGGCCGTAGTCGAGGAAACAGTCGCATAGCTCGACGTCGAGCGCCGCCACCATGAGACCGGCCGCGAACGCCGCCAGGAACCCGCTCCCCCCGACGAACTCCGCCGCCGCAAAGGCGGTGAACGCCACCCCCAGCGCATAGAGCGACTCGTAGTCCCGCCGCACACCCACCCGGGCGCGCACCTGCTCCAGCAGCATGATGGCGGTCCAGCCGATGAACGCACCGAGCAGCGGCCCCAGCAGGAAGAGCCCCATGGCGTGGCGGCCGAATTCCATCGGGTCCACGGCCCCATTCGATTTGACCACCAGAATGGCCAGCACCACGATGGGCAGCAGCACCACGTCGTTCATGCCGCTCTCCAGCCGGAGCGTCACTCGCGCGGTGGCCGGCAGCGTGGGACGGCGGAGCAGGTTCCTGAGCAGCACCGGGTCGGTGGAGGCGAGCGCAGCGCCGATGATGGCGGACTCCATCCAGGTGAGGTCGAGCAGGAGCCGACCGGTAAGGGCGACGACGATGGCGGGAATGAGGGTGCCGGGACCCAGCACCAGAAACGAGATCCGGCGCTGCCGCTTCACCTCGCCGATGTCCACCGCGATGGCGTCGCTGAACAGCACCAGCACCAGCGCGAGGGTGGCGATCGCCTGGAGCGTGGGCGAATCCAGCGTGAGCGTGACCAGCCCCAGCCCGAACGGCCCCAGCAGGGCGCCGAGGATGAGGAAGATGCCAACTTGCGGCAGCCCGCTGCGCTCGATCACACCCGAGAGCAACGACGCCACCACGATAACGATGCCGATCAGCGCGAGCGCGCCGGCCAGGTCTTCGGTGAACATGGAGGAAGTATGAGGAGGCTATGGGCTATGGGCTATGGGCTATGGCTATGGGCTATGGGCTATGGGCTATTGGAAGATGACTCTCGCGGGCGCATTCTTAGCCGGACGCGACTTGCCAATAGCCAATAGCCAATAGCCAACAGCCAATAGCCAACAGCCAATAGCCAATAGCCTTGATTCCCCACGAACCCCAAGCCACCGCACTCCTGCTGCTGACCTGCGGCCTGCTGCTGGGCATCAGCGTGCTGTTCAGCCGGGCCTCGCAGCGCTTCGGAGTCCCCATCGCACTGTTGTTCCTGGGCGTCGGGATGCTGGCCGGGTCCGAGGGCATCGGCGGGATCGAGTTCACCGACTACCAGTTCGCCTTCCGGGTGGGTGTCGTGGCGCTGGGTCTCATCCTGTTCGACGGCGGGCTCAACACCCCGCTCCAGGCGGTGCGGCGCGCCGCTGGCCCGGCCAGCGTACTGGCGACACTCGGCGTCGCAGGTACGGCGACGCTGCTGGCGGTGGGCGCGCACCGGCTTGGACTGGGCTGGGGCGAGGCACTGCTGCTCGGCGCGGTGGTCTCGTCCACCGACGCGGCGGCGGTGTTCGCCGTGCTGCGAGGCAGCGGACTCCAGCTCAAGCGGCGACTGGGCGTGACGCTCGAGGTCGAGTCCGGGATCAACGACCCGGTCGCCGTCATCCTCACCACCGTACTGACCCAGAACCTGCTCACCCCGGGCGCGGTTGAGGGCTGGTGGATCCCGCTCGAGGTCGTGCTGCAGCTCGCGGTCGGCAGCGTGGTCGGCGCGGGCGTCGGATACGGCGGGCGCCACCTGCTCTCCCGGCTTCATCTTTCGACCGGCGGACTCTATCCGGTCATGACGCTCGCGCTGGGCCTGGTGGCGTTCGGACTGGCGACGCTGAGCCACGGCAGCGGTTTCCTCGCCATCTACCTCGCCGGCCTGCTGCTGGGCAACGGCCCCCTGCCCTATCGCACCGGACTGCTGCGGGTGCACGACGCGCTGGCGTGGCTGAGCCAGGTCGGGATGTTCCTCATCCTGGGGCTGCTGGTCTTCCCCTCGCGCCTGCTCGACGTGGCGCCGGCCGGACTCGCCATCGCGCTGCTGCTGGGGATCGTGGTGCGGCCGCTGGTGGTGTGGCTCTGCCTGCTGCCCTTCCGCTACCCGCGGCGGGAGGTGCTCTATATAGGATGGGTCGGCCTCCGGGGCGCGGTGCCGATCGTGCTCGCCACCTTCCCGGTGCTGGCCGGCGCGCCCGGCGCCGAACGGCTGTTCGACCTGGTGTTCTTCATCGTGGTGGTGAACGCCGTGGTCCAGGGCGGCAGCGTGGCGTGGCTCACCCGGAAGCTCGGGCTCCAGAGCAAGGAGCCGCCGGCGCCCCAGGCGGTGCTGGCCATCGAAAGCCGCCAGCCGCTCCAGGGCGAGCTGATGTCTTTCTATATAGATCCCGCGCTGGTGGTCGTCGGGGTGCCGCTGGAGGAGCTGCCCCTACCCGAAGGATCGGCCGTTGCGCTTATCATTCGCGGCGCGGAGCTGGTGCCGCCCAAGCCAGGAACGTTGCTGCAGGCCGGCGACCACGTGCACATCATCACACCGCCGGAAGACCGGGCGTTCATTCAGCTGATGTTCGGAAGGCCGGAGGAAGAGTAGGGGGCAGCGGGGCAGCCGACGGTAACCGGACGGGGGTCGATGGTACAGCGGTCCGTCATTGCAAAGCGTATCGCGCCGTCGCCCGGAGACAGCCGCCACAGGCGGAGCCTGGTATCCGAGCCCTTCGGCATGGATTTGTAAGTCATACGGAGTGTCCGCGGTCCGGAGAGCCTGCCCTGAGCAAGCGATGCGGGGACCGCGCCAATCTGTAGCCCGGCCCGTAAGAGCCTGCCCTGAGCAAACGAAGCGAAGGGGCCGGGTTAGGCGCCGCACCCGACAGGCCGTTGGCCCGCCCCCAAGGGCGGGCGTACAGGGTTCAGCATCTTCCCGGCAATCCAGCCGCGAACGCCACGGGATCCCGATGACGAGACAGAGGAGGGCGCATTGACGATAGCAGGAGACCGGCCCCTTCGGTCGGCCGAGGACGAGGATGCCGAGGAGCGGCTGCGGTTCCAGGCGCAGCTGCTGGAGGCGATTCCCGACAGCGTCATCTTTACCGACCTCAAAGGCCGGATCCAGTACTGGAACCGGGGCGCTGAAGCGCTGTTCGGCTACACTGCCGCGGAGATGATCGGCCGGACCGCGGCGGTGCTCTACCCCAACACCGGCGACGAGCTGCTCCAGGAAGACCTGGCCGGGATCGTGGCGGGCCAGGACTACTCCGCGACCTGGCAGGGCCGGCGCAAGGACGGCGCGATGGTCTGGCTCGACGTGAAGGCCACGCTGGCGCGGGACGCGGACGGCGAGCCGATCGGCATCATCGGGGTCTCGAAGGACGCCACCGCCCGCAAGCACGCCGAAGACGCCCTGATGAAGAGCGAGCGGCTCTACCGCCTGATCTCGCAGGCGAGCCGCGAGGCGCTGTGGGAGTGGGAGCTCGAGACCGGCAAGGTGAGCTGGAGTCCCGGCGCCGAGGCAATCCTGGGGGTGGATCCGGAGACGCTCGACACCAACGGCGCGCTGGCCGGACGGATTCATGCCGACGACCGCCTCCGGGTCGAGCAAGGTCTGGGGGACGCCATCGCAGGAATCGGCGTGTTCTGGTCGGACGAGTACCGGGTGAAGCGGCGGGACGGCTCCTACGCGACGGTGTCCGACCGGGCCTATGTCGAGCGAGGCGCGGACGGAGTCGCCGTCCGGGTGGTGGGCGCGATGGCCGACGTGACCGCGCGCAAGCAGGCGGAGGAGCACTACCGCCGGGCCGACCGGCTCGACGCGGTGGGCCGGCTGGCCGGCGGGATCGCGCACGATCTCAACAACATGCTCACCGCCATCCTCAACTCGGCGGCATTCGTCACCAAGCGGCTCCCGGCCGACTCCACCGAGGTGAGCGAGCTGCAGCGGCTGAGCCTCGCGGCGAACCGGTCCGCCAAGCTCACTCAGCAGCTGCTCGCCTTTGCCCGGCGCGACATGATCCAGCCCAAGGCGGTGGACGTCAACGCCGCCGTCACCGAGGCGGTCCAGCTGCTGCGGCCGCTGCTCCGGCGCACCATCGACCTGGAGCTGGAGCTGGCGCCGAAGATCGAGCAGGTCATGGCCGACAAGTCCCGGCTGGACCAGGTGGTGGTGAACCTGGTGCTCAATGCGCGCGACGCCATGCCGCAGGGTGGGCGGGTGATCCTGGAGACGTCGTCGGTGCAGCTCGACCCGGCGTACCTGGAGCGCCACGCCCAGGTAAACATCAAGCCGGGCCGCTACGTGATGATCGCAGTGAGCGACACCGGACACGGCATGGACCGGGAGACGCTGAGCCATATCTTCGAGCCGTTCTACACCACCAAGCCCGCGGGTCAGGGCACCGGACTCGGCCTGGCGACGGTGTACGGCTCGGTGAAGCAGGCGGGCGGACTGGTCTGGGCCTACAGCGAGCCGAACATCGGAACGGTGATCAAGGTGTACCTTCCGGTGTTGGACAAACCCAGGTAGTGCCCGAGCGGCTTCACAACAGCTTGCCACGGATGAACGCTGAAAAAGTGGGATCGCTCCTTGCCACGACATTCCTCGCCGGCCGACAGGTGGAGCGATCGGTCCTGTTTCCGTGGCATCTGTGGCATGCTTTTCTTCCGCGGGCCGATGCGGAGCAGCGCGCACCAGGCGGCTGAGCTCCGCCCGCTGACCCGAGCCGAGGTCGCCGATCAGCTGCGCGATCTCGGCGTGGAGGAGGGCGACGTGCTCCTGGTGCACAGCTCCTTCCGCGCAGTCCGTCCGATCGAAGGTGGACCCGCCGGACTGATTGGCGCACTGCGCGATGCGCTCGGCCCCGATGGCACCCTGGTGATGCCTTCCTGGACGGGCGACGGCGACACGCCGTTCGATCCGCGCACCACCCCTGCCGCCGAAGACCTGGGCATCGTCGCCGACACGTTCTGGAGACTGCCCGGCGTGCTCCGGAGCGACCATGCCGAGGCGTTCGCTGCGGCCGGTCCCCATGCGCCGGGCATCGTCGCAGGCCCACTTCCCCTCCCGCCCCACATTCCCGAGAGTCCGGTAGGACGGGTCTACGTCCTCGATGGGCAGGTGCTGCTGCTCGGCGTCAACCATGACGCCAACACCACCCTACACCTCGCCGAGTTGCTGGGGAACGTCCCCTACCGGGTGCCAAGGCAGGTCACCGTGATGCAGGACGGGGAGCGGGTGCGGATCGAGTACGGCGAGAACGACCACTGCTGCCGCCGGTTCACGCTCGCCGACGGATGGCTCCGGGAGCGCGGGCTGCAGCGCGAGGGTCAGGTGGGATACGCGGAGGCCCGGCTGTTTCGCGCGCGCGACGTTGTGCGAGTGACGCTGGAGCGGCTGGCGGAGGACCCGCTCATCTTCCTGCATTCACCGGAGGAGGGCTGCGCCGAGTGCGATGAAGCGAGAGGGACAGTGAGAGGTGAGGGGCGGGCGGGAGAAGCAGAAGCGTGAGCGGGACGAGGACGAGCGTAGCCGGGACGAGGTAAGCGGGACGGCACTCGCGAGTCATCCGACCCCCCTGTCATCCTGAGCGAATGCGAAGGATCGCTCAATGAGACGTCGGTTCGAGATCTCTACCGCTTACCGCTCACGCTCGTCCTTGTCCCGCTTACGCTTTTGATTGGGAATCAGGACCGGGCGGTAGCGTGCTTCTCGATCACCCGGGCCACCGCCTCCAGCAGCACTTCCGGTAATATCGGCTTGTGCAGGAATGGCTCGTCCCGGCCCACCTGCCCCTGATGCAGCTCGGTGTCGCGCGCGTGTCCCGACATCCAGATCAGCGGGATCCGGCGGTACCTGCGGTTGAGCTCGGCGGCCAGCTGCCGGCCCCCCATCCCCGGCATGACGATGTCGGTCAGCACCGCGTTCACCGCTCCGCCGATCTCCTCCAGCTCGCGTAGCGCTTCATTCCCCTCGCGGGCGCCGAGCACCTCGTAGCCTTCCGCCTGAAGGGTGCGCATGACCACCGTGCGCACCGAGTCGTCGTCCTCCACCACCAGGATACGGCCGAGTGACCGGGTGGCGGAGCGGATGCTGCGCTTGCGCAAAGTCGGCTGCACCATCGGCTCCGAGGTAAGCGGCAGCAGCACGGTGATGGTGGTACCGCGGTCCACCTGGCTGTCTACCTGGATCCGGCCGCCGCTCTGTGCCACCACCCCTTCTACCGTCGCGAGCCCCAGCCCGGTGCCGACCCCCACCTCCTTGGTGGTGTAGAACGGCTCGAAGATATGGGGCATATGCTCCGGCGCGATCCCCTTCCCGGTGTCGCTCACCGCGAGCGAGGCGTACGCGCCAGGCTCTACCGGGGCGTCGAGCCGGTCCATCAGGTGGCCCGGGCTCACCTCGAGGGTGAGGGTACGGAGTAGGATCCGTCCCCCGCCGGGCATCGCGTCTCGGGCGTTGATGATCAGGTTCAGCAGCACCTGCACCAGCTGGGCCCGGTCCACCCGCACCCACTTGGGTCCCGGCGCCAGATTCAGCTCGATTTTGAGGTTGCTGCCGATGAGCCGCTGCAGCATCGGCCGGGTGTCTTCGATCGCGGCGTTCAGGTCGAGGGTCTCGGGGGTGAGCACCTGCTGGCGGGCGAAGGCGAGCAGCTGGCGGGTCAGGCTGGCCATCCGGTCGGCCACCTTCTGCAGCTCCAGCAGGTCCTGGCGGGCAGCCGGGCCGAGGCCGGTGTCGCGACCGATGAAGTGGGCGAAGCCGCTCACCGCGTAGAGCTGGTTGTTGAAATCGTGGGCCAGTCCACCGGCCAGCACCCCGATCGCCTCCATCTTGGCGGCCTGGCGTAGCGCGTCCTCGGCCCGCTTGCGCTCGGTGATGTCGCGCTGAATCGAGGACGCCGCGACGATGGCACCGCTGACGTCGCGCAGGGGCGACAGGGTGATGGAGACCGCGATCTCGGTCCCGTCCCGGCGGCGCCGCATGGTCTCATAGTGCTGCACGTTCTCGCCGCGCCGGACCCGCTGCAGGATCCCGCGCTCCTCCTGCTGCAGCCGCTCGGGCACCAGGGTGTAGATGGACTTGCCGATCATGTCGGCCGCGGAAAAGCCGTACATCCGCTGCGCCGCCGCGTTCCAGGTCAGCACCGTGCCGTCGAGCGTCTTGCTGAGGATCGCGTCCTGCGAGGACTCCACGATGGCGGCCAGCCGGTTCGCGATCTCCAGGGCGCGCTTGCGCTCGGAGACGTCGCGCTTGATGGACGAGGCGCCCACGATCTCGCCCCGGGAATCCCGGATGGGCGAGATGCTCAGCTCGACGGGGATCAGGGTGCCGTCCTTGCGGCGGCGGACGGTCTCCAGGTGGGCGATATGCTGTCCCGCGGCGAGCCGGGCCAGGATCTGGCGCTCGCTCTCGTGCAGCTCGGGCGGGATGAGGATAAAAACGGAGGAGCCCACCATCTCGGCCGCTGAGTAGCCAAAGATCCGCTCGGCCGAGGCGTTCCAGCTGAGAATGGTGCCGTCGAGCCTCTTGCTGACGATGGCTTCGTCGGAGGACTCGACAATCGCGGCGAGCCGGGCCGCGGTGACGGCGGCCTGGTCGGGCCCGTGGAGCGAGGGATCGAACTGTGGCAGGTAGGATCTCCGCTGACGTGAGTGCAGGAAGGGTCGCTGACCGGCATTGGGAAGCTATGTGGGGGCTCGGGCGAGAGCAACGGTGCGGCATCAGCCAGTCGCCAGTCGCCAGTCTTCGTGTCGCGCCGGATTCGCACCATGCGTCGTACGCGACAGGAACAGCGGGAATTGTGTCGGATCGGGAGACTGTCCCGGACAGGACAGTGACTGTCGTCAATCCGACACACTGAAACTCCGCTGCAAAGCCCGAGTAACACTCACCGCGCAGGCTCGTCTTTACAGTATGTCCAGCGCGAGGCCCGCACTGGGCATAGAAAGCCGGCCCCCAGGCTGCCGTCGGCTCTCACAGTGACTGCGTCGGAATTCACAGCCCGCGCGTCGGCGCTCACGCCGGCTGCGTCGGTGGGTGCAGTCACAGGGTGTGGGATTGAAGCGAGACCGTCCGGGTTTAGCGGAAGGGCGTCCGCCTGAACAGCGAGCGCGCCCGGGTTCGCAGGGAACGCGTCTGAGTTCACAGCGAGTGCGTCGGCGTCTACAGCCAGCACGTCCGGCCAGGCAGGGAGCGCGTCTGACTTTGCAGTGAGCGTGTCGGAGTCTACCGGAAGCGCGTCGAAGCTCTCAGAGAGCGCGTCGCAGTTCACCGCAAGCGCGTCTGAGTCTGGAAGAAGCGCGTCGGAGCTCACCGAGAGCGCGTCTGAGTCTGCAGGAAGCGCGTCGGAGTCTACAGGAAACGCGTCGAAGTTCACAGAGAGCGCGTCCGACGTTACCGCCAGGGCGTCCGTCCAGTCAGTGACGACGTCGGGTCTACGTGCGCGCACATCATCGGACTTTCAGTTACTCCCCGAAACAAAATGCGTCGCGTTTAGTGTGGCACACTCTATGCTTTTTCCTCGTGCGTCCGAGTAAGGCGTCGGGAAATACTCGGAGCTGTTCACCTGTCGTTCCATTACCGGCGGCGCCCGGCAGCCGGCCGGCATACAAAGGAGGGTGCAGTGAAAGCAACAACGCGCAGGATCATCGAGATGGGAACCCGGGTGCTGAATTTCAGCCGGGCCCATCCGAACCCCGGCTCCGGCTACGCCTCGGCGCTGTCCCGTCTGGAGGAACAGCTGGCCCGGGCCGAGCAGCTCGCGGAGCAGCAGCGGGCCGGCTTCATCGGGGTCCGCAGCGCCACCGCGAAGAAACGCGACCTGCGCCGGACCATTCTGCAGACGCAGGTGGTGCATCTGGCGCGGGTCGCGGAGGCTGCGGAGGCGGAATCGCCGGGCATGGAACGGAAGTTCCTGCTCCCCGGTGGCATCCATACGCCGTACCTGGCGTTCCGGACCGCGGTCCGAGGCATGGCCGCGGAGGCGCTGACGCACAAGGAGCTGCTGGTCAAGCACGGCCTGGTGGATTCAGTGCTGGAAAGTCTGGCACAGAGCCTGGCCGAGTTCGATCAGGCGATCGAGCAGGGCACGGAGGCGCGCCGCTTGCACGTCGCGGCGAGTGCCGAGCTCGATACGGTGGCGGAGGAGATCATCCAGGTGGTGAGAATCATGGATGGCCAGAACCGCTATCGCTTCGCCAGCGACCGGGATGCTCTGGTCGAGTGGGAAAGCTCCAGTAACACCGTGGGTCCGTTCCGTCAGAGTGTCGTCAAACCCGAGCCGCCCTCAACCGGCGGCGCAATGGAGCCGGCGGCATGAAGGCGTGCGGGAGGACGGACGGACAGGCAGACGGGCGGACGGTTAAATTTATGAAGGCCCGGTCCCAATAAGCTGAGGAAGCTCGCCTGTCCGGCCGGCCGACGGCCCGCCAGCCCGCCCGGCGAGGAGCTCATCATGAAAACGAATTCAACAGTACTCATCCTGCTGGCCGGCTTTACCGGTGTCGTCGCCGAGCGACCGAAAGCCAGCGGTGATCTGCCCCCGACGGTGCTCGGAGCCACAGCGCTGGTCGCCGACTCCGCATCGATCTGCTGGGAGCGGTTCAGCCGAGGCGTGACGCTGGCGGCCGGCTGTACCAGCATCGGGGTCACCACCCGGATCGATACAGTTCGCGACACACTCCGGCTTCCGGCACAACCCGCCGAGTTCAGGCCCTTCGCCTTCGGTCCCGTGGGGATGTACCAGGGTCCCAACTCGGCGGAAGGATTCACCGCGGGGCAGAGCTACGCCGACCCGCGCGGCCTGCTCGCGCTGCTGGAACGGCTGCGCGCCAACCAGCAGGCGGCCTTTCTCGCGCTCACCGGCGGCGAGCACGCCCAATACATCACCGCCGGCCGGTTCGATTTTGCCAAGTGGAAGGCGGGCACGGCGCGCTACACCACGCCGGTTCTCAAGACGGCGCTGCAGGAGGCGGTGGCAGCCGGCACGGTCCTGGGATATCTCATGCTGGATGAGCCGCAGCACGCATCGTGGGGCGGAGCCCTCACCAAGGCGACGGTGGACAGCATGGCGGCGTACTGCAGGGAGGTGCTTCCGTTTCTTCCCTGCGGCGTGGCGGTGGACTACCGCTGGCGCGCTCATGAGCGCTACCGGGTGGTGGACTTCATCATGGCGCAGACCTGGATGGAGACCGGGAGCGCCACTGCCTTCCGCGACTCCGCGGTGGCGACCGCGCGGAGAGAGGGTGTCGCACTGGTTCTGGCGATCAACCTGTTCGGGGCGGCCCAGACTCCAGGATGTGAGACACGAGGCAGGCAGTGCCTCATGCGCCCGGCGGAAGTGCGGGAGTGGGGCCGAGCCTTCGTGACCGAGCCGTATGCCTGCGCGCTGACCTTGTGGCACTACGAGGCGCCGATGTGGGCGAGGCCGGAGTACCAGGCTCAGTTCCAGGATATCGCGAGCATAGCGAAGCAGCGAGTAGCGAAGGAGTGCCGGAGATAAGCGGGGCAGCGGGGCAGCGGGGCAGATCATGCGCGAATGCAATCGCTGCTCATTTCACCACAGCCCCGGGCGCAGCAGGAAGACTCCGAGCACGAAGGTCCCGATAGGAAACACCAGCAGGAGCGGCCAGAAGTAGAGTCCCTCCAGCATCGACAGCGGCATGGCCGAGAACACGATGGCTTCCAGCACCGAGAGCGGAATGGACGAGGAGGGCGTGGGGGCGCGGACGAACTGGGTGGACCGAAACAGGGGAAAGCTCTGGCCGAGCCACCAGACGGGCAGATGCTGAATACGGGTGTCGCCGTCCTGCTCGACCGTGATCACCTCGATCGTCGGCTTTCCGGTCCCCCTCGGTTGCAGGCGACGCACCAGCCAGAGGGACCTCCGGCCGGTGGCCCGGTTCTCGAAGATCCAGGCGTCCAGCCAGAGGTGGTAGCGGCCAATGTCGTTGCGGCCCCGGCGAACCCGGGCGTAGGACGGTGATCCGAACGGCTCACCGTCCCGGACCCACTGCACCGTGCCATCGTACTCCTCCTCGGACGGGATCGTGTCGCGCGGCTGATCGTCACGGATATCGAAGCGGTAGCCCGCGAACTCGAGGGGGAAGGCGAGAAAGGAGTCCTCGTCGTAGCGGCGCTGTCCCGTATCCCACAGCACGATCTCTCGCACTGACTGGACTACGGCAGCGAGCGAGAGCAGCACGAGTAACCCTCCCGCGAGCCTCCTGAGCCTGCCTCTACGGACTGGCGGCATCGGTCTGGCCCTGGTCGGTTCCCTGCTCTAGAAGCTGGCGCAGCATCTGCTCCGGGCGCTCGAGAAAGGCCCTTGTCACGGCATTTGTCTGCCGAAACACTGGACCCCCGCCGTCAAGTGCGAATCAAGCACCACGGAGCAGATTCTGACCGACCCTGCCTATGGAGAGTGTTCAATTTGGGGCGTACAGGAGAGATGTCCGTGCAATTGTGACGAGCAGAGTCGCCAGCGCGCAGAGGGTGGTGGCTTGCATTCTCCTGCCTAGTTTGGTGGGCAGGTCAAGTCGGAAAACCTATCGCCGAGAGCTGGACTGGTGACCGTCGTCTGCCGACTAGCGACTAGCGACTGGCGACTCATCA
>CAWEMG010000053.1:0-12778 GCA_963810165.1 uncultured Gemmatimonadales bacterium
GAGCGGCAAAGCCTGGCCTGGGGGGATGTAGTCGCGAGACGCTCGCTTCCGGCCAAAAACGAAAGGGGCCCGGGCGCGTGGCGGGCCCCTTTCCGTTGCTGTTCGCTGACGCTGCCGGCGCCAGGAAACACCCATCCGGCATCATCATCGGATCGAACGAGATGAACGCTTCGCCGGTTACGTCGAAGATCTCCTGCACTGCCCCGGTATCCCCATCGCTCAGCGGCTGCCCGTCGCCCGGTGATGATCGGGTCCGCCGACGCTGGTGGCTGTCACCGTCGCATAGACGTTGCCGTTCACCCGCACGGTGAGTGTCCCACCGCTCTCACTGAACTGGCCCGCCATGGAGACACGCCGTTAGGTCCGCTCATCGTCAGGTTGATCGATGACCGACGTCTCCGGGTCCAGCCCATTGGTGCTCATGGTCAGATCGATGGACACATCGCGCTGCGGCACGTCCAGGGGGTACAGCAGGGTGAGCCGGCGTCTCGTCCACGGTGGAGCGCAGGTTCACGTTGGCCCGGTTCTCTCCATCGGTCACGTAGCCTACCACCGTCACCCGCCCGCCGCGCCGTGGCGGAGGCCGTCACGGTGTAGTCCAGGTAGGTGGTCTCACCCGATACCACGACCACCCGCCGCGGCCCGAGCGCTGCTGCCGCTTAGGTCGGTGAGCTGCACGTACCCGACTTCCTGCAGCGGCTCCACCGGGGCGAACGTGATCGGATTCACCGCATAGATAAGGAAACGGACGCCGTTGGCCGGCGCCCCGGTCCGGTCGGTCGGCACGTAGGCGTTGCCATCCGACCCGAAGGTCTTGCCCGCTGCTTCGGCCGGGATCGCCGCGGTCGCCGCGCTGAAGCTCCCAGAGTTGCCGCGGTGAGTGCCGCGATCCGCTGGGCATTCCGGTTGGCCGCGGCGCGGAGCTCTCCGGTACTGGTTGCGCGGCGGAAGTTGAACGCCTGCGCCGAAGACGAGATCACCGGCGTCGCCGTACCGAGGGCGGCATCGAAGTGCATGCTGAAGGTGGCGAAGCTGCCGAAGACCGGGATGAGAAGGCGTCGGTTACCGCCTGGACGTCCTCGCTGGTGCCGGTCGGATTGAAGGGGACGTCGGGACCCGATTCGCCACAGGCGGTCAGGGCGACGCACGCCGCCGCCATCAGGGTCACAGAACGCTTGGGGGATTGCAGGACGCGCATCGGTCGAGCCTCCGTCTCCTGGGCCGGGGGGCGGCGATGTCGCCGCGCCTCGGTTGGTAAATACTTAGGGGGATCGACTTTGGGGTCGCGGAGGGCGTCTCGGACTGGTTTCGGGCCCGCTTCCGGAGGAGAGGAGGCAACGGCTATGCCAAGGGTTGCAGCTGGGAGCTGGGAGCGGGGAGCTGAGGAGCGAGGAGCTAGGAGCTAGGAGATGGGGGATCGCGGTGGGTACCCGAACGCACGCTGGAAGCGAAGCTGAAGAGCATCTTGCTGATCTCCTGGCAGTCGCGTCCATTGTCATCCAAGGTCCGGGCGACGTATCCTAGATCGCGCGAAAGCAGAACTGACACTCCACCTCTCGCACGGAGCCGCGTGCAACCCGCAGAAAATAGGCAAACTCTCGGTCATGATGCCGCCCGCAACCCTCGGCGATGTTCGACACAACCGATACGGCGGCGCGCCTCATCTGAGCCGCCAGGCCGTAGCGTTCCGAGACCGGGAACGAGCTAGTACACCGATGGACCTCCAGTGCGAAACTGTGGGCCCGATTCCAAACGGAAGCTGTCGGAAATTTCCCATGGCGGACAATGACATCAATACAGTCGCGGCATGCCGTCCTGTTTCCGCGAGATGGTGCCACAAGACGCAGGACAGTAATCCCCGCTCCCGCTCCCTCGAGCTCACCTAGCTCCTAGCTCGCCTTCGCCTCCACCGGCAGACCAGCCTCCTTCCACGCTTCCCAGCCACCTACCAACGCGCGCGCCTTGCGCCAGCCGGCGGTTCGTAGCTCTCGCGCCACCCGGGCGCTTGTGGCTTCATCCTTTCAGGCACAGTAGAGCACCACCGTCCCGTGATGGTCGAACCCCAGCTGTCGGGCCTGCCGCACCGCATCATCGGGTGGGAGCCGGATGACCCCTCGGGCCTGGATCGGATCGTCATTGTAGCTCCGGTCGGTGCGCACGTCGGCCACCACCACCGGCTCTCCCGCCTGTTGCAGCTGCCGCATTTCCGCGATGGTGATCCGCTCCGGCACCGGCGCGTCGGAAACCGCCGGCGCTGCTGGAGCCGCGGCGCGCAGAGGCGACTGCTCCAGCTCCGGAGCCGGCCCGGCGTCCTTCCGGAGAAAGACGGCGATGGCGGCGCCGTGCAGAAACACCGAGAGCAGGACCACGAGACAGGTGATCTGGAACAGCCGGACGCTGCCCGGCATTTCGGCGAACACCGGCAGCAGGATCAGGAGCAGTGAGCTGAGCCCCCGCGGTCCGAACCAGGCGATCAGCCGGCGGTCGCGCGGAGGAATCCCCGACTTGAGCAGCACCGGCATCAGCACCGCGGTCCGCGCGGTCAACGCAACGAACGCGAACAGGATCGTGCGTGCATCGGCCTCCCCGAACCCGGTCCAGATGAGCCAGGCCCCGAACGCCACGAAGGTGAACAACAGGAACATCTCGGCGCTGGCCTGGCCGTAGTCGAGGAAACAGTCGCACAGCTCCACATCCAGCGCCGCCACCATGAGGCCCGCCGCAAACGCCGCCAGGAATCCGCTCCCCCCTACGAACTCCGCCGCCGCAAAGGCGCTGAACGCCACTCCGAGTGCATAGAGCGACTCGTAGTCCCGCCGCACACCGACCCGGGCTCGCACGTGCTCCAGCAGCATGATCGCGATCCAGCCGATGAAGGCGCCGAGCAGTGGCCCCAATAGGAAGAGCCCCATGGCATGGCGGCCGAACTCGACCGGGTCCACCGCCCCATCCGATTTGACCACCAGAATGCCGAGCACCACGATGGGCAGCAGCACCACGTCGTTCATGCCGCTTTCGAGCCGGAGCGCCACTCGCGCGGTGGCCGGCAAGGCGGGCCGGCGGAGCAGGCTCCTGAGCAACACCGGATCGGTGGAGGCGAGCGCGGCGCCGATGATGGCGGACTCCATCCACGTGAGGCCGAGCAGGAGCCGGCCGGCGAGGGCTACGATGATGGCGGGAATGAGGGTGCCGGGACCCAGCACCAGGAACGAAATCCCGCGCTGCCGCTTCACCTCGCCGACGTCCACCGCGATGGCGTCGCTGAACAGCACCAGCACCAGCGCGAGGGTGGCGATCGCCTGGAGGGTGGGCGACTCCAGCGTGAGCGTGACCAGCCCCAGCCCGAACGGCCCCAGCAGGGCGCCGAGGATGAGAAAGATTCCGACTTGCGGCAGCCCGCTGCGCTCGATGACACCCGAGAGCAGCGAGGCCACCACGATGACGATGCCGATCAGCGCGAGGGCGCCAGCGAGATCTTCGGTGAACATGCGGGAAGTATGGAGAGGCTATTGGCTATTGGCTATTGGCTATTGGCTATTGGCGAGTAGAGGTCCACTATTGGGAACGAACTTCCAAGAATCAGCCGATATTAGCGAAACATAGCCAATAGCCAAGCCCATAGCCTTCATGCCCCACGAGCCCGAGGCCACCGCACTCCTGCTGCTGACCTGCGGCCTGCTGCTGGGCATCAGCGTGCTGTTCAGCCGCGCGTCACAGCGCTTCGGCGTCCCCATCGCCCTCCTGTTCCTCGGCGTCGGGATGCTGGCCGGGTCCGATGGCATCGGCGGAATCGAGTTCACCGACTACCAGTTCGCCTTCCGGGTCGGTGTCGTAGCGCTGGGGCTGATCCTCTTCGACGGCGGGCTCAACACCCCGCTCCACGCAGTCCGCCGAGCCGCCGGACCGGCAGGCGTCCTGGCGACCCTGGGCGTGGCGGGCACGGCAACGCTGCTGGCGGTCGGAGCGCACTGGCTCGGCCTGGGCTGGGGTGAGGCACTGCTGCTCGGGGCAGTGGTGTCGTCCACCGACGCGGCGGCGGTATTCGCGGTGCTGCGAGGCAGCGGCCTCCAGCTCAAGCGGCGGGTGGGCGTGACGCTCGAGGTCGAGTCAGGCATCAACGACCCGGTCGCCTTCATTCTCACCACCGTCCTGACCCAGAACCTGCTGACCCCGGGCGTGGTAGTGGGCTGGCGGATCCCGCTCGAAGTGGGGCTGCAGCTCGCGGTCGGCGCGGCAGTGGGTGCGGCCGTGGGGTATGGTGGCCGCTTTCTCCTCTCCCGGCTCCAGCTCTCCACCGGCGGACTCTATCCGGTCATGACGCTCGCGCTGGGTCTGGTAGCGTTCGGACTGACGACGCTGATCCACGGCAGCGGCTTCCTGGCCATCTACCTCGCCGGCCTCCTGCTCGGGAACGGCCCCCTGCCCTATCGCACCGGACTGCTGCGGGTCCACGACGCGCTGGCGTGGCTGAGCCAGGTGGGGATGTTCCTCATCCTGGGGTTGCTGGTCTTTCCCTCGCGACTGCTCGATGTGGCGCCGGCCGGCCTCGCTATCGCGCTGCTGCTCGGTCTGGTGGTGCGACCCGTAGTAGTGGGGCTCTGCCTGCTGCCCTTTCGCTATCCTCGGCGCGAGGTGCTGTATATAGGATGGGTCGGCCTCCGGGGCGCGGTGCCGATCGTGCTCGCCACCTTCCCGGTGCTGGCCGGCGCGCCAGGCGCCGCTCGCCTGTTCGACCTGGTGTTCTTCATCGTGGTGGTGAACGCGGTCGTTCAGGGCGGCAGCGTCGGGTGGCTGACGCGGAAGCTCGGGCTCCAGAGCAAGGAGCCGCCGGCGCCGCAGGCGGTCCTGGCCATCGAGAGCCGCCAGCCCCTTCAGGGCGAGCTGATGTCTTTCTATATAGATCCCGCGCTGGTGGTCGTGGGCGTGCCGCTGGAGGAGCTCCCCCTACCCGATGGATCGGCCGTTGCGCTTATCATTCGCGGTGCGGAGCTGGTGCCGCCCAAGCCAGGAACATTGCTCCAAGCCGGCGATCACGTGCACATCATCGCGCCGCCGGAAGACCGGGCGTTCATTCAGCTGATGTTCGGAAGGCCGGAGGAGGAGTAGGGGGTAAACGGCTAAGCGGAGCATTTTTTACCGCCTTACCGCCCTACCGCCGTGAACACTGAGGAGAAGCCTGTGACACTAGCAGGTGACCGGCCGCTGCGGTCGGCCGAGGACGAGGACGCGGAAGAGCGGCTGCGGTTCCAGGCGCAGCTGCTGGAGGCAATTCCCGACAGCGTCATCTTCACCGACCTCAAGGGCCGGATCCAGTACTGGAACCGGGGCGCGGAGGCGGTGTTCGGCTATACCGCGGCAGAGATGATCGGCCAGACCGCGGCCATCCTCTACCCCAACACCGGCGACGAGCTGCTCCAGGAAGACCTGGCCGGGATCATGGCGGGCCGGGACTTCGCCGCCACCTGGCAGGGTCGGCGCAAGGACGGCGCAACGGTCTGGCTCGACGTGAAGGCCACATTGGCGCGGGACGCGGACGGCGAGCCGATCGGCATCATCGGGGTATCGAAGGACGCCACCGCCCGCAAGCACGCCGAGGACGCATTGATGAAGAGCGAGCGGCTCTACCGCCTGATCTCGCAGGCGAGCCGCGAAGCGCTGTGGGAGTGGGAGCTCGAGACCGGGAAGGTAGGCTGGAGTCCCGGGGCCGAGGCGATCCTGGGCCTGGATCCCGAGACCCTCGAGACCGACGGCGCCTTGCTCGGCCGGATCCATGCCGATGACCGCCGCCGGGTGGAGCAAGGACTGGCGAACGCCATCGCCGGCGACGGCGTGTTCTGGACCGACGAGTACCGGGTGAAGCGGCGGGACGGCTCCTACGCGACGGTGTCCGACCGGGCATACGTCGAGCGACGCGCGGACGGCGTCGCGCTCCGGGTGGTGGGCGCGATGGCCGACGTGACCGCGCGTAAGCAGGCGGAGGAGCACTATCGCCGGGCCGACCGGCTCGACGCCGTGGGCCGGCTGGCCGGCGGGATCGCGCACGACCTCAACAACATGCTCACCGCCATCCTCAACTCGGCGGCATTTGTCACCAAGCGGCTCCCGGCCGACTCCTCCGAGGTGACCGAACTGCAGCGCCTGAGCCTCGCGGCGAACCGGTCGGCCAAGCTCACCCAGCAGCTGCTCGCCTTTGCCCGGCGGGACATGATCCAGCCCCAGGCGGTGGACGTCAACGCCCTCGTCACCGAGGCGGTCCACCTGCTGCGGCCCCTGCTCCGGCGCACCATCGACCTGGAGCTGGAGCTGGCGCCGAGCATCGAGCGGGTCATGGCCGACAAGTCGCGGCTGGATCAGGTAGTGGTGAACCTGGTGCTCAATGCGCGCGACGCCATGCCGCAGGGCGGACGGGTGATCCTGGAGACGTCGTCGGTGCAGCTCGACCCGGCATACCTGGAGCGCCACGCGCAGGTGAACATCAAGCCGGGCCGTTACGTGATGATCGCGGTGAGCGATACCGGACACGGCATGGACCGGGAAACGTTGAGCCACATCTTCGAGCCTTTTTACACCACCAAGCCGGCGGGACAGGGCACCGGCCTCGGCCTGGCTACGGTGTACGGCTCGGTGAAGCAGGCGGGCGGATTGGTCTGGGGCTACAGCGAGCCCAACATCGGCACCGTGATCAAGGTGTACCTTCCGGCGGATGAACGCTGAAAGTGGGATCGCTCCGCTCACTCGAGGCGAGGTCAGCGATCAGCTGCGGAAGCTCGGCGTGGAGAAGGGCGGCGTGCTCCTGGTGCACAGCTCCTTCCGCGCGGCTCGGCCCATCGAAGGCGGACCGGCCGGACTGATCGACGCACTCCGCGATGCGCTCGGTCCCGAAGGCACGCTGGTGATGCCGTCCTGGACCGGCGACGCCGACATACCCTTCGATCCCCGCACCACACCCGCGGCGAGCGATCTCGGCATCGTCGCCGACACCTTCTGGCAAGAGCCCAACGTCCTACGGAGCGACCATGCCGAGGCGTTTGCCGCGGTCGGTCCGCATGCGGCGGGCATCGTCGCGGGCCCGCTGCCGCTCCCGCCTCACATTCCCGAGAGCCCGGTAGGACGGGTCTATGTCCTCGACGGACAGGTACTCCTGCTCGGCGTCAACCACGACGCGGACACCACTCTGCATTTGGCCGAGCTGTTGGGGAACGTGCCCTACCGGGTGCCGAGATATCTCACAGTGTTGCAGGAAGGCCGGCCGGTGCGGGTGGAGTACGGCGAGAACGACCACTGCTGCCGGCGGTTCGTGCTGGCGGACGAGTGGCTGCGGGCGCGGGGACTTCAGGCCGAAGGAAAGGTAGGGCACGCCGATGCGCGGCTGTTTCGCGCACGCGATGTCGTCGAGGTGACGCTGGAGCAGCTGGAGCGCGACCCACTCATCTTCCTGCACTCATCCGAGGAGGGCTGCGCCGAGTGCGATGAGGCGAGAGGGACGGTGAGAGGTGAGAAGTGAGAGGTGAGAAGAGGTGAGAAGTAAAGAGCGGGGCGTTCATCCCGGTCTTACTTCTACTTCTCACTTCTCACTTCTCACTCCTTCTCACTTCTCACTTCTCACTTCTCACTTCTCACTTCTCACTTTCTTACTTCTCACTTCTTACTCAGGACCGGGCGGTCGCGTGCTTCTCGATCACCCGGGCCACCGCCTCCAGCAGCACCTCGGGTAAAATCGGCTTGTGCAGGAACGGCTCGTCCCGGCCCACCTGCCCCTGCTGCACCTCGCTGTCGCGCGCGTGCCCCGACATCCAGATCACCGGGATCCGGCGATACCGGCGGCCCAGCTCGGCCACCAGCTGCCGGCCCCCCATCCCCGGCATGACGATATCGGTTAGCACCGCGTTTACTGCCCCACCGATCTCCTCCAGCTCGTGAAGCGCCTCATGCCCCTCGCGGGCCCCTAGCACCTCGTACCCTTCCGCCTGAAGGGTTCGCATGACGACCGCGCGCACCGTGTCCTCATCCTCCACCACCAGTATTCGGCCCAGCGACGGGACATTGGGCCGGAACACTCGCTTGCGCGACGCGGGCTGAACCACCGGCTCCGACGTCAGGGGGAACAGCACCGTAATGGTGGTGCCCCGGTCCTGCACGCTCTTCACCTGGATCCGACCGCCGCTCTGCGCCACCACCCCCTCCACCGTCGCCAGCCCCAGCCCGGTGCCGACGCCTACCTCCTTGGTGGTGTAGAACGGCTCGAAGATGTGGGGCATATGCTCCGGCGCGATCCCCCTCCCGGTATCGCTCACCGCCAGCGAGGCGTAGGCGCCGGGCTCCACCGCCGTCTCGAGCCGATCCATCAAGTGGCCTGGGCTCACCTCGAGCGTAAGGGTGCGGACCAGGATCCGTCCGCCGCCGGGCATCGCGTCTCGCGCGTTGATGATCAGGTTCAGCAGCACCTGCACCAGCTGGGCCCGGTCCACTCGCACCCACTTGGGTCCCGGCGCCAGGTCCAGCTCGATTTTGAGACTGCTTCCTATGAGCCGCTGCAGCATCGGCCGGGTGTCTTCGATCGCGGCGTTCAGGTCGAGGGTCTCGGGGGTGAGCACCTGTTGGCGGGCGAAAGCGAGTAGCTGGCGGGTCAGGCTGGCCATCCGGTCGGCCACCTTCTGCAGCTCCAGCAGGTCCTGCCTCGCCGCCGGGCCGAGGCCGGGGTCGCGGGCGATGAAGTGGGCGAAGCCGCTCACCGCGTAAAGCTGGTTGTTGAAATCGTGGGCCAGGCCGCCGGCCAGCACCCCGATCGCCTCCATCTTGGCGGCCTGGCGCAGCGCCTCCTCGGCCCGCCTGCGCTCAGTGATGTCGCGCTGAATGGAGGAAGCCGCGACGATGGTACCGCTGGCGTCACGCAGCGGCGAGAGGGTGAGGGAGACCGCGATCTCGGTTCCGTCCCGCCGGCGCCGCATGGTGTCATAATGGTGCACGTGCTCGCCGCGCCGGACCCGCTCCATGATCGCGCGCTCGTCCTGCTGGAGCCGCTCGGGCACAAGGGTGTAGATCGACTTGCCGATCATATTGGCCGCGGAGAACCCGTACATCTGCTGGGCCGCCTCGTTCCACGTCAGCACCCTGCCGTCGAGCGTCTTGCTGAGGATCGCATCCTCCGACGACTCCACGATGGCGGCCAGCCGGCTCGAAGTCTCCTGGGCCCGGCGGCGCTCGCTGATGTCGCGCTTGATGGACGAGGCCCCCACGATCTCGCCCCGGGAATCCCGGAGGGGCGAGATGCTCAGCTCGATGGGAATCAGGGTGCCGTCCTTGCGGCGGCGGATGGTCTCGAGGTGGGCGATATGCTGTCCCGCAGCGAGCCGGGCCAGGATCTGGCGCTCGCTTTCGTGCAGATCGGACGGGATGATGACAAAGATTGAGGAGCCCACCATCTCGGCCGCGGAGTAGCCGAAGATTCGCTCGGCCGAGGCGTTCCAGCTGAGGATGGTGCCGTCGAGCTTCTTGCTGACGATCGCTTCGTGGGAGGACTCGACGATTGCGGCAAGCCGGGCCGCGGTAACAGCGGCCTGGTCAGGTCCGTGGATCGAGGGATCGAACTGTGGCAGGCAGGATATCCTCTGACGTAAGTGCAGGAAGGGTCGCTGACCGGCACTCGCAAGCTATCCCGAGACTCGGGCGGCGGCAACGGTGCCGGCAGATGATTAACCTCGCGAGTCAGGCGTCGCTATCGTAGTGTCGGGCGGCTCCGACCTTGATACAGCGCTCATATTGGCCGGCGCCGTCTCTATAGAAAGCCTTACCGCCGTGCGAGGAGCTCATCATGAAAACGAACGCAACAGTACTCATCCTGCTCGCCGGCGTTACCGGTGTCGTCGCCGAGCGGCCGAAAGCCACCGGTGACCTGTCCCGCACGATGCCCGGAGCAACAGCGCTAACCGCCGACTCGGCATCGATCTGCTGGGAGCGGTTCAGCCGAGGCGTGACGCTGGCGGCCGGCTGCACCAGCATCGGCGTCACCACCCGGATAGATACGGTTCGCGACACACTCCGGCTTCCGGCGCCTTCCCAGTTCCGGCCGTTCGCCTTCGGTCCCGTGGGGATGTATCAGGGTCCCAACTCGGCGGAAGGATTCACCGCGGGACAGAGCTACGCCGACCCGCGGGGCCTGATCGCGCTCCTGGCTCGGCTACGCGGCAACCGGCACGCCGCATTCCTGGCGCTCACCGGCGGGGAGCACGAGCAGTACATCACCGCCGGCCGGTTCGATTTCGCCAAGTGGAAGGCGGGCACCGCGCGCTACACCACGCCGGTTCTCAAGGCGGCGCTGCAGGAGGCGGTGGCAGACGGCACGGTCCTGGGCTATCTCATGCTGGATGAGCCGCAGCACGCATCGTGGGGTGGCGCTCTCACCAAGGCGACAGTGGACAGCATGGCGGCGTACTGCAGGGAGGTGCTGCCGTTTCTTCCCTGCGGCGTGGCGGTGAACTACCGCTGGCGCGCCCATGAACGCTACCGGGTGGTGGACTTCATCATGGCCCAGACCTGGATGGAGACCGGGAGCGCCTCTGCCTTCCGCGATTCGGCGGTGGCGACCGCGCGGAGGGAGGGTGTCGCACTGGTTCTGGCGATCAACCTGTTCGGGGCGGCCCAGACTCCAGGATGCGAGACACGAGGCAGGCAGTGCCTCATGCGCCCGGCCGAAGTGCGGGAGTGGGGCCGGGCCTTCGTGACCGAGCCGTATGCCTGCGCGCTGACCTTGTGGCACTACGAGGCGCCGATGTGGGCGAGGCCGGAGTACCAGGCTCAATTCCAGGATATCGCCGCCATAGCAAAGCAGCGGGTGGGGAAAGCATGTAAGCGGGTAGGCGGGTAGGCGGGCAAGCGGACGCCGTAACCGGTTAAGCGGGGCAGTAACCTAAGTCGGATAGTTCAGCTGCCGTCGGCGAGCCCGCTGAGCGGGACCTCGGAAGGAGTCGAAGAACGAGGGTCCATCCTTCGAGGACGATGGCCCCGCCCCCGCGCCCTCGAATCGCCGCCGCGAAAGTCGAAGTGCGTAGGATCGAAGGTGCGGGTGAACCGGCCTTCCTTCCGTCGGATATGGACTCGATCTACCAGTTTCTCGGCGACCTCGCTGGCCGACATCCACACGCGGCGGTTATCCCGGGATATTCCGCTGCGTACTGCGGCTTGAGCCGCGCTTCCCGCACATTCATTGTCATCGGTGGCAAGTTCGGCCGACACCGGTCAAACTTGAGCCGGGCCGGCGCCACAGACCTTCTCATCGTTGCAGATTCACTGAGCCCTACGGAAGGAGATTCGCTGGAGCTTTGTGCCGAGATTGCCGGTTCAGTGCTCCTGAGTTCCCAGCACTGCGCGGATCTGGTGGGCCAGCTGGTCCGGCGTGAACGGTTTGACGAGCAGGGGAAAGCGGGCGCCGGCCGACCCCAGCTTGGGAAAGGCGCGGTCATAGCCAGACATGAGAATTATGCGAAGCGACGACCGCTCAGCGACGATCCTTTCGGCCAGCTCCAGGCCGCTGCCCCCGGGCATGGCGATGTCGGTCAGGACCACTTGGACATCGTCGGACTCGGCCAGCCGCTCCCAGGCATGCTGGGCCGAACGCGCCTCGATGACCTGGTACCCTTCCTCTCGCAGCATCCTGGCAGTGAGCCAGCGGACCCGGTCGTCGTCGTCCACCACCATGACCCCGACGTAGACAGGCCACGCCCGGTGCGATCCTGGTCCGGGGCCACGCAGACAGGCGACCACATCCGGCTTCGGTTCTGGAGCCAGAGCTCTTCGACGACTGGTATGATCCCGGCTCCGCGTACGGGGTGTCCCTGCGTAAAAAACAGGCTCTTCAACTCTCTCTAATCGAGTAGCCGGATGACCCGAGAGCGCAAGTCATCCCTCCTCAAGGAGCTGCCGCAGCATATGCTCCGGGCGCTCCAGAAACGCCCGGGTCACGGCGTAGTGTTCCGTCTGGCGGTACTCGACCGGCGTGATCGGACCGGCGCCGAACTGGAGAATTGCGGCGCCGGGGTGACCCAGCAGGATGGGGGAGTGGGTGGCGATGATGAACTGGGAGCCGCTCTGGACCAGGCGGTGCATCGCAGCGATGAGACTGAGCTGGCGGGTGGGCGAGAGAGCCGCCTCGGGCTCGTCGAAGAAGTAGAGTCCCTTCCCTTTCAGGCGCTCCAGCACCAGCGACATAAATGATTCGCCGTGCGACTGGGCGTGCAGCGAGCTCACCTCCGTAGAGATCCTCGACCTCGTAGTCTTCCACCGCCGACGCCACGTTGTAGAAGCTCTCCGCCCGGAGGAAGTAGCCGTCGCGATGGCGGATGCCGGAGCGGATCAGGCGAAGGTGCTGGTGCAGCGGCGAGTGGGTGGCGCGGGTGGAGAACCGGAAGTTCCGGCTGCCGCCCTCGGCGTTGAAGCCTGCCGCGACCGCGATGGCCTCCAGCAGGGTGGACTTGCCGGTGCCGTTCTCGCCGATGAAGAAGGTGACGGGCGATTCTAGGGGGAGCTGGTCCAGCCCGCGGATGGCCGGAATGGAGAAGGGATATTCCTTGAAAGAGGGAATCCCGTCGCGCTTGAGCTTCACCGCCTTGAGGAACAGGTCTGCCATGCAGCCATGCTACCGGCCACGGGGAAGAGCAACCGAACGCTTCGCGCCGTCAGCCTTGTTGGTGGGGCGGTCTGCGGGAGAACCTGACCACCGGAGAACTCTTCTACTGGTGAGCGGCGACGGGCAACCGGCGACTGGCGACTGGCGACTGATTAC
>CAWEMG010000054.1:0-23334 GCA_963810165.1 uncultured Gemmatimonadales bacterium
CGGCCGCCTGGACCAGACGGTCCATTGTCGCATCCAGCTGATCCGTGTCCGCGCCGGTCCTGTGACCGGTAATCCAGCGTTCCGCTTCCCGTGCCACGGAGCTCAGTTCGACAAATCCGTAGGAGCCTCCTGACCCGGCCAGGCGGTGAAGCCGGGCCTGGAGCGACGAGAGCGCATCAGGGTTTCCGGCCCGCCACGACGCGACGTCCGAGCGCAGCTCATCCAGTCGGGCCGGGAGCGAAGCCAGATACTCCAAACGAAGCTGCTGAAACGCCTCGTCTACCGGATCGCTCACGTCCCGACCCTGAGCTGCTCCAACGCCAGTCGTGCCGCGGCAACAAAGGCGGCGGCGCTGCTCCAGTGTCCCTGCACCTCCGAGCCGGTGCGCGACGCGATCAGCGCACCAGCGTCGTCTACCACAGAGATGACCGGCATACCCGGCCAGCGGCCCGCCGTATCGGGAATGACTTCTACCCGAGCGAAGTCGATCTCGATGGCGGTTGGCGCAGTACAGCTCGACCGGCACTCCGGCTGCTACCGGCCTTCTGAGGGCGGGGGCCAGCAAAGGGTAGGCGTCAGCGGGCGCCAGTAGAGCCACGCGGCCTGCAGCCCGGGCCACGTTGTGGGTTATGAGCTGAAGCACGGCTCGAGCGGAGTCGAGCTCGACCACGGTGGGGGTGCCGGGAACCGCTGCCGCGGCCAGCTCAGTGCTGAGCCGCTCCAGCGCATGGCCATGATCGGTCG
Organism: uncultured Gemmatimonadales bacterium; assembly: GCA_963810165.1. Classification (GTDB taxonomy): domain Bacteria; phylum Gemmatimonadota; class Gemmatimonadetes; order Gemmatimonadales; family GWC2-71-9; genus CAVVWJ01. The sequence continues at coordinate 745 of CAWEMG010000054.1, forward strand.
AAATACGGGCGATCAAGGTAGCCGGAGGTTCCGGGCGGTACTGCTTGGGTCGGCCGCCTTCCACTCGCGCGGCGCCTTTCGACACCAGGCCGGCCAATGCGCTGTAGGCATTGGCCCGCGCCAGTCCCGCCGCGCGCGCCAGTGCGTAGCCGGTGCCGGGACCGTTGGCCAGCAGCACCTCGTACATCAGGCCTTCAGTGGGGGTAAAACCGAAGCGGGTTAGATCCAGATGGGCCATGCAAGTAGTATCACGTGCTACCACTCCTGCCGCAACTGCCTACGTATACGTCGGGTTCCAACCCAGGGCCTTCCCGATCAGCGCAAGCCGGAACGTGATATCCACTTCCCGGCTCTCGGTGGTCTTGGAGTCGCCATGGAGCGGGTAGTAGTGGTACGTGATCTTGTTCCCTGCCTTGGGAAGCGAGCGAAGGTTTTTGGGGCTCCAGACGCCGTTTTCATCCAAGTCCTTGACTAAGCGAGCCAGGACCCGAGTGGCCACTGGCGCCCACTCCAGAGCGCCCATCCGGGCCATCAGCTCGATATAGTGCAAAGCCAGAGGGATATCCTTGGGCACCCCCTTGGCGTCGGCATCGATCGGGTCGCCCAGGATCAGGTGCTGAGGCCGAACCGTCTTCTTCCCCACCTGGATGACAAAGGACTTCTTGGGCGTCGGCTCCGCCAGGTAGCGACCCAGCCGCTCGGTGAAGCCGGCACGCTCACGCTGAAGGTTCGGCATAGACGCCAGCATCGCGACAGAATACCAGCTGGGTGGGTGAGCCTCGGGGTGGAGCACCATCTGTTTGCCGGACTTGAGAAACGGCTTCTCCGCCAGCGGACTACGCAGGAATTGGGAGATGGCACTGGCGATCTTGTGGCCGGCCCCCCGCAGTCTCGGGTCTTCGGCGTATCCCGCCTCTGCCAGAGCCGCCGAGGCCGCTTCGCGCATGATCCCCCTGGCCCATGCCTCAGCCTCCGGGTCGGCCTTGACCGCTTTTTGGAACTCGAACAGAAGAGTGGGATCCTCATCCCGCGACAGCAGCCGGAACAGCACCCGGTCAGCCAGCTTGAACGGTCGCGTAGACCTGGGCCATTCCAGCTGGAGCAGCCGGCGGTACTGGGGGATCGTGCCCACGTCCTTGACCCCCTGCGCCACCGAAGTGGCGAGGCCGAGGAGGTTGCCGCCCCAGATGCCGTTGTCCTTCTGCTTCTTGACGACCGCTACGGCGGACTTGGATTCGGTGACGCCCTGGTGGGCGGCCTCGATGACCTCCGGGGGGGCGTAGCCCTCGGGGGCCAGCTCGCGATACGTGCGGTATCGGATGGAAGGCCCAGCATTCTCGAGCAGCCAGGTGAGCGGGATCCGGTGCTCTGTAGGAAGTTCCAGAATCGCTCCACGAGGAGGGGAGGGGCCTGCCGGGGCGGCGGCAAAGATAGTCGAGCGGAGGAATAGGCGGGAAGGGCGGAAGAGGCGCCTGATTTGCTCGACCCTTCCCGCTCCTTCCACTCCGTTACCGCCCCTTCCGCCTCTCTTCCCCCGCTTCCCGGAACTCCGAGTTCTTGTTCCAGGCGGGCTGGCTGGCACCATTGCCCACGGCAACTGCTGTCCGGACGATGACGCGAAGCTGCTGAATTGCTCCGGCATGGGTGAACCAGGGCAGCACTTCATCGCTGGGTTGATGGTAGCGCTTCTCCGTGTACTCGGTCTTCTTGTCGTGGCCGTAGCTCGCGGGCTGGCCGATGTACTGCTCCCCATTCTCGATGGACGTGCCGGGGACGCCCGCGCGAGCGAAGGGAAAGTGGTCCGAGCGGAAGTACGAGCCGTGGAGCAGAGCGTCCTGGTTGACACTGACCTTAAGTCCCTCGGCCGCCGCCGCCTTGTTGAAGACTGGTCCGAGAGAGGACTGGTCGAGTCCGAGGGCAGAAACATCGCGGGTTCGCCCGTACAGATTCATCACATCGAGATTGAGAATAGCTGCAATGCGGCCGAGTGGGATCGTGGGCCGGGCGACGAGCGCCTGCGAACCGAGGAGGCCGGCTTCTTCGGCGGTGAAGGCCACAAACACCATCGAGCGGCCGGTTCGGACTCCGCTTCGGGCGAACGCCTCCGCTGCTGCCAGCACCGCGGCGGTTCCGGACGCGTTGTCTTCAGCGCCGTTGTAGATAGAGTCGCCATCGATGGCTGTGCCGATCCCGAAGTGGTCGTAGTGGCCGGTGATCAGCACGGCCTCGCCGGCCAGTGACCCTTTGCCAGGCCACCGGCCGAGCACATTGCTGGTCTCCGACCGGGTAATCGAGCTGCGAACGTTGGCGTCGACCTGGACCCCAAGCGGCACGGCGCGAAACTGCCGGGTTGCCGCCTGGCTCCATGAGCTGGTCCAGGTTCTTTCCGTCTGCTTGAAAGAGCCGGGATGCCGCCTCGGTGCTGAGCCAGCCCGCCACCAGCAGTGACGTCGGTGGTTCCTCGATACGAACCTGCGGCCCGGTCCAGCCCGATTGGACCGTGGTCCAGGGGTAGGTGGCGCTCTCGGTCGTGTGGACCAGCAGTATTCCGGCAGCGCCTTGCCGGCGAGCTTCCTCGATCTTGTAGGTCCAGCGGCCGTAGTAGGTCAGGATCGGGCCCCGAAAGATCGTGGAATCGCGAAGTCCGGGGTCGTTCACCAGCGCCACGACGATCTTGTTCTTGACGTCCACCCCTTCGTAATCGTTCCATCCCTGCTCCGGGGCCACGATTCCATACCCTACGAATACCAGGTCGCCCTTGGCCGCAGTGACCGGCTCGTTCCGCATCGACCAGAGGACATAGTCCTTGCGATACTCCAGGTCCGGGGCCGACGCGCCCAGCACCTTCAGCGTAGGTGTCGGAGTCAGGGTGATGATGCGGACCTGGTGGTAGTAGGTGCCGCTGTCTCCGGCGGGCTCCAGTCCGAGACGGCTGAACTGAGCCGCGATGTACTTGGCGGCAAGCTCGGCGCCCCGGGTTCCCGGACGCCGGCCCTCGAGCGCATCGTCGGCCAGGAAGTCGAGATGTGCGCGGAGGCTGTTCGAGTCGACCGCCGCCGCCACCCGGGACGCTGCGCGCCGGCCGGGGGTAGTGGATTGCTGAGCCTGGAGGTCAGCGGCGAACAGACAGGCAGCGACGAGGGGGACGGAGAGCCGCATCTGCATCATGGAGTCCAGGGCAGGAGTCAGACGAGAGACGAAGGACAGAGACGAGCCAGCACGCAATCACCGCACCTGGGCCTCCGTGCGATACACACTTGCCGCCCGTGGAAGATGATCAGGTGGGACAGGATGCCCCAGTCTTCCCGGGATAAAGCCGCATCAGCTCTTCCTCGATCTTGACCGCATCGGTGCCTCGGCTCAGCCCCAGCAAACCGCTCAGCCGCGTGACGTGGGTGTCGACGGTGACCCCTTCGTTGGTTTCATAGGCATTGCTGAGCACGACATTGGCGGTCTTGCGGCCGACGCCCGGCAGCTGCCGCAGCTCCTCCATGGTGCGCGGCACCTCGCCGCCATGTTCCGCCACCACGGCCTGCGCCATGCCAATGAGACTCTTGGTCTTGTTCCGAAAGAAGCCGGTGGACTTGATGATCTCCTCGACATCCTCAGGCTTGGCCTGGGCCAGCTCGAAGGGGGTGGGATACCGGGCAAACAGCGTCGGCGTGACCATGTTCACCCGGGCATCGGTGCACTGGGCCGAGAGGATCGTGGCGCAGAGCAGCTCGTAGGCGTTCCGGTAGTCCAGTGCGCACCGGGCGTCGGGGTAGGTCTCCTTGAGAAGGGAGATGATTTCAGGGGCGGGCGGACGGGCGGACGGGCGGACAGGCGGACGGGTACGCTTTCTCGAAGCGCCTGGTCGGCTTTGCCAAGCACCTTCTTGATAGCCTGTTTGACAAGGGTAGCTTGGTACGAATTCTGCGGCTGGCGCCTGCCCCCTCTGCGTCCGTCCGCCTGTCCGCCTGTCCACGCCGGTCCGCCCGTCCGCCCGTCCGCCCTTCACCCCCGCCTCCTTCGCGCAAAGTCGACGAACTCCTCAACCGGTCTCGAATTGAGAACGTCCTCGCGTCCCAGCCAGCCTTTGCGGGCCATCCCGACTCCGTACTCCACATAGCTGAGGCCGGCCACGTTGTGGGCATCCGCGCCGATAGAAATCATCGCCCCCCGGCTGCGGGCCTGCCGCAGCACCCGCCAATCCAGATCCAGTCGGTGGGGGTCGGCATTGATTTCCAGGGCCACACCCGTTGCCGCGGCCTTCTCGATCACCGCGTCCAGATCGATCGGATACGGATCCCGTGACAGCAGCAGGCGGCCGGTGGGGTGTCCGATGATCGTCAGATAGGGATTGTCCATGGCCGCCAGCATGCGGGCGGTCATCTCTTTCTTGTCCAGATTGAAGCGGCTGTGTATGGAGGCGATCACGAAATCGAGCCGCTCCAGCACGGCTTCCTCATAGTCCACCCTGCCATCCTGGAGGATGTCGGCTTCGATTCCCTTGAGGACCCGGAATCCACCCAGCCGGCTGTTGACCTCGTCAATCTCAGCGGCCTGTCGCGCCAGTTCGTCCGCGCTGAGGCCTCCGGCATACGCCGCTGCCTGGCTGTGGTCGGTGACGCCGAGGTACTCGTAGCCCGCAGCCTGGCACGCCCGGGCCAGCTCTTCGACGGTGGCGGAACCATCCGAGTACCGGGTGTGGCAATGCAGAAATCCCTTGAGGTCCTGCGCTTCGAGCAGGCGGGGCAGCTCCTGCGCGCTCGCGGCGGCGACCTCGCCCTTGCCTTCCCTCAGCTCGGGTGGGATGAAGCTCAGGCCCAGCGCGCCGATAGAAGGCGGCTTCATCGGGAGTAGGAACGAACTCGCTGCCGCGCCACAGCGCCGCTCCGTTCAGCGCAAATCCCTTCTCCCGCGCGTGCGCTGCCAGCTCCCGAAGGTGCTCCTCGTTGCCGGTGGCGTGCACCAGCACCGTCCCGGCGTTGACCGGAGTGGTCGCCACAATCTGCGCACTGGATCCGCCGGCAAATCGCAGCGTCAGCCGGCGCTCATCCTGGCCGGCGTACTCCTGGACGCCGGGCAGCTGGCTCAGCTTCTTGAAGAGGTCCGCCGGAGAGGATTCGGCCACGAGCACGAAGATCAGATCCTTGACCACCTCGGAGCGGCGCCGAACATCGCCGGCAATTATGGCGCTTCGAACCCCCGGCAGGCGCTCCAGTGCCGCTCGCAAGCCCTCGGCCTCATCTCCCGCATGATGGAGCAACCGGTAGGAGCTGGCCTGACGAAGGTAGGCGATGCCCTTGAGGATGTTCTCCGAGGTCCGGGCGCCGAATCGGGGCAGCTTGGCCAGGCGGCCGTCCTGGGCCGCCGCCTCCAGGTCCGGGAGAGAATCGATCCCCAGGACATCGTGTATCTGCCGGATCTTGGCAACGCCCAGGCCCGAGATCTCCAGCATCTCGACCAGGCCCGGGGGAATCTGTTCGCGCAGCTCTTCCAGCATCCTGGCCTGGCCCGTGCTGACCAGTTCGGTGACGATCTGGAGTGTGGCCGGACCGATTCCCTTGGTGAAGGCCAGGGTGCCGTCCTCCAGCGACTGCCGGAGATCGCCGGGGAAGCCCACCAGCGCACGCGCCGCGGTCCTGAAGGCGCGGATCCGGAATGGGTTCTCGCTCTTCAGTTCGAGGAAGGCGGCGATCTGCTCCAGCACCTGCGCCACCGCCTTCTTGTCCATGTAGTCCTTTACACTTTCCATAGCAGCTAGGAGCTGGGAGCTGGGAGCTGGGAGTTGGGAACGGCCACCTGGAGGTCGAAGCTTCTGGCTCCTAGCTCCCCGCTCCTAGCTCCAAGCTCAATACGCCAACCCAGCTCGAGCAGCTCCTCCTCACCGGTCACGGAGAAGAGCCCAGCCGCCTTGCCTCCAGGGAGAGTGGGCGCAAACAGATCCGACCCATCGGCTCGCCCCAGCAGAAGCGGCCGCTCGCCGGTTGCTTCGACCACGCTGAACCCCTGGCGCTCAGGGTGGATTCCGAAAACGCCCAGCACTCTCAGGCTTCCCTGCGGTCCCACATGCACGAAACAGCCGTCGAGGGGCTCCGGTGGTTGCCCGGCTATCACCTCGGCCCAGATCCGATGCACCGGCATGGCCACGTAGTAGGCCGCTAGCGGAATCAGCTGCGCCGGAGACGTCAGCGGCGCCCATCAGCCAGGGCAGCCTTTCGAGCGCAACCTCCAGGTTGTGTTCTCCGGAGTCCCAGAACAGGTAGGCGTGGTGCAACAGCGCGGCCAGCTGGTCGATCCCCTCGCCCATGCCCTCTTCCGGCCGGAGCTCTCGGAGCAGGGTGACTACCTCCCGCACCATCAGGAATCGGTCTCTGTCGCGGGGATCATGGCCGGCTTGGGCGAGGGCACTGCGAATCCGGGGGAACACCCCTTCGGCAAATGTCGCGAAAAACGAGATCGAATGGGCTGGGGCGCATGGCTGAAATCTAGCTCCCACTCACTCCCGCGGCAGAAAGTCATCCAGCAATTGTCGAAACTCCTCGAGCGCTTCGACATATGGTACATGGCCACAGTTGGGCAGAGCGTAAAATCCGGCTCTCAGAAGCTGGGCCAGCTCGCGAGAAGCTTCTATCGGAATGACATCACTCTCGCCATGCAGCACCAGCGCCGGCACGTCGAGCTCCGAGAGTGACGGCCGGAGGTCATAGTCTCCCAGGCTGCTCCACACTTCCTGCTGGGTACGGCCGGTGACGCGAAACGGGGTGAGGTCCCGGGCCCGTTCGGGGTCGTGAAAGTAGGCCGCAACCGACAGCTCGAACAGACGCTGGGCATAGAGATCGGGGTCGCGCTCGCGCAGCCCACTTGCCCGGAGCTCGGACCTGCGGCGCTGAAGCTCGGGGGCCAGGTTGCGTTCGCTGAACCGTCGCTCGAACTGCTCTCGCGCCCCCCGCCATGCCGGGGCGGGGGACACCAGTGCCAGACGGCTGACCCGGCTGGGATGTTCGATGGCGTATAGCAAGGCGAGGAGCCCACCCCAGGAATAGCCCGCCAGCACCAGCTGCTCGAGCCCCCAGCTCTCACGCAGCGTCTCGAGGTCGGCGACCTGCTCCTGCCAGCCCACCGGAGTGTCTCGCGAGACCGGTGAGCGGCCCCCACCGCGCTGGTCGTAGTAGATCAGCTCGCGCCCTGTCGCCAGCGCGTCGAAGCCCGGGAGCAGGTAATCGTGGTGGGCGCCGGGGCCCCCGTGCAGGACGACGGTTGGCGGACCACGGCCGACTCGGCGCTCGAAGAGGGTGACGCCGCGGACGTTGCGAGTATCGTTCCTAGATCTGGCGGCACCTACCGGCCTTCCACCCCACCCAGCGGCAGACTTCGGCACGGGAGGAGCTGCACTGCTCACAGCAGAATCGCTAGCGCATCCGCGACCTGCTTTACTGCAGCTTCCTCCTCGGGCGTGAACGGGTCCGGCACGTCGCTGTCGATGTCGATCTGCCCCAGGATAGTGTCACCACGGCGGATCAGCACCACCAGCTCCGACCGCGTCCACGTGTTGCACGCCAGGTAATTGCCGACCGCGGTCACATCTGGCACGTTCTGATCCCGGCCGGTGGAGACGGCGGTCCCACACACTCCAGTGCCCACCGGAATCCGGGTGTGCTCCGTCTCCCGGCCGGAGTAGGCCTCCAGCAGCAGCTCGCTGCCGTGCAGCATGTACAGGTAAACCGAGGTGTAGGGAGGGCCGGCGGCGCGGATCTTTTCGGCGGCGGTCCGCAGCAGCTCCGTCCGCGAGGCCTCGCGCGCGAACGCTCCGCGAAGAGCAGCCACTACCCGGCCGGCGTCGAGAGCAGCCACGCTCAGCCTCCTCGCGCCCCGAGGGTGGCGCGCAGCGTCGTGACCGCGGCGCCGCGCCGAACCAGGATCTCCACGGTGTCGCCCGGCTTGTGACTTCTCAGCGCGTCTGTCATGGCCTGAAGATCGGGCGTCTCGGTACTGCCGATCCGGGTAATAATGTCGTCACCCCTGAGGCCCGCCTTCTCGGCGGGACTACCCGCGCGGACGCCCACGAGTCGTACTCCTCCCGGCGCGCCGGTCATGTCCGGAACCGTGCCAAGATAGGCGCCGTAACCCGGCGGGCCCGAGCCGGTCCGCGCTGCAGTTTGCGGCGGCACCTCGGCCGGGAGATCGACAAAGGTCAGCGGCCTGGTGCGATCAGCCAGCGCCGTCACCAGGCCAAGGGTGAAATCGGCCACCCGCTTCAAGCCGTCATAGTTCACCTTCTGCCAGTCGTCCGTGGTGCGATGGTAGTCCTCGTGCAGGTCGGTGAAGAGATGGAGAACCGGACGCTTGACGGCGTAGAACGATGAGTGATCGCTGGGACCGTAGCCGTCTCCCTGAGCCTTGAGGTCGAACCCGGCATACCAGTTGAGCGAATCCAGCAGGGCAGGAAACTCCTTGGCGCTGCGCGCGCCGTAGACAATCAGCCGTCCGTTTCGGAGCCGCCCTACCATATCCAGATTCACCATCGCCAGCGTTTGCCGCCAGCGGATAGATCGGCTGCTTCACGTAATAGGCGGAGCCGAGCAGGCCCAGCTCCTCACCGCTGAACGCGATGAACACGACCGTCCGTGCCGGGGGGGAAGCGGCGAGGCGCGCCGCCACCTGGATCAGCGCAGCGATGCCGGAGGCGTTGTCATCCGCCCCATTGTGGACCAGCCCCGTGCTGTCGGGGTCCAGACTCCCGAATCCGCCATGTCCCAGATGATCGTAGTGGGCGCCGAGCACCACGGTCTGATTCCGGAGAACCGGATCGCGGCCGGGAAGGATCCCGATCACATTCCGGCCCACCAGTGCGCCGGTGTCGGTCTGACGCGCGGCGGGGGCGTCCCGGCCGACAGTAAACGATTGGAACCAGCCTCCGGCCGCGGGCTGCAGCCCTACCTGGGAAAAGCGGCGGGCCAGATACGCGGCGGCTGAATCCGCCCCCCGCGATCCGGTCATCCGGCCCTGCAGCCGGTCATCGCTCAGGAAGCGGATGTCGTCAAGCAGTCGGGGCGGTTCGGGAGAGTGCTGAGCCTGGAGCCGGTGGGCGGCGGGGAGGAGGCCGAGCGAAACGCCGAGCAGAACGGTACGCCACATAGGATCGGGGAATATAGGCTCAGCGTGTCACTGCGGCACCAGGTTGGTCTCGGGGGTAAGCTTTCGGGCGAACGCCGCGAGCAGCTGTGCGGTCCGATCGAGGTCCTCCAGCGCCACCATCTCATTGGGACTGTGCATGTAGCGATTCGGAACGGAGACCAGCGCCGTGGCTACGCCCCGATGTGCGTTGAAGATGGCTTCCGCATCGGTGTGAGTGTCGCGGGACGCTGCCTCGATCGTGTAGGGAATCTTCTCTGCTTCCGCCGCCTCCACCAGCAGCTCGAATACCACCTCGCTGACGGATGCGCCCCGCGCCAGCGTGGGGCCTCCTCCGAGCCGGTAGTCGCCGTGCTTCCGCTTCTCGATGCCGGGATAGTCGGTGGCGTGGGTGACATCCACCACGATGGCCACGTCCGGCTCCAGCCGGTGGGCCGACGAGCGGGCGCCACCTCCGGAAGACGCGATCTCCTCCCGCGTCGTGGCGACCGCCGTAATGGATGCCGCGGCCGGTCGGCGGCGAGAAGCCGCAGCGCTTCCAGCACCACGAAAGCCCCGATGCGGTTGTCGATGCAGCGGCTCACCAGCCGGCCGTTGGGAAATTCGAGGACACCAGCCGCCAGCACGCCGGGATCGCCGATCCTCACCCGCGCCTCCGCCTCGCCCCGGTTAGCGGCTCCGACATCGATCCAGAGATCCTCGACTTTCGATACCTTCTCCCGCTCTTCCCGTTCCATGAGGTGAATCGCGCGTTTGCCTACTACGCCGATCACCGACCCTGCGCGGCCCAGCAGAATCACCCGCTGTCCGACGAAGACCTGATGGTCCCACCCGCCGATGGTGTCGAAGCTGAGGTAGCCCTCCGCATCGATGTGCGTCACCATCACGCCGATCTCATCGATGTGGCCGGCAAGCATCAGGCGGGGCGTGGCGTCCGCGTTGATGGCGGCAAAGGAGTTGCCGCTGACATCGGCATGCACCGAGTCGGCGAACTTGCCCGCCTCGGCCCGCCATACCCGGGCGGGTGCCGCCTCGAAGGACGAGGGACCCGGCGTGTCCAGCAACGATTTCAGGAAAGACAGTGAGTCACGGTTCACGGAGAGGCCGGTCCAATTCCAGTTCGAGGTACACCGCTCCTTCGACCGGATTGTCGCGGTAGGGAGCGATCGGGCGAAAGCCCATCTGCCGGTACAACGATTGAGCCTGCGCCATCGAGGGCAAGGTGTCGAGTCGCAGCCGCCGGTAACCCGCCAGGCGACTCTCCTCCACGATCGCCTCGGCCAGTATCCGTCCCACGCCGAGGCCCCTGAATGCCGGCCGCACGTAGAGGCGCTTCATCTCACCCACGCCGGGGCCAAGAGGCCGCAGCGCCGACGCAGCCGGCGATCTGCTGTTCCACCGATGCGAGCAGGAGACGTCCCGCGGGGCGAGCATACGCGCCCGGCAGCGTGGCGAGCTCGGTTGCGAAATCCTGAAAGCAGAGGTCGATCCCCAGGCTTTCGGCGTACTCCTGAAAGAGCGTGCGGGCGGTGGCCAACGCGCTCAGATCGTCCGCCTCTGCGATCCTCACCTCGCCCGGCAGCCAACGCGGGCTGTCCGGGCCAGGCCTGGGGGACAGGGCGGCGCGAATCCGTTCCGCCCCGTCCACCACTCGCGGGCCGGCCCGTGACGTGTACGCGTTGCCATCGACGATCGAGACTGCCGCACCGCTCAGGAGGGCCAGCCCCTCGGAATCCCGCAACGCGTCGAGCTCGCTCCTGGCGCGAGCGATTCCAAAGCCACACAGCATGACGAGTACGTGGTCCGGCCGGAGGTTCCGAACGTCCTGCCACTCGCGGCGGCGGGAGTGGCTGCCCGGCCGTGCGCCTACATCGTTGCCGCCCGGCTGCCTCGACCAGTTCGGGGACCCAATGGCCGGCGAGATACAGCGGGTCGAGCCACTCGACGCATACGACGCGGGGGCGCTGATCCCGACGAGCGCCTCTCAGCCGGCGGAGCCGGCTCTGCAATCCCAGCACCAGCTCCTCGGCCTCGTCGGCCAGCTGGAGCGCTGCTCCTACCCGCCGAATATCGGCCCAGATGCCGGCGAGATCCCGCCCCTCGAGCGAGAGAACCTGTGGCGCGGGGTTGCAGCGCTTCAGCCAATCGGTGTACCGCTCCATCCGAGACGGCGCAGACGTCGCAGAGGCTCTGAGTGACGATCAGGTCCGGCTGTAAGCGACGCAGCAGCTCGGCCTCGATCCCGATCACCGCCTGACCAGCGTCGCGGAGCCGGCGAACCTCGGCGTCGAGGATGGCACCGGGCGCATCCACATCGAGCGGCGTGGAAGTGACGCGCGGCAGGTGCTGCACCGAATCGGGATAATCGCACTCGTGCGAGATGCCGACCAGATATCCCGCGCCACCCAGCGCGGCCACAATCTCAGTAGCCGAGGGCAGCAGCGTGATGACGCGCATTTATCTCACAGCGCGCTCGGAGACCTTAGCGGCGGGCTACCCGATAGAGCAGCGCGCCCAGGATCGCGAACATCAGGAGGGCCGCGAGGTCGCTGACGGCGAAGCCACCCAGGACCCGCTGCAAGCCGACGACGTGTGCCAGGTATTCTGCGGCCGGCACCTGTGCCGCTTCTGCCTTCAGCACCAGCGCCGCAGCGATCCCAGCTATCGCCACGCCCGCAATGGCGCCACCGGCGATCAGCCCGCTGGCATAGAGCACGCCGGGACCCGACTCCACCTCGGCGATGGAGCGTGAGCCGCTCTTGAGGCGCCGCTCCACCAGCCACCGCACCGCTCCACCGATGAACATCGGGGCAGAGGTGGAGATCGGCAGGTAGACGCCTACCGCGATTGGCAGTGACTGGAGGCCCATCAGCTCGATCGCAATGGTGAGGAAGACCCCAATCAGCACCAGCCCCCACGGCAGCCGCTGGGTCAGGATGCCGTCAGTGACCAGCGCCATGATCGTGGCCTTGGGCGAATCGAGCTTGGTGACCGGCTTGCCGTCGATTTCCCGAATGCGCCCGCCGATGCCCGGGTCGACCAGATAGGCCACCTCCCGGGTTCCCGGATCGATCAGGTATTTGCCGGGCTGCACGCCTTCGGTCGGCAGATTCACCCGAACGACTTCCCATTCGCGGCCTTCGTGCCGCATCCGCTCGCCCAGGCTGGTGACCGACCGGTCCAGGGAGCCGGGTGCCGCGGCCTCAAGCGCGACGCCGGGGTGACGCTCGGGAACTACGTTGGTGTAAGTGGTATTGAGCAGTGAGATGGTCCAGCCGATCGCCAGGGCGGAGGTCATGGCCCCGACCATGATCGCGATCTGCTGCCGCTTCGGGGTGGCCCCAACCAGAAATCCCGTCTTTAGATCCTGGCTGGTGGTGCCCGCGAGCGCGGCCGATACGGCGATCACGGCCGCGATCGAGATCGCCGCGACCCGATAGTCCACCCCAGTCCAGCCTATCAGATAAAAGATCGTCGCCGTCCCGATCAGGGCGGCGATGGTCATGCCCGAGATCGGGTTGGCGCTGACGCCGATGACGCCGGTGATCCGGGAGGAGACCACCACGAAGAAGAAGCCGAAGACGATGATGAGCACCGCGCCCAGCAGATTGACGCCAACCTGCGGCAGGAACGTCAGGATCAGCGCCAGGAGCAGTCGAGCCGGCGATGGTGACCCAGATCGGCAGGTCGATATCGGTGCGCGCCCGGCTCGACGAGCTCACCAGCGCTGCGCCGGAGGTCCTGGAACCCGGACCGGAAGGCTCCGACGATGGTCGGCAGCGCCCGCAGCAGGGCGATGATCCCCGCCGAAGCCACAGCGCCGGCGCCGATGTAGAACACGAACTCGGCCCGGACCTCACTGGGGCTCATGTCCCGAATGAGCTTGGTCTCGGCGAAGATCGGGTTGCGTCAGGCCGGAGCCGAAGAGAGTGATGGCGGGGATGAGCACCAGGTACGCCAGGCAGCCACCCGCGAAGAGGTAGCCGGCGATGCGCGGGCCGATGATATAGCCGACTCCCAGCAGCTCGGGCGACACCTCCGCCGAGATGGACGCGTTCTTGTAGAAGTTGGATACTCTGCCCGGATACTCCTTCCAGAGATGAAGCCCTGCCATCAGGAACTTGTAGAGGAATGCGATGCCGAACGCCTGAAACAGCAGCCGGGCCTGCAGGCCTCCCTTGTCCCCTGCCACGAGCACCTCGGCGCAGGCGGTGCCTTCAGGGTAGGTGAGGTTGCCGTGCTCCTTCACGATCAGCGCCCGGCGCAACGGGATCATCATCAGAATGCCGAGCAGCCCGCCGATGACCGCGATCACCGCCACCTTGCTCACGTTCAGGTCGTAGCCCATCAACAAAATGGCCGGGAGCGTGAAGACCACCCCGGCCGCGATCGACTCACCGGCCGAGCCGGTGGTCTGGACGATGTTGTTCTCGAGAATCGTGGACTTCCCAAGGGTACGAAAGAACGCCACCGCGAGCACCGCAATCGGGATCGAAGCGGAGACCGTAAGTCCGATCTTGAGCGCCAGGTACACGCTGGAGGCGGCGAAAACCATGCCCAGGATCGCTCCCAGGATGACGGCGCGGATGGTGAGCTCGGCGGGAGACTGGGACGGGTGAGACGTAGGGTGTGAATTCGGGGTTTCCGGAGGAGCCGTGGGCCGGATCTGAGTCGCCATGGGGTGCCTGGTCGTGGGGGAGTGGCTGCGAGGACGGTTGAAAGTATGGGTCAGCTGCGCGCTCGTCCAGCGAAGCCACTGCCCGAGACTCTGGTCCGGAAAGAAACTATTGCGTTTTCGGGTACCGGGGGGTAGTATGTCTCCCGCTGCGGCGGATACCCTGGGGAGGTATTAGATCACCTTCTCGACTCGTCTTGCGAGTGAGTATTTCTCGCGGTAGCATCAGTGACAGTGTCGCTTCTCGCGAGCACGAACTCCTGACGGCGTGGGCGTGTACCAGCCGAGCTCATCGAACTAAAAACCTGTGTACTATTGCGGAGCTATCTGCTCCGGGAATGTTGATTTGCGCGTGAGTTTCGCGGCACCTCCTCGTCAAACGCCTGTGTGTGGGAACCGGCGGTGTCCGCTCCTCAGTCCGAGCGGCCTCATCACCTTTGCCGCCTCCTCCCGCCGAGTGCATTCCCCCTTCACATCTTTTGTTCCGCCACACTCCTCCAATCCAGGGAAGCTCGTCCATGACACGTCGAATTATGCTTACTCTCGCTGCGGTCCTCGCCATTGGGGCCTGTAGCGACAAAGATTCCTCGCCGACCGATCCGAGCGAAGTATCTGCAGTGGCCGTCAGAAAAGCCTCTCCCTCTTACGTAGTTGCATTTTCGTCGAAGGAGACGGCGGAGGTCAAAGCAGCCATCGAGCGGTCGGGCGGGAAAGCCGTTTATCTCTCCAACCGCGCCGGACTGGGAACTGCAGAGTCAGCGGACCCCGCATTTGCGGACAAGTTGAAAAGGGAGCTGGGTATTCGCGCGGTAGCCATGGATACGGTGGTTCAGTGGATTGATCCCAATGAACGTGTCACGGAAGCGAGTCATGGCACGAACGAAACCTTTTTCGCGGCACAGTGGGCCCCACCGTCTATCCGAGCCGACGATGCTTTGGACGCAGGGGCTACGGGCGCCGGAGCCCGCGTAGCTGTCCTCGATGGCGGGTTGAACAATACGCATATCGATCTCGACAACGCCATCACAGTCGACGAAGAGAACTCCAGATCATTTGTCCCGACCTTCCAGTACAACCAGGATGCACCGTGCGGCGCGGCCGCGTGCTTCTCTCATGCGACCCATGTTGCCGGAATCATAGCGGCTGAGGACGACGGCGTCGGAACCATCGGGATCGCCCCAGGTGCCACGATCGTTGGGGTCAAGGTGCTCCACGGCGGCAGCGGATCATTTGGGGCTATTATCAGCGCCATAGTCTACGCGGCCAGCCCAGATGACACAGAGGAGGAGGATGGTGGCGGCGCCGGCGCACACGTCATAAACATGAGCCTTGGTGCCCAGTTTCCCTCCGGTAGAGACAGCAAGGTCCGCGCACTCAAAGAGTTGATGGATGAGGCAACCACGTTCGCACATGAGCAGGGAGTTCTCGTTATAGCTGCTACCGGCAATGGCGATAAGCAGGGCCGCGGGATCGATCACGACCTGGGACAGTGGTTTACTCTTCCCGCTCAGTCGGAACATGTGGTCGGCGTCTCTGCGTTGGGTCCGGTTGGCTTTGCACTCAACCCTCCCATTCCCACCAGCGACGACTTCCACCGTTTAGCGTCGTACTCCAACTTCGGAAGAAGGATCGTTGATCTTTCCGGCCCGGGCGGCGATTTCGTGCTGCCGGGGAATGCCGTGTGCTCGTTACCTCGGGTTCCCACCGGATCAATCACGAATTTCTGTTGGGTCTTCGACATGGTTATGAGTCCCGCGAGCCTGGGCTCCAATACCGGGTACTCCTGGGCAGCGGGTACCAGCATGTCCGCGCCTGCTGTCGCGGCGGTCGCGGCCCTGGTAATCGGCACAAAGGACATAACAGACGCCGATGATGTCTTGGAAATCCTGATGAATACGGCCGACGATCTCGGCGCACCGGGGTTCGACGCGGCGCATGGGAACGGCAGGGTGAATGCGTTCGCAGCAACTCAGTAGCGGTTGACGTCCGTCAATTCTCTAGTGGGCAGGAGTTTTCCCAGCGAGTAGGAAGAAGGCCCGCCGAGTGGCGGGCCTTCTTCATTTAAGATATTGTATGGACCAGGAGGCATCCTTTCCAAGGAGGTCGAATTGCTCTGGACCGTCTTCGTCACTCTGGTGGCGCTCTGGCTCCTCGGCATCGTGTCGGCTAACACGTTCGGAGGGTTCATCCACGTTCTCCTGTGGGCCGCAATCGCCGTCGTCTTGTTGGGAGTACTGCAGGGTGGCAGGAAGGTGAGTTAAACGGCTCGGGTGGTCGATAACAAATAAAACGGCCCAGCATTTCTGCTGGGCCGTTTTGCAAAAGTCCGTGTCCGCCTACTTGCCGCCCCCATCCACGGACGTGGAGTCCTGTAGCGACGCAGCCTTCGACCACCAGTCCGGGGTCGTGGTCTCGTCGCTGCCGAGCTGGGGCTCGACCGCCGCCGGATCCGCCGGTATCACCATTCCGTTCGCTCCCAGATCCTGAAAGAGCTTCCACTGTGCCCGGCGGGCTGCTCCGGGACGGTTGCCGTTGTACATCAACGAGACGATCAGGGTGCCTTCCGGCCTACCCAGGTATCCGACCAGCGTGCTGGCCTGAGCCAGAGTGCCGGTCTTGGCCCGGACCACTCCGACACCGGGGAACCCAGTATTCAGGCGGCGGAGTGTGCCGCTGCCGTTCGCCGGCAACAGCTGAGGGAAGTTCTGGCCCGCCGGCGTCATCGGGAACCGGGCCAGATATGACACAAACGCCGAGGGGCTGACCCGGTCGTCGTAGGAGAGGCCGCTGCCGTCCACCAGGTACACGCCGGTGCGCTGGCCGATCACCTCCTGCACATGGGCGGTGAGATTGGCGGGGCCATGAGTCGGCCCGCCGGCCCACTGCAGCAGGAGCTCCGCGCCCAGATTCAGGCTGCGCCGGTTGATCTCGCTGGCGAGCGAGTCGAGCGGCGGCGACGCCACTTCGGCCAGCACCTTGAAGGACCCATCCAGCGGCTCGGTGGCCTTTGCCCTCGGGTTCCAGACGATACCAGCTTTGCGCAATGCCGTCGCCCACGCGGCACCCAGCACCGCCTTTGGATTGGCTGCTGGGGCGGTGAGCCGGCGTGGGGCTGCCCGAACGCCGATACTGCCGGCGATGACCCAACCACCGCCCCGACGGGGGCGCAGTCTGAGCCGGGAGCGCCTCCCGCTCGTGGTTACGGCAGTAACCGAAACCAGCGATCTGATGCCGTCCGGCGCGGTCTCGATTAACCGCACTGGCGCACCCACTTTGCGGCCCGGCTGGACGGTGAGCCAGACGATGTTCTCGTGCAACGTCAGCGGCCCGACCAGGGGCGCGAAAAGACGCCCGGCGTGCTTTCGAGACCAGACTTCGGGGTACACCGCCGTGGCGGGACCGTTGGCGCTACGAACCTCCATTGGACCGGACAGCCGCCTGACTCCAGCGCCGGCCAGCTGTACCGCCAGGTCGTGAAGAGTTGGGCCTGAGCCCTCGGCACGCTCCAGCGAGGGATCCCCGTTCAGCTCCAGGGCCCAGCTTCCCAGCCACTCTCCCCGGACCGTGTCGATAACGCCGGCGCCTACTACCCGGGTCGACCGCCGGGCCGACCCCCCCAGAACGCTGCGCGCGTAACCGGTGGTGAACAGCTTCACCGCCGATGCCGGCATCAAAGAGAAGTCCGGGTTCATGCTCCACAGCATCTGCCCCGACTGGTCGGCGATGGCGATGCCCCACTGGCCGGGCGCGCTGCGAGCGGCGGACCCGTACCATTCTGTCACCCTGGTGTTGAGCCACTGCTGGTTTCCCTGGGCCAGAGCCACAGCGGGAGACCCCAGCAGGAGCAGCATCGAAAGCCGTGAACAGCGAGACTGGATCAAAAGTGTCACAGGCCTTTCCAGGCTGAGTACGTGAGTGATCGGGTGGTCAGGTGTTGCGGCTGGAGGCCGAAACTGTGCCGAAGTGACTCACCTGCAGGCCTCAAATCTAACCTCATCTGCGCCGGCCCCGGTCCCTCGGCTTTCTCGAACGCTAACCTAGCAATTCCCGGGCCTTTACCGCGTCCATTTGGGCGGCTCCTGCATAGGGGTGACACAAGTCACAGAACGCATCCTGAGAGGGGGATATGATGTCCGGCGCAGAGGCGGAGAATTGTCTTGCCCATGTGCTTGAGGCTGGGCGGAAGCGCATGGCACCACAAATGGTGCGGGACGCGGGACCCAGGTGACTTCACTGTAGGCGATCCGAGGAGGTCGAATGCGAGTAAACTCTACCACACGCTTTGCAGCCCTGGCGGCACTAGTGGGCGCGTTGGCGTGTGCAGGCAACACCGCTCGCGAGGCGGACACCGATGAGTCCGCAGCGGCACGCGACACGACGACAACCGATACTCTGGGCCAGAACCAGCCCGGTTACCGCGGTATGGAGACGGACACCACGATCGCTCCGACCGATTCGCAGCCGAGCGATACCTTCATGCAGAATCAGGGAACCGGCCAGGCACAGGATACTGCCGGCTACACTGGCATGGAGCGGGTAGATACGACAGGCCAGCAGGGTCAGACGGACACGACCGGTGCCTATGGTGCTGACACCTCTGGGATGAATCAACCAGTGACCAGCACCGGCATGGACACCACCGGCCAGTTCCCCGCTGGGGACACGACTGGTTACAACGATTCACAGAATCAGGTCGATACGACGACTTCCCGCTAATCAGGTGGGGAGCTGCGGGTCCCAACTCGGGGGCGCCAACCGGCGCCCCCGAGTTTTTTGTGCTGGCCTTTGGCGTGAGCTTGCTCACGCCCAGGTCGGTCACCACTCACTGCACTGCCCAAGCGGCGATAAATACTCTATTCCTTCAAGGAACCCACTTACACCGACTGAATGAACCAAGTGGAGGATAGATCGATGCAGGTACCCATCCCCAGCCGGGCACTGCTGCGTAGCCTCGCCGCAAGTGCACTGGTTCTCGCGGGTGCCACGGCGTGCTCGCGTCCCGACCGCGACAGCGGTGACAACAGCGCCCCCATGGCTCAGGATACCGCGAGTATCGCCCCGGACCAGACCGGCTCCACCACCGGCCGGGACAGCGCTACTGGAGTCCCCACGGACGCGCCCCGCTCGGCGACGGCCTCGCCTTCGGCCGAGCGTAGCGACACCTCCATGACTGCGGACTCGGCTGCCGGGTACCGCGCCATGGATCGGGACACTGCACCGGTGGCCAACGAGTCCGATTCGGCCCGAGTCACCCATGATTCTTCCGAGAGCTCACAGGCGCCTTCCGACACTGCTGCCGTCGAGAGTTCGTCAGCGTCGGTCGGCGCCGCCGCGGCCGTAGGTGCCACCGCCGCAGGTGCGGAGATGGCTCGTGACACCAGCACCATCGCGGATCAGACCGATACCGTGCCCATCTCGGACACTGCCGGAACGCTCCAGGCCAGCGTGGATACTTCCCACACGCCGAAGCTTCGGACAGCGGTCGCGCAGGAGCCGTCCTGGCAGCGGAGCGGCCGGCGCACGCGGTCGCCGCCGCCGCCGGTCGTGACAACGATGCCGCTGCCACCGACGGTCCGGTCCGCCCGCCGGAAGAAGCCAGCGAGACCCGGGGTCAGGTGACCACTGACGAGCACCGCGCTGTGGCCTCGGCCGACACACTGGAATCGGAACTGATCCGGCCGCCCGAAGACTCCACCGAGATTCTGGGCAACGTCACTTCGTACGAGACTGCTGACGAAGAGCCGGTCGATGCATCTGAGCAGGTGACTGCGTCGGCGAACCGTACGGACGAGGTTGGCGCCGCCGCCGTGGCTGGCACGCTGACCGGCGCCGAAGCGGTCGGATTGATGACCCGCCAGGGCGCACAGTGCAGTGTGGTGGATCCTGAGTCCGACGAGGCGGTACGCTGGGACATGGCGAGCACCCCGGTGACGCTCAATCCCTGCGGGTTCGGGAGCATGAATTTGTCGAAGGTTTGGACGGAGGGCAGCGGGGCAGCGGGGCAGCGGGTAAGTAAAGCGGCAAGCAGAGGCCTACGAAGAACGCATCTGAGGGTTCTGGCTCGGACTAGTGTTCGGCATGCGGCTCTACCCGCTGCCCCGCTGCCCCGCCTACTTCAGCAGCCCCTTCGCGATCGTCTGCAGCTGCATGTTGCTGGTCCCTTCGTAGATGGTCCCGATCTTCGCGTCGCGATAGTACTTCTCGGCCGGGTACTCCTTGGAGTAGCCGTAGCCGCCGAACAGCTCCAGGCACGCGGACGTGATCCGGTCCGCCACCTGGGAGCTGAACAGCTTGGCCATCGCCGCCTGCTGGGCGAAAGGCTGGCCGGCGTCCTTCAGCCGGGCAACGTTGTAGACCATCAGGCGGGCCGCCTCCAGATCGGTGGCCATCTGCGCCAGCTGGAACTGCACTGCCTGGAACTCGGCGATGGCCTTGCCGAACTGTCGCCGTTCCTTCACGTAAGCCGTGGCCGCCTCCAGTGCGCCGGCAGCCACCCCGATCATCTGCGCGCCGATTCCGATCCGGCCCTCGTTCAAGGTTTCGATCGAGATCTTGTAGCCCTGGCCGACCGGACCGAGCACGTTCTCGGCCGGAACCAGGCACTCCTCCAGGATCAGCTCGGTGGTGCTCGAGGCCCGAATGCCGAGCTTGTTCTCTTTCTTGCCGATGGAGAACCCGGGGTAAGCCGCGCTCGACCAGGAACGCGGTGATGCCCTTGTAGCCCTTCGAGGGGTCCACGTTGGCGAAGATGATGAAGAGCCCGGCCTCGGCCCCGTTCGTGATCCA
This sequence comes from uncultured Gemmatimonadales bacterium, assembly GCA_963810165.1. Lineage (GTDB taxonomy): Bacteria > Gemmatimonadota > Gemmatimonadetes > Gemmatimonadales > GWC2-71-9 > CAVVWJ01. Next base: position 21,326 of record CAWEMG010000054.1, read on the forward strand.
GAACTTCCGGCCGGTGAGCGCCCAGTCGTTGCCTTTCCGCTCGGCGCGGGTGGCCAGGGCAAAGGCATCGCTGCCGCTGCCCGGCTCCGAGAGAGCGAACGCGCCAAGCAGGCCGGTGGTCAGCCGGGGGAAGTAGCGGGCCTTCTGCTCGCTGTTGGCCCAGCGGAGGATGGCGTTGTTGACCAGGGTATTGTGGACGTCCACATAGATGGCGGCGGAGGCATCGACCCGGGCCAGCTCCTCGATGGCAAGCACCGCCATGAAGATGGTTCCGCCGCTGCCGCCGTACTCCTCCGGAACTTCGATCCCCATGAGCCCGAGCTCGAAAAACTTGGGAATCAGGTCCAGGCGGAACTGCGCCGCCTCGTCCATCTCATGGACGTGGGGCCGGACTTCGGTGGCGGCGAATTCCCGGATCGCGTCGCGGAACATCGCCTCTTCCTCGGACAGCACGGTGAGAGCGGGAGTGGCGCTGGCGGTATCGGGCATCTCGTAAGCTACTCTAGTTAGCTTCCTTCCCACCATGTCCAGTCCCAAGCCTGCTCCGGCCACATCGGTGCTCCACCGGTTACGGGAAGACCGGCCCCTCGCGACCGTCGAGCTGCGTCCACCCCGTACCGGACTCTCCTCCAACGACACCATGGAGCTCTGGATCGATATGTATCACTCGATCCAGCGCCTCAGCCGTCACGACACCCTCATCTTCCTTACCGACAATGCCGTGGGGCTCTCGGAGGAGGAAAACCTGGCTCATCTCACCGCCAATCTGGCGGGCGATGTCGATCCTTCACGGATCGTCCCCTTCCTCACCTCCAAGCACTCGATCGAATACTGCCTGATGTACGCGTCACGGGCCGCTTCGCACGGCTTTGGGGCCCTGACCGTGCTGGGGGGTGACCATACAGTGGGACCTCCGCGCTGCGTGCCACACGCACGCGAGCTGCGCTCTGTCATTCGTCAGCGGGTGCCCAGCCTCGACCTGGGTGGCTGGGCTAACCCTCATCGCCCCGCGACCGAGCAGGTGGATTACCTGCTGGACGACCGGTTCGAGGCCGAGTTCTACCTTACTCAGGTAGTCTCCCATCACAGCATCCGTGCAGTGGAGCAGTTTCTCAAGGAGGCGCGCCGGCGGGGTGTGCCTCATCCTGGGGTTTTCGGGGTGTTTCTCTATCGGAGCGCCACTCCAGGCACGCTAGCGCGGCTGGCCGACTTCTTCCCGGTGCCAGGCGCCGAGCTCACGCGAGAGTTTGAAGCCGGCTTGACGCCGAGGAGATCTGCGCCAAGACGGTTCGCGCGCTCAGGGACGTCGGTGCCGACAAGGTCTATCTGAGCAATCTGGGGTTCAAGCAGGTGGAGAGTCAGTATCGGCGGATTGTGGAACTGCTGTGAACAGAAAAGCGTGGAGCAAAGCGTAAGCGGGAAAAGAAAAACGTGAGCGGGAAGGAAAGAGTCGCCTGCGAAGAACGTCTCAGCTCCCGCTTACGTAGTTTTTTCCCCGCTCACGCTTTGCTTTTCCCGCTTCCCGCTTACGCCCTTAAGGCTGACCAGCACCTCGAGCGCGGGCGCGATGCGGCCGGCCGGAGCCGTGACCTGCACGCCCTGCACCACATCCTTGATTGCCTGAACCATTTCCGCCGCTATGGCCACTCCTTCTGCCCGGGCAGCTGCGGTCCCCTGCTCCTGGGCCGGCCGCATCCGCTCGAGCACGGCGGGAGGAACGTGGACTCCCGGAACCTCGTTCGCCAGGAACTCGGCGTTCCGGAGCGAGGCCAGGGGCCAGATCCCCGCGATGACCGGAATGGGGGCCCGTACCCGGCTCAGGAAGCGCTGAAGCTGCTCGGCATCGAATACCGGCTGGGTAACGGCGAAGTCCGCTCCGGCATCGACCTTCCACGCGAACCGCTCCAGCTCATGCTCCAGGTCCGCCCCCTGATTGAGCGCAACACCCACCACGAATCTCGTGGGATCCCCAATCGTGTTGCCGCCCGGATCCAGCCCCTGATTGAGAC
>CAWEMG010000055.1:0-8707 GCA_963810165.1 uncultured Gemmatimonadales bacterium
CGGCGGAGTCGGAGGTAGAGGGCGCCCAATCCTTCCGGGGCGACTTCAATGACCTGTTCGATCAGCGAGCCAACAACACCTTGCTGGTAAAGGTTTCCTACTGGCTCACTCCGTGAGGCTTGTCAGCTTCGAAGACGGACTGGAGGCGGCCAGCCACATTCCAACGAGCGCGATGACACCGCCCCCGATCTGGCCCGGGCGCAATACTTCTCCGAAGAAGACGACCGCGGTAATGACCCCGACGATCGGATCGAGGGTGAAATAGGCGCCCACAGTGCTCGCATCCAGATAGCACAGGGCCCAGCTGTACACTACATAGGCCAGCGCCGAGGCGAGGGCTCCCAGGAACAGCACGCCGAGCCAGCCTGCCGGCGTGGGCCGGGGCATCTGGCCCTGGGCCAGCTCGATAGCAGCAAAGGGAAGAAGCATGGCCATTCCGATGATCGACACCCACGCGATCACCACGACCTGATCGGCCTCGGCGAGTCGCTTGGCGATTACGGTGTAGTACGCCCACGCCACGACGCCGGCCAGCATGCAGAGAGCGCCGAGCAGCGGCCGGGAAGCCGTGCGGCCCATTTCTCCGAACGCCACCACCAGTGCCGCGCCGGCTATCGAGAGGGCGATGCCCGCGACCCGGCGTCGCGACAGCGCTTCACCCAAGCCAAGGACCGCCGCGACGGCGACGGCAGCTGGGCCCAATGCGTAGACCAGCGCACCCTGCGACGCGGACCCGTAGATCAGGCCGTAGTTGAACCCAACGGTCAGGATCGCGATGCCGGTGAGACCCATCAGGACAAGAGGTGCGATGGGGAGCGGCCGTGGCAGCCGCATCAGACCGCCGCGCGCGATCGCGATCGGAACCAGCACCGCGGCCGCGATCAGGTAGCGGAGAACGGCGAGGCTCAGCGGCGGGATCTCGCGCACGGCAGCCTTGGTGACCGCGTAGGTCCCGCCCCACACGATCATGACGAAGATCAGGCTGGCGAGCGCGTAGTTTCGGTGCGGGATCAGGCCCCGCATGGCATGGTCCGTCTGCCGCACTTGCGCCACGGCGTCATTGGTGGTATGATGATCATCATATGAGAGCCTCCAAGAGCCGGCGGGATCAGAGTAGCAAGGAAGCCACGCACGACCGCATCGTCCACGCGGCCGCTCGTGCCATCCGGCGGACCGGGTACAGCGGCACCGGGGTCGCGGACATCATGAAGGACGCCGGCCTGACCCATGGGGGCTTCTACGCCCACTTCGAGTCCAAGGAGGCGATGCTGGCGGAGGCCGCCGACCGGGCGGGTGCCGAAAGCGTAGCCACGCTCGAGCGCATCGCGTCGGAGGCACCGCCTGAAAAGGCGCTTGAAGCGCTATTACGTGGCTATCTCTCGAAGGAGCATCTCGATGGTGCCGAGCGCGGCTGTCCCATGGCCGCCCTCGGATCGGAAATGCCACGGCAAGCACCCCAGGTTCGCCGCGCCGCCACCCGTCGCATCAAGGAAGCGATCGACCTCGTCGCCCGCCAGCTGCCCGATTGGGGCAAGCCGGGCGCGCACGAGAAGGCACTCGCCACCGTATCCACAATGGTCGGCGCGCTGGTGCTGGCCCGGGCCGTCGACGACCCCAAGCTCTCCGAGGCGCTGCGCTCGGCGGCGCTGAAGCACTCTACCCCTCACAGATCCTGACTCCCATGCACCAGGGCCCGGCATCAGGGTTTGTACTTGAATATGACGGTCATCATATCCAGACACAGCAGTTGACCTCAATGGAAAGCGAGCACGGTATGTCGAGCAACGGAACGCAGCAGAACCGGCAGGTGGCCATCGTGACAGGCGCATCGACGGGGATTGGAGCGGCAACCGCTCAGGCGCTGCACGCAGCCGGGTACCGGGTGTTCGGCACCTATCGCAAGTTGCCGGCATCGAGGGTGCCCGGTGTCGAATATCTGGTTCTGGATGTGACCAGCGATGAATCGGTGAAGGCTCTCGTGGCTCAGGTGCTGGACCAGGCCGGCCGCATCGACCTGCTGGTCAACAACGCCGGCGTGGGTTTGATCGCAGGTGCGGAGGAGTCCTCGCTCGAGCAGGCGAAGTCTGTCTTCGAGGTCAACCTGTTCGGGCTCATTCGCGTGACCAAGGCCGTGCTTCCCATCATGCGTCGGCAGCGAGCCGGACGAATCGTCAACATCAGCTCGGTCATGGGCCTGATCCCGGCGCCGTTCATGGCCCTGTACGGAGCGAGCAAGCACGCCGTGGAAGGCTATTCCGAGTCGCTCGACCATGAGGTCAGAAGCTCGGGGATCAGAGTGGTCCTGGTCGAGCCCGCGTACACGCGCACGTCGTTCGAGGGCAATGTCTACCAGGCGGACCAGCAGCTCGAGGTCTACCAGCCGGCGCGATCCAACGCCGAGGCGGTCATGCGGGACGCGATGAAGGTGGCGGACTCGCCGGAGCTGGTCGCGGATGCCGTGGTGAAAGCGTCCACCGCCGCGAATCCGCAGCGGCGCTACACCGCGGGCAGGGCGGCGCGCCAGATCAGTCTGCTCCGGCGCTTCGTTCCCGCAGCGGCGTTCGACAAGAGCCTGCGGAAGCAGATGCGCCTTCCCGCATAGGTTAGCCGAACCTATTCACGATTACTCGTAAGGAGGTCACCAATGTTCACCAGAATCCAGAGTCGCCTATTTGTGGTGCTGAGCCTGGCGCTCGTACCCATCGCGAAGTCGCTGGACGGTCAGAGTGTGCCTCCGGCCGATACGGCGAGTGAGGATAAGATCCAGCTTTCCTATCACGTGAAGGCGATCAAGCGGGACAGCTCGGGACAGTACACTATGTCGGGTACGGTGAATGGCGAGCTGCAGGGTAAGGCGACCCTCGTGTTCGGCTTCGACGAGGGGTCGTCCGGGCAACCCGGCAAGATACCGGTTCATTCCTCCTGGGTAATCACCGCGGTGCCGGCTTCAGAATCCTTCAAAGCAGAATTGAGTGGAACCGCCGAGGTGGTCTCGGGTCAGACCCACCTGGTCGGCAAGATCACCGAAGGCGCCAACAAGGGGCGTCGGGTCGAGACCAAAAGCCGGCTGCTCAACTTCGGACCCAACCGTTCACTGAGTGACATCGACGGCAACATGATTATTGATGAGAAGTAGGGCTCCCCAACTGAACCGCCGCCGGGAATGGAACCCCGGCGGCGGTCTCTTTTGTGCCCTAGCCGATCGGCGGATGGTGGGCACTACTGGACTCCCCGCATGTTACGAGTGTACGGAACACCCAACATGGCGGATCCCATGACCGACACTCGAACTTCACTCGCAGTACTCTCGGATCAGCTGGCGGACGCCGCGGCGAGCGCCGGCGAGTCAATCGTCGCAGTTCACGCCCGGCCTCGATTGCCATCCACCGGCATTCACTGGCAGGACGGCGTCGTGGTAACGACCGACGGCACGGTCCGTCGCGACGGCGACATCACCGTCACCCTCTCGGACGGACGAACTCTGCCGGCCACCCTGGCCGGGCGCGACCGGCGCACCGACCTCGCCGTACTCAGGGTCGCCGCCGGCTCTCTCCCAACCGCCCGCTTGGGCGATCCCGCCTCACTCCGGCCCGGCCATCTGGTGCTCGCGCTGGCACGCCTGGGCGAAGGCGGGCCCCGGGTTTCTTTCGGCGCGGTGAGCGCCGCCGGGGGACGCTGGCGCTGCTGGAAGGGCGGCGAGATCGACCGGCTGCTGCAGTCGAACCTCGCGCTCTATCCCGGCTTCGGCGGGGGCCCACTAGTCGACGCGACTGGGCAGATCCACGGCATCAATTCCGGCGGCTTGAGCCGGACGTTCGCCACCACGATTCCGGTGGAAACCGTCAATCGTGTAGTACAACAACTGCTGGAGCGCGGCTACGTGGCACGCGGCTGGCTCGGCGCCGCGATGCAGCCGGTACGCTTCAATCCGGCGGCGCAGCGCCGGCTCGGTCTCGAGCGCGACAGCGGTCTGGTGATCCTGTCGGTCGAGCACGATGGGCCCGCCGCCTCCGCCGGCCTTCTGGTGGGAGACGTGATCGTGAAGCTGGGTGGCCGCCCGATCGAGGACATCGATGACCTGGTCGACGCGCTGGGTGCGACTGATGTGGTGGGACGGACTTTCGATCTGGACTTGGTGCGCGGCGGCGAGCGGGTCAAGGCCGACGTGTTGATCGGGGAGCGGCCGCGGCGGAGCGCGTGATGGCTAGCTTTCTCAGTGGCCCCGCCGAGCGGCTTCGCTCCAGTGTGGCGCAGATCGTCAATGGAATAAATGGAAGCGAGGGCGTGGGCGCGGCCATCGCCTGGGCCGATGGCGGCCTGTTCGTCACCAGCGCTCACGTGATCCGATCGCCCCGTATGACCGTGGTCACGCCGGATGGCCGGCGGGTTCCGGGTGAGCTGGTCTGGCAGGAGCGCCACCGAGACGTTGCCTTGGTGCGTGCGCCGGGGGCCGCGATGCCGCCGGTACGAACCGCGGATCCTTCGGCCATGCGTCCGGGTTCATTAGTAGTGGCGATCGGACATCCCTTTGGCCTGGTGGAGGCGGTGAGCACCGGAGTGCTGCAATCGGTGGGAGAGCTGCCGCTGGAGCTCGACTTCGAGGGCGGCAGGTTGCGCTGGGTTCAGGCCGACGTCCGGTTGGGTCCGGGTAATTCCGGCGGTCCGCTGGCCGACGCGAATGGCCGGGTCATCGGGGTCGCCGCAATGATTGTGGCAGGCCTGGCGCTGGCGGTGCCGGCCCCCGACGTGGAGGCGCTCTTAGCGGGCAGCAGGTGAAGATTCGAGCGTTCGTGGCGGTGCGGGACCCGGTGGTCCGGCGTACCCTGGCCAATGCACTCAAGAGCAACCGCGACATCGTGCTGGTCCCGCTGCCGGAGGAAGCCGACGTGGTGGTGGACGAGGCGGCGGTCCGGGCTGGTGCCAGACTCGACTTCGGGGCTCGGAACGGCGAGGGAAAACTCACTCGACGCGAGCTGAGCGTGCTCCGGCTGGTGGCTCACGGGCTGGGCAACAAGGAGATCGCGAGCGAGCTCGGCATCTCCACCCACACGGTCAAGTATCACCTGGCCTCGCTTCTGGCCAAGCTGGGGGTTCACTCGCGGACTGAGGCGGTCACCATCGGTCTTCGCAAGGGGCTGGTGCCGCTGTAGCCCCTTCAGTCGACTTGTTCCCTGGGCGGCGACCGCTTCCGCTCGCCACCGATCCCGACCTGTTCGCGGCCTGGCTCAGTGCCAGCAACGTGATCGGGCCGGCCCGGCTGGCGAAGGCACCACGCCGGAATCACCGCCCCGTGAGATCGAGCTGGCGGCGTGATGATGGAGTGGTCATACCGCAGGTCGGGAAACTGAGCCGCCGCCGAGAATGGAGCCCGGCGGCGGTTTCATTTCACTGGTCTAGCGAAGCGAGCGCAGGCCGTCGCGGACCTCCTGGCAGAACAGCTCCGGCTGCTCCCAGGCCGCGAAGTGTCCCCCTTTGTCGAGCTTGTTGAAGTGGATGAGCTTGGGATACGCCTTTTCTGCCCAGCTCCGCGGCACCTGATAGAGCTCGTCAGGATAGACGCTCACGGCTACCGGAATGGTGACACCCTTCGGACCGAAGAAGGACAACTTGTTTTCGTAATAGAGACGACCTGAAGAAATTCCGGTATTCGTCAACCAGTAGTGCGTGATGTTGTCGAGGACGTCGTCTCGTGTGAGACCCTCGACCTGACCGTCGAAGACACGTGAGATGAGCGCCATACTGGAGGCGTCGTGATCCAGCATCCAGGCGGCCAGCCCGACGGGTGAGTCTGCAATCCCGTACAGCGTCTGTGGGTGGGTCCCCATTTCTAGGGCATAGGCCACGTCTGTGGCCCAGAATTCCTTCAGCTTCTCGTAGAGGCGTGTTTCCTCCTTATCGAGACCGGCCGGCGGCGGGCTGCCCGACACGACTGCCGCGGTAACGTCATCTCGCACGGCACCGGGGAAGTTGGTGTGGATGCCGATCAAGCCCTCTGGCGCCTCTACCGCCATCAGGTCAACGATTTGGCCGCCCCAATCGCCGCCGGAGGCGGCGTAGCGCTCGTATCCCAGGCGCTTCATCAGTTCCACCCAGGCACGCGCGATCCTCTGGGGCCCCCAGCCGGTCGAGGCCGGCTTACCGGAGAACCCGTAGCCCGGCATCGACGGGATTACCAGATGGAACGCGTCCGATGCGCTCGCGCCATGTGCTGTGGGGTTGGTCAGCGGATCGATGATCTTGAGCTGTTCGATGACCGAGCCGGGCCATCCGTGGCTGACGAGGAGCGGCAGCGCATCCTCATGTTTCGAGCGAATGTGGATGAAATGGATGTCCAGCCCGTCGATCCGGGTAATGAAATTCGGCAGGGCCTTCAGTTTCGCCTCGCACTTACGCCAGTCGTACTCGTTCAACCAGTAGCGGGCGAGCTTCTGCATCGTCTCGAGTCGTGGGCCCTGCGACTGATCTGTAACGGTTTCCTTCTCGGGCCAGCGCGTGGCGCGGATACGCGCACGCAAGTCCTCGAGATCCGCTTCGGGTGTTTCGACCGTGAACGGACGTATCGCTGGGGTGGCAGCCGGCTTTGCGGTTGCAATAGGCATGTAGGTCTCTCCTTGGTCGTGGACTGATGGTGTGAGACCGGCGGGCACGGGGATGGACGACAAAAACCGCCGGCGCCTGGTAGGCGGCTCGGCGGTCTTGGGGCCTTGGCGTCGCCATGACGGCGCGGAGGAGGCGAGGACCCGTGGCTCTGCGACACCGGCTTTCGCCGGGTGTGCTCTTGGCTATGTGCTTGCGGCGAGGGTACCATAGCGCGCGGTACTGACCTCGTCAATACGGTGACGCCTCACCTGGGCAGCGTAACCTATAAGTCGCTCACGTCGTAGGTCCGACAGCGCGCCGCCGCCGGGAGTGCATCTCGGCGGCGGTTTTGTGTTTCGTTAGCGCAGGGACCGCAAGCCGTCGCGGACCTCCTGGCAGAAGAGCTCCGGCTGCTCGAAGGCCGCGAAGTGTCCGCCTTTCGGGAGCCGGTTGTAATGGATGAGCTTGGGATACGCCTGCTCGGTCCAGCTCCGCGGGGCCGGATAGAGCTCGTCAGGGAAGACGCTCACGGCAACCGGGATGGTGACGCCTTTGGCATTGAAATAGCCTTTGCCAAAGTACTCCCAGTAGAGACGGGCGCCAGACACCGCTGTGTTCGTCAGCCAGGCGATCGTGATGTTGTCGAGCACGTCGTCGCGCGTGAGGCCCTCGGACTGGCCGTCGAAGACGCGCGTGATGAGCTGATAGCTGCGCAGGTCGTGATCGAGGAAGTACGCCGCCAGGCCGATGGGTGAATCCACGATGCCGTATAACGTCTGCGGCCGGAGCCCCATCTGGAACCCGTAGGCGATTCCTTTTTGATAGACATACTGCAGACGTTCGTACGCGAACTTCTCGTCATCCGAGAGACCCGCCGGCGCGGGAGCCCCAGAAAAGGCCGCCGCGTCGATCTCGGCTGGAAAGATGCCGGGCATGTTGGTGTGAATGCCGAGCAGCTCCGGAGGCTTTTGTAGCGCCATCAGGTCTACGATGACCGCGCCCCAGTCGCCGCCCTGGGCTGCGAACTGGGTGTAGCCGAGGCGCTTCATCAGCTCCACCCAGGCGCGTGCGATGCGCTCGGGGCCCCAGCCGGTGGTGCTCGGCTTGGCGGAATACCCGTAGCCGGGGATCGACGGAATCACCAGATGGAACGCGTCCGAAGCGCTCCCGCCATGTGCCGAGGGATTGGCCAGCGGCTCAACGATCTTCAGCTGCTCGACGACGGAGCCGGGCCATCCGTGCGTGACGATGAGGGGCAGCGCATCCTCGTGCTTCGAGCGCACGTGAATGAAGTGGATGTCCAGCCCATCGATCCGGGTGATGAAGTTCGGAAGCGCCTTCAGCCGCGCCTCGCATTTCCGCCAATCGTATTCTTTCTCCCAATAGCGGGCGAGCTTCTGCATCGTGCCGAGCTGTACGCCTTGCGACTGATCCTCAACGGTCTCCAACTCGGGCCAGCGTGTCGCCGCGATGCGCGCGCGCAGGTCTTCCAGATCCGCCTCAGGCGTTTCGATGGTGAACGGCCGTATTGCTGGGACGGCAACAGGCTTTGCGGTTGCAACAGTCATGTAGGTCTCCTTGCTCGTGGACTTATGGTGAGACCAGGCGGGCACGGGATGGACGACAAAAAACCGCCGGCTCCTGGTAGGCGGCTCGGCGGTCTTGGGTCCTTCGCGGTCGCCACGACGGCGCGGAGGAGGCGAGGACCCGTAGCTTTGCGACACCGGCTTTTGCCGGTTGTGCCTTTGCTAGGTGCTTGTGGCGGGTGCTACCGTAGCGGTCTGTACTGCTCTAGTCCATATGCACTTCGGCTAGGGTGACCACGCTTCACACCAGGATCAGGTCTGCCATACGCACCGTCGAGAAGCGATTTGAAATCGCTGCTCGGCACGGCGTGGCTGCGCCACGCAAAACTGCTTTGTGCTGCAGCCTCGATTTTGGCTTGGCGTATGGCCGTGCGAAGCACGGTGGGCCGAGCAGCGACTTCAGTCGCGCGAGATTCGGGGGATCGCCACGCGGGCGGAGCCTGCCCTGAGCGCAGTCGAAGGGGCCGCTCGCGATGACTGCTCTATGCTTCGCTGCTCGCGATGACTGCTGCTGCTTAGCTACCGGTACCCTGCCGCTTGGA
>CAWEMG010000056.1:0-95216 GCA_963810165.1 uncultured Gemmatimonadales bacterium
TGCGCGTGGCGGAGCCAATTCCCAAGGTCCGGGTGTGCTGCACCTCCCGAGGCGGCCTTGTACGGTGGCGATAGGGTCGGATGCTTGAGAGAGAATGCTTGGAGGAGGGCCTCGTTAAAGGTATCTAGCATTAGGATGTAGGCCGTAGGATCTCCGATTACAAGTCGCTGCAACCTGAGGCATCGATGCTCTAGGTCGGAGAGGTCTTGGCCGAGAGCCCTCCTCCATGGCAGCGGCGCGATGACCCCTTGTCGGTCAAAGAAAGTTTAACTACTAGTCCTTCGTGGCCCCTTTCGTCGTAGTCCAACACCCACTAGTAGGCGCTTCACTGTATCGTGACAATTAAGCTTGGGCCTCCAGGTGTGCCCCGACGCGGCAGCGAACTCAATGAGGACAGAGGCCGCAAAGCGGGCGAGGTCCCCGTCTGAACCCCGTGTCTCTTTCTCGAGAAGCGGTGCGCAGTGTCTTATGTTGAATGTTGCCTGCACGTGATCCCCGAAGAGCCGGGACAAGACAATACATCTTACCGCTGGATCCTTTTCGTCCTCTATGAGTCGCACCGCATCGGAGGGACCACGGCGCTTTGCACGGAAGGTCAAAGATGCAATCGGAGTAAGATGCCCTTCTCCTCAGACCTGCGTTCCGCGGTCTGAATGACACGACGGTATGGCGTTGTCTTAGTCTTCGGTTCGCAAACGTCCATAGCCTCTATGTAGGCGGCTGCCGCGAAGTCGTAGGTGGGGTCACGCCTGAGTGCCTCAAGCAGGAAGTCTGCCGCTAGCCTGTGGTTCGGAAACTGCTTGAAATAGGCTGAGAAGTTGCCGGCAAGGTCAGGTCGGGTCACCAGCATTCTTCCGCAGCGTTCGAGGATGTCCAGTCTTGGTCGTAGACGGTGAATGGCGTATCGGAAATGGGTTTGATCCACAACGTTCCACTGCTTGTTGCGCTTGCCGAGGCTCCCCCAAAACATTTTACGAAGTTCGGCTTGCTTCGTAACTGGGACGCTAATGCCGGCAGCAGCGATGGAACTCGGGATGGTCTTTGTGATTTCTTGCGCTGATTGAACTTCTCGGATCGTAATTTTCTGCGCTTGGGGAACTAGGCCAGCATCCTTTGAGTTGAGGTCCAGCTTCAGGAGGGCTCTTCGTAGCGGATTTTTCATCTTTGGCCATCAAGTCGAATATCGTCGATGTATCTGAGGTAAACGACGTCCTTTATTTCAAAGAGTCAAAACGAAATAGGATGCTTTCCGCGAGAAAGGCTGAGGCTTCTGGGCCCTGGGGAAGGCCATGGCGGAGATGTAAGCCAGACGAGTTCGTGGTCCAGTACTTAAGGCAATCGAACAGCAAATTGAGAACTTCTGGATTACGAACCCTGCCGTCAAGGCAAGCCCTTAGCAAACTGTGATCGATAAGCTCATAGCAGGACACAGGTCGAAGTCAGCCACCCAGGTTCTTCCAGTGCTGAAGGCATCCGTGGATTGCTTTGTTGTATGTTCGATAACTCCGCTTCCAAGATCGGAAAAAGAATGAGCTTGTCTTCCCAGCATAAAAGGGCTCCGAAGCGCCGCGTTAGAGCAAACTTCTCCTGCTCCGGAGCCATCCGATCAGCGATAACATTGGTCAGAGCCTGGAAGACAATCTGATCCTCTAACGTGAGAAGCGTCAGTGGACGAAGTATTCCACTCTTCTTCGGCTGGTAGACGATCGTCGGTCTGCTCGGCTCGAAGGTACTCGCGGTTAGTCGATCTTTGAGTGCCTCAAGGTTTTCTGCGAGAGCTTGATCGTAGCCTGGGGTAAAGATGGCGGAAGAACTGCTTGTAGTCCTTATTGCCTCCGCGTACAAGTCTGTGAAACGCCTTCTCAGGATTAGCGTGGCCGATGACGGCCTTCGGCAGCGCCACGGTCTCTCCGTTGGAAGAAAATTTGATGCGGGAGTAAAAAGGAAGTGAGCTCAGTTGTTCATCCGCGCCGGCGGATTCTAACTCAATCCCTCCTAATTCAACCTATTGCCAAACAGTCAGTCTCTCGGTCATGTACGCAGACCCTGTGCCTTCAACTGCTGCGAGGGTGGCGTGACCTGTTCAAGACTAGACTGGACGAAGATGCAGCCTGTCGTCAGGTCTGTCGAGGGACGATACCTGACACATCACTGTGTCGATGTCGCATGTAATGCACGAACAACCAGAATTAGGCATCCCGATCCAGGAATCGGACGCAAGTCGAGTGGATGTGCGCTGAAATGCGACAAATGAGCGAGAGCTATGGGCTCAAGGATAGCTTTTGCGGCTCTACAGGAAGGACTGCGTACCACAGGTCTCGTCTAAGTATAGGTGTAAGTCATCTGTAGCACGCCGCCTGAACAGAGATTGCCCGAATACAGCTGGCTCAACTCTACCTGTGCTCCTGTTCTACCAGCTCCCCACCCTTCAGCGCAAGGATCCGCCTCCGCACCGTCGAAGACGGCGGGAGATTAGCACTGCCGGCCCTCCTTCAGTAGGGGCTTAAAGATTGTAAGAAGACGTGTACCCCGCCCAAGGAACCCCACAGGGTACCCTTGGCTCATTCTCTATCAATGCGGTGCGGCGACCCGTAAATCGGCGCCGCCCCCCTAGGGAATAGGACTTCGACGCCTCCACCGGCCTGACCAAAATTCGGCGCCACAGTTCCGATGTGAACTGGTGAGAACACTGTTACTATTGGAAAAAGGAAGCGTGCGGATTGTGGATTGGGCAGAGCGATACTCTTCCACCGCTGCATACCCGCTCGGGATCAATCGGAGATCATTGTAGGTCGTGCCATACGTACCGGGTGTCCAACTACCGTCTGCGCCAACACGCCGGTCCTGAGGAGAAGCGCTGAAACGAAAAAACATTCGAGATTCAGAAAGGTTCTCGACTGCGACCACCTCCTGCCGTCGAAACACGCTTTTCGCTCGTCGACTCACATGTATCGAGTTATCAAGGAGACTCGCGACCAACCTGACATCGGGCTGTCGAGTAGCGAGTGAGGGTCGGAATCAAAGTACATTGGCTCAGCCCGCTACGAGTATGCTCTCCAAGGAACTTCGCCAAGCCGATTCAGTTCGCGGATAAGATCTCGGTAATCGTTGAAGGCTATTGCTATCTGTGCACTGATCACAAGAAGAGTCCTTCTCTCAAAGGATAGAGCGTCTGATTCTACGACCTGGAACCCCATTGAGGTCTCAGGAAGCTCCTCCGCCAGGAAGTCTCTCTCGCGGTCACCAAGGCGGTAAGTCGTCATCGATGGTTTCGCGTATGTGGGCCGTTTCTTGCGGATCTGGCAGTAGCTGCCGCGGCTCCCCAACTACGCTCCCGACCTCAGGTGGGTCCTTAGCTACATGTTGGTCCGAAAGCGGGAAGTAACAAGGTCACTTTTGAAGTGCCGCCATTGATCTCCGATTAAGAGTTGCACTTCATTAGGCGGTATGCCAAACATGTACACCCACCAGACGGAATCATGTCGCTTGCACTACAACGGCGTATGCGCAATAGTGGAGGAACCCAGGAGCCCTTGAGCGGTATCCAGCTCGAGCCGACAACATCCAGGCCCTCAAGGAGTCGTTAAATTTGCAGGGCCCTTCAACCCGCCCTGCTGCGTTCGGGCGTCCTGGGACCCCTTCACCTGCGCTCCGGCTTCACTAAACACGGTAACCAGGCCAAACACCAGTAACGGTGATCCCTCGCTGGTCGATAGCGCACGCGCCTTACCGGTAGCCTGCAGCCTGCAGCTGGAACAGCTCCGAGTACAACCCGCCCAGCTCCACCAGCGCCTCGTGGGTCCCCTGTTCCACCAGCTCCCCACCCTTGAGCACCAGGATCCGGTCCGCCATCCTCACCGTCGAGAACCGGTGCGAGATCAGCACCGCCATCCTTCCTTTCGTAAGCTCTGAGAACCGGAGAAACACCTCGTACTCGGCCCGCGCATCCAGCGCCGCGGTGGGCTCGTCCAGGATCAGGAGCTGCGCGTCCCGCATGTAGGCCCGGGCCAGCGCCACCTTCTGCCACTCGCCGCCCGAGAGATCCACCCCGCCCTCGAACCGCTTCCCCAGCATCTGGTCGTACTGGCCCGCCAGCCGCTGGGCCACCGAGTCGGCCAGGCTCCGCTCCGCCGCGGCCCGGATCGCCGGGTCGTCCTCGATCCGGGCGATGTTCCCGACCGCGATGTTCTCCTTCAAGGCGAAATCGTAGCGCACGAAGTCCTGGAAGATGACGCCGACGTTCCGGCGCAGGCTGTCCACGTCGTACTCCCGGAGATCGACGCCATCGAGCAGGATCCGTCCCTCGTCCGGGTCGTAGAGCCGGGCCAGGAGCTTGACCAGCGTGGTCTTGCCGGCGCCGTTCTCGCCCACCAGCGCGATCCGCTCGCCCGGCGCGAGCGCGAAGTTGAGATTCCGAACCGCCCAGTTCTCCGCCCGCGGATACCGGAATCCCACCCCCTCGAAGACGAAGCCCTGCTTGATGGGCACCGGCACCTGCTTCGCGCCGGGATTGCGCCGGATGCTGGGCTCCAGCTCGAGGAAGCTGAACAGGTCGTCCAGATAGAGACTCTGCTCGAAGATCTGGGCCAGCGACAGGAGTATCCGCTGGATGAGGTCTCTGCTTTGCCGGAAGGAGCCGGCGAGGAAAGTCAGAACGCCAATGGTAAAGACACCAGCCGGCGACGCGGTGACCCGATGACTGTCAAGATAGATGATGACGGCATAGGCCCCGTAGTAGCCCAGCGTCCCCACGAACGAGAGCAGGGTCGAGACCACGCTCCGCCGCACCGCGAGGTTCCGGTTGGCCTGGTAGAACTGCTCCGACAGCCGGTCGTAGCGCCCCACCAGGAAGTCCGACAGCCCGAAGAGCTTGAGCTCCTTGGCCGAGATGTCGCTGGCGCCGATGTAGCGGAGGTAGTCGAGCTGGCGCCGCTCGGGAGTCCACGAGTACAGCAGCGAGTAGCCCAGCGAGGCGAAGTGGGTCTCGCCCAGGAGCGACGGCAACACGGCGACGACCAGCAGAACCAGCAGCCACGGGACGTATACCGTGAGCGCGGCGGCCAGAGTGATCAGCGTGATCAGGTCCTGCAGCGTCGCCAGCAGCATGGTGAACAACCCGATCCGCCCCACCGTCTGCCGCCGGGCCCGCTCCAGCTTGTCGTAGATCTCGGCGTCCTCGAACTGCTCCAGGTCGAGCTCGGCCGCGTGCTTCATGAGCTGGACGCTGGTCCGGTTGGCGAACAGGTCGCCCAGGAGACTCTCCAGCAGCGCCGAGACCCGGCTCAGCCCCTCGCCCACCAGCGCGATGGCCAGCTCGATGCCGAGCAGCACGGCGAGCCGGGTCCAGGAGACGGTGCCGCCCGACTGCGCCAGGTTGATGGCGAGCACCACCTCGTCCACGATGAGCTTGCCGACCCACAGCACCGCCAGCGGAATGACCGACCGGGCGATCCGCAGCAAAAGGATGCCGACGACGTAGCCCGGGTTGGTGTCCCACACCATTCGAAGCAGCTTGGGCAGGTGCCGGAGCGCCTGGAGCCGCTCGCGCCACGAGACCTTCGGCGCCGCCGGCATCCGGCCGCGGCCATTGCCGCGAATGACGGGGTGCTGGAGGGGAAGGGACATTCTTTAAAGGTAGCTGTCATCCTGAGCGAGCGAAGGATCCCTACTCGACCGGAGATCCTTCGCTGCGCTCAGGATGACAGCTCAATCAGGGAACATGAGCGGGACTCTAAGCTGGCTCGCACGTACCATGTCTACATCATGGCAGCAAGTCTCGACGCCTGTATATCGGAGTGACGGGCATCTGACGCAGGGTTCAGCAGCACCGCACAGGTCAGTTCAGAGGATTCTCCAGGAAGTACCAGATGAAGCGGCTGGTCTATGCGAGCGGACGTCGGATGTTCTCGCGGCGATACACCGGGAGAAGGAGTTGAAGGGGCATGAGCTCCTTGGCCGGTTGAGGGATCCTTCGCTCCGCTCAGGATGACTATCATACCTACCGCTCACGTCTGTTCTAGCCCCGCTTACGCCTTTACCTTAGGCCGTGCCATCTTCCCACCCCAGGAGACCTCCATGGCCGTGAGCACAGCCGCGATCGCCACCGCTCGGCGGACTCGGCGCTTCTATGTCGGGATGGCCGTCGCCATCACCATCACCGTATTTGCCGGATTCTCCCGCAGCTACTTTCTCAAGTCATGGTATGGCACGCGGGAGCTGAGCGGCCTGCTCCACGTCCACGGCCTGATCTTCACCGCGTGGGTTCTGTTCTTCCTGTCGCAAACGGTGCTGGTAGCAACCCGCAGGACATACCTCCACCGGCGGATGGGGATCGGCGGGGCGGTGCTGGCCGTTTGGTCGTGATCGTGGGAACCGCGGTCGCGATTAACCGGGCCAAGACGGGCGCGTCGCCCATTCCCGGGGTGTCACCGCTCGGTTTCCTTGCGATCCCTCTATTCGATATGGTCGTATTTGCAGTGCTGGTGAGCGCAGCCATCTACTTCCGGCGCCGGCTGGAGGCCCACAAGCGGCTGATGACGTTGTCCATGATCAGCCTGCTTGCCGCCCCGATAGCCCGGATGACCTTCCTTCCGCTGCCGCCCGGGCCGCCCACGTTCTTCGGCCTGGCCGATCTCTTCATCGTGGCCCTGCTGGTGTTTGATCTCTCGACCCGCGGAAAGGTCCACCCCGCCACAATCTGGGGCGGACTTCTCATCGTGGCCTCCCAGCCGCTCCGGCTGATGATTTCCGGAACAGCGCCCTGGCTGGCGTTTGCGAGCTGGCTGACGACCTGAAACAGCGTGAGCGGGAAAGAACGAAAGGCGTGAGCGGTAAGCGGTGAGAGGGTGCTGTCATCCTGAGCGCAGCGAAGGATCCCTCAACAGCCCCGGAGAGATCCTTCGCTTCGCTCAGGATGACAACGTCTTCCCGTTCACCGTTCACCGTTTACCCTTCACCTCGTGACTACAACCGCACTAATCACAGGGGCGACCGAAGGCATCGGCCGCGCCACCGCCTTCGCCCTCGCACGCGCCGGATACCGGGTCGGCGTCTGCGCCCGAACCGAGTCCAAGGTCAAGAAGCTGGTCAAGGAGCTCGATAGCCGAAGGGTTCGAGGCGGCGGGCGCGGCGGCCGACGTCGGTAACCCGGAGCAGGTCGGCCGGATGATCGAGACCGTGACCGGAGCCCTGGGCGAGATCGACGTGCTGGTCAACAACGCCGGCGTCCTGATCGGCAAGCCGTTCGAGGAGCTGACCCTGGAGGACTGGGACACCACCATGGGCACCAACGTCCGGAGCCTCTACCTGGTGACCCGGGCGGTGCTCCCCGGCATGCGCCGCCGCAAACGAGGCGACATCGTCAACGTGGCCAGCCTGGCCGGCCGGAACGGCTTCGTCGGCGGCACCGCCTACACCGCATCCAAGCACGCGGTGCTCGGCTTCAGCCGCTCCCTGATGCTGGAAACCCGGAAGGAAGGGATCCGGGTGATCGCGGTCTGCCCCGGGTCGGTGGACACCAGTATGCTGCGGGATCAGCCGATGCTTAAGTCCGAGCCCAGCCGCATCCTGCGCCCCGAGGACGTGGCCGCAACCATCCTGCACGCGCTCAGCCTGCCGGACCGGGCCCTGGTGAGCGAGCTGGACATCCGGCCGAGGGATCCGTGAAGGCGGAGACGATGACCACTGCTGATGCCTACTAACACTGGAACCGTGCTGATCTCCCGCTGCATCTGCCGCAACGTCGAGTTCAGCGAGCTGCTCCCCCGCGCGCGGGCGAACGGCTGGAGCCTGGACGACCTGGTGCGGGAGACCGGCTGCGGCGGCCAGTGCGGGCTCTGCCGTCCCTACCTCAGCCGGATGCTTCGGACCGGCGAGACCGAGTTCCACGAGATCCTGACGGCGGATACTCCCTGAACACCCGCCGGCTGTCTTCCGCCCGCAGGATCGCCGTCCAGCTCGAGCGGCGCTGGCGCAGCCTGTCGTACACCGGCTCCATCGTCGGCGTCGCCATCATCATCGCCTGGCTGGGGCTCTGGCTCTTCCGCCAGCACGACACGGTCGGGCTGCTGCTCACCTCCATCGCCACCCTTCTCACCCTGGTCGCCTTCCGCCACATCAAGGAGCTGGCCGAAGCCCAGAAGGAGTCGCTGCAGAGCTCGCTGGAACAGTCGGACCTGCGCAACCGGGAGCTGGAGCGGCTGCGTCATCTCGCCGGGACCCTGCTGGCCGGGGCCGACCTGGACAGTCTGATGAAAGAGGTGGCCCGCAGCGCGAGCGATCTGCTGGAGGCGGAGAGCGGCGGGGTGACGCTGGTGGTGGAGGAGGGACGCTTCCTCCGCCTGGTGGCGGCGTGCGGTCCGCTCGAAACCCTCACCGGCATGCTGCTGCCGATGGATGAGTCGCTGCTGGGCTGGGTGGTGAGCCAGGATGCGCCGCTGGTGTCGGACGACATGGATACCGACGCCCGCAGCTATCGCCCGGTCGGCGCGCCGAGCAAGCTGAAGACCGCGGCGATGATCCCGCTCCGATCCGGCGGCGTCCCCATCGGCACCGTGAGCGTGCACAACCGCCGCGACGGCCGCCCCTTCAGCGACCACGATCTTCGGCTGCTTCAGATCCTGGGCGACCAGGTGGTGGTCGGCCTCGACCGGGCCCAGGTGCTGGAGGAAAGCCGCCGCAACGAGCTGGCGCTTCGTTCCAAGAACCAGGAGCTGCAGCGGGCCACCCAGCTCAAGAACGAGTTCCTGACCAACATGTCGCACGAGCTGCGCACCCCGCTCAACGCGATCATCGGGTTCTCCGACCTGATCCTGGAAGGCGGCACCGGCGAGGTCAACGGCCAGCAGCGGGAGTTCACCGAAGCCGTGCTGCGAAACGGCAAGCACCTGCTGTCGCTCATCAACAGCGCGCTGGACCTGTCCAAGATCGAAGCCGGCCGGATGACGCTGACCCTGGCGATGACCGACCTGCGCCTGGCCATCACCGACGCCGTGTCCGATACCGCCAGCCTCCGGACCGCCAAGCGCCAGGAGTGCTCGCTCGAGCTCGACGCCGCGTCGCTCGCGATCATGGCCGACGGCGGCCGCATCCGCCAGATCCTCTTCAACCTGCTGTCCAACGCCTCCAAGTTCACGCCCGAAGGCGGCAAGATCTACCTGGCGGCGGTGCGTACCCGGGCTTCGCTGCGCCAGCCGGCGGACCGGGCCGGCGACCGGGCCCGAATGGTTCCCCAGGAGGTGGTCTGGGTCTCGGTGGCCGACGAAGGGATCGGGATCAAGCGGGAAGACATGCCCAAGCTGTTTCAGGAGTTCAGCCAGGTGGACAGCTCCTCCAGCCGGCGGGCCCAGGGCACCGGGCTGGGCCTGGCCCTCTGTAAGAAGTTCGTGGAGATGCACGGCGGGACCATCGGCGCCGACTCGGTCTTCGGCAAGGGTGCGGCCTTCTGGTTCCTTCTGCCAGCCGAAGGACCGGTCCGGCGCGGTGTCATCGGTGAGCGGCAGCGAACGGATCCCTACGAGTGAGGCCGCGACCGAGCATCCTTCGCTGCGCCCAGTGGGGATGCCGGCCGTCGCCTACGCAATGACAGCGGGACAGCTTCGCTCAGGGATGACATCTATTATGATTAGTCATGCTGGTTAGATCGATCCGGGCCAAGGCTCTTCTTCTCCTCGCCACTATTCCTGGCGGCCGGAACCAGCCTGCCGAGCCTGGACGCGCTGGCGTTCCATCACGACGGATCGGGCGAGCGGTCTCGCACCCACGTCGAGCCGGCCGGTGGATGCCTCAGCCACGCCGATCAGTGCACCCTGGGCCGCACCGCCTCCGGATCCGGAGCAGTGGCGGCGCCTGAAACCGAAACCCGGCTCGTCGCCGACAGCCGTCCCGACTCCCCCCGTTCTGCTCGCCTCCAACCCACCTGCGCCGATCCCGGCGCCCTACACCACAGCCGAGCTCCGCCCAGCCTCCGAATCGTCTGATTGATTGCGCCCGCATGGGCGCAACCCTCTCACGCATCGGAGTACCACATGCACGCTTGTGGTCGTACCGCCATTCTGGTGGGTACCTGCTGTTTCGGGCTGGCAGCTCCGGCCTGGGCGCAGACACCTGCCGCAGTGGAATCGCTACGCCGGAGCCTCTCCGCCACGGCGGCCCGGATCGATTCGCTCGAGGCGGGCCTCTGTCCCGGCCCGTCGCCGACCGGCTTCCGGCCGACCGGCAACGCCACTACCGATAGCCTCGCGGCCACGCTGGAGCGGCTGAACCGCCGGGTGGAGGCGATGCGGGCAACCCGCTGCCCCAGCGGCGCTCCGGCCCAGCCGGCCGACAGCTCCGACGACCTGGCCGCGCTTCGGGCCGCCGCGGCGGCCGCGGCCGGGCAGGCCGCACCTTCCGACTCGGCCGACACCGCCCGCGCCGTCCCTCAGGCCGACTCGACCCCGTCCCCCCGAGCCGCGAACCTGCTCAATCCGGAAATCACCGCCACCGGCGACGTGCGATTGGTCGCGGAGGAGGGTGAGCGGGTCGACGCCGTGGTCAATGAATTCGAGTTCTCGTTTCAGTCGGCGCTGGATCCCTACTCCAGCACCAAGATCTTCCTGGCCGCGAGCGAAGAGGGCGTCGAGATCGAGGAAGGCTACATCTACTGGACCGGTCTTCCCGGGCGGCTCCGGCTCGACGCGGGGAAGTTCCGCCAGCAGGTGGGCGACCTCAACCGGTGGCACGGCCACGCGCTGCCCGAGACCGAGTATCCGTTGGTCTACCAGCGATTCTTTGGCGACGAAGGACTCGCGGGCGTGGGCCTCTCGCTCTACACCACGCTGCCCTTCGCGCTGGCCGGCGCCACCCACGAGGTCTGGCTCCAGGGCACCAGCGTCGAGAGCGACCCGCTGCTCGGCGCCGACCGGAGCCTCCTGTTCCTGGGCCGGCTCCAGAACTTCTGGCAGCTGAGCCGCAGCACCTACGCCCAGGTGGGCGTCACCGGCTTCGGCGGCAACAGCGACGACGCCGACTTCAGGAGCCGGACGATCGGCCTCGATTTCCGGATGACCTACCGCCCGCCGGAGGCCGCCACCCGGCGCGACATCACCTTCCGGGCCGAGGGGTACCGGCTCCGGGCCACCGAGCTCGGTGCGACCACCAATCGCTACGGTGCGTTTTTGGACCTGTCGGCGCGGACCAGCCGCCGCTGGATCTTCGGCGCGCGCTACGATCACGTCGAGGCGCCGCGGGGCCCGGACGACACTGAATGGCGGATCACGCCCAACATCACCTGGTGGCAGAGCGAGTTCGTGTATCTGCGGCTCGAGGGCGAGCACCGCAACACCGAGCTGGAGGGGAGCCGGAACATGCTGACGCTGCAGGCGGTCTGGGCGATGGGGCCGCATAAGCATGAGACGTATTGACAGCGGCGGCAGCGGGGCGGACAGGCGGACCGTAGGCTGTCATCCTGAGCGCAACGAAGGATCTCTCGACATGCAAATACAATTTGAAGGAATACGTATGCTGAGTCTCACTCCACTATTACTGGCTGTGGGTCTGCTGGGAAACACTGCCCCGCTGCCCCGCGGCCCCGCTGATCTCTGCCCCGCGGCCCCGCGGCCCCGCCTATAAGAATCGTCACCAGCCTCACCACCTACGGCGCCATCGCGCGCGAGATCGTGGGCGACAAGGGCACGGTCACCTCCATCGCCCAGGGCGACGAGGATCCCCACTTCGTGCAGCCCAAGCCCAGCTTCGTGCGGCTGCTGCGGGACGCCGACCTCTTCGTCACCACCGGGCTCGACCTCGAGCTCTGGGTGCCGGCGCTGCTCGACCGGGCCGGCAACCGCAAGATCGTCGAGGGGGCGCCGGGGTACGTCGCGGCCTACAGAGGGATCGACCTGCTGGAGGTGCCGACCTCCTTGAGCCGCTCCCAGGGCGACATCCACGTGGACGGCAACCCTCACATCCACACCGATCCCGCTGAACGGCATCATCATCGCCCGCAACATCCTGGCCGGTCTCCAGCGGGTGTCGCCCGGAGACGCGGCACACTTCACCGCGCGGGAGAAGGACTTCGAGAAGCGGGTGCTGGAGGCGACCATGGGGCCGACACTGGTGACGACGCTGACGCCGGCCACCGCCTTCGAGCTGCTGCGGACCAACCGGCTCCAGAGTTTTCTGGCGACCCAGAAGTACCAGGGCAAGCCGCTCAGCGACCAGCTCGGCGGCTGGCTCAAGCAGGCGCAGCCGTTTCGGGGCAAGGAGATGGCCTGCTATCACAAGGAGTGGGCCTACTTCAGCCGGCGGTTCGACGTGGACTGCGTCACCTTCATCGAAGCCAAGCCGGGGATCCCGCCCACCCCGAAGCACGTGCAGGAGGTGATCGCGCTGATGCGGGAGCGTAAGCTGCCGGCGCTGTTCGCCTCGAACTATTTCGACCGGAAACAGATCCAGCAGGTGGCGGAGCGCACCGGGGCCCGGGCGGTGGTGGTTCCGGAGAACACCGCCGGAGCGCCCGGAGTGAATACCTACTTCGACCTGGTGAACAGCTGGGTCACCAGCCTGGCCGCGGCATTCCGCGACGTGGCACTCAAGACCGGAGCCTCCTGATGGACCTGAGCCTCTTTCTCCCGCCCCTGGTCGCCTGCCTGGTGATCGTGGCGATCCACTCCTACCTGGGTCTCCACGTCATCGCCCGGGAAGTGATCTTCGTGGATCTGTCGCTGGCGCAGATGGCCGCGCTCGGCTCGACGGTCGCGATCCTGGCCGGCAGCGGGCCTGATTCGTCCACCGCGCTGCTCTACGCGCTGGGCTTCACCACGCTCGGGCGCGGCGCTCTTCGCCCTGACCCGGAGCAGCGAGAAGGGGCGGGTCCCGCAGGAGGCGATCATCGGGATCGTGTACGTGATGGCATCGGCGGCGGCGATCCTGGTGGCCGACCGGACCCCGCGGGGCGGTGAGGCGATCAAGGACATTCTGGTGGGGAGCCTGCTGTGGGTGACGTGGCCGACCATCATCCGGCTGGCCGGCATCTACGCCGTGATCGGAATCTTCCACTGGGTGCTGCGGCGCCGCTTTCTCACTATCTCGTTCGAGCCCGAGACCGCGGTCGCCCGGGGCTGGCGCATACGGTGGTGGGACTTTCTGTTCTACCTGTCGTTCGGAATCGTGATCACGTTCTCGGTTCCCATCGCCGGCGTGCTGCTGGTCTTCAGCTTTCTGGTGGTGCCCGCCGCCATCGCCTTTCAATTCACCCGCCGGCAGGGAGCGCTCGCCGCCATCTCCTGGGTAGCCGGCGCCCTCGCCTCGGCGCTGGGGCTGCTGGTCTCGTTCGAGTACGACCTTCCCACCGGCCCGGTGGTGGTGTGCATGTTCGGATTGGTGTTGCTGGCGGCGTATCTGGTGCGGCGGGCGCTGGGTGTGCGGGCTCCCGGCCTGACGCTTCGTTCAGCGGCGGAGTAGCGGCCGACGCTATCCGGCCTGGGCCCGCCTCCAGCCCGGGGCGGATGGCGGCTGCAGCATTGCCGCGCGCCGCAACAGCTCGAAGTGCGCGGCGACGATGTCGGCCAGCCGCTGGGCCGGTCCCACGTGCGCTTCCTTCAGCTCCGCCGGAGGACGCGCGCTGAAGACCAGCGACCCGTGAACCTTGCCCGCCACCCGAAGCGGCACGATCAGCCGGCTTTCTCCCCGGGCCCGGGCAAACGCGTTCGGCGACCTCGCCCCGCAGCACCCGTCCCAGACTCGTCCCCGTCACCGGCACCAGCGGCAGGTTGGCGAGGGCCCGCTTCTCTCCCGGCTGAAGCAGCACCACCCGCTCGCCCGCGGTGAGCTTGAGGGCGACGGTGAGATCGGTGAACGGAAGCAGCCGGGCGCCCTCGTCCGAAATGAGCCGGGTGGCGGCGGCGGGATCGGACGTGGTCGCCAGCAGCCTGGCGATGCTGAAGAGCAGCTCGGCCGAGCTCATCCTGGGGCGGGGCTGACGCGGCTGCCGGAGGCGGTGCCGGAGCCGCCGGTTTCTCGCTCCGAAGGAAGCCTCCGATCTGCGGCGCGATCAATCCCGCCAGCAGCACCAACAGCTCCACGTCATCCGCCCCGTAGATCTCCGGGCCGATGCTTCCGACCAGCAGATACGCGCCCGATCTTCCTCCCAGCCCGAGCTGCGCGCCGATGACGGCGCGGATGTCGGCGCCGCCCGATTCCGATGCCGTGAGAAAGCCTCTGGGCCAGCGCGCGTCTTCATATGTGTCCGGCACCAGCAGCTGGCCCTGTCCGTCGAAGACCGCGGCGATGTCGAGATGCGCCCGGCTGATCGTCAGCGACGGGTCGGCCCAGAGCGGGCCGCCGGGGTGCTCGCCCAGGCGGAAGTATTCGTCGCCCGCCGAGTTGGGCACCAGCAGCTCGATGTGATCGTGCGGCAGCAGTGGCGCGAGCCCGCGCCCGATCGCCGCCACGAAGCGCTGCGGCGAGTTGCCCGCCCGGTTCGCCTTGGACACCGTCTCGAGCAGCCCGGCGATCCGCTCCTGCTGCCGGGAGACCGATCCTTCCGCTGTCACCCACTGCCGTGCGATCCGTCCCAGCATCGGCGCTACCCGCCGAGCCACGCACTGCAGCAGCACCCGCTCGGCCGGCCCGTAGCGCTCGCGGCTGGAGATCCGCCACCAGCAACAGCGCGACGTCACGCTTGCCGAAGCGAATCGGCAGACAGGTGACCGATCCGTAGCCCGCGTCCAGCACGGTCTTTTCGATGACGGAGATCTGCTCGGATGTGAGATGGGGAGATGGAATCGGAATCGCGAGATCGTCGGCGGCCAGCTCGGGCGGACCCAACAGCGCGACGCCGCCTTGCGACGGATAGAGCCACAATCCCATCAGATCGTGGGGCACCTCGACCGAGAGGGTGTTGGACAGCGCCTGATGCCAGGTGCCCAACGCCACTGGATCGAGCTGCCCGGCGTCGATCTGAAGGATGGGAACGAGTGGCTCACTCCCTAGGTTCGAGAGTGGCTCGTCAGTCGGCTCGTTCGCGGATTCCAGCGCCATAGCGCGCTCATAAGGCACGACGTATGCCGATGAGGGGCCTCAGGTAAGGTCTTCCCGCGCACATAGTTGCACTCCCGCCTCCAGGGCCGCTCCGCTGCCGCCGCTCGACCCAGCCGCGTCCTGCCCGCGTGTCTTGCAGCCTGCTGGCTGCACCGCGTTGACTCCCAAGTACTTGACATACCCCCACCCCCTATGGTATTTCTGTGGCAGGAAATGCAAGCCTGAGGAATCACATGCGACAACTCACTCTCCGCATCACCGGCATGACCTGCGGGCACTGCCTGCACGCCGTGAACCAGGCATTGGTCGCACATCCTGGAGTTCGTCTCGAGTCGCTGCGCCTCGGACGGGCCGAACTGCGATACGACGAAGGCGTGACGACTCCCTCCGCGATCGAGGCCGCTGTTGCCGAGGCCGGTTACACCGCCACCGCGACGACCGGCGCTGAAGCGGAGAGCGTTCGTGACCGTGGCGAAGCCGATGCCCGCCGACGTCTCCGAGACCGCCACCATTCCGGTGTCGGGCATGACCTGCGCCGCGTGCAGTGCGAGGGTGCAGCGCACTCTGGAGAAAGTGCCGGGCGTGGCCACGGCCAACGTGAATCTCATGACCGGGTCCGCCACGGTGGACTTCGATCCCGAGGCCACCACACCGGAGCAGCTGGTCGAGGCGATTCGGGCCACCGGCTACGGCGCGGAGCTTCCCCGGGCAGGACGCCAGCGC
Organism: uncultured Gemmatimonadales bacterium; assembly: GCA_963810165.1. Taxonomy (GTDB): domain Bacteria; phylum Gemmatimonadota; class Gemmatimonadetes; order Gemmatimonadales; family GWC2-71-9; genus CAVVWJ01. Next base: position 15,745 of record CAWEMG010000056.1, read on the forward strand.
GGGCGAGCTGCTGGATGCGCAGGACGCGCTGCATGCGGAGGAGATTGCGGGGCTGCGCCGCAAGTTCGTGGTGAGCATCGTGGCGGCGGTGCTGACGATGGCGCTCAGCATGCACGCCGCACCGATGACGGACTCCATCAGGTTTCTGCTTCTGGGCCTGACCCTTCCCGTGGTGGGCTGGGCCGGCCGCCACTTCTACACCCGCGCGTGGTCTGCCTTCCGCCACGGCGGCGCCGACATGAACACGCTGATCGCGGTTGGAACCGGCGCCGCTTTTCTCTTCAGCCTGGCGGTGACGCTGGGCGACGACTGGCTCGCCTCCAGGGGTATCGAGCCCCAGGTGTACTACGAGGCGGTCAACTGGATCATCGCGCTGGTGCTGCTCGGCAACCTGCTCGAGGCGCGGGCCAAGGGCCGGACCTCGGGAGCGCTGCGCCGGCTGATCGGACTGAGGCCCACCACGGCGCGGGTGCTTCGCGGAGGTATCGAACAGGATGTCCCGCTGGCGGAGCTGGCCGAAGGCGACGAGGCGATCGTCCGTCCCGGCGAAAAGATTCCGGCCGACGGAGTGATCCTCGAGGGCAGCACCTACGTCGACGAGTCCATGCTCACCGGCGAGCCGGTGCCGGTCTCGCGCGGAGCCGGCGAGCGGGTGATCGGAGCCACGCTCAACCGGAGCGGCGCCTTTCATTTCCAGGTCACGCGGGTGGGGCCGGATACGGTGCTGTCGCAGATCATCCGGCTGGTGCAGCAGGCGCAGCAGTCCAAGGCGCCGATCCAGCGGCTCGCCGACCGGCTCTCCGCCGTATTCGTGCCCGTGGTCCTGGTCCTGGCCGCGGCGACGTTTGCCGCGTGGATGGTGTGGGGACCGGCTCCGGCGTATCTCCACGCGCTCGTCGCCGCGGTGACGGTGCTGATCATCGCCTGTCCCTGTGCCATGGGGCTCGCGGTTCCCACCGCGGTCATGGTGGCGACCGGACGCGGGGCCGAGCTTGGAGTGCTGATCAAGCGAGGCGAGGCGCTCGAGCGCACCGGCCGGCTGGACGTGGTGGTGCTCGACAAGACCGGCACCGTCACCGAAGGGCGGCCCGCGGTGGCGAGCATCGAGCCGGCCCCGGAAGTGGAACTGGCTCCCTCCGAGATCCTGCGGCTCGCCGCCTCGGTTGAGCGCCTGAGCGAGCATCCCCTCGGCGAGGCGATCGTGGCGGAAGCCGAGCGGCTGGGAGTATCGGGGCGCCAGGCGGTGGATTTCGAGAATTATCCCGGCCAGGGCGTCCTCGGCGTGGTCGAGGGAAAGCGGGTCGCGGTGGGCAATGTGGCGCTGATGGCGGAGCTCGGAGTTCCTTCGGCGTACTTGCAGAGCCACTCGGCCGAGAGCGCGAACGCGGGTCAGACGCCGGTATTCGTGGCGCTGGATGGGCAGCTGATCGCGGTGATCTCCATTGCCGACCCGATCCGGCCGACCAGCGCCGAGGCCGTCAGGCGGCTCAAGGGCATGGGGCTGGAGATCGTGCTGCTGACCGGTGACGATCGCCGGACGGCAGCAGCGGTGGCGCGCGAGGTCGGCATCGATCGAGTGCTGGCGGAGGCGCTGCCGGACCAGAAGCTTCAGGAAATCCGCCGGATCCAGGAGCAGGGCAGCGCGGTGGCGTTGGTGGGTGACGGCCTGAACGACGCCCCTGCACTGGCTCAGGCGAATATCGGCATCGCCATGGGCAGCGGAGTGGATGTGGCGCTGGAGGCCGCGGACATCGTGCTGATGCGGAGCGATCTCACCGGGGTGGTGGATGCGATTCAGCTGTCGCGGCGCACCCTGCGGATCATCCGGCAGAACCTGTTCTGGGCCTTCGTCTACAACGTCATCGGCATCCCGATCGCGGCGGGCGCGCTTTATCCGGCGCTGGGTCTGCTGCTCACGCCCGCGATGGCGGCGGGCGCCATGGCGGCAAGCTCAGTGAGTGTGGTATCGAACAGCCTTCGGCTGAGGAGATAGGACGTGAGCGGCAAGAGCAAGCGCGAAAGCGATGAGGAACAGCACTCCCACAACGGTGGAAAGGATTGGGCAAATGACTGCGCAGACCAGTAGCCCCTGTGCCTGCGGGGCTCGCTCGGGCGACGGGACAGGAAGCCGTCGGAGTAGATCCCGAGACAAAGCACGCCATCGGCAGCCGGCTGCGGCGGATCGAGGGCCAGGTGCGTGGTCTTCAGAAGATGGTCGAGGAGGAGCGCTACTGCGCCGATGTGCTGATGCAGATGTCCTCGGTCCAGGAGGCGCTGAGAAGCGTCGGCCGGGAGCTGCTGCACAACCACCTGAAGCACTGCGCCACCGAGGCGATTCGATCCGAGGATCCGGTCAAGACGGAGGCGATGTACGAGGAGCTGATGGAGCTGATGTATAAGAATGCGAGGTAGGGAGGCGGAAGAGGCGGAAGGAGCGGAAGGAACAGCGGCGGAAAACTACCGCTTCCTTCCTACCGCCTCTTTTCTTGCCCCTTGTTTTCTTGCCCCTCTTTCTTCTTACCGCCGTTTCCGCTCCTTCCGCCTTTTCCGCTCTTCGACTCCTCCGCTCTCTCATCTCTGAACGCGAGCGCCGCCCGGTACTCCTTCACCAGCCGCTTCATCATCGCGTCCCGCCTGGCGTAGAGTCGCTTCAACGGCCGCCGCTCCCTGCGCTCCAGGGCATACCCCGTGAGCAGCGGCAGCCCGATCGAGCTGTCGGTGTAGACCACCACCGTTCCCGGCAGCTGGTCGGGGTCGATCTTGCCCCAGCTCACCGCTTCGGCCGGAGTCGCTCCCGACAAGCCGCCGGTGTCGGGCCGGGCATCGGTCATCTGGAGAAAGTAGTCGTGGCCCCGCTCGTCGATGCCGAGCACTTCCTGGATCTGCGGCTCGGTCTGGAGCATGAAGTTCTTGGGGCTGCCGCCGCCCACGATGAGCACACCGCTCTTCCCGCCGGCGCGCTTGGCCTCCAGCACGATGCTGGCGGTTTCGTTCACGTCCGCGCTCACGTCGAATCTGAGCTTGCTGCCGGCCAGCGCCTGCTCCGCCACGTTCATTCCGATGGAGCTGTCGCCGGGCGAGCTGGTATAGATCGGCACCTCCAGCTCGTGCGCCGCGGACAGCACCGACCGGCGCGACAGCCCGAGGGCCCGCTCCCGCTCTCGCACGTAGCCGCCCAGCAGGTAGTGGTACTCCGCCGTGCTCATGGCGCGCTGGAACTCGTCCCGGGCCGACACCTCGCGCACGAAGGCGTCGGTCGAGAGCAGCACGTTGTAATCGAAGAAGATGTCGTAGATCCGGACCACGCCCTTGTCGCGCAGCTCGACGTCATCCGCGGTGGGAGTGCCCCGGTGCATGGCGAGGCCCAGGGCGAAGTGAGCGTCGTGATAGAGATTGGCACCGGTGGAGATGATCCAGTCGACGAAACCGGCCTCCATCAGCGGAATCAGACAGCTCATGCCGAGTCCGGCGGGGGTCATCGCCCCGGTGAGCGTCATGCCCACGGTGACGTCCGGCTCCAGCATCCGCTGGGTGAAGAGCTGGGATCCCTCCCGCAGACGGCCGGCATTGTACGCCAGGAACGCGTTGTCGATCAGCTCGGCGACGGTCTCCTTGCCGGTGGTGGCCTTGGGATCGATCCGCTGACCCCGGAGGTACTTGGCGGACGGACGCGTCATCGCTTCTCGTTCCGGGCCTCGATGACGATCCGGGTGGCTTCCGCCGGATCATCGGTCACCTGAAACAGCAGCAGGTCCCGCTGCGTCGATCTTGCCCTGCCCGGCAACCGTGCGGCCGAGCCATTCGACCATGCCCTCCCAGTACGCCTTGCCCATCAGAATGACGGGAAAGTGCTTGACCTTTCCGGTCTGGATCAGCGTCAGCGCCTCGAACAGCTCGTCCAGGGTCCCATATCCGCCCGGAAACACGATGAACGCCGTGGCGTACTTGACGAACATCGTCTTGCGGACGAAGAAGAACTTGAAGTTGAGGCTCCGCGTCAGGTAGGGGTTCGACCCCTGCTCGAACGGGAGCTCGATGTTGCAGCCGATGGAAAGCCCGCCCCCGTCCAGCGCGCCGCGATTGGCGGCCTCCATGATACCGGGACCTCCGCCGGTGATGACGGGGATTCCGGCCTTGGCGAGCAAGCGCGCCGTTTCGACCGCGGCGGCGTACTCGGGACTGCTCGGCTTGGTGCGGGCCGAGCCGAAGATGGACACGCCGTCCCTGACGTCGGCCAGGTTGTCGAAGCCCCAGACGAACTCGCCCATGATCCGCAGCACCCGCCACGGGTCGGAGACCAGCAGCCGCTCCTTGTCCTGGCGCTCCTGCGGCTGCGGCCCCTCGAGGAGCGTCTCATCCTCGGTGGGGCGCTTGTTGTCGTCCATGGTGCGGTACGGGCTATTTGTCATTGGCCGCCATGAGAGTCATCAGGGTGCGCAATATACCAATTATAATTGGCGCATGTCCCGGTCCTGGCTGTCACTTACCGGCAGACTGGCGGTGCGGGGCCTGGTCAGCCCGAGGCTCGGGCTGGATCTTCTCCGGACCGCGTGGGCGTTTCGTCGGCGGCGCTGGTGGGCCCGTGCACCGTTCCTGCCGCTGCCGGACCGGACGTACCTGCGCTGGCGGATGTATACCGCCTATGCGGACGAGGACGCGGTGCCTCCGATCGAGGACGTGGTGCGGTTCGCCCGTTGGCGGCGCCAGACCATGGGGCTGTTGAGGAGTGAGAAGTGAGAGGGGAGAGGTGAGAAGTGAGAGGTGAGAAAGCCGGACCCGATAAGCGCCGCACGTCCTGATCCTCGGCGGTGGCTTTGCCGGGCTGTATGCCGCCCGGGCGCTCAAGCGCGCGCCGGTCCGGGTGACCGTGGTGGATCGCCGGAACCACCACCTCTTTCAGCCCATGCTGTACCAGGTGGCGACGGCGGCGCTCAACCCCAGCGACATCGCCGCTCCCATCCGGTCGGTGCTGCGGGGTCAGCCAAACACCGAGGTGCTGCTGGGTATAGTCGAGTCCATCGACCCGGTACGGCGGCGGGTGGTGCTCACCGACGGAGCGGACTCCTCCTACGACTATCTGATCGTCGCCACCGGCGCCCAGCACTCCTACTTCGGCCACGACGAGTGGGAGCGGTTGGCTCCCGGACTCAAGAGCCTCGAGGACGCCGTCACTATCCGGGAACGGGTGCTGCTGGCTTTCGAGAAGGCGGAGCGCGAGCCCGACCCGGTGCGCCGCCAGGCGCTGCTCACCTTTGTCGTCATCGGCGGCGGCCCCACGGGAGTAGAGATGGCGGGCGCAGTGGCCGAGCTGCGCCGCTACGCGCTGCGGCGCGATTTCCGTCGCATCGACCCACGCGATGCCACCGTCCTGCTGCTGGAAGGCGGGACCCGACTGCTCCCATCGTACCCACCCAGCCTCAGCGACAAGGCCAAGCAGGAGCTTCGGCGGCTCGGAGTCGAGGTTCGCACCGAGACGCTGGTCACCAACGTGCGGCCCGGGCTCGGTCATCGCCGCCGGCTGGACCATCCCAACTCAGACGGTCATCTGGGCCGCCGGAAACGTCGCCAGCCCCGTGCTCCAATCGCTCGGCATCCCACTCGATCCAGCCGGCCGCGCCATCGTGGAGCCCGACTGCACTATCCCCGGCCATCCGGAGATCTTCGTGCTTGGAGACGCGGCGCTGTTCAATCACCAGGAGGGCGGACCATTGCCGGGCATCTCCCCCGTCGCCATCCAGATGGGCCAGTACGCCGCCCGCGCCATTCAGGCCGACATCGAAGGCCAGCCCCGGCGGGCGTTCCACTACTGGGACAAGGGTCAGTTGGCGGTGATCGGCCGGGGGCGGGCGGTGGCAGACATATGGAAGGTGCACTTCGGCGGTTTGCTGGCGTGGCTGGTCTGGACCTTCGTCCACATCTTCTTCCTGATCGGGTTCCGCAACCGGATTCTGGTGATGATCCAGTGGGCCTGGTCGTATGTGACCTACGGACGCGGGGCGCGGCTGATCACCCTGGACGAGAACCCCGAGCTGCCGGCGACGGCCGCCGGCGCGAAGCGCGCTTCATGAGAACGGAAGACGCGGTCAAGGCGCGTGCGCGGGAGCTGGGATTCCTGGCGTGCGGCATCACTCACCCGGGACCCAGCATCCATGCCGACCATCTCGATGAGTGGCTGGCAAAAGGGTACGCCGGAACGATGCGGTACCTGCATCGCCAGGCGGCCCGGCGGAAGGAGCCGCAGCGCATCGCGCCGGAGGCCCGCGCTGTCGTGGTCGTGCTCGACAACTACTACACCCCGGACCGCGAGGCCGACGATGCAGCGCCCCGCATGGCGAAATACGCCCGGGGTGAAGACTATCATCGGGTCACCGGCCGGCGGCTGGAGCTGCTGGCCGAGTTTTTACGGAGCCAGGGCGCCGGGCTGAGTCGAACCTTCGCCGACGCAGGCCCGGTGCCCGAGCGCGAGCTGGCCCAGCGAGCCGGCCTCGGCTGGATCGGCAAGAACACCATGCTGGTGCGTCCTGACGCCGGCTCGTTCTTCTTCATCGGCTCGATCTTCACCGATCTGCCGTTGCAGCCGGACGCGGCGTTCGAGCTGGACCGGTGCGGCAGCTGTACTCGCTGCCTCGATGCCTGCCCCACCGATGCCTTCGTGTCGCCCAGAGTGCTGGATGCCACCCGCTGTATTTCCTACCTCACGATCGAGCAGAAGGGCCCCATTCCCGAAGAGCTGGCCGCCCGGTTCGAGGGCTACGCCTTCGGCTGCGACATCTGCAACGACGTGTGCCCCTGGAACCAGCGCTTTGCTACCGCGACGACAGTCGCGGAGTTCCAGCCGCGACCCGCGCTGGAGGGAGTGAGCCCGGAGCTCTTCGAGGAGATGAGCGACGAGGAGTTCGCCGCCCGCTACGGAGACACGCCGCTCGAACGGCCAGGGCTGGCGGGCATGCGCCGGAACTTTCGGGCGGCTTTCCGGTCGCGCCGTCCCGTCGCAACGAATGACCCACCTGCGGCGGCTCCTGGACTACGATGTATGGGCCAACCAGCAGACTCTCGCTTCGCTCGGGGCCGATCCGCCTCCCCCGCGAAGCCTCAAGTGGATGGCCCACATCGTCGCCGCCGAATGTCTCTGGCTCGCCCGGCTCCGGCGCGAGTCGTCACCCCTTCCGGTATGGCCTGCGCTGTCGGTACCAGAGTGCGGCGAGCGGCTGGCTGATCTGGCCCGCCAGTGGCCGATGTTTCTGGACGCGCATCACGGATCCCTGGACCAGTCCGTCTCCTACACCAACTCGCAGGGCGAAGCCTGGTCCAGCACCGTCGAAGAGATCCTCACCCACATCACAGTGCACTCCGCCTATCACCGGGGCCAGATCGCGAGCGACCTGCGCGCGGCCGGGATGACCCCGGCATACACCGACTACATCCACGCCGTTCGCCGGGGATTGGTCTGATGAGCTCGCTGTCGGCTGGATCGGTGCTGATCGCGATCGGACTGGGCCTGGCGCTGGTTGGCGTACTGGTATCGGTTGGCGGGTTCGGCTGGTTCGGCCGGCTTCCGGGTGACATTCGGATCGAGCGGGACACAATGCGGATCTACATCCCATTCGCCTCGATGATCGTCATCTCGATCGTCCTGAACCTGATCTTTTACCTCGTCCGGCGTTTCTTCTAGAAAGACGGGAAGGACGGGAAGGCCGGGAAGCACACCTCATCCCGAGGAAGCGTAGCGACCGAGGACCTACTCAACTGGCGCAGTTACTATTCACCGATGAACAAGCCCCTTGTATCACGCGTACGACTCCTCCAATAGTCGGAACCTACCAGCCGCCCCAGGTCGAGCGGCTTCGCGCCTTGAGCCGCCTCCTGGACAACGCCTTCACGGTGCCGGGGACTCAATACCGGTTTGGCCTGGACGCGCTCATCGGTCTGGTGCCTGGCCTGGGCGATGCTGTGAGCGCCCTCTTTTCCGGATACCTGATCCTTCAGGCCTCCCGCCTCGGCGCGCCGAGATCGGTGGTGAGCCGGATGATCGCGAATGTAGCTATCGATACCGTGGTCGGCTGGGTCCCTCTGCTCGGGGATCTGTTCGACGTCGCCTGGAAATCCAACCTCAAGAACATGGCTCTCCTGGAGGGCCACCTTCAGCGGCCGGCGGCCACGAAGGCCGGCAGCCGCGGCACCCTGGTGCTGCTGGCGGGGATGCTGGTGGTATTTTTCGCCGGTGCCATCACACTGGGTGTGCTCGTGACCCGATTTGTCCTGGACCTACTGCGGTGAAAGCGGTTTCATGACCCCGACCCTGCACAGTGTCGCCATCTTCGTGCACGACATTGCCCGCGCGGTGACTTTCTATCGTGATGCGCTGGGCCTGCCACTCACCAAGCAAGGCTCGTTCGGAGCGGAGTTTCTCGAGGGAGAGACTCACCTCAGCGTCCATCCGGCGGTGCATAAGGACGCCCGGTCGCTGGTGGGGCGGCACACCGGCATTACTCTGTTCGTGCCCGACCTGCTCCACTACTGCGGCGTGCTGCACGATCGGGGGGTCCGGTTTACCACCGAGCCGACCCAGCAGTCCTGGGGCATCATGGCGATGATCGCCGACCCCGATGGCAACGTGCTGGCGCTTTGGGAAGACAAGATGCCGGAAGCCCACGAGCATGCCCACGCGCACCCGGAGCCGATGGATCAGGCCGACGGTACCGCCTGATCCTGGTTGCGGGCCCGGAAGTGATCTTCGATCATCTGGGCCTGTTGCTCCATGCCGTACGCTCTGAACGGTTTTCCGGGCTCGAGCTGGTAGCGGTATGGGTTCTGACCGATCCGAACCGTTCGATGGATCAAGTGCCGCGCCTGGGCGGCGAACCCCCGGGCGAAGTACTTCAGCGGCCCCCACGCCTGATATTGGCCGCAGTGGGTCAGCTCATGAACGACCGTTCCCAGGTCTCCGTGGCATCGGTCAGGCAGAAACACGTGATTCCCGAGGGCAATGGCGCGATTGCGGCTGGCAAGGAGCACCAGGCGGCGCAACCGACCGGTTCGCCCCGAGCAGTCTCCCTCGTAGACCCGCACCATAGAGCAGTCTACCTCGAGCGGGATTGATTCCCATCACCGCCCGTTCAACATCCGTCAGCAATCTCGCGCCCGGCACTCGCGCAGTCCCGTTTCAGGTCCGGTTATTCGGCTCGGATCCCCGGGTGTCCTGCGCCAGGAACTCGCCGATCGGAGCCAGCGTCGCAATATGATCGCAGGCGATTTTTATTGTCGCCATCATCGGCACGGCCAGGATGGCGCCCGGAATACCCCAGAGATACCACCAGAAAATCAGACCGATGAACACCGCCACGGTGTTCAAGCCGCATGCGACGGCCCATGATCATCGGTGTGATCAGATTCCCTTCCAGGATATTGATCGCCGTGAACACGATGGGAACGAGCAACGCCCGGCTGGTGTCTTCGAACGTCAGAAACGCCGCCAGCGTCAGGATGATGGTGTTGACCAGGCCGCCGATGTAGGGCACGAAATTGAGCACCCCCGCCACCACGCCCCACAGTACCGGATTGGGCATGCCGACGAGGGCCAGAGCTATCCCGGTGGCAATGCCGACACCGGTGTTGATCATCGTGGTGACGACGAGATACAGCGACACCTGGGTCTGGGTCTCGCGCACGATGCGCACCGCAGTCTTTTTGTCCTTCAGCTGGGGAAGCACGGCCACCAGCTTGTGCAGAAAGAGGTCGCCGGAGGCCAACAGAAAATAGGTCAGGAAGATGATGACCAGGGCAGTGCTCAGCGCCGCAGTAGTGCCGCCGAAAAGCTGCTGCGTCAAACTGGGTCCCTTGATCTCGACCTGGGGCGTTTTCTTGTCGAGGTCGGTGGCCTGTTCGACCTGCTCCGCCGCCTTGCGTCACCTTCTCGACCGGCTGGCGCAGCGGCTGAATCCGCCGTTGGAGCGTGGCCAGGCTTTCGGGTGCGCGCGCCACCCATGCGCTGGCCACCGGCGTAAGGCGGTAGATGCCGAGCCCCAGCACGCCCAGGAAGATGACGATGACTACCCCCGCACCCAGAGGCTCGGGGATACGGACATGGCGTCGCAGCAGGACCACGACCGGACTCAGAAGCAGATTGAGCAGGATGGAAAGGACGATCGGAAGGATGAACGCCTGGGCGATGTGGAGGGTATAGAGCACGGCCAGGACCGTGAGCAGCACCAGCGACACATGGCGTGCGTCCGCATTTTCACCCAGCAGCTTCGGCGGGCTGCCCTCCTCCGAAACCGATGGCTCCTTGACCGGCTCGCTCATTCGCTCCCTCAGTATCTGGTACGCCCGCTCCCCCCATACCTGGCTGCCTGTGTACTGTTCACCGTTCACGCTGCCGTAGCATCCCCATGCCCGGAATAGAGTAGCATGCCGCGACTCTGGCAAACGATCGTCTCGATCTGGGCCTGGCTGGTCCTGGTCACCTGCATACTGCTCTGGTTTCCCGTGCTGATACTTGCCTGCCTGCTCACCGCGCCATTCGACCGGGGCCGCTACATCCCGGGCCTGATCTTCCGGAAGATCGCCCCGACCATGGCGTCCCTGAATCCGCTGTGGCGCTTCCGCTATTCCGGCCCGCTCCCGGAGAATCCCCGCCGGCCATACGTCGTGGTATCGAACCACGAATCGTTCAGTGACATCCTCCTGATCAGCCACTTGCCGTGGGAGATGAAGTGGCTCTCCAAGGCCGAGCTGTTCCGGATTCCCATCATGGGGTGGATGATGTGGCTGGCGGGCGACATTCCGGTGAAGCGCGGCTTCGGCCCCAGCGCGCTCGAGGCGATGGCGCGCTGCCGGAAGGCGCTGGCCAACCGGGTATCCGTCATGATCTTTCCCGAGGGTACCCGGTCGAAGACCGCCGAGCTGCTGCCGTTCAAGGACGGCGCCTTTCGCCTGGCCATCGAGGCCGGGGTTCCGATCCTTCCGCTGGCGGTGTCGGGCACGAGTACGGCACTTCGGAAGCACGACTGGCGCTTCGGGAAATCGGTGGCGGAGGTGCGGGTGCTTCCGCCGGTGGACACCACCGGCCTGACCCTGGCCGATGTTCCCGCGCTCAAGGGGCGGGTGCGGGCCTTGATCGTCGAGGCCCGTGACGCGCTTTCATCGTCCCAGGTCGCCCGGCGCACGCACGCGCCCGACCGCGCCGGCCAGAGCCAGTAGCGTCAGGACGTAGGGGAGCATCAGAAATAGCTGGTAGGGAGCCTGAACGCCGAGCGCCTGAAAGAGATACTGCAGGGCAGTGGCCACGCCGAAGAACAGCGATCCGAGCGCGACTCCGACTGGATGCCAACGACCCAGCACCACGATCGCGATGGCCACGTAACCGCGTCCCGCCGTCATTCCCTCCGCGAACGTACCCACCTGCGCCAGTACCAGGCTGGCTCCCGCCAGGCCGGCGAACCCACCCCCGATAATGGTCGCCCCCGACCGAATCAGCATGGTGCGAACACCGGCCGCGCGTGCCATGGCGGCCGACTCGCCGGTTGCCCTTAGCGCCAGCCCTAAGCGGGTTCGGAACAGGACCCACCACACCACCGGAAGCGCGGCGTAGCCGATGTAGGTCGGCGCCGGCTGGTCGAAGAATGCCGGTCCCAGCACCGGAATCCGGGAGAGCCCGGGAATCGGCATGGCGGGAAGTGTCGGGATGGTGAGGCCGGCCCCGCTCATCCCGTAAGCTTGACGGTAGATGGTCCCGTCAGCCCCAGTGCGGCCAGGGTGATGGCGGTGCCGGTTATGATCTGGTCGGCGCGCGCGCCGATCGCCAGCAGTGCGAAGATCCCCGCCAGCACCATGCCGGCACCGACTGCGCATAGCAGCCCGCTCCACGGGCCCCAGGCGGTGGCTCCCAGGGTGGCCGCGAGCGCACCGGCCAGCATCATGCCTTCGATGCCGAGGTTGATGACGCCGGCACGCTCGGCGATGGTCTCGCCGGTGGCCGCCAACGTCAGGGGTGTCGCCACCCGGACTGCGGCAGCCAGAAACGCGCCGGCCAGCACCAGGAATTCCATTCAGGCAGCCGGCCTCGGCGCTATCCGCTTTCGCACTGCGCCCCGGAGGCCGGTCCACCCGCCACGCGGCGCCGTAGCCAGCAGGGCAACGATGATGATCACCGCCTCGACAACGTACACCGCTACCGCGGGGACGCCGGCATCACGCTGCATCGCTCCCGCCCCCGCTTGAAGCGCGCCGAACAGTATCCCCGCCGCCACAATCCCCACCGGATGCAGCCCGCCCAGCAGTGCTACCGCAATCCCGGTGAAGCCGTAGCCGGGCGACAGGTTCTGGAACAAGGCGTACGTTACGCCGCTGATCTCCACGCCCCCGGCAAGTCCTGCTATCCCGCCTGACAGCAGGAGGGCCACCGCCCCCATGCGTTGACTGTCGATCTTGCCGCTAACCTCCGCGGCCCGAGGGCCCAGGCCTACGGCCCGGAGTCGAAACCCCCAGAACGTCCTGGCAAAGACGAACCACAGGATCAGGCCGGCGGCAAGCGCAACGGCGAGTCCGGCATGCAGCCGGGAGCCGGGAAGAAGGGGAAGCCGGGCCGCCTCAGCGATGGCATCGCTCTGGGGATAGATCCGGGATCGCTCCTGCAGCGGGCCCTGGACCATGAGGCTCACCAGGGAAACCGCGATGAAATTGAGCAGCAGCGTGCTGATGACCTCCAGCACACCGAACCGGAGCTTCAGCCAGACCGGAACTACCACCCACGCGAAACCCGCGGCCGCGGCGGCGAGCAGCACCAGCGTCACCGCCACAACCCGGGGAAGTCCGCCCAGGTGCAACCCGACCCATGTGGCCGCGATCGCCCCGGCGTAAAACTGGCCCTCGGCCCCGATGTTGAGCGCTCCGCCGCGGAACGCGATCGCGATGCCCAGCCCGATCAGGATCAGCGGGACCGCACGCACCAGCGTCGCCGAGGTGAAGGCGTCCCAGGAGCCGAAGGCACCGGCCCAGAGCGAGCTCAGGGCAGCCTGGGCATCGAAGCCGGCGGCTTCCAGGCCGAGCCATAGCGCCGCAAGCCCGAGGATGACGGCTGCGAGCGCCCAACGAAGCGTTTTCATCAGCCGGCTTCGTGCTGCAGCATCATTGCGCCGACCTGGGCGCGTGAGACACCGGGAGCAGCCTCGGTCAGTACGCCCCGCGTCACCACAATGATCCGGTCCGCCAGGTCGAGGACTTCATCGAGGTCGGCGGAATGGAAGAGGACTGCGGCACCGGCGGCGGCGGCCGATCGCAGCCGGTCGTGAATGTCTCTCGATGCCCTGATGTCGAGCCCGCGGGTTGGATTCTCGGCCACAATCACCGCCGGCGCTCGGGAGAGCTCCCGCGCCACGATCAGCTTCTGCTGGTTGCCGCCGCTCAACGCGGACGCTCGCATGCGTGGGCCGGTGGCCGCTATCTGGAGGTCGTCGATCAGCTGGGCGGTTCGGGCTTCGGCTGCGCGCCAGTCGATGCGGCCGCCTTTGACCCAGGGCCCTTCGTCGCCCAACCCCAGCACAACGTTCTCGGTGAGACTGAAGGCCGGGATCAGGCCCTCCGTCGTGCGGTCTTCCGGAATGAATCCCACCGGCTGGGCGACCTGAAGCTTGCCCCGGAGCGGAGCGATGCGGCCGGCGACGGCACGCAGCAGCTCCCGCTGGCCGTTGCCTTCGACCGCCGCAATACCGACGATCTCGCCGGCGCGGACCGAGAGAGTCCCGTGGCGTATGGCGATCCCGTATCCGCTCTCGCGGGAGAGCTCCAGCGCATCGAAGCGAATGGCTTGCCGATCGGGACGGGTCGCCGCGCCTCGGTCCGACCTGGCCGGAGACGATTCCGGCATCTCCGATCATTGCCGCTGCCAGCGAATCGGCCGAGTGCTCGGCTACCCGCCCCATGAGCGTCACGGAGCCTTGCCGCAGAACCGTGACCCGGTGGGCCGCGCGGAGGGCTTCATCGAGCTTGTGAGTGATGAGGACCACCGATCCCCCACGCGCGGCGAAGGAGCTGATCATTTCCAGCAGCTCTTCCGCCTCGGCCGGGGCCAGAACCGCGGTCGGCTCATCCAGCAGGAGAACCCGGGTCTCGCTGGCCAGAGCCTTTACGATCTCCAGCCGTTGCTTGAGCGACACGGAGAGTCGGCCGGCGCGTTGATCAGGATCGAGTGGCAGACCGACCTTCTCGCTCAGCGAACGAGTGCGCTCGCGCATCTCGTGCGGCACCGCGGGCCAGCCGGCCGCCAGGGCCACGTTCTCCGCTACCGTCAGCGCCGGCACCGACGTGAAGTGCTGGTGCACCATGCCGATCCCATGGGCCCGGGCGACACGGGGCGTGGCTATCCGCCGGACGACCCCGTCCAGGCGAATCTGTCCGGCATCGGGACGAACCAGCCCGTAGGCGACATGCATCAGCGTGGATTTGCCGGCGCCGTTCTCTCCCAGCAGCGCATGCACCTCGCCTGGTGCCAACAAGAAATCGACCCCGCGCAACGCGTGCACAGGGCCGAATCGTTTGTGAATTCCGGCAAGCTGGAGCAGCGCGGTCACATCAGAGGCCGGTGGGGTGATCGTGGAAGTCCCAGTCGAGGTCGAACTGCTCCGCCAGATGAGAGGCCATCGCCTGCACGCCGAGGGTTTCCGTGGCGTAGTGTCCCGCATAGATCACGTTGATGCCCCACTCCATGGCGTCGAAGTAGGTGTGATGCGGACCTTCCCCGGTGATGAATGTATCCAGACCAGCCTCTCGTGCCGCGGCGATCATGCTGCCGGCGGCACCGGTGATGATGCCGATGCGCCCCGGCTTCTCCGGCCCTCCGGGAATCAGCGTCGCACTGCCCTTGAGCGTGTGCAGGACGCGGTCGAGCTCCAGGGCGAGCGCTTCGCGGGTGCTCAGGCTCGGCGGACTGTGGCCCCAGGCTCCGATCGCCACACCACGATAGTCACCGAACCAGCCTTCGACTCTGATACCCAGACGCTCCGCCAGCACCGCATTGTTTCCCACGTCCGGGTGAACGTCCAGCGGGTTATGAGCGGAGTACAGCGGGATGTCATGGTCCAGGAGACCCGCACAGCCGGCGGTACCGGCGTCCGGTCACGGGCACATTCCCATCCCACAGAAGCCCATGATGCACCAGGAGCAGCGGGGCCGGCTGGCCAGGCTCCAGCGTGGCGATGACACCATCTATGGTTGCCTGAGAGGCATCCACCGCTGCGACCACACCGCCGATCCGGCCACTGTTCTCGACCTGCAGACCGTTGATGGCCTTGGGATCGTCGGGAATCTCCCTGACCCGGAGATACTGGTCCAGATAATCGACGACGTCATGCAACCGGACGCCCGAGGCCATGCTCTAGCCTTCCATGGTCGGCGGGCGTGGAGCGGCGATGAGGGTGCCGGCGATCAGGGAGTCACTCGCGGCCTTCATGCGCGCTCGTATCGGTTCCGGGATCAGGCTGTCGAGAAAGGGTTCGGAACGTAACTCACGACGCCGTCGCCCAGCCCGAAGATGCGGGCCTGCCGGGTGAACCGGCCAGACTGCACCTCGGACGCGACCAGCAGGAAAGCGTGCGCCAGGTCGATCACCGCACTACCGAGGACCCGGCCCGGCGCCAGGCTCGATTGATCGGCGTTGGCCCCGAAGACATAGACCCCAGCCCGCTCTTTGGCAGCCTGGAAGAGGCCCAACGCGGCTGCATCGGCATTGTGATGGAACATGTCGGCGCCGGCCCGGATGAGCGCCACGGCCGCCTCCCGGCCGGCGGCCGCATCGTCGAAGCTGTTGAGGTAGATCTCGCCGGCTCTTGATCCGGGGGTTGACCGCCTTGGCGCCGTTCACCCAGCCCTGGTAGGCAGCCTTAATCGGAGGCAGCTCGATGCCCCGATGAAGCCGATCACGTTGCTCCGGGTCAGGCCACCAGCCACCATCCCTGCCAGGTAGCTCGCTTCCTCCAGCCGAAAGATCAGGGGGACCACGTTGCCGTGGGCGCGCTGCCCGGAGGTGACGATGAAGATCGTCTTCGGGTACTCCCGGGAAACCCGCTCGGCCGCATCCTGGAACTCGAAGCCGTTGGCGTAGACCAGGTCGTACCCTGGGCGGCGTACGTCCGGAGTGCTTCGTTCTGGTCGGAGGGGGTGCGTGCTTCGATGTGGCTGATGGCGACGCCCAGCGAGTCATGGATGCGCTGGAGGCCCTGGTAGGCCGCGGAATTCCAGGCGGCATCGGCTACCGAGCCGGGGGTGATCAGGCCCACGCGCATTCCTGGGGACGAGCGTGGCGCGAGCAGCCTACAAGCGCCAGCAATAGAGCCGGCATACCGGCACTTAAGGCCGCAGTAGTTCTACTCAAACTTTTGATTTCCACACACTTAGCTGGCTTTTCAACTATTGTGGGGAATTCCCGGCGGGTTGCGACCTTGTCTGCGGCGTCCATCTTTACTTCGCCCGTGACTCGGGCGCCCTCAATGATGGAAATACGCGGGGTCATGATGTCACCCGCCACCATGGCGGTCGCCTGGAGCTCGACGCGCTCCCGGGCGTGAATTGCGCCGCTCACCTGCCCGGCAATGACAGCCTCCTGGGTGTGGAGGTCTCCCTCGATCACGGCGCCCTGTGCTACCAGGACTTGGGCGCCTACTCGAACGGTTCCCTTGACCCGTCCCTCGACCCGTACGACGCCTTCTGTCTCCAGGTCGCCTATTACTGTCATGTCGCTGGCGATAATGGAGAAGGGTATCTGGTCGGTGCGGCGCCGCCTCAGCTCGTTGCCTTCTTCATCCCGCGCGGCATTGCTGAAGATTCCCATCAGCCCCCCTCCTTCACCATTGTCTGTGGATCCAGCGATAGTCCCCCCTGCCGGACTTCGAAGTGCAGGTGCGGCGCGGTCGAACGCCCGCTGTTGCCGGAGAGACCGATGACCTGGCCGGAGGCAACGGTGGCGTCAGGTGTCACTAAGATGCGCGAAAGGTGTCCGTACATCGACTGATATCCACCGGCGTGTTCCAGCAGAACGAAGAGTCCGTACTCCGGGTCCTCGCCCGCCTGGCGTACGACCGCGCCGCCGCTTGCCCGGACCAGACTACCGACCGACACCGCGATATCGATTCCCGGGTGGGCTTCGTCCCTGCCGCCGGCCTTCACCTGACCACGGGTGATGTAGCCGGTCTCGTCGAGCGGCCAACGTTGCGGGACACCATCCCGCTGCTGGCGGGCCAGGGGCGAGCCGGCGAGCCGAGCTCTGACTGGTGGTGCGACAGGCAAGGGTGGACGATATCGCCAGCGGGTCACGGACGATTTCGCCGCCCATCATCTGGCGGACCTGGGCATACCGGGATTCGGCGCTGTCGAGAGCGGCCGACAGCTCGCGAACTCTTCGCGTTCTCGGCTCGGAGGCGGGAGAGCTCGCGTTCCATCCCGGGCACGCGAGCCGCTGCCCGCACCGTCGGCCCATAGAACGCCGCCAGGAGGAGGAGCAGCCACGGCGAAGCCGCCCGCGACCCAAGCCCCCAGGCGCAGCATCCAGGTGCGAACCCGGTAGCTTCGCGTCTTGGTCGTCCCGTCCTTCTGAATGACAAAGGTGACGGAGCGCGCCCGACGCTTCATCCTGCGAATGGCTCGCCCAGGATCAGCTCGAGCACACGCGCGAGATCGTCATTGGAGTAGTAGCTGATGCTGAGGAAGCCGCGGCCGCGGCGTCTCGCGCGTCACCCGAACGTCGGTGCCCAGCCGCTTCCTGAGCGCATCCTCGACTCGCTTCACGTCGCCCGTGGCCATCTTCTGCGGCGCTCGAGTGCGGGCTCCGTTGGTGGGCGTGAGTGCCGACGGGGGCCGGCGCTTCTCCCCGGGCCCGCGCCTCGATTTCTCGCACCGACCAGCCCTGCGCCACCGCTTCCTGCGCCAGGCGAACGAGCTCCGACTCCTTCTCGACCGCCAGCAGCGCGCGCGCGTGGCCCTCGGAAAGCTTTCCCTCCTGCACCAGCGTCTTCACTTCCTCGGGAAGCTTCAGCAGCCGAAGCAGGTTGGCGACCGTCGACCGATTTCGCCCCACCAGCCGCGCGATTTCGGCCTGGGGCAGGTTGAACTCCTCGCCCAGCCGCTGATAACCCGGCGGCCTCGTCGATCGAGCGACAGATCGTCGCGCTGCAGATTCTCGATGAGAGCGAGCGTGAGCAGCGTTTGATCGTCGACATCCTTGACCACCGCCGGGATCTTGGCCCAGCCGAGCCGCTGGATGGCGCGCCAGCGGCGCTCGCCGGCAATCAGCTCGAACTTTCCGTTGCGGGGCCGGACGATCACCGGCTGTAACAGGCCGGATGCTTCGATCGACGCGGTCAGCTCGACCAGCGCGCCCTCATCGATCTGGCTGCGCGGCTGATACGGATTGGGAATCACATTGCCGATGGGAAGCTCCCGTAAGTGCGCCGGACGCTTCGGCCTGCTCCTTCGATACCGCGCCGAGCAGCGCCTCGAGGCCTCGCCCTAAACGCTTGGTCTCGCTCATGCTGGTTACCTCGGGAATGGGAGCCGGCGCCTCCTCAACGACGCCCGGAGTTTCGACTCGGCGCATCAGCTCCTGGGTGACTGCCAGGTAGCTCTTGGCGCCAACAGACTGGACATCGTACAAGCAGGATCGGCTTGCCAAAGCTCGGTGCCTCGGCCAGCCGGACGTTCCTGGGGATCGGGGTCATGAACACTTTGGCGCCGAAGTACTCCTTGGCGTCCTCGGCTACCTGGCGGCAGAGGTTCAGCCGTGAGTCGTACATCGTCAGCAGCACGCCACTTATCGCCAAGCCCGGGATTGAAGTTCTGCTGCACCAGGCGGACGGTGTTAAGCAGCTGCGAGATCCCCTCCAGCCCGTAGTACTCGCACTGAATCGGAATCAGCACCGCGTTGGCCGCCGCCAGGACATTCAGCGTCAGCAGAGCCGAGCGAGGGTGGGCAGTCAACCACGATGTAGTCGTAGGAGTCGTGCAGATCCTCCAGCACGTGCCGCAGGATGGCTTCGCGACCTTCGCGCTCCACCAGCTGGAGCTCGGCACCCACCAGGTCCTGGGTCGCGGGGAGCACCGAGAGGTGAGGAAGGCGCCGATGGAGAGAACCGACTCGGACGGCGGGGCGTCCCTCGACCAGAGACTCGTAGAGCGAGAGCTCGACGGTTTCCTTGGCGATGCCGACGCCGCTCGTGGCGTTGCCCTGAGGATCGGCATCGAGAAGCAGCGTGCGCCTTTCGGCCATGGCCAGCGAGGCGGCGACATTTACGGCGGTCGTGGTCTTACCCACGCCACCTTTCTGGTTCGCGATCGCTATGACATGGGCCATGGACGCGTATTAGCCTCTAAGTGATTGGACTACAGCACGTTGCGAGACTAATGGCCAGCGGTATCTGGCGGAGTCTAGGTTCCACACCGGAATAGTCCACACGAATATAGGACTTTGTGCGCAGTGTGCAATGTCCTGCGCGAAGTGATGTCTTCGATCTTCACGAGTCGCACGCTGCAGCTCGCCGTCGAGGAATGGGTGAAGTCCGCTCGGCGACAAGTCGGATTCTCTGGAACCTCCAATACCCGTATTTCCTCCGGGCGTGATAGCGGCTCGACGATGCGTGGTCCGCTGAGAGCTCGTCGCCGGTCGCTCGCCTCGAAAGACAGGCAATGCAGACGAGCCCCAGAAGTAAACGATTTGGCGACGGAGCCGATTCGCCCGTCGATTGCGGTTTCAGCGTGAAACGTCGGCCCCGATCGCGACGAACTCACCCTTGGAGCGCGATGGGCTCATCGTCAAGCTGGATCCCTTGGGACGCGTGTGCCCAGGCAGACGATCCAACCCCTAGGAGGCCTGGCTGAATTTCAGCTGGAAGTGAGCGGCGCCGACTGTGGAGCCCTGGCCTGGAGGTCCAGGTGCAATTGGCTAGGCGAGCCTCTTGGTGGGCAAGCAGCCAGGGACATCGACGGCTACGATTGGCTGGTTTGGCCCGCGACCTGGGGATCGGAGCCATCGATGCTTCTCGGCATGCCCGCTACGTGTTTCGGTGGGACGTTTCACGTGAAACAGCCAGATCCTTAGTTCGGGACCTTCTACGCGTCACTTCCAGGACCAGGCCATGGAGGTCGCTCGGGGAAATGCCGGGTATCCGGCTCGCATGGCCCAAGGTCTCCGGGCCGTAGAGCCTGAAGCTTCTCCCTGGCCTCGAACGCCAGCGTCTTGAGCTCTCGGTAGTCCAGGTCATGCCGGGAGGGCGAACTCTTCCATCTGTGTGAGCTTCGGGCTACCGCCGACCGTTCCCGGGCAAGGTACCCGCAGTACTTGAATTCGATGTCCGCCCAGGCGCCGACTCGCCCGGATCCGAGTCCCGCTGCAGCGAGCAGATCGACTAGAGGTACTCCCGGCCGGCGCGCCAGATCTGCGACCGAATCGGCTCGCTGATCATGTGGTGAGCCGCACCGCTCGAGCATGGGTTCGCGACCTTCGGTGAGATGGTCGTACTGACTTCGCAAGAGACTTGGACACGCTCTTCCGCTCTGAGCCTGGATCTCCGCAAGGTCCAGCTCCTCCTGGGCTCAACGTACCCAAACGTTCGGCGATGAGGAGCCAGCCGACGGAGCGCGTTGTCTTGCCGCAGGAGCAGGCGGTACTCGGATCGGGACGTAAATAGCCGGTAGGGCTCATCCACCCCTCGGGTGACGAGATCGTCGACCAAGACCCCGAGAAAAGCCTCGTCCCGCGCGAAACACGATGCTCTTCGACTTCCTAGTGCGTGCGCGGCCGCATTGATGCCCGCGACCGCTCCCTGCCCGCAGCCTCCTCGTAGCCAGTGGTGCCATTGACCTGGCCCGCCAAGAAGAGGCCGCGGACGAGGCGCGACTCCAGCGTGGGCTTTAGCTGCGTGGGTGGAAAGTAGTCGTACTCGATGGCGTAGCCCGGCCGAGTCATGCAGTACCTGCTCGAGACCGGGAACGGTCCTAAGGAAGTCGAGCTGGACGGCTGGCGGCAGCGAAGTAGAAAGCCCGTTGACATACATCTCCGAGGTGTCCAGTCCCTCGGGCTCCAGAAACACCTGGTGGTGCTCTGCGTCGGGGAACTTCAGAATCTTGTCCTCGATGGACGGACAGTACCGCGGCCCGCGTCCGCTGATCGCTCCACCATACAGCGCGGACTGCTGGAGGTGCCGGAGCACGATGTCCCGGAGCTCGGCGCCCGTGTGCGTCAGGTAGCAGGGAGCTGCAGGGGATGGACGCCGCTGATCGTAGAACGAGAACCAGAATTCTCCCGCATCTCCGTCCTGGGCTGTAGCATGCGAGAAGATCTACTGAGCGCCCATCGATCCGCGGCGGGGTTCCGGTCTTGAAGCGTTTGACACGTAAGACCAAGTTCTTCAATCTGTTGAGCGATTTCGATTGCGGGCGTTTCGCCGGCTCGGCCCGCAGGGACATGGGCCTCGAGCCCCATATGGATCTTTCCTCGGAGGAACGTGCCGGCAGTGAGAACCACTGACTGGGCGTAGAAGGCTCTCCCATCCAGCGTCCGTACACCATCTATACATTTGCCGGACATTAGAAGCTCAGAGACCGTTCCCTGGGCGAACTCGAGGTTGGGCTGGCGTTCCAGGAGCGTGCGGACCGCTCTACGGTAAAGCCCTCGATCGCACTGGGCCCGGGGAGACCAGACTGCGGGACCCTTCGAGCGGTTCAGCATCCGGAACTGTATCCGCGCCAGGTCTGTGGCTCGGCCCATGACCCCGCCCAGCGCATCGACCTCCCGCACGACCGTGCCCTTGGCAATCCCGCCGATCGCGGGATTGCATGACATCTGGCCGATCGTCTCGAGATTCTGGGTCAGCAGGAGGGTCCGGGCGCCGCGCCGAGCGGCGAGGGCTGCGGCTTCTGCGCCGGCGTGCCCGCCGCCGATCACGATGACGTGGTAGCGCTCCATGTCGAAGAATCTAGCGTGTTCGCCTGGCGAGTAGCGGGTCGTAACAGCGTAACGACAGTATACAATTGGAGGGATCCCGCAGGGAGCCCTCCGGGCCTATTGGGGCCCGGTACAGCCCAGGAGGCGCCCCCGAGCGCCACTATCAAGCCATCGCTGCAAGCGGTGATTTTGACTACTCGGCCGCAGGCACTGCCAGATGCTTGTGGTCACTCCGGATACCGAACTTGGCACACTTACGAATGTACTCTTCCTTAGATGCCGTCCCGGCCGAGGCGTCGTGTACCCCGACATCGAGCATATGTACGCCGCGCTCGTCCTCGCTGTCATACCGTCCTATGTAGGTCAGCGACCCAATGGTTTCCAGGACGACCGTGATGCCGTGCAGCTCCGAGTGCCCGGGATGAAAAACGTGGCCCGACATGGACTAGACCGTGGCGCCGAAGAACCGATCAAACGCGGCTGTGAGGTCAGCGGCAATCGACTGAGGGGGACGACCTTCGATCTGGTGGCGGTGGACAAAATGCACCACCTCGCCGTCTCGCAATAGGGCGATGGACGGGCTGCTGGGCTGGTACTCGCCGAAGTACTGGCGGGCGCGGGCTGCGGCGTCCAGATCCTGGCCGGCGAAGACGGTCACCACCTGCTGAGGGGTAACGCTATGCTTGAGCGCCAGCGCCAGCGCCGGACGGGCGTTCCCGGCAGCGCATCCGCAGACGGAGTTTACGAACACGAGCATAGAACCTTTCTGATCGCCGATAGCGGCATCCACCTCGGCGGCGCTGGTGAGCTCCCTGGCACCCATCCGGGTCATTTCGGCCCGCATGGGGGCCACCAGCGCAGGATTGTAGGGCATCGGTCTGCTTTCCTTTTAGATCGTGATGACTGGTAGTGGTTCAGGCCCTGCGGCGTTTCCCTATTCCGTGGACACTATGGCGTCGGGCTGGTCCAGTGCGGCCTTCATGGCGTGCCAGGAGAGGGTTGCACACTTTACTTTGATCGGGAACTCCGACACCCCCGAAAAGACCGCCAGCTTGCCCGAGCTCGGCTGTTTCCCCTTCGTTCCCGACGCCAGTAATCATACGACGGAAACGGTCGAAGAGCAGTTCGGCTTCCTGCTCGCGTCTTTCCCTTGACGGCATTGGTCATGAGCGAAGCGGAGGCCATGGAGATAGCACAACCGAGGCCCTGGAACGTGGCATCGGCTATCACGCCATCTTCCATCCGAAGCCATACCGTCAAACGGTCGCCGCAGAGTGGATTGTTCCCTTCCACTCTGCGGTTGGCGTTCTCCATGGGCCGATAGTTCAGTGGCGACCGGTTATGGTCCAGAATGACGTCCTGATAGAGGGCCGTGAGTCCGTCATCGTCCGAACATCTTCTTGACAGTAACAACGGCATCGGCCAGGGCGTCAATTTCGGCGTGGGTATTATAGAAGGCGAAAGACGCTCGTGCGGTCGCCGGAACTCCGTAGCGGTCCATCACCGGCTGGGCACAGTGGTGCCCGGCCCGGATCGCAATGCCCTGATCATCCAGGACGGTTCCGATGTCGTGGGGATGAACCCCATCGAGCACGAAGCCCAGCACCGCTGCCTTGTCCCTCGCTGTACCGATGAGCCGGAGACCGTGGATGGCGCTGAGTCGGTCGGTGGCATGTGCCAGTAGATCGTTCTCCCGGGCACCGATCCTCTCCAGGCCGACTCCTTCCACGTATTCCAAAGCGGCACCGAGCCCTATCACCTCCGCGATCATCGGGGTGCCGGCCTCGAACTTGGCTGGTAGTGGGGCCCAAGTAGATCGCTGTAGGGTCACAGTCGCGATCATGTCACCACCACCCTGATAGGGCGGCATTCCTTCCAGCAAGGCTCTGGCGGCCATAGAGCACGCCGACCCCAGTCGGCCCAAAGACCTTGTGTCCGGAAAACGCCAGGAAGTCGCAATCGAGATCCTGAACGTCGACGGGGAGGTGGGGGACCGCCTGAGCGCCGTCGACCAGCACCGGGATGCCCCGGCTGTGCGCCAGTGCTACCAGCCGCTTAATAGGATTGATGGTCCCCAGAGCGTTTGAGACGTGAACGACCGCGACCATCCTGGTCCGGTCGGTGAGAAGCCGCTCAAACGAATCCAGATCCAGCTCTCCGGCATCGTTGAACGGGGCCGCCCGGAGGGTAGCTCCGTTCTGTTCGCAGAGCAGTTGCCACGGACGATGTTCGAGTGATGCTCCATCGCTGTGATGACAATGTCATCACCAGGCTTTACGTTGGTTCGCCCGTAGGTCTGGGCCACGAGGTTGATGCCCTCAGTGGTCCCCCGGGTAAAGATTACTTCGCGTGAAGACCGTGCATTGATGAACCGAGCCACCCGGTCCCGGACCTGCGTCATAGGCCTCCGTGGCCCGTTCGCTGAGATAGTGAACGCCGCGGTGGATGTTGGCGTTTTCCGTGGAGTAGAACCGGGTCACCGCATCGATGACCGCCTGAGGCTTCTGGCTGGTAGCGGCGTTGTCGAGGTAGACGAGCGGTTTTCCCCGGATCCGGCGGCTCAGGATCGGGAAAGTCGGACCGGATCCGCTCGACGTCCAGCGGGCGCGGGGCGGCTGGGCGCGAGGAAGAGCCTCCGCCGAGAGGATCTTCTCGGCAGTCGCTGATCCGCGGCCCCGCGGCCCCGCTGTCCCGCTCACATAGCCCCCAGCCGTTCGCGTACCAGCCGCTCGAGCTCCTCGCGGACCGGCTCCAGCGCGACCTCGGCTGTGACCTCCGCGGCAAAGGCATATGTGAGGAGCAGCTGCGCTCGGTCCGCGGGCACACCGCGGCTGCGGGCATAGAACAGGGCCAGGTCGTCCAGCCGGCCAACGGTGGCCCCGTGGGTGCATTTTACGTCGTCCGCGAAGATCTCCAGCTGCGGCTTGGTGTTTACCTTGGCGGTGTCGCTCAGCAGCAGGTTGCGATTGGTCTGCTTCGCATCGGTCTTCTGGGCCTCCGGCTTGACGAACACTTTACCGTTGAAGACGGCGCGCGAACGCCCATCGAGGACACCTTTGTAGACCTCCCAGCTGCGGCAGTTCGGCTGGTCGTGGTGAATGGCGGTGTGGTTGTCGACGACCTGATCGCCCCGAGTAAGGTACAGGCCGTACATGAGGGTCTCGACATTTTCCCCATTCAGCCGAGCGGTCAAATTGTGACGCGCGAGCGCGCCTCCCATGGCCAGGGAGAAGGAACGGTAATGGCTGTCCCGCTCCTGCTCCACGTGAGTCAGACCCACGTGATACGCCTGCTCGCTCTCCCGCTGGATCCGGGTGTGCTCGATCCAGGAGTTGGCGCCGGCCACGACCTCGGTGACGGCATTGGTCCAGTACCGGCTGCCCTCCGCCAGGGTTACGTAGCTCTCGATGACCGAAGCTCGAGCCCCAGTCTCGACCAGCACGAGGTTTCGTGGGTGGGCTACGGTCCGGTCGGCCCCCGAGGTTGTCACAAAGATGAGGTGGACCGGGCGGATCAGGTCGGTATTGGGCGGCACGTGGATGAAGCCGCCGTCCCGCATGAATGCAGTGCTGAGGGCTGTAAACGGGCTTCCGTCCACTGGGGCGTGACGCGCCAGATGCCGCTCGAGCGTGGCCCCGTCGGCCCGGAGCGCTTCCGACAAGCTTCCCACGCGGACTCCCTCGGGCAACGCACTGATGGAGCTCAGCGTCTCGCTATAGCTGCCGTCCAGGAACACCAGCGTGGTCCATTCCGGGTGTCCGAAAATGAACGGATCCAGTTGTTCCCGGGTAACCGCGCAATCCGGGCCGGCCGCCTGCCGCCAGTTTCCCTGGGCGATAGGGGCCACCGGAGTGAAGCGCCACTCTTCGTCGCGACTGGTCGGAAAGCCGGTGACAGCGAAGCGCTCGATGGCAGCGCGGCGCACTGGCTCCAGCCATTCAGGACCGTCCGCCATGGCAGTGCCGTTGTGAGTTCCAAACTCCTGCAGGGAGGCCTGGCTCACGATAGTGCCCCAACCTCCTGCTCCAGCCACTCATAGCCTTTGGCCTCGAGCTCCAGGGCCAGCTCCTTACCTCCCGACTTCACGATGCGGCCGCCGGACAGCACGTGCACCTGGTCGGGTACGATGTAGTTCAGCAACCGCTGGTAGTGGGTCACGATGATCGTCGCGCTGTCCGGGCGGCGCAGCGCGTTGACGCCGCTGGCCACGATACGCAATGCGTCGATATCGAGGCCGGAGTCGGTCTCGTCGAGAATGGCGAGCCTCGGCTGCAGCACGGCCATCTGAAGGATCTCGTTACGCTTCTTCTCCCCACCCGAGAAGCCGGAATTCACCGCCCGGCTCATGATTTCCGGACCCCACTCGACCAGCTTGAGCTTGTCCTCCAGCAGGTCCAGAAAATCCATGGAGTCCACTTCCTCCAGGCCGTTGGCTTTCCGGATCTCGTTGTAGGCGGCGCGCAGGAAGTACGCATTGCTGATGCCGGGAATCTCCACCGGATATTGGAAGGCGAGGAAAACTCCCGCCTGGGCCCGTTCCTCCGGATCCATGTCGAGCAGGTCCATGCCCTGATAGAGCACGGTGCCGTCCGTCACCGCGTAGGCCGGGTGACCGGCGAGCACTTGCGCCAGCGTGCTCTTGCCCGAGCCGTTGGGCCCCATGACGGCGTGGACTTCTCCCGCGTTAACGGTGAGGTCTATGCCCCTCAGGATTTCCTTGTCGCCGGCGCTGGCCTTGAGGCCTCGGATCTCTAGCAATGTCGATCTCCTCTTCAACGTGAGCGCCTTATCCGACGCTTCCCTCGAGACTCACCCCGAGCAGCTTCTGCGCTTCCACCGCAAACTCCATCGGAAGCTCCTTGAAGACCTCCTTGCAAAACCCGTTCACGATCATTGAGATCGCGTTCTCGGTGTTGAGGCCTCGCTGCTTCAGGTAGAAAATCTGGTCTTCGCCGATCTTGGACGTCGAAGCCTCATGCTCGACCGAGGCGGTGGAGTTCTGGACATCGATGTACGGGAATGTGTGTGCCCCACAGCGGTTTCCGATGAGCATCGAGTCGCACTGGGTGTAGTTACGGGCGCCCGCCGCCTTGGGCAGCACCTTGACCAGCCCGCGGTAGCTGTTCTGGCCGCGGCCCGCTGAGATGCCCTTCGAGACGATCGTGCTGCGCGTGTTCTTGCCCAGGTGAATCATCTTGGTGCCCGTGTCGGCCTGCTGCATTCCGTTGACCACGGCCACACTGTAGAACTCACCCACCGAGTTGTCGCCCTGAAGGATGACGCTGGGGTACTTCCAGGTGATGGCGGAGCCGGTCTCTACCTGGGTCCACGAAATCTTGGAGTTGACTCCGGCGCACTTCCCCCGCTTGGTGACGAAGTTATAGATCCCACCTTTGCCCTCTTCATCTCCGGCGTACCAGTTCTGCACCGTCGAGTACTTGATGTTGGCGTTGTCGAGCGCCACCAGCTCCACCACGGCGGCGTGCAGCTGGTTCTCGTCCCGCTTGGGGGCGGTGCATCCTTCCAGGTAACTCACCGAAGCGCCCTCTTCAGCCACGATCAGGGTTCGCTCGAACTGACCGGTCTCCGCGGCGTTGATCCGGAAATAGGTCGAGAGCTCCATGGGGCATTTCACGCCCTTGGGCACGAATACAAACGACCCGTCGCTGAACACCGCCGCATTGAGCGCCGCAAAGAAGTTGTCGCTTGCGGGCACGACTGATCCGAGATACTTCCGGACCAGCTCCGGGTGCTCCCGGACCGCCTCTCCGAAGGAGCAGAAGATGACTCCCGCTTCCGCGAGTTTGGCCTTGTACGTGGTCCCGACGGATACGCTGTCGAAGATGGCGTCAACGGCCACACCCGCGAGCAGCTTCTGCTCGGTGAGGGGGATACCGAGCTTCTGGTAGGTCTCGAGAAGCTTGGGGTCCACCTCGTCCAGGCTGCCGAGCGGCTTGGCGGTTCGCGGAGCCGAGTAATAGCGCAGCGACTGATAGTCGACCGGCTGGTACTTGATGTTAGGCCAGCCGTGCGGCTCGGCCATCTTGAGCCAGCCACGAAACGCCTTCAGCCGCCAGTCGAGAAGCCACTCGGGCTCCCCCTTCTTGGCCGATATGAGGCGGATAATGTCCTCATTCAGACCCTTGGGCGCCGAATCCGACTCGATGTCGGTGACGAAGCCGTACTTGTATTCTTTGTTGACCAGCGTTTCAACCGACGAGCTCATACGCTCTCCTGAGCTTCGGAACCGGGAGGCGCCATCTCTCCCGGGCCAACGTTATCCGCGGCAGTAAAGCGCACCCGGTATTCACATGCGCTGCATCCGCTCAAGATGTGTTCGCGGCGATCGACCTCGGCGCCAAGGACCGCCGCCAGAAACCTCGCCTCCGCCGCGCAGATTTCCGGAAACCTCTCCGCCACGGCCTGGATGGCACAGTTATGCTCGACCAGCGTGCCGTTCCCTGAAGACGAAGCGGTTCCCTCCGCCATATACCCCTCGTCCGACAATAACCGGGTAACCGCAGCCATTTTCTCCGGCGGCGTTGCGTCGGCGAGCTGTTCCTGTAGCCGCTGGGTCAATGCCTCATACCTGGCCTCAAGAACCGCCACGGCGGAGGCGCGGCCTTCCCGCCGCACCACGTAGTCAAGCAACTCGTTGAGAGTCGCTTCGTACCTTCGAGGAAACAGTGCCTGGCCCGCGGCAGTGAGACGGTAGGAGAAGGCAGGGGCACCGACACCGTGGTGGTGCCGTTCATACCCAACTAGCGACTCCGCTTCGAGTTCCTTCAAGTGGTGGCGTACGGCATTAAGCGACAGCCCCAGCCGACCCGCCAGATCCTTGGCTGTGAGGCTCTGGGCCCGCTTGAGCTCGACGAGGATGGCGCCTCGTACACCCTTGGGGCCTACCGGAAGGACAGCGTGAGCGTTGGCTGCTTGCCTAGAGAGTTCCATTAGGCGCAATCATAAGTGATTTAGTCGGGATTGTCAATTCGCGCAGATTTCTGGTGCGAATCGTAAGTTACTTCGGCATAACCAGATATGCTGGCAAGTATTACTGGAATCGGACTGCGTCGGTAAGAGCTAGCTATACCAAAATTGTAGTAGCATGCCATACTACTTCCTGGTGGCTGGTCAGCCTGAAATCAATCTCACATATTGTACACACCCGGATTTCCACCCCATCAGGCTGCCGCCCATGACAATTCACCGCATTCGACTGCTCGGCGACCCGGTCCTGCGCGCCAAGTGCGAGCCGATCACCAAGCCGAAGTCCACTGCGGTCCGGGTCATCATGGACGACATGCGGGAGACTCTGCGCGATTGGCAGTCCCGCTTCGGCGGCGGCCGCGCGATTGCCGCCCCTCAAATTGGGGCGCCGGTTCGCATGGTTTACGTCGAAATGGACCAGCCCTGGACCCTGATCAATCCGGAGATCGTCGATATCGGGAACGAAGATTTCGAGGTCTGGGACGATTGCTTTTCGTTCCCGAACCTTCTGGTCCGCGTGTCACGAGCCTACAAGATCCGGGTCCGGTACCAGGACCTGAAGGGCGAATGGACCGAGGTTGAAGTTGAAGCTGACCGCGCCGAGCTGCTGCAGCACGAAATCGACCACCTGGACGGCGTTCTGGCGGTCGATCGGCCCCAGGGGTTGGACCCTTTCTGCCTGCGCGAGGAGTGGCACCGACTGCACGGACCGAGCGGTCGCTATGGGCCGCCGGAGCCACGGTCCGAGAGCTACGCCAATCAGCTGGTGGACGGCTAGATCCTCTAGAACCACCTACCTAATCGGACGAAGAGCGCACCGCGACCGGTATTCGCCAGCCCGTATTCGACCCGGACTGGTCCCACCGGAGTGTCCGCGCCGAGCCCTGCCCGCACGCCGGCCAGCCAGCCGGTTGAGCCGAACAATGCTCCTCCTGATGCCGAACGACCCGTGACCAGCTCCGCCCGGGCGACGAACGGGCCAGTCAGTCCGTATGTGATCATGAGACCCACCAGCACCTCCCGGTCGCCCCGGAGTTCGCCGAGATGCAAGCCAGGAAAGCCATCATCTCCGCCCAGGGGAAAGGTGGCTTGCTCCGGGAGCTGCTCTCCCCAACCCAGCCTAAGTCGCGGACTCAGCTGAACCGGCCCGGCCCGCAGCGAGCCGGTGCCTTCGACTTGGGCTCGGCGATACACCCCGGTCCAGGCAACGTCCCCCTCGAAAAGCGGCAGCCCCGACGTGGTTGCTCTGAGACCGCGAAGCGTCACCCCTGCCGTGGATTGGCTCAGGCCAGGCTCGTGCCATGCGTGTCCTGAGAAACCCAACCCGACCTGCCAACCAGGCGCGAACGCGCGCTCGAGTCCGAGAAACCCGATGGCCTCCCGGGTCGCTGCCGGGTCGAGCTCCTCTCCGTCGGCGCTGAACCGTCGCACTGACTCCAATCCCAGCCGTACGGTGGCAGTGGGCGTCATGAGCTGCCGCCCGAGCTGATAGTTTCTCCTGAATCCGATCAGCAGCTCCTGCCGGAAGTCGCCGAGCAGCACGGCCGAGCTCCCTTCGAGTGCCAGGCCGAAGAGTCGATAGTCGACGGCGCCGGCCCACATGCGCCCACCCAGCTCGTTGTCGTAGGCGAGCCCCAGTCCCGCGACCCGACGGGCGGCTCGCCGCACCGTGACCTCGAACGAGACGGAATCTCCGGCGCCTCGAGGAGCAAGCCATACTGCGCGGAACGCTTCGGACTCACCCAGTTGGTGGATCCGGCTCCGCAGCAGCGGCAAGTCGAGCGTGTCGCTCAGCCCGAGACCCAGCAGCCGTAGAAGCGCAAGGCGTTCTGACGGATTGGGGCTTGCGATCTCAACACCGGACACGCGGGAGGGGACTGAGCGTGGTATGGGTGGGGCGCGGTCTGGCGGGCAGCGCAAGTTCGGCAGGATCGTATCGGCCGCCGCGGCTCCATTCCGGATCAGCTGATCGACTCGGGCGGAAGAGAAGTTGAGGCTGGTAAATCCCTCTACCGCCGGCCGGATGAGGATGTCCCCAGGGCGCAACGAATCCACCGGTTGCTGGAAGAGAAACCCCAGCAGCCGGTCCGCCAGGATGAAGGGGGAATAGAGGTTCAGCGAGTCGGCGAGCCGCTCGGTGGCGTCGGACACGATGACGCGGTCGGCACCGGCATCTCTGGCGACCGAGATCGGAATGTTTCCCGCGAGCCCCCCATCCGCCAGCAGGCGGCCGTCCAACGACTCGGGAGAAAAGATGAGCGGGATTGCAAGGCTCGCCCGGACGGCCTGCGCGAGGTCCCCCGAGGCCAGAACCACCGCTGCGCGGTTCGCCAGATCGGTGGCGACCGCGCGAAATCGGATCGGCAAGGAATCGAAATTTCCCCGGGCCAGCAGATTCCCCCGCAGCATGGCCGCGTTGACCAGGGCGTTGACCTGCGGCTCGCGGACAGCGGCTGTCTGGAGCAGAAACCGGCCTGCGCCCTGCTCCAGGACCACCAACGGCTGCAGGAGGCCGAGGGAGCGAGGGGCCCGGGGCTGATAGGTGCGAAAGAGCCCTCCGATCGGCAGTGCGCGGGCCAGCGAATCGATCTCGCGTCCGCTGTAGCCGCTGGCATACATGCCACCGATCATCGCACCCATACTGGTACCGACGACCAGGTCCGGGTGAATGCCCAAGCTGTCGAGCACCCGCAGAACTCCGATATGCGCCAGTCCCTTGGCGCCGCCACCGGAGAGAACCAGTGCTGTCGTGCCGGGAGCGCAGGTCTGGGCGCGAGCCGGGGGTGTCAGTGCGAGCGAGATGATGATGGGAACGAGACAACGCATGAAGGGCAAAAATAAGGTAGCACGATGGCCCTTGCGTCCTATCAGTACACTTCGTATACCTTTTCGAGTACGAGATCCCGGGCTTTATTCGGCAGAGGAGCCGCAGCATGACGTACGTGATCGTCGAGGCGTGCATTGGGGTGAAAGACCGCGCCTGCGTGGATGTGTGTCCGGTGGACTGCATCTACGAGGGTGAGGACCAGCTGTACATCCATCCCGATGAGTGCATCGATTGCGGCGCCTGCGAGCCGGAGTGCCCGGTCACCGCCATTTTCCCGGAGGAGGACGTGCCGCCGGACATGGTGGCGTACGTCGAGAAGAACAAGGAAGTCTTTAACGGCGATAATCCTCCAGGGAGGCCGAAGAGGTAGAAGGCTATTGGCTACGGTCGCTATTGGCTGTTGGCTGTTCAGTAACCACACGGCCCTCCTCATCCTGAGGAGGGTCTGCTTGTGTTATGGAGTAGACCGATACCTGGCGGTCGCGACTAGCCCACAAAGAAAGGAGCCCCGGGATCGTACTGCTTGGCCGCGACCCCGGAGCCGGTAGGGAAGGACCTTCTGTTCGGCGGAGACCGTTGCCGGCCTTGCCGCCATTGAATAGAACGCGCGGCTCAGGCGGAAGGTTTCAGCCCAATTCTCCCCAGGAATTCCCGCACCTTCGCCGTGGTGACCTCCGGCTGCTCCACCGGCGGCAGATGTCCGGCGCCGGGAATGATGGCCACTTCCGCGCCCGGGATGGCATCGGCCAACGCCCGAGCCTGCGCCGGTGGCGTCAATGTGTCGCCTTCCCCCGCAACGACCAAAGTCGGCACATCCGCCAGCGTCTTGAGCAGGGCCTCGCTTCCCTCACGGTCTCGCATGGCTGCCAGAGCGCCTACCAGACCGGAGACCGGCATGCCGGCGATCAGCGAGCGCAGCCGTTTCGCGATGTCGGGCCGACCCGCCAGGGTTCCGGCGGCGAGCATCTTGGGCACCATGGTGTCCGCTATGGCCGCCGCCCCGCGCTCCCGTGCTGTCGCCGCGGCGGCGTCGCGGCTCCGCCTGATGTCAGGGGTGTCCGCCTCCGCCTTGGTGTCCATGAGGATCAGCCCCCGCACCCGCGCCCGTCGCTGCCGCAGAAACTCCAGCGCGACGTAGCCTCCCATCGAGAGCCCGCACAGAACCACCTCATCCACTCCCAGGACGTCCAGCAGTGCGCTCAGGTCGGCGGCATAGATAGACATGCCGTAGCCGAGGTCTGGTGCGTCCGACTGGCCCATGCCCCGCAAGTCCGGCGCGATGCGGCGATAACCTTCCAGGGCAAGGATCTGGTCCTGCCAGATGCTCCGATCGAGCGGGTAGCCGTGAATGAAGAGGATCGCGGGACCCTCCCCCCGCACCTCGACCGCCAGGTTCACCCCGTTAACCGTGATCCGTTGCACGTCGGCATGAACATCGCGACCCGCGTTCATGTACTCCCTGAACTCGGGCGGCACCGGTGTAGGGCGGCCCTCGCGATCGATGCACACGAACACGAATTCGGCTCCGGCAATCAGCGCGTCGTCG
The DNA here is from genome assembly GCA_963810165.1 of uncultured Gemmatimonadales bacterium. GTDB lineage: Bacteria > Gemmatimonadota > Gemmatimonadetes > Gemmatimonadales > GWC2-71-9 > CAVVWJ01. Next base: position 49,030 of record CAWEMG010000056.1, read on the forward strand.
CGAACCCGGCGCGCCGTCTGTCTCATGGTGAAGCTGGTGCGTCCCACGTGAGTCAGCACCTGGTGGAAACGCAGCACGTCACCCGGGAAAGCAGCGGCCCGGTAGTCGATCACTGTCTTCCGCAGCGCCGGCCACGAGCCGGTCCTGGTGAACACGTCCATGCCCGGCCCTCCCCGCAGCATCTCCCACCGGGCCCGCTCGAACAAGCTCAGGAACGACGCCTGGTTGAGATGTCCAAAGGCGTCACATTCGTCGGGATAGACGACGAGGTCGATCTCGGGTGTGGGCATGAGGGCAATAATAGCGGGACGGGGCAGCGGGGCGGTTCGCAGGAAGTTAGACTCATCTAATGTGTCGTGCATGTATTTTTCGGGCAACTCAGCCGCATCCTGTTCTCCTGCTGCCCCGCGGCCCAGCCGCCCCGCTGACATGAAACCAGCCACCGACTACATCCGCCACGCTGCTCGTTTGGCCCGCAAGCTCCAGATGGACGCGGCCATGGGTGGCACACCTCAACCCGACGCGGATTTCTACAAGACGCTGTCCAAGGCTCTCGACGAGATTGCCGCCGGCCTGGAGCTGGTGGCGAAGGCCGATTGACGTGGGTGTTCGTCTGGTCCAGAGTCAGGCTAGAGCTGGAGAGCCTGTTCGAGCGATTCCGCGGGGAACCGCTTCTGGCGGTGGACACCGAAGCGGCCAGCTTCCATCGTTTCTACGACCGCGTCTATCTGCTGCAGCTCTCCTCCCGGAGTGAGACGGCCGTGGTGGATCCGCTGGCGGTCACCAGCCTGGAGCCGCTGGGAAGGGCGCTCAGTGATCCCAACGTGGAAATTGTGTTTCATGACGCGGATTATGACCTGCGGTTGCTGCGGGCAGAGTACGGTTTTCAGGCGAATAACCTGTTCGACACCCGGATCGCGGCCCAGTTACTGAACGAGCCCGGCGTGGGTCTCGCCGCGCTCCTCGAGAAGTATCTGGGAGTGCGGCTCGATAAGCGTTTCCAGAGAGCCGACTGGTCGGCACGGCCAATCTCGGACGAGATGCTGGAGTACGCCGCTGCCGACACTCACCATCTTCCAGCCCTGCGCGATCTGCTCCGCGCTCGCCTGAGTGCCGCGGGCCGGCTGGACTGGGCCGAGGAGGAATTCGCGCTGGCAACGGAAGACCGTCGGCAGCCGGCAGAAAATGAGGAGCCGGGCTATCTGCGGATGAAGGGAGCCAAGGCAATGCCGGGAAGATCGCTGGCCATCCTCAGAGAGCTGTACCAGTGGCGGGACCAGCTCGCCCGGCGAACCGACAAGGCGGCGTTCCGGATCTTGAACAACGAGCCCATGCTGCTCATGGCGAAGTCGCCGCCGCAGGACCTGGAGCAGCTGAAGGCCGTGCGCGGCGTGGGAGGAGATCAGGTCGAGCGAAGGGGCGCCGATCTCCTGGCTGCGGTGCGACGCGGCCTGTCGGTGCCTGAGACGGAACTGCCCCGGATCGAACGAACACCGCGCCGGCAGCCGGACGCCGCGTACGAGGCGCGGCTGGAGCGGCTGAAGGCGGCGCGGAATCAGCTCGCCGGCGAGTACGATCTGGCGCCAGGCGTCCTCTGTCCCAACGGCACATTGGAGGCGATTGCGCGGATGAACCCTGCCACGGTGGAGCAGCTCGCAGAGGTGCCCGAGCTTCGGCGCTGGCAGAGACGCGAGTTTGGCGGTCGGCTGCTGACGGCCGTCCGCCAGCCCGCCGCCTGACCGCTCAGAATCCGAGGAAGGTGCGGACTCGAGGGTCCATCTTCTCCGGCGTCCAGTAGGGATCCCACACCAGCTCGACCTCGACCGACTGCACTCCCTCCATATCACCCACCACCCGCTTGACATCGGCAATGATCTCGGCTCCCGCGGGGCAGCCGGGCGAGGTGAGCGTCATTTGAACGCGGACGCTCCCGGATTCATCCACCTCGACTTCGTACACCAGACCGATGTCGATGATGTTCAGATTGAGCTCCGGATCCTTGACGGCCCGGATGGCTTTTCGGATGGCTTCAGAGGTAGGTACCGTGGACATGGGATACTCGGGGCAGCAGGACGCGGCTTCAGGTGACCGTCATCTGAAGATAACGTGCCGTCAGCACTCGGCCACGAGATCCTGCTGGCAAACCTGGGGCACGAGGCGAATCGCGGCGTCGGAGAGCGATGTCCGCACGATCCGCAGACCGTGGTGCGAGTTGCTCCCCCTGGGGTTGAATGTCCCGTTGGTCAGAAAGACCAGGAAGAGATCGTGAGCGGGGTCGATCCAGATCTCGGTGCCGGTAAAACCGGTGTGCCCGTACGCAGCGTCGCTTATGAGCGTTCCGAAGAGACTGGGCACCTTGGCGTCCTGCTCGGGAGTGTCCCATCCCAGAAGGCGCGGCCCACTATTGGCGCCACGGGTCAGAAAGCGCCGGATCGTAGCCGGGCTGACCCACGGGCCTCGGGGACCCACACCATTGCGCAACCAGACCTGCGCATACCGCGCGAGGTCCATCCCGGTTGAGAAGATTCCGGCATGGCCGGCGGCGCCACCGAGCACGAGCAGCGTTGGGGTCATTGACCTGTCCCTGAACCGGCTGCCCGCGCCACAGGGCGGTAGGCACGGCCCTCCGTCGCGCGGTCGCGGTCAGGTGATACGCCGCTCCCTCAAGCTCCAGCGGCTGGAACACTTCCCTGGCAACCAGCCGCTCCAGCGGCATCCCCGAGACCGTCTCCAGGAGCAGACCCAGGAGGATGGCATTGAGGTCGCTATAGACCGCCTTTTCACCCGGCTCCCGAACCGGCTGTTCGGAGTAAAGAAGGGAGATGGCCGCATCGCGACTCTTGGTCTGCTTGAAGAAGGGCACGTACGCGCGGAGTCCGCTGGTATGGTCCAGAAGCATGCGCACGGTCACCCGGTCCCGCCTACCGCCCGCAAAGCGGGGCAGGTACCGGCCCACCGGGGCATCCAGCCTCAGAAGATTCCGATCGACCAGCCGCATCGCTGCACTGGTGGTTCCCATCACCTTGGTGATCGAGGCGATGTCCCAGAGGGTCGAGTCGGGAGAGGGGACCGGGGAGCGGGGGCTCCAGGTAAAGTGGCCATAGCCCCGCGCGTATAGCACCGAATCCCGGCGGCCAATCACAACCACGGCCCCGGGATAGATCCCCTGCTTGATCCCCTGCCTGACAATCGCATCCACGTCTTCGATCGATTGGGCCGGCGCCGAACTCCTGATCGTGGACGCGAGAAACGCCATGGTCAGCAGCAAGCGCGGGATCGACCGCATTGGGATCATGGCGAGCCCCGGGGGTCCCGCACCGGGCCCGGCTGAAGCTGGTAGAGCACCTGCGCCGTGCGCCGGTCGCGCTCGGAAATGACGCCGGTGCGGGTAGCCGGATACATCACGTCGTTCGAATCGGCCGAATGCGGCAGGCCGAGGGCATGGCCGATTTCGTGGACTGCTACTGAGACGAGGGCATCATCGGGCAGGGAGAACCCGCGGGTGGTCCGAATCGCGAGGGAAATGGCCGCCCTGCGCACCCGCCCTGCCTGGTCCCAGGTCAGGTCGGTCTGTCCGGCCCGATCGAAGTCGAAGCGATCGATCCAATGAACCACGATCTCCGCGTCACTGGTGTCGGAGACGATATCGAACCGGACGCCCACCCCAGTGTTCTCCCATCGGAACAGAGCGTCCAGAAAAATCCGCCCCATGCGGGGATGGTAGCCCGAAGGTCCGCTCTCCAACAGCGAGACTTTGAGCGGCCTCCCGCCCCGATCGGGCCAGCGCCGGACTACAGAATCGGTCGTGGCCATCAAGGAATCCAGATAGGTCCTGCCGGACTCACGGCCGATCTGCTGCCGCAGGGCGATGCGGGCCAGGCGGCGCGCCGGACCTTTGACTTTCTGCTGCAATGGCCGCAGAGGAGCCTTCCGTCTCGAGCAGCTGCTGCCCCATCCTGCACCTCAGTGACAGGATCAGCATCCGAACCCAGGGCGTGCGACAGCCGGTCCGCCACCAGCATCGCAAACAGCCCGAATGTCAGCAGCGGGAGTACTGCGGACCTCATAGATCTCCAAGATCTGGCCTGACACTGCGAAACAGTGCCAGGGGAACAGGTGGCCGGACGGGACAGGCTCGGGCTGATGCAAAATCCGAGCGCGAAGCCTTAACTCTTCGCTTCGAGCCAGTTCGGCCCGGTCCCGATGTCGACCACGAGCGGCACCCGCAGGGGGGCGACGTTCTCCATCTGTTCCCTTACCAGCTCACCCAGCGCCTCGACCTCGTGAGGCGGGGCCTCGAAAACCAGCTCGTCGTGGACCTGCAGAAGCATGCGGCTTTCCAGCCCGCGCTCCCGAATGGCGCGATGAATTCGTACCATGGCCAATTTGATCAGATCCGCGGCGGAGCCCTGCAGCGGCGAGTTCTGAGCATTGCGCTCGCCGTAGGAGCGCTGGTTGAAGTTGCGTTCCTTGATCTCGGGAATGTAGCGCCGGCGCTTGAACAGGGTCTCGACATATCCCTGCTGCCGCGCCAGCTCGATCTGCCGGTCGAGGAAGGCGCGCACGCCGGAGAAGCGCTCGAAATAGCGGGTGATGAACTCTTTGGCATCCTCCAGCGAAATGCTCAGCTGCCGGCTCAATGCGAAGGGGCCCTGCCCGTAGATCGTGGCGAAGTTGATGGTCTTGGCGCGCGCACGCATATCACCGTTGACCTGGTCCGGAGGCACGTTGAAGATGAGCGCCGCGGTCTGCCGGTGAATGTCGCCGCCCTGGCGGAACGCCTCTATGAAGGCAGGGTCCTCCGACAGGTGAGCCATGATGCGCAGCTCGATCTGGGAGTAGTCGGCGACGAGGAACACCCACCCCGGCCGAGGAACGAACCCGGCCCTGATAGCCTCTCCCCGAGGGGTCCGAATGGGGATGTTCTGCAGATTCGGTTCGGCCGAGCTGAGCCGCCCCGTCGCTGCCCCGGCCTGATTGAAGCTGGTGTGGATCCGTCCGGTGGTGCGGTTGATGCGCAGAGGGAGCGCGTCCACGTAGGTGCTCTTGAGCTTCTGAAGCTCTCGATACTCCAGGATGAGCCGGGGAAGCTCGTGGCCCATGGCGGCGAGCTGCTCCAGGACGTCCGCATCGGTAGATGGGCCGGTCTTGGTCTTCTTCAACACCGGGAGCTGCTGCTGTTCGAACAGGACGCTCGCCAGCTGCCGCGGCGAGTTAAGGTTGAGGTCGGTTCCCGCCACACGGGCGATCTCCTCCTCCAGTCGCTGCAGGTCCCTGCCCAGCTCGTTACTCAGCCGCCGAAACAAGGCGAGATCGATGGTGATGCCCTCCCACTCCATGTCGACGAGCACCTCCAGCAGCGGCATCTCGATCTCCCGCAGCAGGGGCTCCATCTGCATCTCGGTCAGCATGGGCGCAAAGAATCGATGCAACGCCAGAGCGGTCGCGCTATCCATGCCGCAATAGTTCGCCGCTTGAGGGACCGCAACCTCGGCAAACGAGATCTCGGATTTGCCCTTCCCGGTCATCTCCTGATAGGTCTGCAGGGCCCGTCCCAGATGTTCCAGGCACAAGGTGTCGATGGCATGGGAGCGCCGGCCCGGGTCCAGCACGAAGCTCGCGAGCAGTGAGTCGTAGGCAACCCCGGCCAGCTCGACCCCCGCACGGCGCAACACCTGCCAATCGAACTTGATGTTGTGACCCGCCTTGGGCACGGCGGGATCGGTGAGCAGCTCGTACAGAGGGGCGATGGCGCCATCGGTTAACGGCGGAAGGTTACGTACCGCCGTGGAAGCATCGCTCCCCGCGCCGAGGGAGCCGAGTGAGCCGCCGCCGGGATCGCGGTGGCCGAACGGCAGATACCAGACCTCTTCAGGAGTCGCCGCCAGCGAGAGCCCCACCAGCTCTCCCTCATGTGGCTCTGAGGAGGTGGTTTCGGTGCCGAGCCCGACGATCGGAGCTTCCCTGAGCCGCGCCACCAGGGCCGGGAGCTCGGCCGGGTCGTCGAGCACCGTCACCGTGGCCGTCGCGGGACCGGACAGATCTGACAGCGTCAGCCACGATTCCGCGGAGAAGGAGGCATCGTCCTCCTCGGCGAGCGTTGCCAACGGTTGATCAGGCTCGAACTCGACTGCGTGCTTCGACTCGCTCGACAGCGAGATCGGGGTAGTGGGGCTCACGGGCTTCCGTGCTTGCCGCACCGGGTCCTCCCTGCCCCGTCAGCTTTCGGGCCAGGGCGAAGAACTCCAGCTCCGTAAGAATCCGAATGACCGCCTCGCGGTCAGGCTCATGGGGAATGAGCGCTCCGGCATCGAGTGCGACAGGCACGTCGCGCTTGATGGTGACCAACTCGCGAGACAGCCGGGCGCTGTCCGCTTGGGTGAGCAGCGCCTCCCGAGGCCGCTTGGCGGTGATTTCACTCGCTCGGGCCAGGAGAGTGTCCAGGTCGCCGTACTCGGCCAGCAGCTTCTGGGCGCCTTTTTCGCCGATGCCCTTCACGCCGGGGATGTTGTCCGAGGAATCCCCCACCAGCGCCAGGAAGTCGACCACCTGCCGTGGCTCCACACCAAGCCGCTCAGAGGCATTGCCTTCGTCCACCCAGGTTTCATCCACCGCCGCAGGCCCGCCGCGCCCGGGGTTGAGCAGTGCCACGCGAGGTCCGACCAGCTGGTAGAAATCCTTGTCGCCCGAGACGATCACTACCTGGAGACCGCGCTCGGAACCGGCGGCGGCCAGCGTGCCGATGACGTCGTCTGCCTCGTACCCCGGGACGGTGATCAGCGGGATGCCGAAGGCCTCCAGCAGCTGCCCGATCCGATGGACCGAGCGGTCGAAGTCCGACTGGAGCTCGTTGTCGAGCTTTTCCCGCGTTGATTTGTAATCGGCGTAGCGCTGCTCCCTGAACGACGTGCCGGCATCGTTGATCCAGGCGACGTAATCAGGCCGATACTTCTCCCTCAAGCGCATCAGGAAGTTCACGATGCCCAGGGCGGCCGAGGTGTTTTCCCCCTTGGCAGTCCGGAGCGGCCGCGAGATCATCGCGAAAAACGCCCGATAGATCAGCGCATATCCATCGATGAGGAAGAGCTGGGGCGGATTGTGGTTCGGGGGCATGCTGAAAGATAAGAGCTATTCCTGTCTCCTCACCCGATTGGTGATGCGCTCGAACTCGGACCGCGAACCGGGCGTGAGACGCAGCCTGCCGAACCCGGTTTCGTCCTGGAAAAACAGATTGAGACGATGACTGAGGTAGGTCCAGCGAATTACCCGCCCGGCAGTGCCTCCGGGGTGGTCTCGATGGTTTCATCGGGTGGGCCGAGGGCTATGAACACCTCTCCCCGGTCGGTGCGCCAGCCGGTGGTGCCCTCATCGGTGAAACGGGCGTTGGCCCCGCTGATGCGGCCGAAGTACTGGTTGAGGGCCTCGTTCTCAGGCGTTTCCTTGTTGGGGTCGGTGGCGGCATAGAACTCCTTCCAGAGACGGGTCCGGTCGCTGGCGGGAGCCTTCCGCATGGCGTTCACCCGCTCGTTCTCACCGAAGTAGCGCAGCAGATCCAGCATCTCGTCGAAGTTGGTGATCACCCACGCCTGGGAGAACGAGACCAGGGCCGATGCGCTGCGCTCGGCCGCTCCCGAGCCCACCGAGAGCTTGAGCTCACCGAGGGAGATGCTGTCCGGCGCCAGCCGAATGACCTGGCTTTCCACCGGGCGACCCCCCCGGAAGCGCAGCGAATCGGTATAGATGACATTCTGCTGCTCATCCTGGACCTGAAATGGAACGGTTGCCGCCTCGGGAAAGTCATAGCCCTCGATGTACGCCAGCAGCGTATCGGCGCCGTATCCAACCGCGCCTCGCGAGTTGAGCACCACGGACAGCGGGTCGGTCGAGCGCACCTCGGCCGGTCGCCTGATATGCGAGGATCGGCGCCGACGTGGTCCCTGCTTTGAAGGAAGGAGCGGTATACTCGCCCTGGGCCCGGCTCTCGGCAGTGGAGCCGGCGTCCCGCACGGTAACCTGCGACCTTATACTTGCCGGGGGTCAGTCGCAGGATCTGCTGAAAGAGAATGCTCTCGTCCGCCCGCTGGGTCTCCTGAAAGGTCGAGACCCGGACGATCTCGTCACGCGCCAGGTTCACCGACCTGGCTCCCTCCCTCTGAAACGAAATCGTCACCCGATACCGGGCCACAAAGAGATTGCCTTCCCGTTGGAACCCGAGGGCGCGATTCTCGAGCGAGAGGCCTATCGCCGTTATGACCGAGTCAGCCGGCCCGGCCGCGAAGGCCACCGTCCCCACAAACGGCAGCGGCTCGGCCGCGGCCAGGCGTCCGAGCCGCTGATAGAAGGTGGAGACGTTCATGAGCTGCGTGAGCTGATCCGCCGGCGCCGGCCCATCCTGGCTTCCGGCCCGCTTCCAGCTTCCGCAGCCAAGGGCGGCTCCGCCGACCAACACCACGATACCAAGCCGACGCATGAGACACCCCTGGGGAGAACCGCCGTGACCTGAGGAAATTGCAGGCCGGCGAACGTTAGTGGCGCGAGCCGAGAGGCGTCAAGCGAGGAACTCCAACTTGCTGCCTCCTCATGGATTAACTAGCTTGGCCTCTGCATGAACGGAGACACGCTGGTCGGTCGGACTGTCGCCGGATACCACCTCAAGCGATATGTCGGCGAAGGCGGCACAGCGACCGTCTATCGCGCCGAGCACCCGGAACGTGGTACGGCGGCAGTGAAGATCCTTCGCTCCCGTCTGTCGGGAGACCCGGTTGCCGTCAAGCGTTTTCTTCGAGAAGCCGAGTACGGCGCCCGCGTCAGTCACCCCAACATCGTTCGGGCCTACGACTACGGTCAGGCCGACGGGCTGCACTATCTCGCGCTGGAGTGGGCCGAAGGCGAGCCCCTCGCCGAGTTCGTCAACCGCTCGGGACAGCTTGCCCCGCCGCTGGTCGCCAAGATCGTGGAGCAGATCGGCGCCGCGCTCACCGCGGCTCACCAAGCCGGCATCATCCACCGCGATCTCAAGCCCGCCAACATCATGTACAATCCGGCCGAGCAGAGTGCGAAGCTGCTGGACTTCGGCATTGCCCGAGACTCCGATTCCAATCCGGAGGAGCGGCTCACCCGGGCCGGATTCTTCGTCGGAACCCTCCAGTACGTCGCTCCGGAGACTCTGAGTGGGGAGCTGGTCAAGGAACAGGCGGATGTCTACAGCCTCGCGACCATCACCTACTACCTGCTGACCGGCGCGCTGCCATTCACTGGAAAGAGCCCAAGGGAGTTGTTTCAGCAACTACTAACGCAACCGCCTATCCCTCTTAACGAAGCGCGCAAGGGGCTGCGCTTCCCGCCCGCGGTCGAAGCCACCGTGATGAAGGGGCTGGAACGGGATCTGTCCAAGCGCTGGAAGACGGTTGACGAATTCGCCAAGGCCTTCTGCACGGCGGTCCGCGAGGAGGCGCCCAAGCGACAGGGCTTCCTGAGTGGGCTGTTCCGCAAAGACGGCCCGTGACCGATCGGGAGTTGCTCCGCCGGCTTCTGCTGGAGCGATCGGTGAAGCGGGGAGACTTTCTTCTGGCATCGGGGCAACGCTCATCCTATTACATCGATTGTCGGCCGGCGACGATGTCTGCCGCCGGGATGGATGCTGATCGGTCGGATGGGGCATGAAGCGATCAGGGCCGCCGGTTGGCAGCCGACCGCGGTGGGGGGCCTGACCATGGGCGCGGACCCGGTGGCGTACGCCATCGCCGCGGCGAGCTTCCGCGCCGGCGCTCCGATCGACGCCTTCAGTGTCCGAAAGGAATCCAAGGATCACGGAACCGGGCGCTCGATCGAGGGGAACTTCCGCGCGGGAGACGAAGTGGTCGTGGTCGAGGACGTGATTACCTCCGGTGGGTCCGCCCGGAAGGCGGCGGCGGCAATCGAGAAGGACGGGGGGAGAGTGCTCGGGGTCATCGCGGTGGTGGATCGGGAACAGGGCGGCAAGGCGGCGCTGGAGGCGGACGGCCGGCGAGTCGTCACCCTGACCACGGCCAACGAACTTGGGTTGAACAACCCGTGAACCGGCGTAAGCTCGGCCGGCTCGTTGCGGGCGTCGCGGCCGCCGCCGCTTTCTTGTGGGCGGCCAGATCGGCTCAGAGCGCTTCGATGCCCGAGTTCAAGGTCTACGATGGCTTCTGGATGATGCTGGGCGCCGCGATCGCGGTAATGCTGGTGGCGCCTCTCGTGTGGCGCTGGCCCCGGGAACGCTCCCTTCTCGTGGTCGTGATCGCCGCCGTGCTCGGCAGCATCATTCCGCTGGCGATCTCGGCAATGACGCATGGCCTCCCACTTATGGCTCGTCTCCGGGGATCCTGGATGCTGGCCGGGGCCGACATGGTCGGGCCCGCGGTTGGTAATCGGCTTCATCTGTCTGTGGCTGGCGCTCCGGGACGAAGTGCCCGGGAGGAGACCGTGAGCGCCGAGGTTCTCGCCACCTACCTGAACGACCATCTGGCCGGCTCGGTGGCGGCACTCGAACTGGTCGACCGCCTCACCCGGCTGTGCCGGGGAACCGAGCGCGAGAAGATATTCCGCACGCTCCGGACCGAGATCGAGGAAGATCAAGAGGTATTGAAGCAGCTGCTCAGGTCGACTCGGAGGAAAGGAGAGCAAGGTGCGCAAGGCTGCGGCCTGGCTGACCGAGAAGATCGGTGAAGCCAAGCTGGAGCTGGATGCCACCGGGGGCGGCGAGCTGCGCCTGCTGGAAGCACTCGAGGCACTCGGGCTTGGCATTCAGGGAAAGCTGGGACTGTGGCGGGCGCTGGAGTCCGCTTCGGCTGGCACGCCGGAGCTCGGCCGCCTGGATTTGTCACGGCTGGAGCGTCGGGCCCGAGACCAGTTTGAGCGGGTAGAGACCCTGCGGCTTCAGGTCGCGAAATCCGCTATTGGAGCCTAGCGTGAGCTCGCCCCGAGTTCCTGCGTCCCTGGAACCGGCGGTTCAGCCGCGGGTCGGCTGGGTGCTCTACGACGCCGACTGCTCGGTGTGCGCTCGCCTGGCCCGCTCCTGGGCCGGAACCCTGGGGCGGCTCGGTCTCTCGGTTGCGCCGCTGCAGAGTCCCTGGGTGGGTCGGCGCACCGGCCTCCCTCCGGATGTGCTGCTCAGCGATCTCCGGCTCCTGGAGAACGACGGCCATCTGTGTCCGGTCCGGATGTATATCGCTACGTGATGCGGCGGCTCTGGTGGGCGTACCCGCTCTACCTGCTGTCGAGTGTGCCCGGCCTCTCCCGCATCTTCGACTGGGGTTACCGAGCCTTTGCCCGCAATCGGCGGGTGATATCGCCCAGCTGCGAGCTGCCGCGCGCCTAGTACGCGGCTCACGCATAGGAGGTCTCATGGATGAGGAGGTTTTCAACCTGGAGATGCGCAAGTTTCTCAAGCGGTTCGGCATCACCGCCCAAAGGGAAATCGAGAAAGCGGTCCTGGCCGCACTGCAGCAGGGCAAATTGCGCGGCGATGAGGCGTTGCCGGTGAATGCCACGCTCAGCATTCCGAACCTTCTGCCTGTGCTCCAAATCGACGGCGAGATCCATCTGCAGAGCCCCTGAGCGTCACCATCTCGAGGAGGCCGCTATGGCAAGGCGAGCGCGATACCAGCTGGATCGGGTGCAGGTCGTTGCCGGAGAGAGCGGCCGTCCACCTGGACATTTGGCGGGGAGCCGGTGGCCGGCACCGAGCAGACCTACTCCGTGCGGGACGGAAACTTTCCTGCCCGCAACCAGTGGGAGTTCGTGGTCAGAACCCCAGCGGCAGAGACGGCCGGGTCGAAGTTCGCCCCCGCACTACCCCGAACGTGAAGGCGTGGGCCGAGCTCCCGGATCGGTCGCATCACCTTCTCGCGAGCCACCAAAGGCGAGGCCCGAGGCAAATGGTACTGCAAGGTGGCGCTGGCGGATCCTACCGGGGCGAAGAGCAGGGATGTGATCCGGGGCGACGAGCGGGGGGACCTGCCTCCCTGGTTCGATGCGCTGAAGGGCCGTATGCGGAGGAAGGAGAGCGTGAGAACAACCCGGGGAAACGATGGCCAGGATCTGGTGGTACTGGTTGCCGCGCGGCGACCACACGGCGATGATCCGGCTGTTCTTTGCCACCAAGGTCTGGGTTCTGAAGGAGAGGATTTCACTCGGCAGCATGACGGCCCCAGCGCCCCTCGTCGACGGTGCAGCGCCTGCGCGCGAGATCGCCGGCGAGGTCTCGGCTCCCGGTGGGGTGATCTTCGATGATGGGCTCTGGTTCGTCAGCCATCACACAGGCGCGTTACACCGATCCGGGCGAGCTGATCGTCAAGACCCGGCGGCACTGCGAGTCTCTGGCGGAGCTCACCTCTCAGGAAGCAGCAGGCGCTGGGGCCACTGTCTGCACGCGGCCGTGCGGCGCGCTGGAGCGGGTGGTGACGGCCGAGCGGATCTACGCCGTGTCGTTCAACGAGCGAGTTCGCCACGTTCATTTCCTGCTGCTGCCACGTACCGCCGCCATGCCCAGCGGGCACGTGATCTCCGACATCTACCGGCGGATCCGGACCGTGCTGCGGAAGGTTGGGCTGCTGCGAAACCCCACCCGTCGGAGGAGCGGGCGGCGGTCGCCGCCGGGATACGGCAGGAGCTGGAGCGGACCTGACGATGGCCGCAGGGCAGCCGCTTGCCAAATCGAGCTCGAATTGTTCCGCTCTCAGGATGAGGAGATGCGCGGGCATGCGCCCGCCTCATGTGCACGTCGGAGCCATGGATTACCCTGGGGCGCAGCTTCGAGACCTCCCTTGCCATCGTGCGCGATCCGACCCGCGAGGTCTACCTGGCCCGGGACGACGATCGGCGTGGCCGGGTTTCTCATTCTCTGCATGACCGGCGCGTTCGTGGGCTACATCCAGACCATCTGCATCGATCCGCGCTGCCGGGGACGCGGCCTGGGTTCGAAACTCGTTGCAGTTCGCCGAAGCAGCGGATCCTCCGGGTCTCGCCCAACATCTTCATGTGCGTGTCGTCGTTCAACGAGGGCGCCCGACGGCTGTACGAGCGGCTGGGCTATACTGTCGTCGGTGAGCTCACCGACTACATCGTCCAGGGACAATCGGAGATCCTGCTCCGCAAGACCCGTGGCACCGCTGGCAGATCGTTCAGCGCCGCGCGCTGAGAGTATGGCGCGTCGGAGAGCCTGAAGGTAGGATCGAAGCATGCGCGAAGCCCGTCTGAGGCCGAAGTATGCGGACCTCTATCCGACCCTGACTCCTGGCCAGTGGGAGCCGGCCGCGCGGGTAGCGGAGGTCGTGCTGGCACGACTGCTTCTGCTGGAAATCTCGGATGCGCCGCTGCAGGACCGGGTTCTGCCGGAGGAGCACTTCGAGTTTCGGGGCGAGACTCCCGATGGAGCTCCGCGCGCGCGGGGCAAGACCCGCAGCGCCGACAGGACAGGAGAGTCAGTGACCGGCGCCGCGCCCGACCTGCGCTACCCCATCGGGCCCTTTCGGTTCGATGGCGATGGCAGCCCTGCCCAGGCGCCAGCAGTGGATGACTGACATTGCCGCCGCCCCGGCGCAGCTCCGAGCGGCGGTGGCAGGCCTCACGCCAGCTCAGCTGGACACGCCGTATCGGGACGATGGCTGGACCGTGCGCCAGGTGGTGCACCACCTTCCGGATAGCCATCTCAACGCCTACACCCGCATCAAGCTCGCGTTGACAGAGGATGAGCCGACGATCAAGCCATACGAGGAAGCTCGCTGGGCCGAGCTGCCGGATGCCCGCGGCGGCGAGATCGAACCGTCGTTGAGCCTGCTGGAGTCCCTGCACCAGCGCTGGCTGATGCTGCTGCGGCAGCTGAGCTCCAGCGACTTCGACCGCCGGTTCCGGCACCCGGAGCACGGTCGGATCTTCGGACTGAATGAGGTGTTGGCCATGTACGCCTGGCACGGCCGCCACCACGTGGCTCACATAACCTCCCTCCGCCAGCGAATGGGGTGGGGCTAGGGCGGTCGGTAGGACGGCCCGCTGCCACACTTTCTTGAGACTTCAGCTGTAGCACCCACGCATCGATCTCAACGTCATCGACTCTTCGGACTGCGGAGGCTCCCATTCCTTCCTCGATCATCGTCCGCACTGCCGGACTGCTGCTGCTTTCCAATATTTTCATGACCTTCGCCTGGTACGCCCACCTCCGGAACCTGGCCCACCGCCCCTGGTATATCGCCGCCCTCATCAGCTGGGGCATCGCGCTGTTCGAGTATCTGCTCCAGGTGCCGGCCAACCGGATCGGGTATACCGCCATGACGCTGGGCCAGCTGAAGGTCATGCAGGAGGTGATCACCCTGGTGGTGTTTGTCCCCTTTGCCGTGCTGTACATGCGCCAGCCCCTCAGGCTCGACTACCTATGGGCCGCTCTCTGCCTCGTTGGGGCGGTCTATTTCATCTTCCGAGCGCCTCCAGGGGCATGATGCGAGTCCTCTGCGTGATCGCGGCCATCGTTGGCTGCGCATCCTCGGCGGCGCTGGCTCAGGAGCCGCGGGCCCGGGCGCGAGACCTGGGTGTCCCGCTCGGAGGGAACCCCGGGGCCGCTCAATGCCATCACCGACGTTCCCGGGGTGACGGTCGGCCATACCACCATCGTGCGGGGGTCGGGCAAGCTGCGGGTTGGAGTCGGACCGGTGCGCACTGGTGTGACCGCGGTCTTTCCGCGCGGGCAGGGCGACCTGTCGGATGTGTTCGCCGGCTGGTTCAGTCTCAACGGCAACGGCGAGATGACCGGCACCGCGTGGATCGATGACTACGGCCTCCTGGCCTATCCCATCGCCATCACCAACACCAACAGCGTCGGCATCGTGCGCGATGCCGTGATCGAGTGGGGCAGGAACAGGATCCCCGGGGTGTTCAACTGTTGCCTGCCGGTAGTGGCCGAGACGTGGGACGGAGACCTGAACGACATCTATGGGTTTCACGTCACGAAGGAGCACGTCTTTGCCGCCCTGGCGGCCGCGAGGCCGGGACCTGTTGCCGAGGGCAACGTGGGTGGTGGCACCGGGATGCAGTGCCTGGGCTTCAAAGGCGGAATCGGCACGGCCAGCCGGCGACTCCGGGGTGGCTTCACAGCTCGGTGTGTTGGTGCAGTGCAACTTCGGCTTGAGAAGACAACTCCGGATTGCCGGCGTTCCCGCTGGACCGGAAATTTCCGAGCCCAAGCCATGCTATGACACGCGGGGCCCACTGGCTCCCGAGCAGGAAGCGATGCGCTGCCCTGCCGGTGCCGACAAGGCGACGGAGCAGGGTTCGATCATCGCCATCATCGCAACGGACGCCCCGCTGCTGCCTCATCAGCTCAGGCGGGTGGCTCGCCGGGCCGCGCTGGGCGTGGGCCGCATGGGTGGGACTGCCGGGGCGGGCTCGGGTGATCTCTTTCTGGCCTTCTCTACCGTGAAGGTGGGGGCCGACGACAGCTCCGGGGTGAGAACGGTGCCGATGCTGCGGGACGATCGAATCGACCCGCTGTACGAGGCCACCGTCCAGGCGACCGAGGAAGCGATCATCAATGCCATGGTGGCCGCGAGAACCATGACCGGAGCGGATTATCTGCGGGTACCGGCCCTCCCTCACGAGCGCCTCAAGGCGGTGCTCCAGAAGTACGGAAGGTAGAGCTGAGTCGGTCGCTCCTGGCTCCCGACTCCAGCGGATGGAACGTTCGCCAGATGCCGACGTAGGGATCGATCATGAGCTCCACAAACCGCTGGATCGCGACGGGAAAGGGAAACCGTCGGCGGAACTCGATGGCAGTAACACCCAGCATCGCACGAAGGTGGCGGCCAAAGCTCTGCGGGGACGAGTACTCCAGGCGGTAGGACACATCCGCCACCGAAAGCCCCGCCGCTTCGAAGAGGTACGCCGCATGGAGCAGTCGCACCGCGGCGAGATAGTTCTTGGGCGACGGCAGACCGGCCCGGGCAAAACGGGACATCAAGGTGCTGGGCCGCACGTACAGCCGTTGTGCCAGGTTTGTAACAGTGGGTGTTTCGGGTGCCAGACGGATCATGGCCTCGATGAAGAGCCGGGTGTCGCCGGGCGCCTCCGCCAGCGTCGCGAGGATAGGGCCCTGAATCCGGGCGACCGCTCTGGTGGCGGGTTGGCCCACCACCTGGCGCAACCGGGTCCAGCCCGCAGGCGAGGTGACGTCTACGACCTGACGAACGCCGGAGGCGCCCAGGCGCAGCAGCATGTCGGTGGCGGTGGGGTCGTGATGGGAGACGAGCGCCACCGTGGGAATGCCGGGGAACTCCCGGACCAGGTGGCCCACGCCTTCCACCTGCTCCGGGCCGCAGCGATGCACCGACACCAGCACCGCATCAACCGGCCGCTCCCGAACGATCCGCACCGCCTCCGGGATCGAATCCCGGTGGAGCAATGCGAAGCAGCCGCTGCCCGCGGCATCCACCCGGGCCCGCTCCAGCGGCAACAGCACCGTCGCAACCGTGGGCGAACCCTCCTCTTCTGGCCCCAAACGCACACCGTCCTCCGGTAGGTCGTGCGGCAGAGTAGGCCAGATTCGTCAAACTAGTTTAAATCCGAAACGGCACGAACCCTGACCTCGTCAGGTGAAAAGCGCGCGGGACGGCAACGTTCTGGGGGCCTGGGGCATCCAGTTTCGTTATTGCGAGAGTGTGCGTCCCCCGGTGGTATGGCCGAGCCGCAGAGCGGGTGTATTCTTGTACTCACCCCAATTGGTCTCTGACGTGAGCGATACGACCATCGACCTCTTTGCCGCCCTCCAGTCCGCGCTCGGGCCTCAGTATCGCCTCGAGCGTGAGCTGGGACGCGGCGGCATGGGAGTCGTGTTTCTCGCCACCGATACGACGCTCGACCGCCGCGTGGCCGTCAAGGTAGTTCATCCCGAGCTCGCCGCACATGAGTCGATCACCCGCCGTTTCCTGGCAGAGGCGCGGATGATCGCCCGGCTGCGCCACCCCAACATCGTCGCCGTGCACGCCGCGGGCAGCGCGAACGGCTTCCTCTATTACGTGATGGACGAGGTGGCCGGCGAAAGTCTGCGCCAAAGGCTGCTGCGCCAGGGTCCCCTGTCCCTCGAGGAGGCCACCCGCATCGTGTGCGATCTGGCAGCTGCCCTGGACGCCGCCGGCCGGGCCGGGGTGGTACACCGGGACGTCAAGCCCGAGAACGTGCTGCTGGAAGAGACCAGCGGCCGGGCCCTGCTGGCCGACTTCGGAATCGCCCGCGCGGTGGCGGCTGAGGCGAGCGGATCGAGCACCGGTCAGGGGGTGGCGGTTGGAACACCGATCTACATGAGTCCGGAGC
This sequence comes from uncultured Gemmatimonadales bacterium, assembly GCA_963810165.1. Lineage (GTDB taxonomy): Bacteria > Gemmatimonadota > Gemmatimonadetes > Gemmatimonadales > GWC2-71-9 > CAVVWJ01. Next base: position 66,352 of record CAWEMG010000056.1, read on the forward strand.
AGGCGGCCGGAGAGGAGATCGACAGCCGCAGCGATCTGTACGCCCTCGGCGTGGTGGCGTACGAGATGCTGACGGGACACCCGCCGTTCCAGGGGCCGCATCGCGTCGTGGTGTCGAAGCATATCGCGGAGCGCCCTGCACCGATCGAGCGTCTCCGTCCCGACACGCCCCGGCCACTCGCCACCGCGGTGATGCGAGCGCTGGAGAAGCAGCCTGCCGAGCGGTGGCAGACCGGAGAGGAGTTTCGTCAGGCGGTGGCCGGGGAGCGGGTGGCGGCACCCGCTCGCAGCCGATCACGCCGGCGGCTGATCTCGGCGGCAGTTGCGGCCGTCGTCCTGCTCGTGGCCACCGTCGCGCTGGCCCGGCGCAGTCCCGGGCCGCCCAGCGGCGTCAATCCCCGCCATTCCATCCTGGTCCTGCCGTTCGACAACCTGCGCAACGAGCCTTCGGTCGAGTGGCTGAGGGACGGGAGCGTCAGCATGCTGGGGCTCAATCTGTCCCAGTGGACCGATCTCAGCGTGGTGGATCACGAGCGCATGCACGACCTGCTGGTCAAGCACGACCTCAAGGTGGGCGACGATATCGGCCTGGACATGGCCCGGCGGCTGGCCCGAGAGGCCGGCGCCTGGACCGTGGTGCTGGGGGAGTTCACACCGGCGGGCGACTCACTGCACCTGACCGCACGGGTGTTCGACGTCGCCAGCGGGAAGCGAGTGGACGTGGCCCGGGTAGACGACCGCGCGGCCGCCGATGTCCGTCCCATGTTCGACGCCCTCGCCGCCAAGCTCCTGGATCTCTCGGGTGCCCCCAATGAGATCCGCATCGGCCTGGCCCGCAGCACCACCGGATCACTGGAAGCGTTCCGCGCCTACCTCCGGGGGCTGGAGCAGCTCAACCGCTGGGACCTGGCCGGGGCGCAGCGGGACCTGGAGCGTGCCATCGCGCTGGACACGACCTTCGGTCTGGCCTACTACAAGCTGGCGCTCACCCGCGGTTGGCTGGTCGGCACCGAAGATTCGGTGACTTACCGGGCCGTTCTCCGGGCTACCAGGTACTCGGGCAACCTCCCGCCGCATGAACGCACGGTCATCAACGCCTACCGCGCCTTCTATGGCGGGGAGTACACCGAAGCCCGCTCGCTCTACCAGAATCTGCTGGCTCGGGACTCGGGCGACGCCGACGCGTGGTATGGTCTGGGCGAGGCCTGGTTCCACGACACTGCCGGGACCAATCAGGCGCCGGCCTGGACTCAGGCGCTACGCTCCTTCAAGCAGACCCTGGCCCTGGACCCCAACTACGCCCTGGCGTACGACCACGTCCATGCCATGCTGACCGAAAGCGCGGTCAGCAACCCATTCTACGCTCTGCTCCCGGGTGACTCCTTCGCTATCACCAGGACGTCGGTGGGACGCCGGCTTCTGGATAGTGTCACGACCGAGGCGGCAGTCCGCCGGGCCCGTGCCGAGGCGCTCAACACCGCCCGAAGCTGGATCGCCAGTCAGCCCACCACGCTGCGGGCCCACGGCGCCATGGTGAATGCCCACATCACCGCGGGGAACTTCCAGGCTGCCCTGTCGGAGGTGGAGCGATTCCGGGAAGCGACGCCGCTGCATCCGGAACTGCCGTTCGTGCAGGCCCGGATCCAGTTTGCATCGGGCCAGGTGGATCGCGCCGCGGCCCAGCTGAAGACCGCCCTGGACACGGTGGCGCCGCGGGATTTCCAGCCGTACGAGGGGACGCCCACCATTCTGGGCGATATCGCGGCAGCAGCGAATGTCTTCGCCTATCAGGGCGATCTGGAGAACGCCGCCAAGGCGATAGACCTGGCCGACCAGGTGCGGCGCGAGGTGCTGTACCAGCCCCACTGGTCGGCCGGGGATCCGAAGGGCGAATCGTGGCGGCGGCCCGAGCTGAGCGAGCTGTACGCCGCGGCCGGTGCGCCGGCCGCATCCCTGCGGCAGATCTGGCAGAGCGCGGCCGAGGCCGGCCGCATGGCGACGCCCGACAAGCGGAAACACCTCGTTCATACCGGGGCGCCGGCGGCGATCGGGTTCTTCACCGGCCTGGCGGCCGACAGCACCGCGCTGATCGAGCTCCAGGCGATCTCGGGTGAAGCCCCCTCGAAGGAGGTCCGGGCACTGCTGGCGATGAGCCGCGGCGACTCGGCCGCGGCCCGGCGGGCGCTCGCGGAGCCCGACTCCAGCGCCACCGCCAAGTACATGTACCCGGTGTACAATCGGCCCTACGCGGCGCAGGCGTATTACCTCCTGGGAGACTACGACGCCACGCTCCGGGTGCTGCAGGACTTCGAGCCCGCCAATCTTTATACCGGCGGGTTCGATTCCCGGTGGGGAATGCTGGGCAGGGTCCGCCTCCTCCGGGGAGCGGCGTACGAGCGGCTGGGCCGGCGGGCGGAGGCCCGGGCCGAGTACCGCGAGGTCCTGACCCAGTGGAAGTCGGCCGACGCGGAGCTCCAGCCGTTCGTGGATCAGGCCCGGCGGGGGCTGGCGCGGGTGGATAGGAAGGCGTAAGCGGGTAAGCCAGAAGTGCTGAGACTAGGCCACAGCGGAGGTAACAGAGCCCCCTTTAGACTTACCCTACTCTCTTCAACTCGAACATCTTACTGCCTACCCGCCTACCGCTTACCCGCTATATTTTGACGCACTGGTCAAGCGCGGTGATCGCGGGTGCCTCCATCGGACCCGAGGAAAGTCCGAGCTCCATCGGGTAGACTGCCAGGTAACGCCTGGGCGCCGAAAGGCGACGGACAGGGCCACAGAAAAGAAACCGCCCGCAGGGGTCGCAAGGCCTCGCGGGTAAGGGTGAAACGGTGGGGTAAGAGCCCACCGCACCGCTGGTAACAGCGGTGGCAGGGTAACCCCCAGTCGGAGCAAGGCCAAATAAGCGGCGAGGTGTGACCCACACCGACCATCCCAAACCCGGACCCTGAGTAGAGCAAAGGAGAGGGGGCGGGAAGCCGCGGGTAGGCTGCTAGAGGTGGCCGGCGACGGCCATCCCAGACAGATGATCATCTCCCCTCGCCCCGATCTGGAGCGATGCGGGAAACAGAACTCGGCTTACGGCTCGACCAGCTGCGGCCCCCCGGATTTCATCCGGGGGGCTGTTGGTTTTGGGGGATGCTGCCGGTTACCTTTTCCTGTCCCAAGCCTCCTATTCGGGGATACCAGATGCTGTCATATCGCGGCTTCACTGCGCTTACCGCGGCAGTCCTGATCCTGCCGCCCCTCAGCCGGGCCCCCACCACCACCAAGTATCGCATCGACCAGTCGCTCTCTCAGGAGATGGATGCCACCGCCGCGGGGGGCGCGAAAGAGACGCTTTCCTTTCACACCTCCAGCTTCATCACCGTGACTCTGGCGGATAGCGGTGGCGGCAAGGCCATGCGGGTGGTGATCGACTCCCTTCGGGGTGACAGCACCACCCCGATCCCGGCCGCCGTGTTCGATAGTGCGCGAGGCGCGGAATTCCGGGGCTTCGTGGAAAGGTCGGGAAAGCCGTCGGGACTCAAGCCCGTTACCGGAACCTCCGCGGCCACCCAGGTTCAGGGGCTGCTCAGCGACTTCTTTCCCTGGATCCGGAGTGGGCTGAAAGTGGGCGAGAGCTGGGCCGATACCACCGCCAAGGTGAATGGCGTGGGCGCCGACAGCGTGACGGTTCGGCGGGTAACCGCCTACAAGGCAGCGGGGACCGAGACCCGCGGATCGCGGAAGGCGGTACTGGTTACGGAGAACTTCACTTCATCGGTGGCGGGAACCCAGCCGACACCGAATGGGCCGGCGCGGATCGAGGGGAATGGCAGCGGTAAGGGCTCCTACTATGTCGGATCGGACGGGCGCTACCTGGGCGGCACCTGGCAGCATCGCTCGTCCCTCAAGGTCTCCGGGTCTTTTGCCCCTGCGCCGCTCCCCATCACGATCACGCAACTCACGAAAGTCACCACCCTCAAGTAGCGGGGACAGACCGTGAAGCGTACTCCTGCACTGCTGGCCTTGCTCGCCCTGGCGGGGTGCGGTTCCGCCACAACCCGGTCCGGCCAACCGGACGGTCCGACGCCTGAGCCGGGGCCGGCCACGCCACCAGGAGTGCCCGAGCCGACCGGGGTGATCTACCGGCCGGTCCGCAACGCGGCGTACACGCTGCAGCGGCACGACAGCCTCTCGCTCCAGCTGCCCGGCGGCGCCAACCAGCAGCAACTCATCGACCGCACCGCCTATGTAAGCGTGACGCTGGTACCGGACACCGGGGGATACCAGACCACCATCGTACTCGACTCGCTGCAGGCCACCGTGGGCGGCGTGCCTGCCGCGCTGGACTCTCTGGTGCCCGCCTGGGGAACGCGGTGGACTGGACGGATGTCCGTCAACGGCGAGCTCTCCGGGCTGACGGCGGACCGGTCAACGACCCTGGGCGATCAGGTGGGCCCTACCCTGCGGAGCCTGTTTCCGGCTCTGCCGCCGGGCGGAGTCAGAGCCGGTATGGAATGGGCCGACACCAGCGAGGTTCCCATCAGGGCTGATGCCTTCGACGCCATCGAGCGCGGCATCACCAGGTATCGCGCGGCCGAGAGTGACGATCCTCGCGCCAAGAAGGCGGTGAAGGTAGAGAGCAACGGATCGTACGATAGGAAGGGGAAAGGGATGCAGTTCGAGCAGCAGCTCGAGATGTCAGGGACCGGGAGCCGCTCGGCAGCGCACTACCTGGGGCCGGACGGCATCCTGGTCTCCGCGCGAGGGAGCGATACCGGAGATATGACCATCACGGTGCCTGCCGTGGGCCAGACGGTGCCGGTGAAGCAGTCCGGGAGCTATACCATTACCGCGACGACGGCCGGCCAAGCGGTAGGTGGCCTAGAAGACCGTATTGGGATCGCGGCCCAGCTCCTGAACGCTCGGGACCTCGCGCTCTTCCTCGGCTGAGGACTCGGGATCTCCCGGCCGCGCACGGATGCGCTCGATCCGGTCGATGGCCCCTACCTTGATCCGGCCCAACGTCCCGCCCAGTCGTGACCGCACCTCGGCTCCCTGGGGAGTCATCAAAGCCGCGACCCCGGCTCCAATCAGTAAGCCCGCCAGCGCAATGATCTTCTTCTCCCGGCGCGACTGATTCTTGCGCCGGCGTATCTCGCGCTGAAGCTTTTCCAGTCGCTCCGCCGCATCTCCGCCCAGACTGCGCAGCCCACGGCCTACTCTCTTGCGAGTCTTGGAGCCCTCGTCCGGCGCGAGGAGAACCGCCGCGCCGGCACCGAGCGCCGCAGCCAGAACAGCCAGGGCGACGAATCCCCCACTCTCTTCCTGAGGCGTGGTGTCGAGCCCGATGTCCGTGTGATGTTCCATCATCTGACAGCCTTTCATCAAACCAGGATCCTGACTTCACTCCGCGTCACGTTCCCGACCTGCAGATGTCAATCTACCAGCCGCAGAGGCATCACCAGGGCGAGATAACTGGCAGGGTCATCCCAACCCACCGGTTCACACGTCGCGGCCCGCTCAGGGGCTTTGAAGGTCATTCTCACCTCATCGGTCGGAATGAACTTCAGAATTTCCAGCAGGTATGCCGCATTGAAGCCGATCTCGAGCGGATCGCCCTCGTAGCTGACGTTGAGTTCCTCCTGCGCCTCGCCCAGATCCGGAGTCTGTACCGAAAGTTTGCAGGATCCATTGGCAAACGCCATGCGGATCCGATGGGTCTGGTCGCTCGCCACGATGCTCATCCGTCGAAGCGCGGCGGTGAGGGCCGACCGGTCTGCCGTGGCCACCTTGTCGTTCTCCCGGGGGATTACCTGCTCGTAGTTCGGGTACGGGCCTTCGATGAGCCGGGTGAAGATCTGGGTGGTGCTGGTCCGGAAGCCCAGATGATTCTCGCTGCGAGCAATCTCGACGGTCTCATCAGTGTCGAACAGGCGGCGAATCTGCTCCAGGGCCTTGGGCGGCACGATCAGGTCGGCCTGCGACGCTCCGCTGGCTTCGGTGGTAGGCACATCCATCCGAGCCAGGCGATGGCCATTGGTGGCGACCATGCGCATCCGCTCAGGGCGAAGCTCCCAGAGCACCCCGTTGAGAATGGGCCGGCTTTCCTCGGTGCTGGCGGCGAAGGCAACGTGCCCGATCAGCTTCTGGAGCTCTTTGGAGGAAGTGCGCCAGCCGCCCTCGAACTTTACACTGGGAAACGCGGGAAACTCCTCCCGCGGGAGTCCCAGCAGCTTGAACCGGGAGCGGCCGCACTCGATCGTGACCCGCTGCTCTCCCGACGCCGTCAGGCGAATGGCCGCGCTGGGCAGCTCCCGCACGATCTCCACCAGCTTGCGGGCCGGCAGTGTGATGGCACCCTCCTGGTCAACCGACGCGGAGACAGTGGTGCTCACCGAGATGTCGAGATCGGTGCCCGAGAGACGGATGCCGTCCTTCGTTGCCTCGAGGAGAATGTTCGACAGGATCGGCAGCGTGGTCTTTGCCGGCACGCTGGCGGCTACCGCCACGAGTCCTTCCTGGAGTTGCTCCCGCGTTATCGTGAGCTTCATGCCGCTCCTCGGAATGCTATGATCAGATACTACTCTTCCATTTAAAATACTTAGTAGCCGTAGTAGAGGGTCTGGAAATGTGGAGCGCAGCCGCAACCAACTTCCCGCGCCCGCACTTACGACCTTCTACCGCTGTCGAGAGCGTGTGGGCTATGGGGACGGCATGGGCCCATACCACCTCGATCTCCACGACTATCCAGAGTTCCCACAGCCTCCCGGCCACGCGGGGATTATTCTGCGCACAACTCCTGACGTGCGTGCTCCACTCGCTCGCGGAAGCCACGATCCCGCGACATCTGCCGGCTCACTTTGTCCACGCTGTGAATCACGGTCGAATGATCCCGGCCGCCGAACGCCTGTCCGATCTCGACCAGCTGCATTTCGAGGAGCTCGCGCGCCAGATACATCGCGATTTGACGCGGCACGGTGAGCGTCTTGATGCGAGCCTTCGATCTGAGCCCCTCGGGTGTCACGCCCCAGCGACGCGCCACCACTTCCTGGACCTTGTTGATGGACGGCAGGGCCTTCGGGGCCGCCAGGCCATCCTCTCCCGGGCGGATCTTGTCCGAGAGCGCCTCGCGAGCCAGCTCGATGGACACTTCCTTGTGCTTCAACGAGGCGAACAGCAACAACTTAATGATACAGCCCTCGAGCTCTCGGACATTGGAACGCACGTGCTCCGCAATAAACCGCAGCACGTCATCCGGGATGGTCAGCTCCAGGTGGTCCTGCTCCTGCTTCTTCCGCAGGATGGCGATGCGGTGCTCCAGGTCCGGCTGGCCGATGTCGGCAACCATGCCCCACTCGAAGCGACTCACCAGCCGGGCCTCCAGCCCGGGAAGCTCCTTGGGCGGGCGGTCCGAGGTGAGCACGATCTGCCGATTGCCCTCGTACAGGGCATTGAAGGTGTGGAAGAACTCCTCCTGGGTCATTTCCTTACCTTCGAGGAAATGCACATCGTCCACCAGAAAGAGGTCTACGTCGGTCCGGTAGCGCCGGCGGAACTCGGGCATGGTCCGACTATGGATGCTTTCGATCACCTCATTGATGAACTGCTCCGCCCCCACGTATAGCACCCTGGTGTCGGGGTGGCGTTCGCACACTGTGTGAGCGATGGCTTGCATGAGGTGGGTTTTGCCCAGGCCAGTGGCGCCGTAGATGAACAGGGGGTTGTACGTCTTCCCCGGCGACTCGGCCGCGGCGTGCGCGGCGGCGGCCGCGAGCTCGTTCGACTTGCCGATAACGAAGGTATCGAAGGTGTAGCGCTCGTTGAGCGGCTGGGTGCTCGGATTGATCTGCGTGGCGGTGGCGGCGGGTGCCGACGGCGCCACGAAGAAGTCCATCTGGGGCCGCTTCTGCCGATCCTCGTTGACGCGAAAGACGATGGACGTGGGCTGGCCCAGCACCGGCTCGGCCAGGCGCGACAACAAGGTCGCGTGCTTCGTCTCATTCCACTCTACCGCGAACTGGTCCGGTGCCCCGATGATCAGGCGGCCCTCGTCGAGGGCGATCGCCTCTGTGGGCTCGAGCCACGTCCGGATGGTGTGGTCGGGAAGTTCGCGATGCGCCTCGTCGAGGATGCGCTTCCATGCGTCTTTTGCGGACAGCTGCATCGGTACTCGAAAACGGAAGGGATTTTTTCAACGGCGAGAGATGTTACGGGCGGGGTGTGGAAATGTCAATCGGGACTTGACAGGGCGAAAAGGACGGAAAGACGGAGAGGGCGGGAAAGTCGGAGAAGTAAGAAAAACTGATGTAAGGTTCTCCTCCTCTCCTCTTCTCTATCCTCTGCCGTCTTCTCCCGTCCTCTCCCGTCTTCTCCGTCCTCTCCGTCTTCTCCTTCCTCTCCGTCCCCGTCAACTTGACCCAATCGCCCCTCCCTCGCTAATTTCCCCGGCTCACTTGGGAGGACGCTCGGATGAAGCCGTCATATCGGCCGCGCAATAAACGCCGGATCAACAAGCATGGATTCCGCGCCCGGATGGCAACCCGCTGGGGCCGCGCGGTCCTGTCCCGGCGCCGGAAGAAGGGTCGCAAGCAGCTGACCGTTTCGATTCCGTCGAAGCACGGAGGGTCCTGACGGCTTCGGCGCGCCTGCCGCGAGCTCACCGGCTCGCGCGCGCGTCGGACATTCGCCGCTGCCTGACCCATGGCCGGCGCCGCCGGTTCGAGCATCTCGATATGATCTGGATGGAAAATTCAACGGGCCAGCCACGGATGGGACTGATCGTTCCCAAGTTTCAGTCTTCCGCGGTGGCCCGTAATCGTTTGCGGCGCCGGCTGCGGGAAATCTGGCGCCGGGAAATCCAAGAGCGACAGCCGCCGTGGGACCTGGTCATCAAGGCCCGTCGAGAAGCATACAGCGCCAGCTTCGACGCGCTGCAGGCGCAGGTCCTCACCTGGCGCGAGACCGTTCTGGGTACTGTGTGACCCGTGCCGCTTCTCCAGCTGCCTCGCCGCCTCGTCGCTCTACTGATCCGCGGCTATCAGGTGGGCATCTCTCCCGCGCTGCCGCCGAGCTGTCGGTTTACTCCCTCGTGCTCGCAGTACGCGCTGGAGGCCGTCACTCGCTATGGCGCGCTCAAAGGCAGCTGGCTCGCCGCCCGCCGTCTGGTCCGCTGTCATCCGTTTCATCCGGGCGGCTTCGATCCCGTCCCCTGACGCAGTGAACTGAATCCATGGACCGCCGTACCATTTGGGCGATTCTGCTGATGATGGCCATCGCAATTGCGCCCGCGATTTTCATGAAGCAGAAGCCAGCGGGGCAGCGGGGCAGCGGGGCGGATAGCCTCGCGTTAAGCACCGACCTCGTCCTGCGCACAGCCGTCTACGGGTGACAGCGCGAGGGTCGATTCCGACCGGCTGCCCCGCCGCCCTGCGGCCCCGCCTGCAGTCGCACCCGCCGCCCCGCCTCGTGCCGACGGCACGATCGCCGAAAGCGCGACTGATACGGTTCGCATCAGCACGCGGCTCTATACCTACGGGATCAGCAGCCGTGGTGGGCGGCTGATCGAGGCGAGGCTGCCTCGTTATCGCTCGATGGCTCCTGGAGACAGTGGGCGCCCCGCCCAACTCCTCCCAAAAGACAGCCGACTCATGGGCCTCACGCTCGTTCTGGGCAGTGACACCCTGCCGCTACACGACTGGCCCTTCACGATTTCGACCGGAAGGCCGGATGTGAAGGGGCCCACATTGCATCTGAGCGCGGCGCGTAACGGCGTGAACGTGGATCTGACCTATACATTCCGCGCTGATGACTACCAGATCGGAGTGGAAGGCAGAGTGACCGGCGTGGGGCCCAACGGTGGCCTGGTCCGGGTGGCAATGGGGCCGACCATCGCCAACACCGAAGCGGACTCCAACGAGAACCGCCGCGCGCTCGCCCTGGTGACAAAGCACAACGAGACCGAACGGACCGATTTCTCGGGTCTGGAGCCGGGTGAGCCGAAGGTCATCAGCGGACCTCTCGAGTGGGCAGCGATCAAGTCGAAGTATTTCGTCACCGCGGTTCTGGCGCTCGACAGCACCCGCGGCCGGATCAGCGGCGCCACCGCCACGGCCCCACCCACGGCGGGTGACGACCCCGACAAGGCGAACGTCGACCTCAGTCTGCCGCTGCCGCCCAGCGGCGCATTCGGCTACACCACCTATGTGGGCCCGATGGAGATGGACCGGCTGGCCCGGATCGGGCATAGCTTCGACGACGTAAACCCCTACGGCTGGCCTGGGTTCCGGACCATCATTCGGCCGGTCGCCGCCGGCGTGCGCTGGCTGCTGGTGTGGATGCACGAGCACCTGCACCTGGCCTACGGACTGGTGCTCGTGATCTTCGGCATCCTGGTGCGGGCGATCCTCTGGCCCCTCAATCAGAAGGCGATGCGGGCCAACATGCAGCTGCAGGCGGTGCAGCCGCTGATGAAGGAGATCCAGGACAAACACAAGAACGATCCGCAGCGGGTACAGCAGGAGATGTTCAAGCTGTACAAGGAGCACGGAGTCAACCCGCTGGGCGGCTGCTGGCCGATGCTGTTGCCGATGCCGGTGCTCTTTGCCCTCTTCTTCGTCTTTCAGAACACGATCGAGCTGCGCGGCGCGTCGTTCCTGTGGCTGCCGGACCTGTCGCGGCCGGACCCCTTCTACATCATCCCCATCATCATGGGGCTCTCGATGTGGGGTCTGACCAAGGTGGGCCAGATCGGTATGGAGCCCAACCCGCAGATGAAGATGATGCTGTACATCATGCCGGTCATGATGACCTTCCTCTTCCTCAACTTTGCCTCGGGGCTCAACCTGTATTACGCGGTCAGCAACATCGCGAGCATCCCCCAGCAATGGCTGCTGGCGCGGGAGCGGAGGAAGCGGACCGCGAAAGCGATTGTCGAGGTGAAGACCCGGACGCCGGAGTCCAAGCAGAAGCCGGCGCGGGCCAAGCGAAAGGCGTAACTCACGCACGGGCGCCCTGGCGCCCCGAGCCATCCCCGACTGACGCATGCTCTCAGACCCGATCGTGGCGCTGGCGACCCCTCCCGGTCGGGCCGCACTGGCCATCGTGCGGCTGAGCGGCCAGGGCGCCTTCGACATCGCCGGCCGCGTCATCACCGGCTTCCAGGATCAGCCCCCGCGGGTCGCCCGGCTGGCCACCTTCCGAGACGCCGGCCACAGCCCGATCGATAAGGGTCTGTACACCGCCTTTCCCGCTCCCCACAGCTATACCGGTGAAGATCTGGTGGAGCTCTCCTGCCACGGCGGGCTCCAGGTCGTGGCCCGGCTGGTCGCGGCGCTCCAGGCTGCCGGCGCCCGGCCGGCTGCGCCCGGCGAGTTTACCCGGCGCGCGGTTCTCAACGGCAAGCTCGACCTGGTACAGGCCGAAGCGGTCGGCGATCTGATCGACGCGACCGTGCCGGCCCAGGCGCAGGCGGCGCTGCATCAACTGGAGGGAGGACTCTCTCGGCGGCTGGCAGCCCTGCGGGATTCGCTGGTTCAGGTCCAGGCGCTTCTCAGCTACGACATCGACTTTCCCGAAGAAGATGATGGGCCGGTGTCCCCTCGCCAGATCGCGGCACAGATAGATACCGTCGCGGGACAGATCGCGAGACTGGTGGCTACCGCTCCCTCCGCGGAACGGCTTCGGGAGGGAGCCCTGGTGGTATTCGCCGGCCGGCCCAACGCCGGCAAATCCTCTCTCTTCAACGCTCTGCTCGGCAGCGCTCGCACGCTCGTCACCGACACTCCCGGCACCACCCGCGATGCGGTGGAGGTCCACACCGATTTTTTCGGCTGGCCGGTGCGGCTGGCAGATACCGCAGGCCTCTGGGACGCCCCGGCGGAGATTGACCGGCTCGGCGTCGAGGTGAGCCGCCGCTACCTGGCCGCCGCGGATCTGGTGTTACTCTGTGTGGAGGCCGGCTTGCAGACCGACGAAGACGAGACCGCAATCGTGAGAGAGCGGCCCACCGTGCTGGTGCGTACCAAGAGCGACTTGAGGCCGGCCGCGCCGGACGAATTGGGCGTGTCGGTGGTGACGGGAGAAGGATTGGGCCGGCTCCGCAGGGTGACCGCCGAGCGGATCTTCGGCGATCAGATCAATCTTGCCGATCTGGAGCCGGCGCTGACCCGGGAGCGCCACCGCACCGCGCTGGCCCGGGCTCACGAGGCGCTGGCCGCGGCGCTGCCTCAACTGGGCCCCCACGGAGACGCAGTGCTCGCCGCCCACCAGGTGCGCGAAGCGACCACCGCGCTCGACGAGCTGCTTGGCGCGGTGGACATCGAAGAAGTGCTGGATCGGGTGTTTGCCAGCTTCTGTGTCGGGAAGTGAAGGGCTATTGGCCGTAGAGCTTGGGCTAGGTCACAAGAGAACTGCGTTGTTGACCCATAGCCATACCATCGCCTTCACGCTGTTTGAATCCCCCTGCGCCGCGTCCTCTGCCGTCTGGAACTCATGGGCGGCCGCCCGCACCGCCTCGGCCAGACCCCGCTCCGCCACCAGCGCCTCGGTCATGCGATGTCCCAGATAGTAGCCCGCCCGCTCCGGAATCACCCGGCCGCCCACCAGCCGCGCCGAAGGGCTCATCCCACCTGAGAGATAGCGGAGGCGCAGGCCGAGGCCACTGCGCTCGAGATCGGGCTCCACTGCGCGACGCAAGAACGACTCCATTTCGCGGAGCCGGCTGTACTGGCGGCGGGGATAGCCGAAGTAGTCGGCCGCGTCGAAGCCGGGGGCCACTGCCTGGGCGGCGTGGACCGCCAGCCCCTCGTTGACCAGCAGCTCACGCAGCGTGGCGCGGCTGCCGGTGGACCAGTAGTCGTAATATCCACCGCCTTCGGCCACCAGGCGGCGCATGTCGCTCGCGCTGCTGGCCGAGGTATAGCGAACCGTGTGGGCGAGCTCGTGAGCAATCCAGACCGGGATCAGGTCGGGCGGAAGCCCCATCCCGTACGTCTCGGGATTCACCCGGCCGGTGAAATGCTCCAGGCAGACGAATGCGACTCCGCGTCCGCCGATCACGAGCTCGCCGGCGTTGGCGCCGCCGAGCCCCACCATCAGGTAAGTGTCGGTCGGGCCATCCACGCCAAGGAGCTCCTCGGCGCGGCCGATCGCGTCTTCGGCGAGCTGCACGATGTCGGTGGATGCCGCGAGCGTGTAGAGGTCGCTGCGATCTGCCCTCAGCGTCGTGCTGACGATCTCCTCGGCGTAGGGCGCCTCGGGATCGAGTACGTAGTTCCGCCAGTAGGCATCGAGGATGAGTCGGTGGGCTTCGCGATACTGCCGATACGCGGCCTCCCGGTCGGCGGACTCCAGAACCGCGAAGAAATCCGGAAGGAGGTTGATCAGCACGGGAGACAATACGAAAGGCACACCTGAAGTGCAAGACCACTATCGGAGCAAGAGAGAGGTACGAGGTGAGAGGTGAGAAGGAGGAAGCAGAGAACGGGATCGGCGCTGGTTCCGACCCCCTCTCACTTCTCACTTCTGACTTCTCACTTCTGACTTCTGACCTCTAATGGTCCTGTTTCTTCTTCTTCGCCACCTCGTCGAGGAACCGTCGCTCGGCCGGCGTCAGGCTGGAGATGCCGCGTTCGCTGATCTTGTCGAGCACGCGGTCGACTTCGGCTGTGACCGGATCGGCATCGACCCGCCGGCGTGGCCGCATGGGAGTAACCGGAGTCCGATGATCGGGCTCGGCAGAACCGGACTGCACCATGACGACCCGCTCGACCGAGCGCGCGGGCTCCGACGGGCCCCGGCGGGAGAGCCACCACTGGGCTCGAAAGAAAACGAAGCCGAAGAGCGCTCCGCCGACGTGAGCCAGGTGGGCCACTCCGTCGTTGGGCCAGAGGCGCGAGGCGACGATGTCGAGGACCACGAGTCCGATGACCAGCGTCCGGGCCTTGATCGGAAAGGGGAAGGGAAAGACGATCAGCTCCGCGTCGGGCCAGAAATAGGCGAAGGCCACGGCCACGCCCAGCACCGCGCCGGACGCTCCGACGAAGGCGCTTACCGGGAGGATGCCGGCCAGCAGCAGAGAGAAGACCGCTGCGCCAACCCCGCAGAACAGGTAGTAGAGGATGAAGTTGCGGGAGCCCATCCGGCTCTCGACTGCGGTGCCGAAGACGTAGAGCATCAGCATGTTGGCCACGAGATGCAGGAGGCCAGCATGCACGAACATGTAGGTGACGAAGGTCCACGGATGGGTGAAGGCGGTCCCGGGAGCGAACTGAAGTGCCTGGACGATCTCGGGAGAGGTGAACAGGGTCATCCGCAGCAGCAGCACCACCGCGTTGGCGATGATGAGCCGGCCGACCCATGGGGTAATGCGGTACGAGGGAGACGATTTCATCGGACGAAGACCTTTGACTCGGAGACCCGACCCCTACGATGGATCTTCCACCCGGGCTCGGCGTGCTGCCCGGCAGATCCGCTCGCACAGCTCGGGGAATTCAATACCCGCGGCCCTGGCAGCCTGAGGCAGGAGGCTGGTGGCCGTCATACCGGGAAGCGTATTTACCTCTAAACAGAAGAGTTCACCGGCCGGTGTCAAGCGAAAATCGACCCGGGAATACCCCCCCAGCTTCAAAGCTTCGTGCGCCAGCAGACTGAGCCGCCCGCACTCGGCTGAGACGGCCTCTGGCAGGTCGGCGGGAAAAATCTCCTGGGACATACCGGGGGTGTACTTGCATTCATAGTCGAAAATTTCATGCCGTGGAATAATCTCACCCACCGGCAGGGTACGGCCTTCCAGCACCCCTACCGTCAGTTCCCGCCCTGGAACGAACTGCTCGATCATCACCTCGTCGTCAAACTGACGCGCCAGCTTCACCGCCCCGTCATACTCCTTGCCGCTCTTCACCACCGTCAGACCCACGGTTGATCCCTGTTTGGAGGGCTTTACCACCACCGGCCATCCAAAATCGCGCTCCACCTGGGCCCGCGATGCGGGGGCCATCACCCAATCTGCGGTCTGGACCCCGGAGGAGCGAAAGAGCCGCTTGGAGATGTCCTTGTCCATCGCCATCGCGCTGCCGAGCCGGCCACTTCCAGTGTACGGCACACCTACCATTTCCAACAGGGTCTGAATGGTGCCGTCCTCTCCTCGGCCTCCGTGCAATGCAAGGAACAGCACGTCGGCATCGCGAACGGCCGCCAGATTGGCCAGGCCGGACAAGAGTAGCCCGCGCTCCAGGGCATGAAGCTGGTCGATGGAAGGGGGCGCTGTCCCGACCACGCCCGGAAGCAAGGCCGACTCATCCGACTCGGGGATGTACCCCCGGGCCGTGTCGACCACCGCCACGTCGTGGCGGCGTGAGCGCAGGGCCCCGACGACCTGGACCGCGGAGGCAAGCGCCACGTCGCGTTCCGCTGAAGTCCCGCCGGTCAGGACGGTTACGCGCATCTCAACTCCACAGGAAATGAGCGGTGAACACGCTTACCGCTTACCGCTCACGCTTTATCTAACGGGTCCCGATCAGCTGCTGCAAGCACATCGTAGCGGCTCACGATCCCGATGAGCTTGCCGTCCTTCCGAACCAGCGCGGCCGGGCTCTCGCGGGTGAGCATCGCCCCGAGGCGATCGGTGGGGCAGTTCGCCTCGACCTCGGGAAAGGGCGATTCCATGACCTCCCGAACCGGCCGGTCGAGCAGCGACGGCTGGGCCAGCGCGCGGGTCATGAGCGTGCCCTCGACCAGCCCACCGACAGACCGGCCGTCTTCCACCACCGGAATCTGGCTCACGCCCCAGGTGCTCATGAGGTTCAGCGCCTGGCGGACCGCGGCGGCGGGCGCCACGCTCACCAGCGGGGGCGCTCCGGCGGGCCGGCGCTCGAGCAGCTGCTCGACCGTGGTCCGCGGCGCCTCCAGCATTTGATTCTCCTGCATCCACTCGTCGTTGAAGACCTTGGAGAGGTAGCGCTCGCCGGTATCGGCCAGAATCGTGACGATCATAGCCTTGGGATCGTCCAGCTCTCGGGCTATATCGAGAGCCAGCGACACGTTGAGCCCGGTGGACCCGCCGGCCAGAATCCCCTCTTCCCGGGCCAGTCGGCGGGCCATCATCAGCGAGGTGCGGTCCGAGACCTGGCGGAACTCGTCGATCCAGTCGAACCATATGGTGGTCGGGATCTTATCGCCGCCGATACCCTCGACCTTATAAGGATGGCCGTCACCCAGCGCATGGTTGCGGTGGTAGTGGGTATACAGGGAGCCCACCGGGTCGCCGGCGACGATTCTGACCTTGGGATTCTTCTCCTTCAGATACTTGCCCGCCCCGCTGACGGTCCCGCCGGTGCCGGCGCCCGCCACCAGGTGGGTGACCCGTCCCTTGGTCTGCTCCCAGATCTCGGGTCCGGTCGTCGCGTAGTGCGCCTCGGGGTTGATGTCATTGAAGAACTGGTTGGCCAGGATGGCGCCCGGGGTATCCTTCGCGATCTGCTTGGCCTTCATCACGTAGTTGTCCGGATGATCCGGCGGCACCGCCGTCGGCGTAATGACCACCTCGGCCCCGAACGCCTTCAGCAGGCGGACCTTCTCCTGGGACATCTTGTCCGGCATGGTGAACACGCAGCGGTAGCCCTTGAGCGCGGCCGCGATGGCCAGGCCCACGCCGGTGTTGCCGCTGGTCCCCTCGACGATGGTTCCACCGGGTCGAAGGTCCCCCCGCTTCTCCGCCGCCTCGATGATGGCGAGGCCGATCCGATCCTTCACCGATCCGCCCGGGTTCACATACTCGGCCTTGCCGTACACCGGCGTGCGGATCCCGGCGCCGAGCCGGGCCAGATGAATGAGCGGCGTCCACCCGACGGTATCGAGCACCGACTCGTAGGGCACGAGGTGTTGAGGCAGGCTCATGGAGTGGGACTCTTGGGGCGGGCGCGGGGTCCGCGGAACTGGACCGGCTGAATGAAGGGCGCGGCAATGGGCCTGCCCTGCTGGAGCGCGGGAGAAAACCTGAGATCGGGCGACCCGACCAGAGCCGCCGAGTCGAGCGCGGGGTAGCCGCTCGACTCCTCGATGCGGGTGGAATCCGGAATGACGCGGCCGGCAGAATCTACGTAGAGGCGGAGCAGGACCTGGCCCTCGATACCCTGCTCCAGCAGAGCCGGCGGATACCGAACCGGTGACACCGGATTGATGGCGACTGGTGGCTCCTCGGCCGGAGAAACCGGTGGCGGCGCGGTGCGGTCCACCAGCCTCATGGTTCCGTCGCTCTTTCGCTCGCAGCCCGCCAGTGCGACGACCAGCACAACGATCGTCCCAAGAGGATGTCATTCTGAGCGAAGCTCGGGATCACGTTCCGCGTCACTTGCGCTCCCCGGCGCGGCGCTGGAAATCCGCCAGGCGGTTGAGCGCCTCCAGCGGCGTCAGCGTATTCACATCGAGCGACTCGAGCTCCTTCATCATGGGGTCGCGGGCTTCCCTCGGAAAACAGCGGCAGCTGTCCGGGGTCGCGGGCGAGCGGCGGCGGGGAGCCCGGCACCATGCGGTGCTCTCCCTCGAGTGTCGCCAGGATCTCCCGCGCGCGTCCAACCACGTCGCGGGGCAGGCCGGCAAGCTGCGCGACATGAATGCCGTAGGATCGGTCGGTGCCGCCCGGCTCCAGGCGATGCAGGAAAACGACGGTGTCGCCGGTTTCTCGCACCGCCACATTGTAGTTTCGGGCGTGCTGAAGCCGCTCCGGCAGCTGCATCAACTCGTGATAGTGGGTGGCGAACATCGTTTTGCAGCCCACCTGATCGTGGAGGTGCTCGGTGACCGCCCAGGCGATGGCCACCCCATCGTAGGTGGACGTGCCGCGCCCGATTTCATCCAGCAGGACCAGACTGCGGGACGTCGCGTTGTGAAGGATCGCGCTGGTCTCGCTCATCTCCACCATGAACGTGGATTGCCCGCCCGCCAGATTGTCACTGGCGCCGACCCGGGTGAAGAGCCGGTCTATCGAGCCGATTGCCGCTGCCTCTGCCGGCACGAACGATCCCATCTGGGCCAGCACCACGCACAGGCCGATCTGGCGCAGGATGGTGGATTTTCCGGCCATGTTGGGGCCGGTTACCAGCGCGACGCGCTCCGCTTCGGTAAAGCGAGCGGTGTTGGGGATGAAGGATTCGCGCGCCATCATCCGCTCGATGACCGGATGCCGGCTCTCCCGGAGTGTCAGATCGAAGCCGTGGTTCACCTCCGGCCGCACGTAATGGCCCGACACGGCCCGCTCCGCCAGACCGGCCCAGACATCGAGCCGTGCCAGCACTCGGGCGGTCCGCTGGATCCGGCTCACGGCCCGCGCCACCAGTTCTCGCAGCGCACCGAACAGCTCGGCCTCCCGCACGCCCATTCGCTCTTCGGCGCCGAGGACCCGGGCTTCATAGTCCTTGAGCTCGGGCGTCACATAGCGCTCGGCGGTAGCCAGGGTTTGCCGCCGCTCGTAATCGGCCGGCACTCGCCCGCTGTGGGTGTGGGTAACCTCCAGATAGTAGCCGAACACCTTGTTGAATCCGACCTTGAGCGAAGGAATGCCGGTCCGGTCTCGCTCCCGCTGCTGCAACGCGGCGATGTACTGTCGCCCGCCATCTCGCAGCGACCGAAGATCATCGAGCTCCGAGTCGTACCCGGGCTGGATGACGCCCCCATCGGACAGCGTGACCGGCAGCCGCTCGGCCAGCGCGGTTCCCAGCACCTCACTCAAGTCCGCGAGGAGGTCGAGCTCGTCGGCCGCCTCGGCCAGGGCGCTGCTCACCGCCGCCATGCGACAGCCTGGCTCCGGCCAGCTCGGTCAGAGCTCCGGCTACATCGGGAAGTCGCTGAAAGGAATCACGCAGGGCGCCCATCTCCCGGGGAGTGGCCCGTCCCGCGGCCGCCCGCCCCGCCAGCCGCTCGATATCCCTGACGCCGTCCAGCGCCTCTCGCAGCCGGGCTCGGCCCCGGCCGTCTTTGACACCCACTTCGACCGCGTCGAGGCGGGCATTGATGGCGGCAGGATCGCAGAGCGGAGAGAGCAGCCAGCCACGCAGCAGCCGGCCGCCCATCGGTGTGACGGTGGCATCGATGACTTCGAGCAGGGTGGAACCCCGGCTGTCGGGCCGCAGCGGCTCGACCAGCTCCAGGTTGCGGCGGGTCATCTCATCGATCCAGAGATACCGATCGCTGCGCCGGACGATCGGCCGGGTGAGGTGAGGGAGCCCGCCGGGTTGCAGCTCGCCGAGGTAGCGGAGCAGTGCCCCGGCCGCGGCGACGGCAGGAGTATCGTCCGGGCCGATCCCAAGACCGTCCAGAGATGCCAGGTCGAAGCGGCGGGCCAGCTCCTCCCGGGCGAGGTCGGGGTCGAATTCCCAGTCGTCGCGGGAGGTGACGAGGGCGGGGCAGCGGGGCAGCGGGGCAGCGTGAGTATTGGAGATCACGATCTCTGCCGGGGTCAGCCTTGAAAGCGCTTCCTCAACAGCTCTCTTCGTCAACTGTTTCGAGAACGAATTCACCGGTACTCAGATCAATGGCGGCCAGCCCAACTGCCCCGCTGCCCCGCCGCCCCGCTACCATCCAGTTGTTCCTCGACCCCGGCACCCAGCCGTCCTGCATCAGCGCCCCGGGGGTAAGAGTCTCCACCACTTCCCGGCGCACCAGCCCGCGGGCCAGCTTCGGGTCTTCCACCTGCTCGCAGATGGCCACGCGGTGGCCGGCGCCGACCAGCTGGCGCAGGTATTCCGCGGCGGCTTTGACCGGCACGCCGGCGAGGGGCACGCCGTCGCCCCGGGATGTGAGCGTGATGTCGAGAATGCGGGCGGCGAGCTGGGCGTCTTCGTTGAACATCTCGTAGAAGTCGCCCACCCGATAGAAGAGGATGGCCTCCGGGTGCTGGGCCTTCACCTCCCGCCAATGTTTGAGCATCGGCGGGGTAGGTGCGGCACTGTCCCGGCTGGCGAGGGGCATGGAGGCAATATAACAGTCGCCCCTCGCGGTCTAACCGTCACTTAATAGAGTCCAGCTCCTTCATGTCCTTCTTGGTCAGCCTGATCTCGGCCGCTGCCACATTTTCCTCCAGGTGCTCGACCGTCGAGGTCCCGGGAATCACCAGCATCGCCGGCGAATGCTCCAGCAGCCAGGCGAGCGCGACCTGAAACACGGTCGCGCCGTGGCGTGCGGCCACCCGGTGGAGCACCGGGTGCTCCAGCGCCCCGGCCGAAAGCGGGAACCAGGGAATGAAGGCCAGCCCCTCGCGCTCGCAGTACGCCACTTCATCCTCCCACTTGCGGTTGGTCACGTTGTAGAGGTTCTGCACTGAAACGATCGGCAGCACCTTCCGGGCTCGCTCGATGTCGGCCACCGTCACCTCGGAGAGCCCGACGTGGCGGATCAGTCCCTCGCGCTGGAACTCGCGCACCGCCTCGAACTGCTCCTGCGCCGGCACCTTGGGATCGATCCGATGCAGCTGCCAGAGGTCGATCCGCTCGAGCCGGAGCCGCTTGAGGCTCTCCTCCAGATTCCGGCGGAGAAACTCGGGCCGGCCGTTCTCGACCCACTGGTCGGGCCCGGGGCGCTCGAGGCCGCCCTTGGTGGCGATCACCAGGCCGGGGTAGGGGTACAGCGCGTCGGCGATGATCTGTTCGGAGATATGGGGTCCGTAGGAGTAGGCGGTGTCGAAGAAGTTGACGCCCAGCTCGACGGCGCGCTGCAGCACGCGAATGGCCTCAGCACGATTCTTCGGCGGGCCCCAGATGCCCTTGCCCGTGAGGCGCATGGCGCCGAAGCCCATGCGGTTGACGGTGAGATCGCCGCCCAGTGTGATGGTTCCGGCTGCGGCAGCCGGAACGCCATGAGTGGTGCTGATGCTGGTCATTGAGTAATTCTCCGGTTGCGGTACATACTCCAGCGCTTCATGCTTACGACTATGCCTCAGCCATTCCACTTCGCCTTCTTCGTGCGCGACCTCGACTCGACTCGCCGCTTCTATGGCGAGGTACTGGGCTGCCGGGAAGGCCGCAGTACCGAAAGCTGGGTCGACTTCGACTTCTTCGGCAATCAGATCTCCGCCCACAACACCGGCACACCCACGCCTACCGAGAACACCGGCCGGGTCGATGGCGTTCCCGTGCCCATGCCGCACTTCGGCGCGCTGCTCCCCTGGGACGCGTTCCAGGCTGTGGCCGACCGGATCCGCGCCGCGGGCATCCAGTTCATTCTGGAGCCCAGCATCCGCTACCCCGGACAGCCGGGGGAGCAGGCCACGATGTTCCTCCTCGATCCCAGCGGCAACGCCTTGGAGTTCAAGAGCTTCAAGCATCCGGAGCACGTCTTCACGGCATGAAGCCGGCGTCGGTCGTCATCGTGGCGCCGGGGTGATGGGAGCGAGCGTCGCCTATCACCTCGCCGCCCGAGGATGGCGCGACGTGCTGCTGCTGGACCGGAGTGCACGGCCGGGACAGGGAAGCACCGGTGCCGCGACCGGCGGGTATCGGGCCCAGTATGCCACGCCGATCAACGTCCGGCTCTCGCTGCTCGCGCGCGAGAAGCTTCGCTGCTTTAAGGACGAGGTCGGAGCGGACCCGGGCTATCTGCCCGCCGGCTATCTCTGGCTCGCGACGACGCGAGTCCGAGCTGGAACAGCTGCGCGCGGGCTTGCGAGTGCAGCGGGCCGAAGGGCTGCGGGAGGCAACCGAGGTCAGCGTGGACGACGTCGGACGGATCAACCCGGCACTCCGGCCTGATGCGGCGATCGGCGGAACGTTCTGTCCCACCGACGGCTTCATCGCGCCGCTCCAAATCCTGAACGGCTACCTGGCGGCTGCGTCTCGGCAGGGCGTGCGGGTGGAGTGGGACTCGAACGTCACCGGGCTGGTCCGGGACTCGGCGGGCCGGATCGTGTCGGTGGAGACCACCCGCGGCCGGATCGCCGCAGACATCGTGATCAACGCCGCGGGTCCGTGGGCGGGCGCCGTGGCGGGGCAGGCCGGCGTCCCGCTGCCGGTCACCCCGCTCCGGCGGCAGGTCGCCGCCACCGTCCCCTGCACTCTGCTGCCGCCCGACATGCCGATGACGATCTTCGCGGGCGACGGCTTTCACTTCCGGGTTCGCGATGGCCGCGTGCTGCTGCTCTGGCCCAGCCCCGGCGTTCCCGGGCGAGCCGTTCGAGCATCGAGCTGGATCCCGGCTGGATCGCCGCGGTGACAGCGGATGGCGCGGCAGCGGGTGCCTCCGCTTCGTGACATCGCGATCGAGTCGGGCGCATCGTGGGCCGGGCTCTATGAGATGTCGCCCGACAAGCACGCCATCCTGGGGCCGGCCCCGGGCTGCGACAACCTCTTCCTGATCAACGGCTCTTCCGGCCACGGCGTGATGCATGCGCCGGCCCTGGGCGCGTTGCTGGCCGAGCTGATCTCCGATGGTACATTCTCCAGCCTGGACGCGACCGCACTCCGACCTTCACGCTTCACCGAAGGTGCACCCAACCCGGTGTCCGGTATCCTGTAGTCGGCACCCGAACGAAAGGAGACCCTCGTGCGTTTGCGATCCCTCCTGCTGCTGGCCGGCGTCATCGCGCTCGGTTTCGGGCTCGCATTTCTGCTTGCGCCGAGACCGATGCTGGCGCTCTACGGAGTGGCGGCCGATCCGCCGATCGTGCTCGTATCCGGTTCTTCGGCGCGGCCCTGGTCCAGCTCGGTCTGGTTCTGTATCTCATTCGTGACGTCGGCGACCTGCAGAACCCAGCGCGGCGTGGTGATCGGCTCCTTCCTCGGCTCGGTGGCAGGACTGGTCGTGGCACTCACCGGG
Source organism: uncultured Gemmatimonadales bacterium (assembly GCA_963810165.1). Classification (GTDB taxonomy): domain Bacteria; phylum Gemmatimonadota; class Gemmatimonadetes; order Gemmatimonadales; family GWC2-71-9; genus CAVVWJ01. The sequence continues at coordinate 89,139 of CAWEMG010000056.1, forward strand.
CAGTTCTGGGGCGTGGTCAACCAGTTCGGCTGGTCCACCGTCGCCATCTATGGTCTTCTCACCCTGGGCTACGGCTCGTTCATGTTCGGCGACAGACCGACTCCGCCTTGACTTCACCCGGCGCTGAGATCGCGGGTATATTAGTGATGCTCTGCCAACGCTGCGGGGAACGCGAAGCCGAGATATTCCAGACCCAGCGGGTGGGCGACAAGCTCTACGACCGGGATCTGTGCGGCGAGTGCGCCAAGCTCGACTACGGTGTGTTCCTCGGAGCCTTCTTCAATCTCAGGCCCCCGGCGCCGCTCCTTGACGGAAGAGGACGAACGAGAGCTCAGGCGGGTGCTGGACGAGGCGGCTCCTGCAGAGGACGCGCCGGCCCGCGAAGACTGAGCGGACCGGCGCATCTCGACTGGCGACTGATGATTCGCGACTCGCGACTTCCCTACAATCGTGGTCGCACTCCTCGTGCAGCGTGTCGGACACCTCCCCTCCGGAAATCAGCACCGAGTCACTGACGGTCTCGACCGAATCCTTCACCGTCGCCGTCAGCTGCCAGGTCTCGATCTGGTCCTGGAACTCCTGGGAAAGCGCCGCCAGATCGACTGGCGGTGGATTCCGGCTGCTGCCCGCCGCCGGTCACGCGCGCCAGGCCCACCGAAGCCTTCGCATAGGTGCTGTCCGCCGCCAGGGCCGCCTCGTACGCCTGGGCTGCGGCCGTCGGATAACCGGACCGCTCCAGCGCGGTGGCCAGGTTGTTCTGGAACACCGGCGAGTTGCTCGCGGAGCTCCACCGCCCGGGCCAGCGGTGGAATGGCCTCAGCGCTCCGGCCCTGCTGGATGTAGATGAGCCCCAGATTGTTCATCGACCAGACATCGCGCTCATCGATCGAGAGCGCGCGATGATACGCCTGGATCGCTGAATCAACGTTGCCGGTCTCGTAGCTGGCCCGGCCCAGCAGGCGAAGGCCTTCATTCGACGTCGGCTCCTGCTCGAGGGCCTTCTGGATCCGCCCCAGCGCCTCCTTGGCGCGGCCGGTCTCCAGCAGCACCCGGCCCGAGTTGAACAGGCTCTTCCGATGAGTGGAGTCGAGGCTGCAGCGCCTGATCGAATGCACTCATCGCCTTCTCCCGGTCGCCCGCCCTCCAGGCCGACATGCCGAGCATGTAGTGGCCCCACGGATTCTCGGGATGGGTGCCGGTGTAAGCGGTGAAGAGCTGCTGCCGCTTCGGAGTAGCGGCCTTCACTGAACACCGACTCGGCGCCCTCGTAGGACACCGGGGTGACGGCCGGCTCCTCGCCGGGGGGATACGGCGGTCGCCGAGACCGTCGGGGCTGCGCCAGAGGTCGTGGACGTGGTTCGGCTCTGGTCCGAATCCTCGCAGGCAGCAGCCAGCGAGATCAGAGGCGAGGACGGGAAGCAGGTGGAACGGGACATGGAGCTCCTCCTTGAGTTGGCGCCTCGGGCGCCGTGGGTGACCAGCGGACGCCGGTGAGAAAAGCAAGCGGGCGGCCAGGCTGACACGCCTCAGGGAGGTTCTTGGAGGGCGACTGTTTTAAAAGGAGTTACGCAGGAAGCCGGAAATGGGGAGCGGCAGGACGTGTTCGGCTGGACACAGGGAATGCGGTTGCGTCGTGTCCGCTCGGACACGCAGGTCAGTCGCGCTTGAGATCCAGCCGGCGCATGATCTTGAGCAGGCTGGCGTGGTCGGCCAGGCCCAGCTCCTGGGCGGTGCGGGTGATGTGCCAGTCATGCCGCTCCAGTGCGGCGACGACGATCTGCCGCTCGGCCTCCGCCTTGAGCGCGGCGAAGCCCCGCTCTTCGGCGCAGGCCGGCGGCCTCGCGCCCGTGTTCCTGAATCTCCGGCGGGACATGCTCGGGCCGAAGCACGTCGCCGTCCGCGGCGATGATCATCCGCTCGACGATGTTCCGCAGCTCGCGGACGTTGTTGCGGCGCCAGTCGTACGCCATCAGCAGCTCGAGCGCGTCGGGCGAGATCTTCTTGGGGCGGATCCTGAACCGCTCACAGGTCGCCGCGACGAACTGCGAAGCCAGCTCCGGAATATCGGAGAGCCGGTCGCGCAGCGGCGGCACGCGCAGCACGTGCACGCTGAGCCGGAAGTAGAGATCCTGGCGGAACCGCCCGGCGGCGACCTCGGCCTCCAGATCTCGGTTGGTGGCCGCGACGATCTTCGGCTCCACCGGGATGGAGCGGTTTCCGCCGAGCCGGGTGACCTGCCGCTCCTCCAGCACCCGCAGGAGCTTGGCCTGGGCGGCAGCGGCAGCTCGCCGATCTCGTCCAGGAACAGCGTGCCGCGCTCCGCCGCCTCGAACGCGCCCTTGCGGGCGGTGACCGCGCCGGTGAAGGCGCCGCGCTCGTGGCCGAACAGCTCGCTCTCGACCAGATTCTCCGGCAGCGCCGCGCTGTTGATCGCGACGAAGGGGCCGTTGGCCCCGGGTCCATGGCGGTGCAGGTCCCGGGCGACCAGCTCCTTGCCCGACCCGCTCTCTCCCACGATCAGGACGGGACTCGGTATCGGCGCCACTCGCGCGATCGCCTCGCGCAGACGCTGAACCGGTGCGCTCTCCCCCACCATGGAGGTCTCACCCAGCTGGCGCTGGAGCGATGCGACCTCGGCCCGAAGCCGCTTGCGCTCCAGGACGGTCTCGACCTCGCGCACCACCCGCTCCATCGGCTCCGCCTTGTCGATGAAGCCGTAGGCACCCAGCCGGATGGCCTGAATGCAGCGATCGTAGTTGCCGGTCCCGGTGTAGACGATGACCGGCACTTCGCTTCCCCGCTGCTCCAGCGCCCGCAACACCGCAAAGCCGTCCATGCCCGGCATCTCCAGATCGAGGATGATGCAGTCCACCGCTGAACGGGTCAGCAGCTCGAGCGCCTCGGCGCCGCTGGCGGCCGTGAGCACTTCGTAGCCGCCGACGCGCTTCAGGTCGTACGCGTACTGCTGAGCCAGGGTGGCGACGTCGTCGACCACGAGGACCACGGTCATGCGGCCCTCCAGTCGGTGCGGCGGGCAGCTCGACCACGAAGCTGGTGCCCGCGCCGGGCTCGGTCTCGACCTGGAGGCTGCCGTTCAGATCGAGGACGAGGCGCCTGCACGATGGACAGACCCAGCCCGGTCCCATGCGCCTTGGTGGTGTAGAAGTCATCGAACGCCCGATCCAGCTCCTTCCGGCTCATGCCCGGGCCGGTATCCGCCACCGTGATCCTGACCTCTTGCCGCGTCGCCGTTCCCCCCGGCCGAGCTCGGTCGACACCGTGACGGTCCCGCCGGGCGCCCGGCGAGGCTGTCCACCGCGTTGCCGACCAGGTTCTCCAGGATCCGCCGGATCATGAGAGAGTCACCGAGTGCGCGAGGAAGGGACTGGCTCAGGCGGGTTTGAACCACCGTGCCGTCGGTCGGAAGATTCCGCAGCACTTCCCGACCAGGGCATTCACATCACACGCCGCCCGCTGAATCGTGGGAGAGAGGCGGGCATAGTTGCGCGCCAGCGTGTCGAGGTACTCGACGCTCGATTCCAGCGTGCCTTTTCGCTCCTCGAACACCGCCGCGAGCTGGCCCGGCTCCTGGCGGCCACCTGAGAGAGATGTCGCAGGACGTTTCGTATCGGGGCCAGTCCGTTCTTGATGTCGTGATTCACCTGCTGGGCCAGCTCACCGACCGCGGCCTTCCGTTCGGCCTCGCGCAGCCGGGCCGAGCTGGTCCGAAGCCGTTCGTCATGGCTCCCAGCAGCCGGGAGAGCGCGCCGATCTCATCAGGACGCTCGCTCTCGAAGTTCTGGTCCAGCCGGTCAAGGTCGATCTCGGAGGTCTTCCGGGCCAGCTCACGGAGAGGGCGGCTGATGCGGGAGGAGAGCCAGGCGGCGAGCGCCAGCGCGACGGCGGCGGTGAGCCCCAGCGCGGCCAGGAACCAGCGATCCACGCTTCGCTGAAGGCTCGCGAGGGTAGCCAGCGATTGGGTGATGACCACATAGGCCGTATCCGCCTCGCGCCGCGCTCATTCAGCAGATCGATGTACGGCAGCTCGGTCTTCCGCAGCACCCGATTATCCGCTGCCGAGTCGGGTTCTCCAGGGTACGCCAACGCAACCGATATGTCGGGGTCAGGCACGCGGCGCTGGAGCAGAGTTTCCGCTGCGACTCCACCGATCACATCAAAGCGGCGCCCACCCAGCCGGAATGAGTCCACCCGGACCAGCGCCAGCAGCGGCGCCTCCGGGGTGCGGGCCCGCACCAGAGTCAACGTCGCGTGCTGCGACCGGAGCAGCGCCGGCAGCTCGGGCTGCGACTGGTCGAACTCGTTTCGAAAGTGTCCTGAGCTGAGAATCCGGCCGCCGCTGTCCTGGATCTGCAGCAGCGAGAGCCCCGCGAGCTTCATGGCGTTGCCGGCGTAGTCGAGCAGGTAACGGCGGGATTCGCCCTCCTCCTGCAGGGCCGCGCGGCGAAAGCGGTTGTCGCGGGACAGCTCCGCGATCATGGCGCCCAGCCGGCTCTGCACCACGGCCCCGTTGCTGGCAAGGTTGCCCGCAATGACGTCGGCCATCGCGCTCACCCGCTGGTCGTACTGGGCTCTCAGCCGGCGCCCCATCTCGTGCTGCACTCCATAGGCGAGCGCGCCGAGGGGCAGCATCGCGCCGAGCAGGATTCCCAGGAAGAGACGGGTGCGGAAGCTCACGGGTCCACGATCCGCAGGGTCCCGTCCCAGTCCACCGTCAGTGGCCGGGTTCCCTTCCGGATGATCGCGTACGCCCGGGTGTCGATCAACGGCAGCAATCGCGCTCCTGCCGGCCACCTGAGTACATCGCGGCAGGGCACCAGCGTCTGGCGGGGAAGGCCGACCACGTAAGCACGATCGGCGCCACTCTCAATCGCCCTGGCAAACGCGTCGCTCTTGACCCCACCGCTCTGAGCCTGCTGCCAGTGCGGGCCAGGGCCACGATGCGCTCCGCGAGACGCCGGGCGACCTCATCATCCTTGCTGTAGACGATGCGAGGCGAAGGCGTGCCGGATGAAACTGTCGAGCTGTCCGGGCATTGGGTCCGGTCAGTCCACCAATAGGGAGGCTCTGCACCTGCCGGGTGCTCGCTTGGACCGTGTCGCGTGCCAGTGATTCTGCGGAGAACCGGATCGCTGAGGTCAACCGTCAACTCGTCCGGCTGCTCTTCTTGGACTGAACCAGGACATAGGTGCGCGACCAGGGGAGCGGAAACGGAGCAAGCTCACTTCGGCCGGATCCATACTCTACTAGGCTGGGATCACGGGTGACAAGCAGGTCGGCACCGCGGTCCAGGGCATCACGCGGATCCGTGCCGGGTTCCACTCTCGGACCCAGTCGGTCCCGCAAGCAGATTGCGGCCGTGCGATCAGGAATCGGTCGGCCCGTCCCAGGGTCGAGCCCCGGCTGTGCGGTACGCCGAGCGCGGGATCGGCCAGGACCCGAGGAACCGAATCGTCGGGGACCCGGAGTGTTACCCTCAGCTTCGGCGATCTTCGAGTGCCGCTGCCGATCGAATCCCGCTGGCCGTCAGTAATTCGGGGCGTGCCCGCCGAGGAGTCGACGACGTTCACAGCCGTCCCGGACATGCCTGGCTGCGGATCGTCACGCAACCGGAAGGTCCAGGAATCGCGCGATCCATCCGGCGCCCACGCCTTGGCCAGACCGGGACGGACATTTCCCTGACAATCGATGTAGATCAGAGTCTCGAAGAGGCTGGCGGAAGACGAGCCGCTCGCTGTCATTGGTCGGAATGTTGTGTCAACGTTATGTCGACCGGCTCGCTGAGCACCACTGTCAGGGTGTCTGAGTGGCCGGCCGAGTCTCCCGGACACGCGACAGGGGTCTTGTTGATCGGGAGCGACAGAGGAGGGCGTCGGCCTCGGGCTGCACGCCACCAGGGCAAGGAGAAGGACGCCGCATCGTGCGGCCGCCGTCAGGGCTCCGCTACGACGAATATGCCGGCCCCGAACTTGGCTTTGAGTGCGGGCAGCGCTGCCACTGCCTCTGGCTTGGTCGCGTAGTTACCGAGCCCAGTCTTTATAGAGTCCGGCCTCCTGAACG
>CAWEMG010000057.1:0-100048 GCA_963810165.1 uncultured Gemmatimonadales bacterium
ACTCACTGGCGCCCGCTCACCGTTCACGCTTTTTCTTTCCCGCTTACGCTTCTTCCTTCGCCCACCTGAAGAACAGCACTCCGATCGCCCCGAAGAGCCAGAGGTTGCCCGGCACCCACATCAACAGCCCACCGAGCTGCTGATCATCCAGCGGAGAGAGGCCCCAGGTCCGGGGAGCGGCGACGTACCAGGGATAGAGCACCTCGTCCGCGAAGGTGATCAGCGCAGCCACGATCTGCATCGGGATCCCGACCAGGAACAGGTACAGCATGGCCATCCCGTCGGCAGGCGGGGCAGCTCCGGAGCCGGGCCCATTACCGGCCACCACATCAGCGTCGCCGTCACCATGAACATGAGATGAGTGGCGATGTGCACCTCGTGGCTCCGCATCATCAGGTCGTAGAACGGCACGGGTGCCAGACCGCGATAGAAGCACTGAACAGGAGCGCGGCCACCAACGGCTGGGTCAGGAACCGGGCCACCCTGAGCACCGCCGGGCGGGTCGAGCAGGGGACGGAGCAGCCAGCCGGAATCCCTGCGAGGAGCAGCGGCGGAAACAGCAGGGTGAGCACCAGGTGCTGCACCATGTGCATCGAAAACAGATAGTAGTCGCTCAGATCATGCACCGGCCCGTTCAGCGCCAGCAGCAGGACCAGCAGCGCGGCGGAGAAGGAGAGGACCTGCCAGGGAGAGGCCGGCGGATGGCCATGCCGCCGGCGGTAGGGCCCGATCCCATAAAAGTACAAGGCACCGAGAAGTCCGGTGCCTATGATGACGCTGGGATGCAGCGACCAGGCCCAGTCGTAGGGGACTGTAGGTCGGGGTCGTTCGTCCATGGGCTATTGGCGATATCTGGTCCACGCATTCAACCCCGCACCGCGCGAAATCCGAAGTGGTACGCCTGAAGAACCATCAGCGCCACGATAATGAACGCCGCGATGATCAGAGGGAAGACGAACACGCCGGAGAAGAGCTTGTGGTCTTGCTTGAGGTGCATGTAGAACATCGCGACCAGAGCGAACTTGGCGGCCGACAGCAGCAGCAGCAGCGGCACGAACAGCGGCTTGATCGTCGGGGCGAACGAGCCGGCGTGCTCGCCGTAGGTGATCTCGTACAGCCCCACCTCCAGCGCGGTAAGGACGAAGAGCACGAGGCCGACCTTGAAGTACAACCCGGCGGTCGGGTGGCGTGCTCGGATGGGCGGTGTCGGTCACATGCGCGTCCATGGTCCTCTGCTCACTTGATGAGGTAGACGACGGGGAAGATGATGATCCAGACCACGTCCACGAAGTGCCAGTACAGGGCGGCCATCTCCAGGTTGAGCGACTTCGCCGGCGGGAGCTTGCCGCGCCAGGCATCGATCCAGACCGTAGCCAGCCAGAGCACTCCGATCGTCACGTGGGTGCCGTGGAAGCCGGTCAGGGTGTAGAAGCTCGAGCCGAAGAGATTGGTGGTGAAGCCGAGCCCCCGATGCACGAAGTGGGTGAACTCGTAGACCTGCATCCCGACAAAGAAGAGGCCGCAGGCGAGCGTGGCGGCCAGCCAGCCGATCAACGCCTTCCGGTTGCCGCGCTGCGCGCCGCTGAGCGCCAGCACCACGAACAGCGAGCTGAACAGCAGCAGCGCCGTGCCCAGGGTGACGAGCGGGATCTCGAAGATCGGCTCGAAGTGCTGCCCGGAAGGCGAGGTCCACGGCTCATGGGGGAACGGCCCGACCAGGCTCTTGCCCTTGTTGACCAGATAGTTCGAGATCAGGGTGGCGAAAAACATGCATTCGGACCCGATGAAGGTCCAGATTGCCAGCTTCCGGTTATCCAGCCCGGTCGAGGTCTCGAGGTGCGCCGCGTGCGCGTGTGCTGTCAAGGTCATTCTCCAAACACCGTGAACGGTGAACAGTGGAGTGAGGGTGCAGGGCCCGCTCACCGCTTACCGTTTACGCTTTCTCACCCCGCGGGCTCGTAGGCCCACTTGTACACTCCGAGGAGCAGGAGCCGCGAACGACGCCACCACCGGCCAGATCCCGGTATGCCCCATCACCATGAGGAACACAAAGAAGGCCAGGATCCCGACCGCCGTCACCAGCGGCCAGTACGAAGGGTTCGGCATGTGGATCCCCGCCCCGCTCACCCGGGCCGGCTCGGGAAGCATGCCCGCCGCGCTGGCGCTTCTCCTCCCACAGCGCGTCACGTCCGTGCACCGTGGGGATCTCCGCGAAGTTGAACTCGGGCGGTGGCGAAGGAATCGCCCACTCGAGGGTGGCGCCATTCCAGGGGTCGGCCGGCGCGTTCCGCGGCTTGCGCCAGGTCTGCAAGATATTGAACAGGAAGACCAGGAACGCGACGCCCAGGACGAAGGAGCCCGCCGTCTCGATCTGGTTCATCAGCTCGAACCCCAGTCCCTCGGGGTAGGTATACACCCGGCGCGGCATGCCATGGAGCCCCACGAAGTGCATCGGGAAGAAGGTCAGGTTGAATCCGATGAGCATGAGCCAGAAGTGCAGCTTGCCGAGCCGCTCGTCCAGCATCCGGCCGAACATCTTGGGCCACCAGTAGTAGGCGCCCGCGGTCAGGCCGAAGATGCTGCCACCGAACAGCACGTAGTGGAAGTGGGCCACGACGAAGTAGGTGTCGGTCTGCTGCAGGTCGGCGGGGGGCGACGAGTGCATGACCCCCGACAGCCCGCCGATGATGAACATGGCGATGAAGCCGATGGCGAAGAGCATCGGCGTTCGGTACTGCAGGGAGCCCCCCCACATGGTGCCGATCCAGTTGAAGATCTTCACCCCCGTGGGGATCGCGATCAGCATGGTCGTGAGCGCGAAGAACGTGTCCGCCAGCGGGCCCATGCCGGTGGAAAACATGTGGTGGCTCCATACCCCGAAGCCGAGGAACGCGATGAACACGCCGGAGAAGACCATCGCCGCGTAGCCGAAAAGCGGCTTCCGGGAGAAGACCGGCAGCACCTCGGACACGATGCCGAAAGCCGGCAGGATCAGGATGTACACCTCGGGATGGCCGAAGATCCAGAACAGATGCTGCCACAGGAGCGGATCGCCTCCACCCGACGGCACGAAGAAGTGGGTGCCGAAGAACCGGTCATACATGAGCAGGATCAGCGCCACCGTGATGACCGGAAAGGCCAGCAGCAGCAGCACCTGGGTGATGAAGCTCATCCACACGAACATCGGCATGCGCATGAGCGTCATGCCGGGCGCCCGCATGTTGACGATGGTGACGAAGAAGTTCACTGCCGCGGCCAGCGACGCGATGCCCAGGATCTGAAGGCCCAGCATCCAGAAGTCGACGTTCAAGCCCGGGCGAGTACTGCTTCGAGGTCAGGTTGGCGTAGCCGAACCAGCCCTGGTCGGGCGCCACTCCGAACAGGAAGCTGGCGTTGAGGAAGAGGCCGCCCAGGAGGAATACCCAGTAGCTGAACGCGTTGAGCCGGGGAAAGGCCACGTCCCGGGCACCGATCAGCAGCGGGATCATGAAGTTGAAGAACATCGCCGACAGCGGCATGATCGCCAGGAAGATCATCGTCGTGCCGTGCATCGTGAACAGCTGGTTGTACGTCTCCGGCGACAGGAAGGTGTTCTCCGCGCTCCCCAGCTGAATGCGAAGCAGCAGTGCCTCGACCCCACCCATCAGGAAGAAGAAGAACGCCGTGGCACCGTAGAGGATCCCGATGCGCTTGTGGTCGACGGTCGTGATCCAGCTCCAGAGCCCGGTCTTCTCGCCGTGGGCCGCCGCGTGCGCGTGGTGCTGATCTAAAACCCTGGTAGCCATACGAACCCTATGTCGTGGTTGTCTACTTGTGTGCTCGGAGATAGGCCACCAAAGCCTGTGCTTCGGCCTCGGTTACGCCCAGGTTCGGCATCAGAACACCCTTCTTGATCCCCTGAGGATCCCGGATCCAGCGGGCCAGATTCTCATCCGTGTTCTTGAGGGTGCCGGCCGCGAGATAGGAGCGGGCACCGATGTTGGCCAGGTTGGGCCCGACCATCCCCTTGGGCGCATCGAAGGCGTTAAGGGCATGGCAGGCGACGCACCCCTTCGCGAGGAACAGCTTCTCGCCCTCGCTCGTCGCGGCGGCCACAGACTCTGGACGCGCCGGCGGGCCCTCTTGGGCCCTCTGGCCCGGACGCGGCGCCGGGGGAGCAGCGGCAGGCGGGGGCGGTGTGGGCTTTTTCTTCAGCGTCTGCATATGCGCCACCCAGGCCTGAAACTCCTCCGGCTTCTGCGCCTTGATCCGATGGGCCATCCGTCCGTGCTGGATGCCGCAGAACTCCGCGCACTGGCCCGGGTAATCGCCCTCCGCCTGCGCCGTGAACCACATCCGGGTCTCCCGATTGGCAAAGACGTCGCGCTTGGCGGCGAACTGGGGAACCCAGAAGCTATGGATGACGTCGTTGCTGCCCATGCGAAGCGAGACCGTCCGCCCCATGGGAACGTGCATCTCGTTAGCCGTGGTCAGGTTGAACTCCGGGTAGCGGAACTCCCACCACCACTGGTGCCCCACCACCTCGATAGTCAGCGCGTCTTTGCCCGGAATGGCGTTGGTCTGGAAGATGGCGCGCACCGTGGGGACCGCGATGACCGCCAGGATCAGGGCGGGAATGACGGTCCAGATGACCTCGACCGTGGTGTTGCCGTGGGTCTGGTGTGGCTCCGGGTCTCCAGGCTTCCCCCGAAAGCGGAAGATGGCGTAGAGCAGAACCCCCTCGACCAGCACGAACACGAGCAGGGCCCACCGGACCGTGGTGTCCAGGAGGTCGTCGGCGATCTTGGCGAAGTCGCCCCGGGGAAGCAGCGTGGTTTGCGGATAATTCTCGGAACTGCACCCGGCCAGCACCAGTGCCAGCAGGCAGAGCGCGGCGGTCCAGCGGAACGAGCACCGGGCGACGGTCCTGATGGGCATTGACGCGTTCATCCTGTTGGTAAAATCCCACGGAACGAGAGGGAAGCCGAAAGCAAGCCGCACTTTACCCTTCATCCTGTGGGGTGTCAAGGAACTACAGCACTACCTGATGACCCGATCAAAGGGGCTGGCGCCGGGCACCTCATAGCTGAAATGCCACCATTCCTTCTCGTAGTTGCGGAAACCTTCGGATTCCATCGCCCGCACCAGAATCTGGCGGTAGCGCAGGACCCTGCCGGCCGCGTTCGCGGTGTGGGCTGCCTCTGAGAAGGTGTCGAACGGGGTTCCCATATCCAGGGCCGTACCGCTCCCGGGGTCCACAAGGGTAAGGTCCACTGCGAGCCCCAGGTTGTGCCGGCTCCTACTGGCGATGTATCCATCCTTCAGCAGATTACGCCGGCCGGTGCGATCAGCCCATTGGACCATCGCGCGGGTGGCCCGAACCGGACGATAGCCGTCGAACACCAGGAGACCGAGACCCCCGGTTTGAAGCCGAGCCTGGACCCGGGCCAATGCCATCGCGGCCTCCCGGCGCAGCAGGGCCCGGGGGGCCTCGTAGCCCGGCAAGGGGGCGCCGGTAAAGTTGTCGGGGCCCGCGTACCGGGCATCGACGCGGATGGTCGAGTCCAGTGTCCGCACATCTACCAGCAGCGAATCGGCTGAACCGTCGGTCGCAACCGGAAGCTCTGCGGTGTTGATCGAAGCGCGCCGGGCGGCGGTGGCAGACTGGGACTGCTGTGGCCGACACCCGCCACCGATCAGCACCATCGCCAGCGCCAGAAACCAGAACGGCCGCATGGAGTTATATTAAGGCGTTTGTTGTCATGCTCTTAGGACCAATCCCATTCCAGCACGGTAGTAATCATGATTCGTGAGATGCGGGAAAAGCTCGGCCGCGAGATCGACCAGCTGAGCCATGAGTTGAATATTCTGCTGCCTCAGGCCATCGCACAGGCCGTTGAGCTGGGAGACCTCAGGGAAAACTCCGAGTACAAGGCCGCGCTCGAGCGTCAGCAGTTCGTCCAGGCACGTCTGGGACAGCTGCACCAGCGCCTGAACCAGCTCAGCCAGCTGGCCAACACGGAGGCGCCCACCGATCGCGTTGGGCTGGGCTCGCGAGTCACCGTGCTGGATCTGGACACCAATGATACCGACGTCTATATGGTGGTGCTGGCCGAGATGATGGATATCGACGCGGGCCACATCTCGCTGGCCTCGCCGCTGGGGCGGGCCCTCAGTGGCAAGAAAGTCGGCGAGGAGGTCAGTCTCCGTTTGCCCACCGCATCCCGGCGGCTGCGGGTGACCGACCTCGTCACCGTACATCAGACCGAAGGCGCAGCTGAGGTACCGGGCCGCGAACCCAAGATCGCAAAAGGCAACGGCAAGCGGTAATGGAGTTTCCCAAGAAGCTGATGGTGGTGGGCGATCGGGTTCTCATCACTCCCGAAGATGGAGACGAGCGGACCCGGGTCGGTCTGTATCTGCCCGCCACCGCCATCGATTCGCAGCAGGTGCAGACCGGCCTGATCGTTGCCACCGGGCCCGGGACACCGGTGGCGGACCTCAGCAGTCTGGACGATGAGCCCTGGAAAATCGATGCCAGGGAGACCCGGTCCAAGCGGCATGCAGGCCAAGGTTGGCGACCACGCCATCTTCTTTCGCAAGGCGGCGGTCGAGATCACCTTCGAGGACAAGAAGTACCTCGTGGTGCCCCAGGCGGCAATTCTGGTGCTGGTGCGGGATGACTTGCCGATCTGAGGGGAGTGGGGAGTCAGGAGGTAGGGAGTCAGGGGCCACCCCGTCTTTGTGATTGGCTGTCCCGCTGACACGTGGCCCTTCGGTTCGTCTCCCGACTCCCAGCTCCTGACTCCTGACTAGATGTGCTACTTCCTCTATCTCGCCAGCCCGCTCACGCTGACCGAAGTTCGGTCGATGCTGCCGGCCGGGCTCTCCGCGGATCTGGCCTCCTATCCCCGAACAACAGCTGTTCAAGTCGCTGCATCCCGCCGCGCAAACCGTGGCCAAGCTGCTGGTGGGGCGATGTTCGTGCGATCTGGTGCGGCAGCGGCTGGCTGAACCGCGAGAGGACGAGCGACATCTCCGGGAGCGGTACCGCGCGCTGGAGCTGCCCCGGATGCACGTGATACAGTCGCTGGAGCGTCACCGGCAACGGCCCGGGCCGGCCTTGGGCTCGGAACCGGCTGGGCGGCTGCTCGGGGCTTCGTCGCCGAGCATGCGAGAAACGCAGGTCCGAGCCTCTTCTTCCTGCATTTCGGTCGGCCAGAGGTGGGCAGCTCAGGCTGCGCGAAGCCCGACGCCTGACGCCGAGCCAGGTGCGCAGCAGATCCCCATGGTCTGGCTGACGGAGGAAACCCCGACCTTCGTCGCGCTAACCCACATCCTTACCACTGGCTCCGTGTCTGCTGGCGAGGGCTCGGGAGCTTGTCAGGCCTGTCGCTGTTAGCGTACCGCAATGACCCACGTGGCGGTCCCTGCTCTGGCACCACACGGAAAGGCACGTTCGCCGGCTCCGGCGGGCTGCCGCTGTACTACCAGGCCTGGCTACCGCCTGGGCTCAAAGACGGCCGTCCTGGTCAACCTTCACGGGCTGGGCGACCACAGCGGTCTCTACCCGACCCTGGCGGACTACTTCCCGGGCCGTGGCATCGCCACTCTACGCCTATGACATGCGAGGCAACGGCCGGTCTCCGGGTCAGCGAGCCTATCTGCGCAGGTGGGACGAGTACCGGGAGGACCTGGCCTCGTTTCTCACCCGGGTGCAGTCTGGGAGCCCGACCTCCCGATTTTCGTGCTGGGGCACAGTCTGGGCGGGTCTAGTGGTGCTCGACTACGCACTGCATCATCCTGAAGGACTCGCCGGCGTCATCGCCGCGGCGCCGCCTCTGGGTAAGGTTGGCGTCCCACCCTTCCTCATGGCGTTGGGACGGGTCATGTCACGGATCTGGCCCCGCTTTTCCCTCGAGGTCGGGATGGACCTCTCCGGACTGGCCCGCGACCCTAAAGTGGTGGAGGCGGTGCTGGCTGATCCTTTGTTTCACCGGCGCGGCACGGCCCGGCTGTCTACCGAAGTGACCGCTGCGATCAGCGGGTGCACGCCTCCGCGGCTGGCCTTTCCGTTCCTCTGCTCATTCTTCATGGCTCGGCGGACCGGATGGTGCCGCCGGATGGCAGCCGAGAGTTCTTCGGCAAGGTGCGCTTCCCGGACCGGGAGCTCCGAGTAGCTTCCGGGGGCCTACCACGGGCTTTTCGCGGACATCGGATACCAGGAAGTCCTAGAACTGGAACACTGGATAGACGATCGGTCGATTGCGAAGTAGATATAAGCTGGACCCTCGAGGACTCGAGATGGACAGCTCCGCAGCGCTACCTCCTCAACGTCAGCGCGTCTCCCGGCTGCTCGCCCGCGCCCTCAGGCTGCGCTGCCCTCACTGCGGTGGTGGGCCAATCTTCGTGACGTGGTCGCGGCTGGTGCCGAACTGTCCGGTGTGTGGCCTCGGCCTGGAGCGGGGTGAGCAGGGCTATTGGCTGGGAGCCTATTTTTTCAATCTGATGGCGGTGGAGACGGTGTTCGCCGTCTGGGTGGTGGGGTTTCTGCTCTGGACCTGGCCCAGTCCGCCCTGGGGGTTCTTTCAGGCCAGCACCGTCGTGCTGATGCTTATCGTTCCCTTTGCGTTCTTCCCGTTCTCCAAGACCCTCTTCCTGGCATTTGACATCTGGTCCGCCCGCCGAGCGAAGAGGACTTTTTCCTGCCCCATGAGGAAGCACCGGTCCGTCGCCGCAGCGCAACGGACCGGCCCTAGCTTTCCGATCCTCCCCGTACACCCAGCATCGGCAAGTAGGCACGCCAGGGACCGACCGCGTCCTGGTACTGGCGGCCCATGACCCGCGCGATCTGTGCGATATGACTCAGGTCGTGCGCTACCCAGGTGGCCAGCAGCTCGCCCAGCGTCACTCGGCCGAGCTCCGGGTGCCGGCCCCGACGGTCGAGATCTTCGGTGGTGAGGTTTAGCGAGGCCAGCCGGAGCAGGTTTGCGGCTCGAAGCTCGGCGAACAGGTCGAGGAGCTGGTGCAGGGTTTTGCCGCGAGAAGCTTCGAACATGGCGACCCGGTCGAACGGAGTGAACGGACGGGATTCGCCGTGGGCCAGCAGCACCTCGGTGCGCACCATCCAATCGGTGCGCTCACCATGAATCAGATGCCCCACGATATCGAAGGGGCTCCAGGTATCCGGTCCCTCCGTTCCCCTGATCCAGGACTCGGGCAGATCTTCCAGCAGGGAGCGAAGGACCACCGGAGTCCGGCTCAGAACAGGCACCGCATCTTCAAGGCTGAAGTTCACTCTTGAAGTTGGCCGGTTAGTCGGCCCGCCTCAACTCCATCGATGCCTGAGTCTCATTGCTTGACGCTTTATATGTTCGGGTTATATTCGGTTTCAGGTATCCGAATAAACACCGAAAGTAGGTACCTATGGTTCCCTTCCATCCCGGCTCGACTCCCCCCGGACCGCACCCGCGGGCAAGCGGAGATCGGCTCGGGCACAGGTCGGCCCACAACCTACGGCCCAGCCATACGGGCCCGGTTGCCAGTCGCATGGACGGTCCGAGGCAACCGCACGCACCTCATTCGGGTCTGCCCCGATTGTGCCGGACCGGTCGTGCGCTCTTCCGGCTGCATCAACTGCACCCAGTGCGGATGGGGACAGTGCGGGTGAACGGCGGGGCAGCGGGGCCGCGGGGCAGATGGGCAGCAACAGCACCGGGAGATGAGGCTCCGCAATTTGATTTACTGCCCTGCCGCCCCGCTGCCCCGTTGCCCCGCCTTCCCGTCCTGGACGAGCGCCAGCCGCGGCACCAGGTTCATCGGCCTGTCGGTGAATTCGGTGCTCAATACTCCCGCTTCCACCAACATGGGGTTCTGGTCGATCAATCCTTATGTCGGCTGCGAGTTCGGCTGCCACTACTGCTACGCGAGGGATACGCATCGGTGGACGATGGAACGGGCGGAAGCTTCCAGCGTTCCTTCGTTCCATCGTTCCCGCTGCCGCCCGAAGAAGCCTTCGAAAAAGAGATCCTGGTCAAAACCGATGTGGCCGAGGTGCTCGCTCGAACACTCAATCCCGCCCGGCTCGCCGGCCACTCACTGGTCATCGGTACGGCCACCGATCCCTACCAGCCGGCCGAACGGCAGTTCCGGCTCACCCGGCGGATCCTGGAGGTGCTCCGCTCCTATCATGGGCTCTCCATCGAGATCATCACCAAGTCCTCGCTCGTCACCCGCGACCTGGATCTCCTCCAGGCGCTCTCAGCCAGAACGAGGTGACCGTCAACATCTCGCTGGCCACCGCGGACCCGCGGCTCGCGCGGCTACTCGAGCTTCGCTCGCCGGTACCGTCGGCGCGCCTTCGGGCCCTTCACCGGCTCATCCAGGGCGGCATCTACGCCGGGCTTCTGGTGGCGCCGATCATTCCGGGAGTGACGGACGACTGGGCCGGACTGGCCCGGCTGATGGAAGCGGCGAAGGAGGCGGGCGCCCGCTACGTGGTCGGGTCGGCGCTCCGGCTCGGCCCCGCGGCGCGGCACCGCTTCCTTCCCTTCCTTACTAAGGAGTTCCCGGCGCTCGCCGAGCGCTATCGGCGCCACTATGCCGGAAAGGACCATGTCAGCCCGAGCTACCAGGAGGCGCTCGACCGCCGGCTTCGCCTGCTGAAGCAGACGTATGGATTTTCAGTGGAGGAGGCGGGTACCCGCGGAGCGGGTGGTCGCCGCCGGCGGCAGCTCGAGGGCCGTGCGCCACGACGAGAGGCAGCAAATTCCGACCAGCAGGCGGTTCTACTTTGAGATTTGTAGAAGCTTACCACTATGCTCGCTTGGTGAATACGAGGACTTTATTTGTTGTCGTTACCTCTGTGCCCTTTTAACCCTCTGTGGTGAGTTTTTGGGAGGCAGTATGAGCAACGCCGAGCACAACCGCCGCATTGACTACATCGAGTTCTCCGTCAAAAGCGTGCCTGACGCCAAGCGGTTTTACGGTCAGGCATTCGGCTGGACCTTCGAAGACTACGGCCCCGACTATGCCAGCTTCTCCGATGGCCGGCTGAGCGGTGGATTCCAGACTGCCGCCAAGGCACAGCCCAGTGGCCCTCTGGTTGTCATCTATGCAACCGACCTGGAGGCCATGGAACAAAGTGTGACTCGGGCCGGAGGAAAGATCGTTCGCCCGATCTTCAGCTTCCCCGGCGGACGCCGGTTTCACTTCACCGATCCGAGCGGCCACGAGCTGGCGGTGTGGTCAGATAAGGAACGGCGTGAGCGGTAAACGGTAAATAGGTGAACGGGAGTTCACCACGGAACTTGTTCCATTATGCCCGTTCACCGTTCACTGTTTACTGTTCACACCTGGTATCTCATGCGTTCCGTGCTGTTCGTCGACCCACCTGCCTTCTGTACCTCTCTGGAAGGCCTCGTAGCGCCCGCGCTCCGGACCCGGCCCCTGGCCGTGGCACCACCCGGCGCCGACCGGGCCACCATCCTGGCTCTGTCGGTCGAAGCCCGACTGGCAGGGTTGAAGCGGGGAATGTCGGTGCGAAAGGCGCAGCGGCTCTGCCCCGATCTCATCGTACTTCCACCCAACCCCCGGCTCTATGCCCGAGCCTCGCGCGCGCTGCACGAGATCTTTCGGATCTACGCGCCAACCATCGAGCCGCGGGGCTACGGCCACGCCTTTCTCGACCTCACCGGCACCGGACGGCTCTTCGGGCCGCCCCAGGACGTGGCGGCGCGCATCCGGCGGGAGGGCCGGCAGCTGCGGCTCGGCTTTTCGGTGGGAGTGGCCAGTAACAAGCTGGTGAGTCAGGCAGCCATAAAGGCGGACAGGCGGGGGCGGGAGGGCGGGCGGACAGCGGAATCGCTGCTGTACGTCCCCTCGGGAGACGAGCGGGGATTTCTGGCTCCCCATCCATTGGAAATAATGCCCGAGCTGGATACCCGCATGCGAGTCGGCTGGACGACTACCAGCTCGATCTCATCGGTGAGGTCGCTGTTATTCCCGAGAGCGCCCTATGCGCGTGTTCGGCCGTGAGGGCGGACGCTCCGGGCCCGGGCGCGGGGTATCGATCCTCGGCCGGTGCTGCCACCCGAGCGGCAGGCCGAGTTTCACCTGGCGCAGCACTGACCACCGACACCAACGACATCGGCATGCTGTACCCCCTGCTCCGCCTGATGAGCGAGCGGCTCGGCCGCCGGCTCCGCCGGCGCGGACTCACCGCGGGGCGGCTGATGGTGGAAGCGACCTACGCCGACTATACCGCCGGTTCTCGCGCGGTGCCGCTGCGAGCGGCAATGCTCGACGCCGAGCTCTGGGATGCCGCCCGTCGAGCCTTTGTGCTCGCCAACACCAAGCGCCTGGCGGTACGGGCAGTGGCGCTCACGCTCGACCGGTGACGGAGGCGGAGGCGCAACTGGAGTTGTGGGGGGGCAGCGGGGCAGCGGGGCAGATGGGCGGCGACAGCACACAACAGGCAATCCTGCTGACCTCCAGCATGCCATCGATCACATCCGCACCCGCTACGGCAGCAGGGCCGTGCGTGGTGGCCCTCTTACCTCTCACTTCTCACCTCTCACCTCTTACCATTCCACCACGATTTTTCCAAAGGTGGCATTGCCTTCCATGACCCGATGCGCGTCAGCCAGCTGAGCCATCGGATAGGTGCGCTCCAGCACCGGCCGCAGAGAGGCGCCCTCGTCATTTCGGGCATCGAAGAGCGGCAGCATCCGGGCGGTGAACTCACTGACCAGAGGAATCCGCTCCTCCAGTCCCCGCGTTCGCATCATGGTGCCGATGACCTCCAGCCGTTTGCGCAGGATCGGTCCCAGATCGACTTCGGTGCTGCTGCCGGCCAGGAAGCCCAGCATGACCAGCCGCCCGCGTGGGGCCAGCACCGCCAGGTTATCGGTGAAGGAAGGGCCGCCGAGAACATCCAGCACCACGTTGACCGGTTCCCCCACGGCATCGCGGAAGGGCGTTCTGCTGGTATCGATCCCGACATCGAGCCCATACACCAGCGCGCGGGCGAGCTTGTCGCCACTGCGCGAGGTGCCCAGCACCGTGGCGCCGAGATGCTTGGCCATTTGCGCCGCCGCGGTACCTACACCGCTTCCGACCGCGTGAATCAGCACCCGCTCACCGGCCTGCAGGCGGGCCCGAGTCACCAGCGCATCGTACGCGGTCAGGAACGCCTCCGGGATCGCTGCCGCCTCGGCGTACGACAATCCCGGCGGGATTGGAAGCACCTCATCCTGGTGCACCACCACGAATTCCGCCTGGGCACCACCGCCGACCAGTCCCATCACCCGGTCGCCTACTTTCCAGCGGGTGACGCCCGGCCGCACGGCCTCGACTTCGCCGGCGTACTCCAGCCCCGGAATATTGGCCGGCCATCCGTGCGGCGCGGGATATTGTCCCCGCCGCTGGATCAGATCGGCCCGGTTCAATCCCGCCGCATGGACTCGCACCCGGATATGATCGGGCCGGACCTCGGGCTTGGGTACTTCGCCGATGGTGATGACTTCGGGACCGCCTGCTCCCTCATAAATCACTGCGCGCATGGCTATTTTTCTTGGCTAGGAGCTGGGAGGCAGGAGCTGTTAGCTATGGAGTTCATCGCAAGAATGGATAGTGATGAGCTGTGCCCATTTCCAATAGCCCCGACTCCAATAGCTCCTAGCTTCATGACTACATACTGCGATGCCGCGCCTGGCCATGAGTGGCATGGGCCTTATCACGACCGGGAGTACGGCTTCCCACTGGCGGGCGATGCCGATCTCTTCGAGCGGTTGGTGCTGGAGATCAACCAGGCGGGTCTCTCCTGGCTCACCATCCTCAAGAAACGGGCGGCGTTTCAGCAGGCGTATGGTGGCTTCGACCCGGAGGTAGTAGCGGCCTATGGTGAGGCGGACCGCGCGCGCCTCCTCGTCGATCCTGGCATCATTCGCAACCGCCTGAAGGTAGACGCTGCCATCGAGAACGCCCGCCGGATCATGGTGCTCCGCCGCACCCACGGATCTTTCGCCGGCTGGCTTGCCGCGCACCATCCCCGCAGCAAGGAGGAGTGGGTGAAGCTCTTCAAGCAGACGTTTCGGTTTACCGGAGGGGAGATCGTGGGCGAGTTTCTGATGAGCATCGGCTATCTGCCCGGTGCGCATGTCCCGAGCTGCCCGGTGTATTCGAGGGTCCTGAAGCGCCGACCGCTGGTCGCAGGAGAAAACGTGAGCGGGAAAAGAAAAAAGCGTGAGCGGGAAAGAATCATGGTCCTGCGGGAGCGTTGGCGGTTGACGATGGAGCTGTCCCAGGGGAGCGAGGGAGCCTGCCGGTGGTGTTGGTGCACTCGCTGGCTGGGAACTCTGGTCACTGGTCCAGCCAGCTCGAGCACCTGCGCCGGACTCGCCGGGCGGTGGCGCTCGACATCCGGGGGCATGGCCGCTCCGAGCCGCCGAAGGATAGCAACTACACCATCGCCGCGATGGCCGGAGACGTTGCCGCCGCCGTCGACGCGCTGAGGCTGGACCGATTCGTGCTGGTGGGACACAGCATGGGTGGCGGAGTGGCCCTGGCGTATTCTGGCCGGCATCCGGACCGCGTGGCGGGACTGGTCCTGGTAGACCCGATCGGCGATGGCAAGCAGATCCCTGAGGCCGAGGGGAAAGCCTATCCTCAGCGGCTTCGAGACGAACTATGACAGCACCAGCCAGGCATACTGGACCACTGTCGCGGGCCGGACAGCGCGATACGGGACCGCCTGCTTACCGATCTGCAAGGCACGCCGCGGGAAGCAGTCGTTCAGGTACTGCGGGACGTAATGCGGTTCGATCCCGACCCGGCGCTCGCCCGATATAGTGGACCGAAGTTGTCGATCGTCACGCCGCACAACGACATGCCCTTCAGCCTGCATCGGCTGGGCAAGGGATTTCCTCACCGAGTGGTGGAAGATACCGGCCACTGGATCCAGCTCGACAAGCCGGAGGAGATCAATCGTCTTCTTGATGAGTTCTTGAAAACGCGTAAGCGGGTGAGCGGTAAGCGGTGAGCGGGAAAGATCACTCTGAGCTGACCTACGTTCCTGTCGTAGGCCCCGCTTACCGCTTACGCTTTTCTTTCCCGCTCACGCTTTTGGTAGAGATGTTCACTCACCTCCACACCCACTCCCACTTCTCCTTCGGTCTCGGCGTCTCCAGCCCTGAGGTACTCGCCCGGGCGGCTGCCGAGCGTGGCTTCAACAGCTCGCCTGCACCGACACCAATGGGGTCTACGGAGCAATCGACTTCCAGCGCTCCTGCGATGCAGTGGGCGTGCGCCCCATACTCGGCGCCCATCTGGTGGCCGATGGTCAGGAGGTGGTGGCGCTTGCAGTGGATGAGCACGGATGGGGGGCGCTCTGCCGTGCTATTACGGCAATTCACTGGCCGGGACGGGCGGACGGCGGACCATTACTGCCGCTGCCCCGCTGCCCCGCTGTCCCGCTTTCTCGCGCACGACCGCGAAGGCCTCATCCTCCTCTCCCGCGATATCGACTTCCTCGAGCAGACACTTCACCTCAGCCGGCCCCGGAATCTCTACGCGGAGCTTCGCCCCGGCAGGAGACGACACGAGACACTGGCCGCCGCACGCCGGCTGGGGCTCCCCTCCGTGGCCACCAACGGAGTGGTCGCCGCACGCTGAAGATTGGAGCCGGCACCGGCTGCTCCGCGCCATCGCGCTGAACACGACCCTGTCCGTCCTCCCGGCGGAGAAGGTCTGGCCCACTGCAGCCTGGCTCTGTTCCACCGAGGAACTGGCGCGGCACTTCCCCGACTGCCCTGAAGCAATCCGCGCGGCGATGGATATCGCGGAACGGTGCGCCTACCGGATCCCGGTCGGTCAGCGAATCGTGCCCCCGCGCATCGCCGATACCGGGTCCGCCTTCTCGCAGCTGCGGGAGCTCACCCTGGAAGGAGCCCGGTGGCGGTACAGCGCGATCACACCGGAACTGAGTGACCGGCTGGATCTGGAGCTTGGTATCATCGGACAGAAGGGATTCGCCGACTACTTCCTGGTGGTACGCGATATCGTCCGCCACGCGCCGACCCACTGCGGCAGGGGCTCGGTAGCCAACTCGGTGGTGAGCTACTGTCTCGGCATCACCCACGTAGACCCGATTCGCTGCGGATTGATCTTCGAGCGCTTTCTCAACCTCGAGCGGCAGGACCCGCCGGACATCGATCTCGATTTTCCCTGGGACGAGCGCGACCGGGTACTGGCCTACGTCTTTCGTCGCTATCCCCGCATGCACTCTGCCATGGTGGCAAACCACAACACCTTCCAGTCCCGTGGCGCGCTGCGCGAGGTGGCCAAGGTGCACGGCCGGCCGGCGGGAGAGATCCGGGAGGTAACCCGGCGGATGCCGTTCTTCTATGAGCCGGGTGAACGGCTGGATAAGCTGATCGCCACCCACCCGAATTTCCGGGGACTCCAGCTCGCCTCGAATTGGCAGGGCTTCGCCCGGGCCGCGGAGAGTCTGGTCGGGGTTCCTCGCCACCTGTCAGTGCATCCGGGCGGGGTCGTGATCACCCCCCGTCCCCTCACCGATTATGTACCGGTGGAGTGTGCCGCCAAGACGCTCCCCTCGCCGATGGCTCGGGGCAGGCTCTTCCGTGCCGGTCATCCAGTTCGAGAAGGACGGCACCGAGGATGCCGGACTGGTGAAGATCGATCTGCTCGGCAACCGGTCGCTCGCCGTGATCCGTGATGCCATTGACGCGGTTCACGGCCATACCACCCATCGCATCGACTACACCTCATCGGTAGCCGGCGACGATGAAGGCGCCAAGCAGCTGTTTCGTACCGGGCAGACGATGGGGGTCTTCTACACCGAGTCTCCCGCCTCCCGGCTGCTGTGCGCCAAGAGTCAGGCCGACACCTTCGAGTTATTGGTGCTCAACACCAGCATGATCCGGCCGGCATCGAACAAGTACATCCGGCTCTATCTCGACCGGCTGCGCAACGGAGCACCCTATGAGCCGCTGGATCCGTCACTCAAGGACACCCTGATCGAGTCGTTCGGGATCATGGTGTATCAGGAAGACGTGGTGAATGTCTGTGCGACGTTCGCCGGCATGTCGCCCGCCACCGGCGACGGACTCCGTAAGGCGCTCTCCAAAAAGCGGCCGGCCAAACACCTCGCCGCCTATGCCGAGGAGTTTTTCACCGGAGCGATACGCCTGGGGCGGAACCCCGACAGGGCCAAGCGGGTCTGGGAGATGATCATGTCCTTTGCCGGGTACAGCTTCTGCAAGGGACACTCGTGTTCCTACATCCAGGTGGCCCAGCACTCCTGCGCGCTCCGGGCCAACCACCCGGCGGAGTTCATGGCGGCGGTGCTGTCCAATGGCGGCGGGTTTTACCATGCGTTCGCCTATGTCGCCGAGGCCATTCGGATGGGGCTCACGGTCCTGCCACCAGATGTCAACGCCAGCGACTTCCGCTGCAGCGGCAAGGGGCGGGAGCTTCGGATCGGATTGCAGTTCGTAAAGGGGCTTTCGGCGGATGGGGTGGAGCGGGTGTTCGCGGCGAGGGGGCAGCGGGGCAGCGGGGAGAGCGAACGCCGTCGGAAGATGGCTGCCGCTGCCCGCTGTCCTTTCAGTTCCCTCCTCGACTTCCGCACCCGCACCGGAATCACCCCGTCCGACCTCCGTCTGCTCATCAAGGTCGGCGCGCTCGATTCGATCGCCGGTGGGTGGACCCGGCCGATGATGCTCTGGCTGGTGGATGCGGGGGGGCAGGGGCGGGGCGGGGGAGCGCAGCACACAGAAAGAGGCTACGGAGCGGGCCGACTGCCCCGCGGCTCCGCGGCCCCGCTGGTTCGAAGAGATCCCTCCCTCGGTCCCCGCGCTACGCGAGTACTCCCCCGAGCGGCGGCGGCAGGAGGAATACGAGACCCTGGGCTTCATCACCGACGCGCACCCGATGCAGCTGCACACCGATCGGCTTCGTCGCTTCCGCCTCTGCCACAGCACCGAGCTGCATCAGCACGTCGGGCAGCATATCCTGGCTGCCGGCATGCTCACCACAGCCAAGCCGGTCCACACCACCCAGGACGAGCCGATGGAGTTCGCGACGTTCGATGATGGCTACGGGCTGATCGAGGCGGTACTCTTTCCCCAGGTCTACCGTGAGCGGGGTCACGTCCTGTTCGACCAGGGGCCCTTCATCTTTCGGGGTAAGGTTGAAGAGGAGTTCGGGGCCGTGACACTGACCCTCACCCACCTGGAACGCCTGGAGCGAGCCCGGATCAAGTCAGGGCGATGACTCGACCGGACGCTGTCCAAAGATCATTTCGCCCTCGTCCGCAAAACGGACATTCCGGGTACCGAACGGGGTCTCGAACGTGGCTCGGCCGCTCACCGCGAATCGATGGCTGCCGGTGTCGAGCGTGCGCAGGTGCGAAGGTGTGGCCGGCTTCTCCAGGGCCAGCGGCAAGGCGACGGTTGCGACATTCCATCGGGACTGCGCGCGTGCTGTCCTGCCTCAGCCGACCAATCGGAACCCCGTCGAGCTGGAGCCAGACCTCCATCCGGGTAGAAGAAATGGGATAATCGTTCCGGTTGTCCACGGCGAGGGCCACCACCACGGGTGACGCGGCCGTCGGCGTGTCTCCCGTACCTCCAGTGTCACACGCGCTACCGTCACAATAGGGTCCTCGTACATCCAGAGCCCTAGCGGAGTACAGCTTGCAAGAAGCGAGCCATGCGGCCCCATTGACTTTTCTCTCCGGCTGGCACCTGCCTCCGAGGTTTCACTATGCCTATGTCGCTGCCTCGCCCGCACCGGACTTTCGCTCACTCTCGGCGTCAGCGCCAGTGCCTGCTCTGAAGACGGACTCGCGGGACCTCCCATCGGAGCAGGGGCTCGTCTGGAGCAGGTGGTAGCAGGATTGAGCAGTCCCTTGTACCTGACAGCTCCCCCGGCCGATCCCCGGCTGTTCGTTGTGGAGAAGACCGGTGGTATCCGGATCGTAAAGGAGGGTCTGCTCCTGGAAGCGCCATTCCTCGATTTGAGCGCGAAGGTCTCCGGTGGGAGCGAGCAAGGGCTGCTCGGGCTGGCGTTCGATCCCGACTACGCGACCAATGGGCGTTTCGTGGTCCATTATACCGATCTGGCTGGCAACACCGCCTTGTCGCGCCTCCAGGTTTCCGCCGACCCGGACCGCGCGGACCCCGCCAGCGAACAGGTGGTTCTGACGGCTGCCCAGCCGGCGGACAACCACAACGGAGGACAGGTAGCGTTTGGACCCGACGGCTTCCTGTATCTGGGCCTGGGTGATGGGGGCGGGGGCGGCGATCCCGAGGGCCGCGGGCAGGACCTGTCGGACCTGCTCGGCTCCATTCTTCGCATCGATGTGCGAGCCGGAGACCCGTATACGATACCGGCTGACAATCCGTTCGTGGGAAGCCTCGATGCCCGCGCCGAGATCTGGAGCTATGGCCTGCGTAACCCATGGCGGTTCAGCTTCGATCGGGCCAATGGAGATCTATACATTGCCGATGTAGGTGAGAGCCAGCGGGAAGAGGTCGACGTTTCAATGCCGGCGGATGGGGGCGGACAGGGGCAAACTACGGCTGGAGCATCATGGAAGGCTCTCGATGTTTTCGCGGCCCGGGGTGCGATCAAACTGGCCTGACCCTACCCCTGTTGGAGTACACCCACCAGGAAGGGTGCTCCATCACCGGCGGGTACGTGTACCGCGGCAGCGCCATCCCCTCCCTTCAAGGCCATTACTTCTACGCCGACTGTGTCGCGGCTGGGTCCGGAGCTTTCGCAATGCCGGAGGCGCCGTGACCATGACGACGTTGGCCGGTCTCGCCCCGGAGGACCGATCCTCAGCTTCGGCGAAGACTCGGCCGGGGAGCTGTACGTCCTTCAGGCGGCGGCGGTGTCTTCGAGTCGTGCCGGAGCCTTAGCTTAATGAGTGACCCCGGGAGCGGTGTCCTGGATCTCGCTGAATTCGAGCAGTTCGGCAGCCGAATTCCACCCTTGGTGCGTTTCGGGACATCGACCTGGAACTACCCGGGCTGGAAGGGATTGGTCTACCATCGGGACTACGGATCGAAAGGAGCCGCGGCAAAGATGCTTGGGGAGTACGCCGCGTTTCCCCTCTTCGGTGCAGTCGGAATCGACTCGAGCTTCTACGCGCCCCCAACCGAGGAGGTGCTTCGGGGCTACGCCGAGGAGCTGCCACCGGGCTTTCCCTGCCTCAGCAAGGTCTGGAGCCAGCTCACCGTCCACACCTTCACCAAGGCTCAGGACCCGGCCCGGGCCGGAAAGGTCAACCCTGATTTCCTCAACGCCGACCTGTTCGCGGAGGAGATCTATCAGCCCCACCAGCGCTATTTCGCCGAGCACACCGGCCCATTCATCTTCGAATTCCAGACTCTGGCAAAATCAAGCGGGATCGATGCCGAGGGATTCGCCAGCCGGCTGGACGAATTCTTCTCGGCCCTGCCGCGCGAGGGGGAGTTCGCGGTCGAGATCCGGAACGAAGAGTTCCTCACCCCCATGTACTTCGCCGTCCTCCGGGAGCATGGCGTGGCGCATGTGTTCAACTCGTGGACCCGCATGCCTCCCATCGGGCACCAGCTCGACCTGCCCGGCTCGATCACCGGTCCGTTCATCGTGGCCCGCGCACTCCTCCGGCCGGGGAGGACCTACGATGAGGCGGTCGACGTGTTTGCGCCGTACGACCGGATACGGGAGCCCAATCCGAAGCTGCGGAGGGATCTGGTTCGATTGGTGGAAGCCGCGGTGAAGACCAGGATTCCGGCCTACTTGCTGGTAAACAACCGGGCCGAAGGAAGCGCACCGCTGACGATCGCGGCCGTCGCGGAGATGTGGCTTAGCTGGGAGCCGTCAGTCCGTCGGTCCGGGAGCCCACCTCCACCGTTCCTCTCCTCGCCGGCAGCGTCTGTGCGGAGTGCCATTCGGTTACCGCCTGATCGAGCCGGTCCGGGGCGCCGATACAGGGTTCGAGCGCCAGGTTGTAGTAAGGAGTACGCCCCGGCGGCGCCCATCCCCGGCAGTTGATCCACACCCCCACCTGCGGGACCTCCTCCGGTCGCACCAGGAACTCCAGCCGCTCGCCCTTCCGTGGATCGGTCAGTGCCATGGACCTCCGAGGGCCCGACGTCGCCGAAGGCCTTGATCGCCCAGCCGCCGTTTTCGAGGGGAAGGTGAAGTGGTCCGTCTCTCCCTATGGCACCGGGCCAGGTCACCACATCGTCTGGATATCTTCCCGTCCGTGGACCGCGGCCAGCTTCACCTGGCTCACACCCGGCAGCGAGAGCGCTGATCCCGGCTGCACGTTCAGAAGGGGATGCGACGACCAGAT
Source organism: uncultured Gemmatimonadales bacterium (assembly GCA_963810165.1). Classification (GTDB taxonomy): domain Bacteria; phylum Gemmatimonadota; class Gemmatimonadetes; order Gemmatimonadales; family GWC2-71-9; genus CAVVWJ01. The sequence goes on from CAWEMG010000057.1 coordinate 21,353, forward strand.
CCAGGGAAACGGCTTGTCACCGGTGTGACGGAGCAGATACCGGAAGCGCACCACTGGCTCTTTTGGGTCCAGGCTGATCTGCCGGTGGAACTCGTAGGGGAAGACCGTGCCCGGGCGGAGCCGATGAGCCTGGTCCCTCCCTGGTGTCGGAGACCGAGCTGGTCCATGGCGAGTCCACAGCTCGCCATGATCGGGCAGCGGAGGGTACCAGGCGGTGCACCTGGGACTGGACATGGCCCGACGGTGGGAAAGCATTCGTCCCAGCCGCCACTGTCGGCCGACTCCACGTAGGAAGAGCCAGCTCGCGGCGGCGCCAGCGGAATCTGGTCGCTGCGCCAGAGCCATTCACGACCGATCGGCCGCCGGAGATTGGTGAGCTTCATCCCGAGGCTCGGGATGGCAACGACCTCCAGCTCAGCCGTTCGGAGCGCGACGGCGGGAAATCCCGAGACGGTCGTTTGACGAAAGGACATGTCCGAAGGCTCGCACCGGCCAGCTTCCGAAGCCGGCGACCTTCGCGGGTACCGCAAAGAACCGGAAGTCTCGCTCGGGCAGGCGGGCAAGGTGGCACATGTGCTCGACGATCGGGACGCCCGCTCCCAGCAGCGTCGAGTGGACCGGCCGGGCCCAATCGGCGGTGTCGTCAATGTTCAGGGAGTCGATGCCCACCAGCATCACGCCCGGCTCGCCAGGTACTCGGCGGCGTCAGCCGTCAGAAACGGATGATCCGACTGGTAGCGCTCGGTCCTCCAGTGCACGTCCCAACCGGTCTGCACCAGCACCGCCTTCCCACGCAGCTCGATGCCCTCGAACGCCTGGCGGCCGATGGCCCGCCCCCGCGCCGTCGGCGAACCACCACCCCATCCAGATCGGCCAGGGACTCGAGAGACAAACCTGCCAGGTCGTTCCCGTCGGCATAGCGGTGGAATGGCGCATCGAGATAGGTCCCGGTGTTCGCCACCATCTCGATCTTGCCGATCTGAAATTCGACCCCGGGAGCGTAGTGGGCGCGGGAAGCCTCCGGCTCAGGTAGTCGCAGATGATCGGACCAGGAAGAGCCGGGATAGGTGGTCATCCCGTGCTCGATGGTGTGACTGAGATCGACGAAAGGGGTGAGGGAGGCGCTGACCAGCTGAGCCGCTGACCGTACCAAGCGCCGCTTCGAGGTCCACTCCCGCCACCGCGCTGATCCGTGCGATCGTCTCGCCCACCTTGTTGTTCGGCGTCGAGGCCCCCGCGGTGATCCCGATGATTCCGGCGCTGCCCAGCCAGGCAGAGGCAATCGCCTCGGTCTTGGTCCCGATGAGCTGGTGCCGGATGGTTCCGGTCTCCACGTCCACCGCGTCGGCATCCTCGATGTGGTAGACCGGAATGCCGTGCTGCTGCACCAGGGCCGCCAGATGACAGGTGTTGCTCGAGTTGTATCCACCGACCACCACCATGACATCGAGGGGTTCCCGCAGCAGCGCGACGACCGCATCCTGCCGCTCCTGGGTCGCCGAGCAGATGGTATCGAACGACCTGAAATGCTGAGGAACCGCCTCGGGGCCATAACGGCGGATCATGCTTTTGCGAACTTCCTCCGCGATCGCCAGCGACTCGCCGGACAGCATGGTAGTCTGGTTGGCCAGCCCTACCCGTACCAGATCGCGCTCGAAGTCGAAGCCGGGCGAGACGGCGTGGCGGAACCTGGCCTCCAGCTCGGCGCTGTTTCCCTTGCCCTCGATGAAGTCGCAGATCAGACGGGCCTCAGCCATGTCGAAGACGACGAGGTACCGGCCGCCCGGATGCTTCATGACCTGACTGGCAGTGGCCTTGGTTTCCTCATGGTAGTGCTTGCCGTGGATGATGGCGGTGAAGCCATCCCGGGCGTAGCTCTCTACCCGCTTCCAGACGTTGAGGACCGACCCACACGTAGTGTCCACCAGTACGCACCCGATGGTCCGAAGACGCTCGAAGTCGCGGATGGTCACGCCGAACGCCGGCATGATCACCACGTCATCCGGCGTGACACCAGAGAAATCGAACTCCCCGTCTTCACGATGCGCCAGGAGCGTGATGCCCATGTCTCGCAGCTTCTGATTCACGTGTGGGTTGTGAATGATCTCGCCGACCAGAAAGAGGCGCCGGCCGGGGAACTTGGTTCTCGTCTCGTAGGCGTATTCGACCGCCCGATCGACACCGTAGCAAAAGCCGAACTCACGAGCCAGGCGGAAAGTGAGCGAGCCGACCTGCAGCCGATAGTCGTTGGACCGGACCGCGTCGACGATACGGCTGTGATAGTCCGCGGTCAGCTGGCCCGCGATCTCGGTCTTCAGGCCAAAGCCCTTACGGAAGTAGGTGTTCTCCATGCCTCAATCTACTCCCGGGAGTGCTCGGCATTGGTGTCGGCCGAGTCCGCGGCCGGCTCTGGACGGCAGCCGCGTGCCTGTGGCACCACGGTCAGGCCCCGGACGCTGCCCGAGAGTGTGACCAGCTGGCCATTCACTACCGAACGGGCGCGGGCCGACAGCGTCGCGGACAGCTCGCCCGACTCGGCGCGCTCGAGCACGACCCTGCCGCTGTCTCCCTGATACCCTTGAATGGCGTTGGCTTCGAACAGCCGCAGACCAATCCCCGCAGCGGGAGCGAGGGTGTCCGCCCCATCCGGCTGGACCACACGGTAGGTGTCGGCCTCGATGCTGTCGACCGGGTATAGAACCAGGGCCAACCCGGTGTCGCCCTGGACTCCGCGGATCTCCAGCGCGTGCCGCTCATCACACCATTCGGCGGTGGCGGGAGCGGCCATAGCCCCAGTGTCGGCGCCGGTCCAGCGTGCCTCCAGCCGTCCCGACTGACCGGCCGGCTCGGGGGAGGCACCGGTGCAGGCCGTCAGTATGGCCAACGGGAGCGGCGAGAGAAGCAAAGCCCTCATTTGGACACCCGCGCGATAGGGTCGGATCGAACGTGGCCGGCGCGGTCATCCGATACCGTCAACCGGCCTGTGACTCTTTCGTCACTGGCGCCGTGCCTCAACGTTCCGCAGATGCTGCTGGATTGACCAGGGGGAATAGGTACTGGGTATCCCACCCGGAATGAAAGACCTTACACCCAATTGTATTGCGGGAGATCTGGAACGGCTCTCGGACGCGATGTTTGAGGCAGGGTTGGTCTGGGGCGAGGCGGGAGAGCTGGACTGGGGCGCGATTGTTACAGCGATGTTTAGGAGGTCTGCGCCCATTTACTCCGGCCGTCTCGATGAAGTCCATAGGCCTTCAGCCGACGCCAGAGCGTAGTACGGCTGATTCCCAGGGACCTGGCGGTTTCCGCAAGCTTCCAGCTGTGCGCGTCCAGAGTCTTGACGATAGCCTCTTTTTCGCGTGCTGCCAGCGTCGTGGCCCCCGCCACGCCCGGGATGAACATAGCCTCGCCCAGCTCCATGCCGCCCACGCGCAGCGGCCGAAGCCGGCCCCCAAGCGCCGCCAGTCGCGGCTGCAGATCGGGAGCGCCCTCGAACAGGTCCATCCCCGCCATTGCTTCCCGAGCCGGCTGGTTGGTGTACAGTAGCCGTCCCTCGGCGTCAAAGACTACGACGCCCTCGCTGAAGCCGTCCAGAAGGGCCTTGGCTAGAGGCGAAAAGACCGAGGGCATCGAATTGATGGGAAGGGTGTCTGGCATAGTCACGGTACGCGCTCTCAGGCCGGGTGGTTTCGAGACTGGCTGCTTCTATTCAAGACGCATAGCCAGCCTGATGGTGCACAGTGGGACCGCCGGCCCGGTGTACTCTCCGACCGCCTCCACCGGAATCGCCCGCTCCTGGCGAAGCTCCGCCAGAATGACCAGCGCCAAGCCGGTAAAAATGGCGAGGCCGGCGACGGCGCCGCGCAGGGTCAGGTGCTCGCCGTCCAGGACCAGGGGAGCCACCGCGGCGGCGAAGAGCGGCTGGAGATAGATGTAGACCGCCACCAGGTTGGATGACACCCGCTTCAGGGCCCAGAGGTTGAGCAGGTAAGTCAGGATGGTGGGAAAGACGACGATGTAGCCCACCCACAGCCATACCTCGCTGCTGACGTCAGCAACGCTCATCTGCTGAGCCCCTACCAGCCGAAGGGAGACCCCGAACGAGGCGAAGAACATCACGTAGAAGCTGACCGTGATGGAGTCGTAGCGCCGGAGGATGGACTTGGAGTACAGAAAGTAGGCCGCATAGCAAACCATCCCGACGACGATCAGCGCATTGCCCAGGGCGACATCCGGCGCCAGCGAGATCCGGTCTGGTCCGATCAGGTACACCGCCCCTCCGCCGGCCAGCGCTATGCCCAGGAATTTCAGCAGTGAGTGGTGGCTCCCTTCGGCGTCAGCACCGAGCCGAGCACCGTAAACACGGGGACGGTCGTCACCAGAATGGTCGCGTTGATCGCGGTGGTGTGTTTGAGCCCGTACAGGAAGAGCGTCTGATTGGCCGCGATCCCCAGAAAGCCGAGAATGGCCAGGTGAACCAGGTCGCGAACGTCTCGAACCCAGCTGGCCGCCCAACGGCAGCCTTGACCGCCAGAAGAACCAGTGGTTGCGCCCAGCACCCGAAGCGTGACCAGGGCACCGGCGGGAACCACCGGCAAGACCAGACGTCCGGTGATAGCCAGACTGGCAAACAGGAGCTGCACCACCACGAGCGCGAGGTGGACGCGGGACGCACAGGTTGAGATGGGAGAGGGAGGCGGAATTACCGGCGGTGCCGGCCCCGCGGATTTCTTCCCCGCTGAGCGGGCGTGGCCTTCCGGCGTCCCCTGCCCCGCCGGCCGCGAGGCTCAGCCTGGTCTCCCCGATCATCGTTCGAGGGGGCGGGCGAGCGCTGCAGCGCGGATTGAAGATCGGAATCGTGTCGGCCTGGATCGGAGCGTGGGTGCCGCGCTGGACCGCGAAGCGCAGGGGCCGGTCGAGCGCCGGGAGCTCGTCCTGACGCAGGCGTCGGGCCTGTCCTTCCCTCAGTCGCACCCGCGCGACTCCGATTCCCCCTTCCACCTCGTAGTCCAGCGGCACGGCGTCTCCTCGCAGACGCAGACTCCCGGGCAGCGCCTCCAGCTGTTCTCGCGTGCGGTCGTCGATGAGCTCCGCCGGATCGAGGACGAGTCCGAGTCCGCAGAAAATCCTCCCAGCTGGTCGACGCCTTCCAGCTGCCGCCGGATCTGCCGGCGCAGCGCCTCGGGGGAAAGAGCGGTCACGGCTCCGCCCGAGCGGCGCCAGAGCTCGTCCAGCTCAGCCAGGGTGCGGCGTAATCGGTGCTGATCGGGATGAATGGTCTCGCCTTGCGATCAGCGCCTGGGTGAGGACGTCCCGGGCGGCCGGCTGCAGCTCGGCCGGGAATCTCGGTCCTCGATGGCTTCAATCTCCGTTTCCAGATCGAACCCGAAGTAGCTGCGGCGGCGCTCAATCATCAGCCGCTGATGTTTGCGGGGACCCCCCGAGCACCACCCGCGGGGGACCCCAGGACAGCGTTGCGCCGTATGAGATCGTATGACAGCGTGGTCCCCTCTATGCCGGCCCGGGGATTGCCAAAACGGTCCGCGAAGAACCGAAGCGTTCCGGCCACCGCACCCCAGCTGCCGGCCACCGAGGTCTTGGAGACCCGCGCCTCATGTCCGTCCACCGTCCTTTCGTCGATGACGAGGTCAAAAGGCATGATCCGGGCGACCAGGTCGGCCCAGAGGCGCCTGATCTCCTTCGACGCGTAGGGAAGCTGCTTGGGCAGGGGCAGCTCCAGCGAGCGGTAAACCGAGGCAAACCCGAGTGCGGCATCTTCGATCGCCTTCACCAGGACGCCGCGGCGATCGGCCCACTCTGCCAGCCCCTCCTCATCGAACACATGGCGCGGCAAGCCATAAACATGGCCCAGGTATCCGTGCTGATTCACCGCTTCGGCATACAGGTTGTAGGCCGTCAGGTGGTCGCTGCCGCTGACGAGCGCGCCGTGGAGGTCCCGCTCCTCCCGTGTCATCCGGTGCAGGGAGTCGATGCCGGAGCACACGGCAACAATGGGCACCAACTGGTCATCAGCATGCACCAGGAGCTCGCCCCAGGACCGCTCCACCGGCATAGCCTCGACCTCTCGCCATAGCTGGTCAATCGGCCGTTCTCGACCAGGCCACGCCGCGGTGAGCAGCTCGATGGCCCGCCGATAGGCGGTACGGTCGAGCGGAACCGGCAGCTCCAGGTCCCGCGCATCGACACCAATGGCCGCACAGGTAATCGCGACCCGCTCCGCATCTCCAGCCAGCTGGAATTCGGGAGGCGTGGGGCGAAGCGACGGGAAGTTCGAGGTCCCGATCGCTGAGGATCGTCACCTCGCCGTTGGGGACCCGGCCGTGTACCCGACCCGCCATCTGCAGGATCTCATTGGCGCCGAGATGCAGCCGGTGGAGCACGTTCCGGCCCCGCTCCACCACGTTGCCGTAGCGGGCATCATAGATCACCACGGTGTCGAGACCGGGCACGTTGAGGGCCGACTGACCCGCGGCGGTCATGGCCAGCAGGAACGGCCGGTCGACCTCCCCCTCGAGGAAGGGACGAATGACACGGATGGGCTCACCGCCATGGTAGAAGGCGGTGTTCAGACGGGGCCATTGTGCACCCAGGCCCACGGCGAGCTTCTCGACCTCCGCCCGCGTCGGGACGAACACCGCCACCCCTCGCCTCTCCTTGATGAGACGGCGGACGTAGCGCTCGTTGAGAAACTCCTCCGGCTGCTGTGGAAGAATCTCGACCTTTGCCTTCAGGGCTGGGTCGAACGCCTGGGTAGCGAGTACCTCGGCGCTATCGAGGTACTCGGCATAGAAGGTGGGATCCACCGTGGCACTCAGCCAGATGAAGCGGCTCCGGGCTCGCTTACCCAGAGCCAGGCACAGCTCCAGCTCAGCGGAGGTTTGGTGGATCTCATCCACGATGATGGTGTCACGAGACGAAATCAGGTCGTCCTGGAACCAGCGCCGGGCGATCCCGGTGGTCACGATCACCACGTTCCAGCTGGGCGTCTCCGGGGTCGCCTCCCGCTCCCGATTGACCACCCCCACTTTGAGCGGCTCCCGCAGAATCGACTCGGCGATGGGGCGGATCCCCAGGGTCTTCCCCGTTCCGGTGCCCGCCACAATCCCAAATCCTTTTCCTTCAGCGGCCCACTGCCGGAGCTCGGCGCCGTGCTCCCGCTCGAGCAGCGTATCTACCTGGATGCCGAGTGCCAGCTCGATCGTTTCGCACGCAGCCCGCGTGGGCGCGATGATGATGATGCGCCCCTTCGGATGGGGAGCGTGTCGATATGCATCGGGATCGGGCGGGAGATGGTGGTCACGGGAGGGGTGCATGGTGGAAAATAGCTATGGGCTAGTGGGCTATGGGCTGTATCGATGCAGCTGGAGCTGGCCGATAGCCCATAGCCCATAGCTCATAGCCTCCAGCCCGGCTAGAAGCCGGGCTGCAGCTCGAACTGCCACACCCAGCCCTTTTCCGGGCGGTCGAACGGACGCACCAGGTTCAGCTCCGCCACTGCAAAGCCGAGCAGGTTGATGCCGGAGGCCGGCACCGGCGCTGAATACCGGCTCACGGGTTCCCGGATCCGAATACCGATGGCTTGTTGACCGTATCCCAGGCGAGACCGGCGTCACCGAAGACGACGAATTCGATGGGGAACGCGCCGTAGTAGCCGGTGCCGACCCCAAGAACACCGAAGAGCGGAAAACGGAGCTCCGCGCTGTCCGATCAGCATCCGGCTGCCGAGCAGCTGGTCGAACACCGGGCAGGCAGCTGGATCACCCGCGGGGGGATTGCACTCCGAGCCGTCGAAGGAGCCATAGCTGTAGCCCCGCATCAGTCCGGGCTGGCCGATGAAACAGCGGCTGCAGTCGGGTATCCTCACCATCTCTGGCGTAGCGCCCGTAATGCAGCAGCCGAACGGCGAACGTGAAGGGACGCGCCGGCATGAAATAGCGCCGGTAGTCCGCCAGGACTCCCACGAAGTTCAACGAGCCGACGGTGGGCGACACCTCCAGGCGATAGCGTTGGCCCAGGATGGGGCTGGTCGCCCCATAGAACGAGTTGTCATAGACCAGCGCGAGGGTGCCAACTCCCAGGTTCAACGCGCTCGACGCAGGGAGGTCCTGGTTGTCTTCGAAGACCTCCTCGCCGGTGGCAAGCGAGAAACCTTTGGTGCGGAGCTCTCGATCGAAGGAGATGTTGCTGTAGCCTGCCTGGAGGTCGATCCGCTGCACTTCGCTGAAGGGGTACGACACCAGCCCTGTGATGTCACGGTTGGTCTGCCGTATCAGCAGCTGTTGCTCGATGAACGTTGGCCCCAGCCCCTTCACGTCCGCCACACCCTGCGCATAGCTGCCGGTGACATAGGGGACCTGCTGGACCACTCCGCCCCAGTTCAGCCGCCGGCTCAGGTTCTGGTACGCCACCGCGGCGGTTATGTCCTTGAATCCGCCATTCACCTGCAGCGCCGTGACCAGATTGCGGTTTCCCAGCAGGTCGGTGAAGTAGAGGGCGGCCCCCCCACCGATGTAGGTGCCGAACTGGTTGCTGCCGGCAACCAGCGATGGGCTACCCACGTAGGTGAGACCAAAGCCACTTCGGTAAGGCTGAATGGGGAAGGCCGTGTCTCGCGGCAAGCCCAGCTCCTGGTTGGCGAGCAGGTCTACCAGCAGCGGGTTGCGGCGCTGCGGGCGGCGGCAGCTCGGCGGCGGCCCGGCCAGCGACGGCCGGAGTAAAGGGCCGGCCAGCCAGGATCTCGGGGCTCGACGATCGAATACAGCTCGTACCCATTGGCTCGGAAGACGCTGTACACGATGCGCCCCGACTTCTGCGCCACCGACAGGGCCGGGCTGGTTTCGGTAATGCCGCTGACACCGGTGAACAGGTCGGTGACCTGCCTGATCCCACCATCCGCCAGATCCACCCGGAACAGGTTGGCAATCCCGTCGGGGTCGGCCACAAAGAAGACACTGCGGCCATCGGGCGCCCACTGGGGACTGGTATGCCGCGCACCTTCCAGCGCCGGGCAGCGGCCGCACATCGCCGCTTGCGACGTCGATCACCGCCAGCGAGTAGGGTCCGATAGCGAGCCGTGCCACGTCGGAGGTAAAGCGGTCGGTGGCAAACGCCAGGCTCTGTCCGTCCGGCGACCACACCGGCTGGAGATCGGCAAAGGCGTCGTCCGTCAGCCGGCGCAGCTTGTTGGTCTCGAGATCGTACACGAACAGATCAGAGAAGCCGCCCTGCAGACCGGCAAAGGCTATCCGCTGTCCATCGGGAGACCAGCTGGGATTAAATGCTTCATCCAGGCTGGAGAGGTTGATGTCCTCGCTCCCGCTTTTCCCGCTTCACGTTGTACACACTGAGGATCGGGACGCCCTCGGGAGATTCCGGCGAACACGAAGCGATCACCATCCGGGCTCCAGCTACCCGCTGACTGGATGAACTGGAGGCTCTGGTAATGGGGGTCCTGGGCGGTGCTGGTGACCTGCTTCTTGATCTTACCGGTGCGGGCGTCGGCGAGGAAAAGGTCGATCGAGAACAAGCCCCGGTCGGACAGGAACATCATCAGGCTCCCGTCGGGACTAAGGGAAGGCGCGACGTTGTAGCGTCCCTCGTCGCCCTTGCCGGTCACGACTGGAGGGCCGAACGTCTCCGGCGGCTGGGTTCCCGGCTTCAACGGATCGTAAGCGGCGTGGGTCTCGGCGTGCCAGCGAGCCACCAATGAATCGGGATTGGCTTTGAGCACGCGGCCGATCCCGGCTACGACGTCGCGCGAGCGCCCGGCGCCCCGGAGCATCTGTCCGATGACCTGGTCACCCCAGTGGCCGGCCATCCACGCCAGGAACGCATGTCCGTAGCGATAGGGGAAGTACCTGGGATCCTCCAGCTGGCCGAACGTCGGCAGGGTGTCCCCACCGGTGTCCGCGAGGGCGCCTCGCATCCACATCGCCGTCTGTGGCGCCGTGGGGCCGATAGACAGGTACTCCGCCATGCCTTCGATGAACCAGAGCGGCAGATGACTGGCCCCTGGCAGAGCGCCGAGGCTGTTGGGGCGGCCATTGCCGGTGATGTCGTACTGGAAGGCGTGGACCAGCTCGTGGCCGATGACATGATCCAGATCGCCGAGGGTGCCCGCCGGTGGGCAGCACGATACGCCGGCGGAGAGCTTCCGTGACACCGCCGGTCCCCTCGCCGATCCTGCCGCCTACGGCGTTGGTCTGCTGGAATTCCGGCGCGCTGGCATACAGGATCAGCGACTGGCGGCCGTTCAGCTCGTGATCGAGAATGCTGGAGAGCCGGGCATACCAGCGCTCCGCCATGCGGCCGGCGTGCGCCGCTGCTTCTTCCTCGGCGGGATAGAAATGGATGTCGAAATGCTCGGTCTTGAGCACCCGGAAATCGAAGCTTTCGTACTGGACTTTGTTCCGCCCGAAGTACTGGGCCTGGAGCGGCGACGTCAACGCCGTGAGGACAAGCGCGAGAAGCCAGAGCGGACGGCGGTCGCCGCAGCGGTGGGGTGACATAGACCTTCTCCGAGAATGTCCTTCCGTCCGTGCTGGTCGCAGTGACCCACGACACTCAGAGTAATGGACGCCGGAAGGGGCCGCTGCCGGACGTTCGGGATGGAACGAGTCGACCGGAGGAGCACGCAGCCCGAACATACGCCGCAGCGGACAACCTTCGGCAGATGTACGCCATCTCGCAGTCGGCCGTCCATAATCGGCCTCCCCATCAAGCGCACTCTGCCTTCGCCTTCGCTGTCTTCTCCTTGACACCTGTTAATACGGGTTTCATACTAGGGACCTCTACGTACGGCTAAGTACTCAGCATGCCGAGCTACCCGCCTAGCGGGACTGCGTGAACCGGGTCCTCCGTTCCCTCACGCCGCTCCTGGTCCGAGGCTTACCCTACGCCAAAGTCGAGCAAACCATGTGGCGCGAGATTTTCTCCTTCTTCAACAAAACGGATACGGAGGCAGTTATGGCCGGGGAATTCATGATTGGCGAGTCGCTGGTCGGTGACGGCAATGAGATTGCCCACATCGATCTGATCATCGGCTCCAAATCCGGGCCCGCAGGTCTCGCGTTCACCTCAGGCGCTCTCGCACAACTCCGACGGGTTCTCGACGCTGCTTGCGGTAGTAACCCCGAACCTGCCGGCGAAGCCGGACACCCTGCTGTTCAACAAGGTGACCATCAAGGGAGCCAAGCAGGCGGTCCAGATGTTCGGTCCGGCGCAGGCCGCAGTGGCGCGCGCGGTTATGGACAGCGTCGCATCCGGCGTCATCGACAAGAGCAAGGCGAACGATCTCTGCATCCTGGTGGGCGTGTTCATCCACTGGCAGGCCGAGAACGACAAGAAGATCTACGACTACAACTATCAGGCTACCAAGGAATCGATCGCGCGGGCGTTGCAGAACAAGCCGTCGATCGACGAAGTGCTGCAGAAGTACAAGGCCGCGCGGCATCCGTTTGCCAGCGGCGCTGAGGGCTGATCGTACAGTCCCGCCAATCCGCTAGTTGACGAGGGGCGGCCCAGAGGCAGGGCGGCCCCTCGTCTTTTACAGACTATCGTCAGAGAGACGGTTTCACCGATGCGCAAGCTTCTGCTTCAACTCGACAGTTCCCGGCTGCCGAGCGTCTTCGATCAGATCGTGGCCTATGATGCCGGGGCTGACGTCGTGATGAGCTATGGCGGGATCACCGAAAGCGACGTTCGTGACCTGATCCACGGCTGCATCTTCACCCGCGGACCCAAGGACTTGCACAACAGCGCCGTCTGGATCGGCGGCAACAATATGTCGGCTGGGGAGCAGCTTCTGGCCATGGCTCAGGATGCCCTCTTCGCGCCATTCAGTGTGTCCATCATGCTCGACTCCAACGGCTCCAACACCACGGCGGTGGCGGCGGTGGTGAAGATCGAGCAGGCGGTAGGCGACCTGGATGGCAAGAAGGTGGTCATTCTGGCCGGCACCGGCCCGGTCGGGCAGAGGGCCGCTGGTCTACTGGCGCACGACGGCGCCCACGTCACCATCACGTCGAGAAAGCCGGAACAGGGCGAGAAGGCCCGGCAGTTTATCAGCGCCCGCTTCAACGTGCCGGTGGAGGCCGTCACCCTCAATGACCCCTCCCAGCTGCCCAGGGTCCTCGAGGGGGCCGAAGTCCTGCTCAACTCCGGCCCTGCCGGCGTCCAGATGGTGCCCGAAGCGGTCTGGAAGGCGGCCAAGACCCTCAAGATCGCGGTTGACTTGAACGCGGTTCCACCACTCGGCATCGAAGGGGTGGACGTGAACGATGCCGGCGTCAAGCGCAACGGGGTACTGGTGTTCGGAGCGTTCGGCGTCGGCAACTTCAAGACCAAATTGCACAAGGCGTGCGTCGCCAAGCTGTTTACGCGAAACGATCTGGTTCTGGACGCCGAGGCCATCGCGGAGATCGCCCGGGATCTGGGAAAGCGAAAAAAGACCTAGCCGATGATCCGCGTCGTCGGCATCGACCCGGGCACGCTGAGTATTGACGTGTGCGGCCTGGTAGACGGACAGATCTATCTGGACCGCAGCTGGCCCACCGCCGAGGCCCTCGCCGATCCATCGGCCTTTATCAACCTGCTCAGGGCGTCAGGCCCACCGGACCTCGTGGTGGGACCATCAGGGTACGGGCTCCCGCTCCGCTGGGCCCGAGATGCTACCGAGGATGATCTTCGGCTCGCCTTCCTGGCTCCGGCCGGAGAAACCGGCGGCATAGGGGGGCTTCGGACCCTGGCCCGACGGCTGGGAGAATCGGGGCTACCAGTCGTGTTCGTTCCGGGAGTGATCCACCTGGACACCGTGCCAGCGCATCGGAAGCTCAACCGGGTTGACCTCGGAACGGCAGACAAACTGTGTGCGGCGGCGCTGGGAATTCACGAGCAGTCCGTCCGCCGCGGTCATGAGCCGCAGCGGGCGTCGTTCATCCTCATCGAGCTCGGCGGCGCCTTCACCGCCGGAGTCGCGGTAGAGAAGGGGCAGATCGTTGACGGAGTAGGCGGCACCAGCGGGCCGATTGGGTGGCGGGCCGCCGGAGCACTGGACGGCGAGGTCGCATTTCTCTCGGGATCGATCAGCAAGTCGGCGCTTTTTCAGGGCGGAGTCGCCTCACTCCTGGATCGCAACCCGGAGCATGCCGCGGTGGGCACCGAGGCCTATATCGAAGGGGCCGTGAAGACGGTACGACAGCTCCGCTGCTCGGCTCCTTCGGCCGAGGAGATCCTCCTGTCCGGCCGCAACTCGGCCAGATCGGAGATCCGGAGCCGAATCGAGTCTGCCCTGGCCGATATCGGTCCGGTTCGTCTGCTCTCGGGCGCAGCAGCTCTTGCCAAGCAAGGTGCCGAGGGAGCGGCAGTGCTGGCCGATGGGCTGGCCGGCGGCGCCAGCCAAGGCCTTGTGGATCGCCTGAGGATCCGGCAGGCGCGAGGCACGGCGCTCGACAATCTGATTTTCGTCTCGCCCGAGGCAGCCCGTCTCCGCCTGGGCATCGGAGGGCAAGGCTGAGTGGCGCACCCGAGTCCTGATCGCGGGCGTATCGACCAGGGCCCTGGCCAGCTCTGCCGCTCGTGCCGGCTATAGAGTCACGGCCGTGGATGCCTTCGGCGACCTCGACCTGCGCGCGCTGGCCGAGGTCTTTCTGTTACGCGGTGAGCAAGGGCATCGGTTCAGCCCCCGTGCCGCAGCCGGAGCCGCGCAGCACCTGCCTGGTGACATGGTGGCCTACACGTCCAACTTCGAGAACTATCCACTGGCTGTCGCGAGATTGGCCCAGGGACGGCGACTGCTGGGGAATCCACCCGAGGTCCTCCGCCGGGTCCGCGATCCTATCGCCCTCATGCGACTGTTGCGGCACCGGCAGTTCGCGGTACCGGTGACGAGGGCCACCCCTCCAGCCGGGCAACAGAAGGCAGGCGCCTGGCTCCTGAAACCGCGCCGGTCGGGTGGCGGCCACGGCACCTCGACGTGGCGATCAGGCCAGAGGGCGCCGAGGAGCCATTACCTCCAGCAGCGGATCGGAGGCATGACCGGGTCGGTCGTCTTTGCCGCCGACGGACGGCGCTCGGTGCCTCTGGGTCTGAGCCGGCAGCTGGTGGGAGACTCACATTTCGGAGCGAGTGGCTTTCGTTACTGCGGAAGCCTGGTCGGGCCTCCGGCGGCGCTGTTCCCCGGGCAAACCGGAGTATTCGAGATTGCTACGGAGCTCGCCGCCGCTGTGGTGGCGGAATTTGGCCTGGTCGGGCTCAACGGAATCGATTTTGTCGCCCGGAGCGGCGTCGCCTACCCGATCGAGGTGAATCCCCGCTATTCCGCCTCCATGGAGCTGCTGGAGCGCTCGCTCGGTCTCTCGATCTTCAATCTGCATGTGGCGGCCTGCCAGGGAGACCTCCCGCCGGAGCCGTCGCTCCCTTCGCACGTGGAAGGAAAGGCCATCGTCTACGCCAAGCGGGACGTGACGATGGGCGATACCCGCCGCTGGCTGCGCCGGCCTTCTCTGGCGGACATCCCGCATCCCGGCGAGAAGGTGCGTCGCGGTCGTCCCATCTGCACCGTGTTCGCGAGCGGCCACGACGCGGCAGCCTGCTACAGACTGCTGCTCAGGCGCGCATCGCGAGTGTATCAAGCGGCCCAGTCGGGAAGGGAACGCGCGGCATGACGGACATTCGAGTGGCTCATGTGACCTGCCTCGGGTGCGGCTGCGGCTGCGATGACATCGCCGTAACGGTCCGCGACGGGCGAATCATCGAAACCAGTCCTCCCTGCCCGGTGAGCAGGTCCTGGTTTGGCGACGGATCAGTTCCGTGGGCCGTGCTGCGAGACGGTCAGCCGGCGACGATCGAGGATGCCATCCGGGACGCCGCCGATCTCCTCCGGGCTGCCGCCGGACGAGTGCTGGTCTACATCGGACCGGACCTGAGCTCTCAGGCACAGCGGAATGCCGTGATGCTGAGTGATCTTCTTCGTGGCACCGTGGACACCTCCACTTCGGACACCGCGGCGGGCGGGATTCTGGCTGCCCAGCGGCGTGGCCGGGCCACCGCTACACTCGGTGAAATCAGAAATCGTGGCGACGTCCTGCTGTTCTGGGGCGTGGACCCAGCTCAAGGCTATCCCCGGTTCCACTCCCGCTATGCCCCAGAGCCAGTGGGCACGCAGGTGGCGAAGGGCCAGGCGGGGCGCTTGGTCATCTCCGTCAGCATCGGCGCCGACAAAGGACCGCCGGACGCTGATCTGACACTTGCCCTCGATCCGAAAGAGGAGATCGCCGCGCTGTCCCTCATGCGCGCGGCTACTTCAGACCGCCTTCCCACGAAGAGTCGCTGCTCCGTTGCGGGCCGCGGTTGACCTGGTAGCCCATCTCGCCCGCGCGCGCTACGCCGTGCTGATCCATGATGCCGAGCCCAGTGCGGAGCCACGGCACCCACTCCGGGTGGAGGGCCTGATCGCCCTTACGCAGGCGCTGAATGCCGGCACCCGGGCCGCTCTGCTCAGTCTCCGCGCCGGCGGCAACCGCGCGGGCGCGGAGTCGGTTCTCACCTGGCAAACCGGCTTCCCGTTCGCGGTAGATCATTCCCGGGGTAGCCCCAGGTACACACCGGAGAACCGAGGACTCGACCGGCTGGTCCGCGGGGCCTTCCGTGCCGCGCTGATCGTCGGCGCGCCATCGTTCCGGCCGGAAACTGTTTCCGCGCTACAGAGCATCGACACCGTGACCATCGGCCCCGGCGCCACGCCGGGCCGACTTCGCCGCCCGCGTCGCGATAGATACCGGTGTCGCCGGCATTCACGAGGGCGGCACCGCCTACCGAATGGACGACGTTCCGCTTCCGCTGCGGCCGCCACTCACCGGTCAGCGCTCGACAGTTCAGACCCTCGAATCCCTGGCGGAGATGATCCGCCGCGGCGGGCGGCCGTTGTGAGCGAGGCACGGCAGCTCCGAATCGTCGGCGGTACGGTTCACGACCCGGCGAACCAGGTGGATGGAGAGGTACGAGACATCTGCATGGAGAACGGCCGGATCGTAGCCGCCCTGCCGGACGGTGCACCCACGCTGGATGCCCGGGGCATGGTCGTGATGCCGGGGGGAGTGGACATCCACTCCCACCTCGCCAGCTCCAGTTGCAACCACGCCCGGCGGCTGCTGCCGGAGGAGCATGCCGCGGACCCGGCTCCCGCCCCGGCCCTGGAGGATGGAATCCCGGCTCGCTCCGGTACCGGGGGTACGGTTCCGACCACATTTACCTCGGGTTATCGCTACGCGGCTCTCGGATATACCACGGTGTTCGACGCGGCTGTCGCGCCGGTCATGGCGCGCCACAGCCACTCGGAGCTGGATGATACGCCGTGCGTGGACGGCGGATTTTTCGCGCTCATGGGCAATGATGAGTATCTGTTGAGGCAGATCGCCGCAGGCGAGCGGGAGCGCGCCCGGGATTACGCCGCCTGGTTGCTCGGCGCTGCCGGCGCCTATGCCATCAAGATCGTAAATCCCGGCGGCATCGAGGCCTGGAAATCGGGTCAGCGAAACCTCAACGGCCTGGATGACACCCTGGCCAACCACGGCGTCACCCCGCGTGCCATCCTGGAAACACTCACCGACGCGGCCAATCATCTGCGGCTGCCGCACCCCGTGCATATCCACTGCAACAATCTCGGACTGCCGGGCAACGCCGCCGTTACCCTCGCCAGCATGCAGGCGCTGACCGGACGACGCGCCCACTTCACTCACCTCCAGTTCCACGCCTACGGTGGCCCGGGCTGGAGCTCGGGCGCTGCGCCGATCATGGACTACGTGAACGGACATTCCGAGGTGAGCGTCGACGTGGGCCAGGTGATGTTCGGCCCAGCTACTACGATTACAGCGGATGGTCCGGTGGAGTATCTGCTGCACAAGAGCAGCGGACGGAAGTGGGTCAACATCGATATCGAGCTGGAGACCGGCTGTGGCATTGTGCCCTTCCTCTATAAGGACAAAGCCGCGGTTTCGTCGCTTCAGTGGGCCGTGGGGCTGGAGCTCTTCCTTCTCAGCAACGACCCGTGGCGCGTGGTGCTCTCGACCGACCATCCGAACGGCGGCTCATTTCTCTCCTACCCGGCGTTGATCCAGCTCCTGATGGACCGCACGGTACGCGATGACAAGCTCAAGCAGATCAATCCCAAGTTCCTGGCCGGCTCGGCTCTCGCCGACGGTCTCGCCCGCGAGTATACCCTGAACGAGATCGCCATCATCACGCGTGCCGGTCCGGCCCGACTGCTCGGTCTGCATCGGAAGGGCCACCTGGGTCCGGGCGCGGACGCGGACGTCACGGTGTACTCCCGGGACGAGAATGTTGCACGGATGTTCGCGACGCCGCGCTACGTGGTCAAAGGAGGAACCCTGGTGGTCGAGGAAGGACAGCTGCGTCGCGCACCCGCCGGCCGCCGCCTGCACGTGCGTCCCGGGTATGACGCGGCGCTCCTGCCCGACTTACGCCGCTATTTCGACGCCCACTCGACGGTAGCGTTCGAGAACTACCCGGTCGGCGATGTGCCTGATGATCCTCAGCCGCTGTCGCGCACATGAAGATTCGCGGCGTGTTCATCGAGGACACCTTCGCTGAGGCGTTCACCATGCGCGTGGCCCGGATCATCATTACCGCGCACAGCAACCGCTGGGTGCGCGCCGCGGCGCTCAAGCTGACCGGCTTTGCCACTTCGGTGATCGGTTGCAAGGTAGAGGCCGGAGTCGAGCGCGAGCTGACGGCGAAAGAGACGCCCGATGGAAGACCCGGTACCAGCATTCTGCTGATGACGATGGGAAAGGACGATCTGGGCAAGCGCCTCATCGAGCGCATCGGCCAGACCGTGCTGACCTGCCCTACCACCGCGTGCTACGACGGCCTTCCCGACGCACCCGACCGGGTAGGCGTGGGATCGGCTCTTCGGTTCTTCGGTGACGGCTTTCAGGTGAGCAAGGTCATCGGGGGGATGCGGTACTGGAGGATCCCCGTCATGGAAGGCGAGTTCCTGGTGCAGGAGAAGTTCGGCATGCTGAAGGGCGTTGGCGGCGGCAACTTTCTGATTCTCGGCGAGAGCGCGGGCGCCGCACTCGCGGCCGCCGAGGCCGCCGCCGATGCCATGGCAGCTCAGCCCGGGACGATTCTTCCCTTCCCCGGCGGAGTGGTTCGGAGCGGCAGCAAGGTGGGATCACGTCGGATCAAGTCCATGATAGCCTCCACCAATGATGCGTATTGTCCCACCCTGCGCGCGGTCACCAAGACAGCGCTTCCAGACGGGGTGAACTCCGTCCTCGAGATCGTGGTGAACGGAGTGGACACCGCCTCGATCGCCACCTCGATGAGAGTCGGGATCGACGCGGCCTGCCGCAAGGGGATCGTGGCGATCAGCGCCGGCAACTACGGTGGCAAGCTGGGCCCCCATCACTTTCATCTGCGTGAGATCATGCAGGAGACCGCCGGATGAGCGGCGGCCTGGTCGCCCGCCTCCGGGCGCCGCTTCGCCAGCGGGCAGACTTTTCGGAGATATTGGCAGGGTCGTGGACGGCGTTGTCCCCGCAGCGAGCTGTCCCGCCGCACGGTTTACCTGGAAGACCATGGCGTCACTGCGCTCGGGGAACTGTTCGATCTCACCGGCGACTCGAACGGTCGCATACGTTTCACCGGAGACCTCGAGCTGGCGGATCGGCTGGGAGCGGGAATGAGCGAAGGCGACGTGGTAGTGGAGGGAAACGTCGGCTCCGAAGCCGGGGTTTCATTGGCCGGCGGATCGCTCCTTATAGAAGGAGACGCGGGACCGCGAGCAGGTGCCGCTCCGCCCGGATTCAAGCGGGGGATGACGGGAGGCGAGCTCGTGGTGCGCGGCTCGGCGGGACCGGAGGCCGGCTCCGCCATGCGTCGGGGGCTTGTTGCCATTGTCGGGCGGGCCGGGGACCAGGCCGGCCTGGGCATGATCGCCGGAACCATCGTGACGTTTCGGCGCGGCGGGTGCCAAACTCGGGGCTGTGGTCCAAGCGGGGCAGTCTCGTTGCTCTCGGCGGCATCGACCTCCCACCGACGTACGCCTATGCCTGCACCTATCAACCGGTGCATCTGAAGTTGCTGCTGACACGCCTTCGAGACACTTACGATCTTCCCGTAAGGCCGAAGCACCTCAATGGTTTCTATCGGCGCTACAGCGGAGACCTGGCCGAGCTTGGCAAAGGAGAGATTCTGACATGGTCACCCAGGTGACGTCACTGCGAATGAATGAGGCGGCAAGCGAGATCGCCGACACCATGGCGGAGCAGGTCGAGCTGCTGCGGATTGAAAGTTCCCGGCTGCCCAGCGGAGCCCGGGTCATCGACGCGGGCGTGAACACCACCGGAGGAATCGAGGCGGGCATCGCCCTGGCCGAGATTTGCATGGGCGGCCTGGGAAATATCAGTTGTGCCCCTATCCAGATCGGAGGCCAGTCCCATGCGGGTGTCCTCGTCTGGACCGATCACCCTGCTATCGCATGCATGGCTTCTCAATACGCCGGCTGGGCCATTTCGGTGGGGAAATTCTTTGCGATGGGGTCGGGGCCGCTCCGGGCCCACGCGCGCGTCGAGCGCGAGCTGTTCGAGAAGTTGGGGTACGAGGAGGAAACCGAGGAAGGAGTGCTGGTCCTGGAAACCCGGACGCTCCCGGACGACAACGTGGTGGAATGGGTCGCGGAGAAGGCGCGTCTTCAGCCCGTCCAGCTCACCTTCGTGGTCGCGCCCACAGCCAGCCTGGCTGGAGGGGTTCAGATCTCCGCGCGCATCGTCGAGACCGGTCTCCATAAGATCGAAACCCTCGGATTCGACGTGACCCGGGTGGTCAGCGCCATAGGCACGGCCCCGCTCCCACCGGTCGCCAAGAATGACCTTCGGGCCATCGGCCGCACCAACGACTGCATCCTCTACGGAGGGCAGGCCCGGTATACCGTCAACGCCTCCGACGCGGAGCTGGAGGAGCTTGCCCAGCAGCTACCCGCATCCGCATCGCGCGACTACGGCACCCCGTTCTACGAGATCTTCCAGCGATACGGGGGGGATTTCTACAAGATTGATCCGCTGCTTTTCAGCCCGGCCGAGGTATGGCTTACCAGCACCGAAACCGGGCGGACGTTCCATGCGGGACGGCTGAACCCGGAAGTACTGGAAGCCTCACTGTACACCTAACCCCTGGAGTCCCCATGCGCCGAATCAGCTGGCTGTTGGTCCCCGCGTTCGCACTCGCCTCCGCCTGCAATAAGGGAGACGACCAAGCAGCCGGCACCCCCGCAGCCGATAGCACGGCGGAAGCACCGGTAAGCGCCGCGCCGGCCGCCATCGTGACGGTGCTCTATAACACGCCGAAGAATGCGGCCGCGTTCGAGAAGTACTATGCGGAGAAGCACCTTCCGCTCGTCGTGGCGAGCCAGGACGAGATCGGATTCAAGCGAGCGGATCTCACCAAGTTTGAATCGACGCTGGATGGGAAGAAGCCGGCTTTCTACCGCCAGGCGGAGCTGTACTTCGACTCGATGGACGACCTGCAGAAGGGAGTCGCCACACCCGGCTTCAAGAAGGTGGCCGACGATCTGAAGAACTTTGCCAGCGGCGGATTGATCGGCATGGTGGCGACTACCACCAACGAACATGAGAGCCGGCGGCGCGGAGCCGGGCGCCATCGTCACGGTGATCTACAAGGCCCCGAAAGACACCGCCGCCTTCGAGAAGTACTACAACGAAACCCACCTCCCGCTGGTAGTGCGAAGCCAGCCGGAAATCGGCTTCACTCGCGCCGAGCTGACCCGCTTCAACGCCAACCTCGATGGATCCAAGCCGGCGCGGTACAGGCAGGCCGAGCTGTACTTCCCTTCGATGGACGCCGCGAAGAAGGGCATGGCCACGCCTGCCTTCAAGAAGGTCGGGGATGATCTGGCCAACTTCGCCAGCGGCGGACTCGACGCTCTGATCGGAGTGGAGACGAAATAGCTTGCACATCGCGGTGCTCGCAGCGCGCGCAGGCTGGCATACCGCGGAGCTTCAGCGAGCGGCAGCCGAGCGGGGACACGAAGCGACCATCCTGCCGTACGAGGGGTTGGTCGCCAGCATAGGATCACGGCCCGGCCTTCGCAGCCGGACAACGGAGCTGGACGATGCCGACGCTGTGCTGGCCCGGATTATTCCCTCCGGCTCACTGGAACAGATCATCTTCCGGGTGGATGCCCTGCACCGGCTGGAGGATCGCGGCCTGCGGGTGCTCAACTCGCCGCGGGCCATCGAGCGCACGGTGGACAAGTTCTGGACCTCCGCGCTCCTGGAGCAGTGCGGCATCGCAACTCCTGAGACCGTCGTCTGCGATAGCATGGAAGAGGCGACCGCGGCGTTCCGAACGCTCGGCGATGTCATCGTCAAGCCGCTCTTCGGATCGATGGGTCTGGGAATGGTCAGGGTCCAGGACGAGGAGATGGCATTCCGGGTATTTCGCACCATCGAGCAGATCCGCGGGGTGTACTATCTCCAACGTACCATCGACCACGATGGGGCAGACATCCGGGCATTCGTCGTTGGAGGGCGGGTCCTCGGCGCGATCGAACGCCGAGCGCCCGGCTGGCGCACCAACCTGGCGCGGGGGGGCTCAGCCCGCCGCGTCGCGCTACCGGAGCCACTCGCGGCCCTGGCGGTGAGAGCCGCGGCAGCAGTAGGAGCGGAGTACGCCGGGGTCGACCTGGTAATCGCATCTGACGGCACGGTGTACGTCCTGGAAGTGAATGGCATACCAGGATGGAAGGGCTTTCAGGAGGCGACCGGCGTCGACGTGGCCGGCACGCTGGTCGAATTTCTGGCACCTCCGGCGCGGTGAGGACCCCGGCGGAGGTGGCCGCCGCCGGACAGCTTGCGTGCCTACTCGAGGTGAGCGCACCGAAGCCCGGCAACGTCTCACCGGAACGCCACTTTCACGACACCCGCTACGAGGACTTTCTCGCCAGCGCGGTGGCGATCGGGCCGGCCCTGGCCGAGGCCGGCCAGACCGGGCTGGGGCCTACGATCCGGCGCGCGGTCACCGCCACCCGTCAATGGACCAGATCCAACACCAATCTGGGAATCGTTCTGCTGTTGGCTCCGCTGGCGCGCGCGGCGCTGCTGCCTGGAGACAGCTTGCGCCAGCGGCTCGGTCACGTGCTGGGCACCACCACCCGGGAGGATGCCGCGGAGGTCTACGCCGCCATCCGCGACGCGCGCCCTGGCGGACTGGGCGAAGCCTCCTATGAAGATGTATCCGAGAGCCCGTCCGTGACCCTGCGGGAGGCAATGGCGCTGGCAGCTGATCGCGATGCCATTGCCCGCGAGTACATAACCGATTTTGCTCTGACGTTCGACGTGGGTGTTCCGGCGCTGCGGCGGGCTCGCCAGGAAGGGTTGACCTGGACCGAGGCCTCGGTCGATGCGTTTCTGAGCCTGCTCGATGCAACCGCCGACACCCATATCGCACGGAAGCTCGGCCCGGCCGAGGCGGAGACGGTGTCTCAGCGCGCGCGAGAGGTACTGAGCGCTGGAGGAATTCGAAGCGCGGAGGGCCGGCGGGCGCTGGCCCAGCTCGATGCCGAGCTGCGAGATCCCCGTAATCGCCGGAACCCCGGCGCCACTGCGGACCTCACGTGCGCCGCGATATTCGTCGTTATACTTGAAGGTGGTTGGGGCCGCTGAGGAGAATCGCCGTGCAAAGTAACTTCCGGGTCCAGGTCAGCAAGGACTATCTGGTCTTCGCCTCGGCCCACTTCATCACGTTCCGCGGGCATCAGTGCGAGACGCTCCACGGCCACAACTATCGGGTGGGCGTGGCCGTGGAGGGCAGCGTAGACTCGGAATGTCTTTTCGTGCTCGATTTCAGTGTCCTGAAGCAGATCACCCGGCGCCTGGTCGACGCCATCGACCATAAGGTGCTCCTGCCGACTTTGAATCCCAAGCTGGCGTATAAGGAAGAGGGAAACCGGGTCACGGTCGAGTACTTCGGCGAGCCGACCTACGTGTTCCCGCGGCGAGATTGCGCGCTGATCCCCATCTTGAACAGCACTGCGGAAATGCTGGCGCAATATCTCGGGGTGCAGGTTCGCCAGGAGCTCGCCGCCGGTGGATACCGACACCTGACACTGCTGGAGCTGGAGGTGGAAGAGAACTACGGCCAGTCGGCCACTTACCGGGAGGCGCTCGCGCCGGACTGATTTCCCCAGTCCGTGGAGTCAGTCAGATCCGCCAGATCGGATCCGGTGACTCTGCCCGAATGGATGGCACTGGCAATGAGGGCTCCATCGCAGCCGGCGTCCCGCATTCGCTCCAGATCTCGCCGGGTGAGCACGCCACCTCCCGCCAGGAGGCGGATGGCCGGAAAGCGCCGCCGCAGCGTATCGAGCAGGCCCAGATCGACTCCGCACCCCGTTCCGATACGACCGAGATCCAGCAGCAGCAGCGTCGTGACGCCTGCGGCGATGGCCTGCTCCGCCAGGCTCAGCGCGTCGGGGCCGGCGCCGGTGGCATCGTGCATGAGCGGGATGCAGGATCGGCGCCCCCAGTTTCAGATCGAGGCTGAACACCAGCCGGGTCGGGCCGACCACCTGCACGATCCTTATCAGATCGGCGAAGGCCTGGAGCGTCTCCAGACCGACGACGACCTCACTCGCTCCGCAGGAGAGAACTTCGAGCGCACCGCCCGGGTGGTTGGTGCCCGCGTCTACCAGCAGCGCACCGGCGAACCCGGTATGGAACTCAGCCAGCTGGCGGAGCAGCGATCGTTGCAGCGCCCCACCCTGGATCGCGTCAAGATCGGCCACATAGCACTCATGGACCCCGAGCGTCGCATGGAACGCCCGGAGCAGCGCCACCGGATCGCCGGGATGGTCCGGCACCAGATCCGACGTCAAGACGGCATAACGGGTCCGGTCGCCGGCCTGAGCGTGAACCGCCACGCCGCCGGCCAGATCCAACACGGGAATGATCTGCATGGGCCTTATTCAGCGGGGACGAAGTGAATGAACCCGACACCCGCGCTGGTGGGCTGGGACATTGGTGGCGTCAACACCAAGGTGGCGCGTCTGACGCCCGAAGGGGATGGCTCGCGCCTGCGAAGCCTGTGCCTGCCGTACGAGATCAAGAGCGGCTCCCGGGGCGCTGGTGACCACACTGAAGGATGCCGCCCGAAGCATCGGCAGCGAGTCTGGTGACCTGCACGCGGTCACCATGACCGCCGAATTATCGCAGGCGTTCCGTACCAAGCGCGAGGGCGTCCGATTTATCCTCGATGCGCTGGAGCAGGCATTCGGCGCCGCCGCCCTCAACATCTACTCTGTGGAAGGCACGTTTGTCACTCCGGCGGAGGCCCGTGAGCTGCCGCTGTCGGTCGCTGCCGCCAACTGGGCCGCGACCGCCACACTCGTCGCCCGAACTATTCCAACCTGTGTGCTCCTCGATATCGGCACCACCTCCACGGACCTGATCCCTATCGTCGATGGACGGGTCGTGGCAGAGGGCCGTACCGACCCGGCCCGGCTCCTCAGCGGAGAACTGGTCTATACCGGCGCCGTGCGAACGCCCGTGGAGGCCGTTGCACGGGAGGTTCCGCTATGGGGTGGAAGCGCCAGCGTCGGGGCCGACGGATTCGCGCTGATTGGAGACGCACACCTCTGGCTGGGCCGCCTCCCCCGCGAGGATTATACCTGCGCCACACCCGATGGTTTCCCCCCACGCGACAGTCGGCTGGAGAGCGTCTGGCGCGGGTCGTATGCGGTGACCGCGAGATGGTGGATGACACCGCGCTCCAGGACATTGCCACGGCGCTGGCCCGGGCTCAGGTCGGCACGGTGGCGCGCGCGCTGGAGCGGATACTGGCGCGCTGGCCCGCGATCGGTGCAGCGGTGGTGACCGGTGTGGGCGACTTCATCGCGGCCGAGGCGGCCGGCGCGGTGAATCTCCGGATTGTTCGGCTGTCCGACAGCCTGGGTGATGCCGCCCGTGCCGCCCCGGCCGCGGCGGTGGCGTGGCTTCTCCGCCTCAGCCACGAATCTGCGACATGACGACCCCCCCGGTCTGGCGCCCTCAAGGTTATCAAGATCGGCGGGGGACTGGCATCGATCCCTGGAGCGCTCGCCCGTGTCTGTCAGGCTGTCGGCTCGGCCGCCCGTACGCACCGGATCGTCGTGGTGCCCGGTGGGGGTCCGTTCGCCGATGCGGTGCGGGACTTCGACCGCTCGCTGGGGCTGTCACCCGATACCGCCCACTGGATGGCGCTCCTGGCCATGGACCAGTACGGCCACGTCCTCGCAGACCGAATTCCCGGGGCCTTGCTGCTGGATGAGCCCGGGACGGTGGTGGAGAAAGTCGCAGAGGGTAGAGTGGTAGTGCTCGCGCCGTCCCGGTGGATGCGCTCGTCCGACGTGCTGCCGCGCAGTTGGGACGTCACCAGCGACAGCGTCGCCGCCTTCGTAGCCGGCGCACTGGACGCCGCCCGCCTGATCCTGATCAAGCCGGGGACGAGCCTGAGTGAGCCGGTAGACCCTTACTTCACTTCTGCGCTGCCATACGGCATGCCCAGTTGCGCGATCGGCTGTGATCGACTGGAAGCGTTGGCTCGCAGCGCTCAGCGGCTAGACGAGCGCTGCTGACGTCGAATGTTGGCCATGACGCCCCGTTTCCTGGTGAGGTGTTCCTCGAAGCGCTCCGCCGGCACCGGCCGCCCAAGCAGGTAGCCCTGGACCTCATCGCAGCCCTGTTTCTGGAGCAGGCTCAGGTGAGCCTCCGTCTCCACGCCCTCCGCTATGACCCTGAGCCCCAGCGCGTGCCCCATCGCGATAATCGCCGTTGTGATCGCCGCATCGTCCGGGTGAGTGGCGATCTCACGGATAAACGAGCGGTCGATCTTGAGCGTATCCAGCGGGAAGTGCTTCAGGTAGCTGAATGACGAATAGCCAGTGCCGAAGTCGTCCACCGCCAGGTGGAGACCCATAGCCCGGAGCGCGTGGAGCGCCTCGGTACCTTCCTTGTGATGATTCACCAGCACGCTTTCGGTCAGCTCCAGGCTCAAGTAGCGAGGCTCCAGCCCGCTCAGTTGAAGCGCCCGACTGATGGTTTCGCTGAGCCGGCGCTTGAGCTGGCGGCTGGAGAGATTCACTCCCACCCGGATGCGCGGAAGCCCGGCATCCTGCCAGGCCCGGTTCTGCACGCAGGCGGCCTGCAGAATCCATTCACCCATGGGCACGATCAGCCCGTTTTCCTCAGCGATCGGAATGAATTCGGACGGCAGCAGCAGCCCCAGCTCGGGGTGACGCCAGCGCAGCAGGGCCTCCGCGCCGACGACCGTGCCGGTGTAGGCGTCGACGATGGGCTGGTAATGCACCTCGAATTCGCTTCGGTCCAACGCCCGGCGGAGGTCGTTCTCCAGCGTCAGCCGCTGGAGGGCGGTCGTCGTCATGGACTTGGAGTAGGTCTGGTAGCTGTTGCCGCCCTGCTCCTTCGCCTTGTACATGGCGGTGTCCGCGTGCATCAGCAGGGTGTCCAGATCTTCCCCGTCATAGGGGTAGATCGCGATGCCGATACTGGCATTGATGAAGATCTCGTGCGTCGTCCACCCGGATCGGGTGGGCGAAGCTGCTGATCAGACGCCGCGCCAGCTTCGCGGCGTCCTGCGGGTCATGCAACCCCGGCATGATCACCGTGAACTCGTCACCGCCGAGCCGGGCGACTTCCGGCGCCAGCGTCGCCATGGCCGGACCGACTTCGTCCTCCCGCTCCCGGCAGCAGGAGCGCAGGCGTGAGGCCACATGGCGGAGCAGCTGGTCGCCCACCTCATGGCCCAGGGTGTCATTGATCCGGCTGAAGTGATCGAGGTCGATGAAGAACGCCGCCACCAGCTTCTGATTTCTGCTGGCCTGCTCCAGCGCATAGGCCAGCCGTTCCTTGTAGGAGAGCCGGTTGGGCAGTCCGGTCAGGCTGTCGTAGTACGCCAGCTCGCGCACCTGGTCCAGCATGCGGGCGTTGGCCAGGGCGACCGCGGCCTGGTCAGCCAGCCGCCGCATCTGCACCCGGTCTTCCTCGGTGGGGACCAGGTCGAAGCGTTCGCCTAACGCAATGATGCCGGAGAGCTGGCGCTGATACGACAGCGGCAGCACGACGAACGATGTCGCTCCCAGCTGCTCCAGCGGCTCGAGGTAGGCGGGGACGCTTTCGCCTTTGCGCAGCTCCACCACTTCGGGACCGGTCAGGATGCTCTGGACGTCAGCGGCTCGCATTCCTATTCGGCCCACGTGCCGTTGGCCGCTCTCGTAGTCCTGCGTCACAGTGGTGAGAGACTTGGATCCGTCCGGCACGCCCACGGTCACGCTGACGACGCTGCACGGAAACACGTCCCGGATGCGAACCAGAATCGTATCCACGATCGTCGTGGCATCGGTGGCGGAGAGCACCGCGCGATCGATCTCGGCGGCGGTGGCGAGAGCGTTGAACTGTCGGCCTAGCTGGGTGGCCATGGTGTTGAACGACGCCGCCAGCTGCTCGAACTCATCCCGGCTGGTGACAGTCACCCGGCTCGTGAAATCCCGCTGGGCAATGCGACGGGTTCCCTTCTGCAGCTCTTCGAGCGGAAGAACGCTGCGGCGAATCTGGCTCACGCTGAGTAGCAGCACCACGAGGCTCGACACTCCTACGACGATCAGGAAGGTGTTGGTGAACTCCACCATCGGCTCCAACACCTCATCCTTGGATTCCGTGAGCACCACTTTCCAAGGCTGCGCCGCAAAGGCTTCGGCCATGCGGATCTCGGAGGTGGCCGACAGATACGATTGGTCGGAGGAGACCGGGCGGGCCACGGAATCGGGTGGGACTACCGCGGCCGCCACCGGCAGCGCCCTGGCCGAACTGAAGATCACGTGGTCGCGCTTCGTCGAGCACGGCTACCCGGGTGGTGGGAGACGGCATGCTCTGATCCAGCGAACCCCAGAGATACTCAGGACTGACCTCGCCCACGAAGGTGCCACGCACCTCGTTGCGCCGGACGACACGCCGCAGCAGGTAGATCCGGGATGACTCGCCGGCCGGGTGCTCGGTTACGATCAGCGGCAGGCCCAGGCGAAGATCCGAGCTGTCGCGCGCGCTCAATTTGGGGCGACGGGCCAGGCGTCCGAAGATCTCGATCCGTTTGCCATCATCGCCGACGAACTCGACCGCGACGAACCGCTGCCGCGCCAGCAGGTCGAGTCCGGCGATCAGGGCCTGACTCGCCGCGATCAGCTCGGCTCGGGAAGGCACCGACCGTGCGGGAACCGGCTTGCGATCGAGCACGATGCCGCCCATGGCCACGCGTCCATCCATGTTTCCGGTCTGGGTCTGGTTACCCAACCGGGGCGTGATACGGGGCGCCGGCCGTGGGCGTGGTTTCTGCTTGGAGACGAGCAAGCTGGAGTATCGCCTGAGGTGGAATGCTCTTCAGGGTGGCGTCGAGCAGGAGCAAGCGGTCGAAGATGGCCTGCCCCAGGGCCAGATTAGCCTGCTGCAGCCGGTTCTCACTCTGGCGGTAGAGCTGCTGCTTGACGTGGCGATAGGACAGCAGAGCCAGCACCGCCATGGGGACGAAGGCGCAACCCACGAACAGGGCGAGTAGCCGGCGACCAAACCTGCTTCGCAGTGGTGTCGACGGGAGAGTCATTTCTACTCAGGTAAGGGCTAATCAGCATGACAGCGTGCGCAGCCCCCTGCACCGAGCAAGTGTCATGCCCCCCAACAGACCCCCCTAGTTGTTGACTCCACGCGACTTAGCCCAGCTTTAGGTGATCCGGTACGCCCTGCCTTCCCGCGTTTCGCCAAGCCTCTTGCCAGCCTGGGCATCCGGGCCTGTGGACCTCCCGACTTGGTCCAACTGCCGCCGGAGCGAAGCCACCCTGTCCGCGGCCACCCGGCCGCGCTCGTCCTCCGTCGCAGGCAGCCCCTCGAAAACCGACCACGTCAGGCAGCCCCAAACAGGCGGATTCCAGGTCAGCGACGCCCAGAGATCCGGCCACACCGGTGAGCAGCCCCTGCCCCTTGGCATGCCCCACCCACGCGGCCAGCTCGCTGGGACTGAGCCAGCGGAGAAGACCTGTACCATCCTTGACGTGGGTGTCGATCAGAACCCCGGTAACGCCGGCATCAGCGGCGACCCGGCACACCACATCCGGAGCAAGCGATCCGGTACGTTCCGCATCGGCGTAGGCTACGGCCACTATATGAGGATGTGAAAGCCACCGTCCCGCCTGACGGAGCGCCGTCTTCAGGACCATCGAAGCGACCTCAGGAGACTCCGCTCCGGCACAGCCCAGCTTCAGATACGTGAGCCCCGCGCGTGGTGGCAGGCTCAGCTCCTTGAAGATCGATTCCACTTCACCCGGCGTAGCGAAGTCCCCGAGCGCGGCGCTCACCGGATGATGGTCGGGCGTAGACCGGAAGATCCGGGCGAGTGTCGCAGCCGGGACCGGGCCCAGCGATCCCCGATCGGGCTCCTTCGCATCGATAATGTCCGCCCCTCCTTCCAGGGCGGGCCCGACCTCGTCCGCCGATCTGACACTCACCAGTAACTGCAATGATCCGCTCCCTTGTGAGATGCTAACGCACTGATATGTTAGGATTTAAGAAGTTACCACCGGCCGGGCATCGAGGGGAGGCGGAGGTGCTGGAGCAAAAAATCGTGCTGGTCACCGGGGCGTCGAGTGGAATCGGCCAGGCCATCGCACTCCGGTGCGCTCGCGCGGGGGCCGATCTCGCCATCACCTATCGCAAGAACCAGGAAGGCGCCGAAGCCACCGCCCAGCAGATCCGCTCCATAGGGCAGCGAGCCGAGGTGCTCCAGCTGGACGTCAGCCGGCCGGAAGAAGTCGACTCGCTGGTCGGCCGCCTCAAGGCTGCCTTCGGGATCGTCGATGTCTGGATCAACAACGCCGGCGCTGACATTCTCACCGGCGAAGCAGGCCGGATGCCGCGTCTCGAGAAGCTCGACCTGGTTCTCTCGGTTGATCTTCGGGGAACCATCATCGCCTCATGGGCGGCGGTAGACCTGATGCGCGCCCAGGGCGGAGGCGTCATTATCAATATGGCGTGGGATCACATCTCGCTCGGCATGAAGGGCGAGAACCCGGGCCTGTACTCGGCCGCCAAGGGAGGGATCGCCAGCTTCAGCAAGTCACTGGCCCGCGACGTCGCTCCTGATATCCGCGTCAATATCCTCGCTCCCGGATTCATCGAGACCGCCTTCGGCGAAGGCGCCAATCCCCGGTTCCGACAGCAGGTGATAGAGATGACGCCGCTGGGCCGGTGGGGAACGCCGGACGACGTCGCCGCCGCGGCCGTGTTTCTGGCTTCGGATGACGCAGCGTTTCTGACCGGACAGATGATAGCGGTGAACGGAGGAGTGGTGATGTGAAGGGAGGCTATGGGCTGTGGGCTATTGGCTGTTTCGTCAGCACAACTAGCTCGGTGGCAGTGCCCATAGCTTCCATCTGAGCAGAATGGCCCATAGCGCATAGCGCATAGCCAACAGGAGGTAAAGATGCCTGCAACGAAAGAACGCACCTACAATGACGCCTGAGATAGCCGAGCGGCTCAAGGAGCTGCCGGGGTGGTACTACGAGGATGGCTGGATTCGGCGAGTCTACAAGACTGATGGCTGGCCCACGACTTTGATGCTGGTCAATGCCGTCGGATACCTGGCGGAGGCGGCGTACCACCACCCCGACCTGAGCGTCACCTGGGGACGCGTTACGGTGAAGCTTCAGAACCATGCCGCCGGCGGAATCACCGACAAGGATTTCGAGCTGGCCCGCAAGATCGAGGACGTGGTGCTGTGGAAGCCACAGGGCGGCGCGCTGGAGGGAACACCCAACAAGTGGGTGCGCGCGGGGGATCCGAGATAAGCGGGGCAGCGGGGCAGCGGGGCAGCGGGACAGCAGATTCCGCGAGCGGAGCAGCTCCAGGCACCGGAGCAGACCGCCCCGCTGCCCCGCTGCCCCGCCGCGTGCTCTTCGTCACCGGCAAACTCGCCGAGCCGGCGCTTCGCCGGGTGCTGCAGGAAATGGCCCCTCCATTCGAGACCCATGTCGCCGTCATGAAGATCACGGTGGCCGCACTGATGACCACACCGTGGATCGCCCGCTTTCTCGACGTGCCCCCGGATACCGACCTCGTGTTGATCCCAGGGCTCTGCGAGGGAGACACGGGTGTGCTGAAGGAGCGCTTCGGTGCGAGAGTGGAGAAGGGTCCCAAGGATCTCCGCGAGCTTCCCCGATACTTCGGTCAGGCGGCGACGCGCACTGGAGTACGGCGCCTTCTCGATCGAGATCCTGGCGGAGATCAACAATGCGCCGCGGCTGAGCCGGGCCGAGATCCGTGCGGCGGCCGATTACTACCAATCGAGCGGCGCTGATGTCATCGACATCGGATGTACGCCGGGGGCTCCCTTCCCCGCTCTGGCGGAGGTAGTGCGCGAGCTACGTGGCGCGGGAATGCGGGTGAGCATCGATAGCTTCGACCACGACGAGATCCTCACCGCAGTGGCGGCCGGAGCCGAGCTGGTGCTCAGCGTCAACGGTGCCAATCTCGATGTGGCTCGAGAGCTCGCCGGCACGGCCGCGCGGGTGGTGGTCATTCCCGATCTGGGTGAGGGGATGGATACGCTGGATCGCAACATCGAGGCATTGGAGCGCTGGTCGGTCCCCTATCTCATCGATCCGATCATAGAGCCGATCGGATTCGGGTTCATGGCCTCCCTCGAGCGCTACGCCGAGGTCCACCGGCGCTATCCAGCAGCGGCTCAGCTCATGGGCATTGGGAACATCACGGAGCTGACCAGTGCCGATACGACGGGACTGCACGCCATGCTGCTCGCCATCTGCGAGGAGACCGGCGTGCGGGCCGTGCTCACGACAGAGGTCATCACCTGGGCGCGGGGCGCGGTCAGGGAAGTGGACATCGCGCGGCGGCTGATGCATCACGCCGTGAGCCACCGGACTCTGCCGAAGGGGGTGGACGACCGGCTCCTCACCGTCAAAGACCCCGTCATTCTGGAGTATGACGAAGCCGAGCTTCGTGCGCTGCATGCCGCGGTGAAGGACCCGAATTTCCGAATCTTTACGGACCGGCACACGATCACGGTGTTCAACAACGACCTCTTCATCCGCGGCACCGACATCCAGGAGATCTTCGCCCAGCTCGGTGTGACCGAAGCCACCCATGCCTTCTATCTGGGCCGTGAGCTCATGAAGGCCAGGCTCGCCATTACCCTGGGCAAGACGTATCGCCAGGAAGGCGCGCTCAGCTGGGGCTACCTGACGCCCCCGGACGACGTGAAGTCCGAGCACGTAAAGCTCACCCAGCGCTTGCACCGGCGGAAAGACGGGACGCGGGACCGGAAGACTCGGCCCATATGAGCCGCGGTTTTCCTCCGCTGGTGGAGCCGCTGGGGCGTACAGAGGATCCGGCGGAGGTGTGCCAGAAGTTTATCGATCTGCCGTACGTGCTCTTCCTCGACAGCGCCGCCGCGCAGCATCCAGACGCTCACTACTCTTTCTTAGCGGCCGACCCGCCGGCTGTGGTCCGCAGCAAAGGGGCAGCCACGGAGATCTGGCGGCGTCCGGGCGGTGGATGGGCACCGGTGGCGGGAGACGCTCTGAGCGTCGCACGGTCGCTGCTACCGAGTGAGCCGGTGGCGCCGGTATCGGGCCTACCACCATTCCAGGGCGGCATCGCCGGGTACATCGGCTACGACTGGGGCGCCGTACTCGAGCGCCTCCCTCGGCCCCGGTTCGATGATCTGCGCATCCCGGATGTCATCCTCGGCTTGTACGACTGGGTGATTGCGTGGGACCACCGAATCGGTACCGCGTGGCTGATCTCGACTGGGCTCCCTGAGACCGGACCGGCAGGTGCCCAGCGCGCGAAGGAGCGCATGGATCTGGTGCGGGCGAGGCTGGGAGGGCGGAGCGGCGGAGCCGGCCCCGAGCAATCGAGCGAGGGGACGGCAGAGCCTGCCCCGAGCAATCGAGCGAGGCGGCACCTGCTCCCTCCTACCCGGTCGCAGGCATCGAGGGCGCCGAGCCGATCGGGCTGCGGTCGACATTTACTCGACCGAGGCTACCTCGACGCGGTGGCCAGGGTTCGGGAGTACATCGTTGCTGGCGACATCTTCCAGGCAAACCTGTCGCAGCGGTTCCAGTGTGAATGGCGAGGGCAGCCTTACCAGCTCTATCGCAGTCTGCGCCGACGGAACCCCGCGCCGTTTGGCGCCTACCTGGGCTTCGAGGAGCTGGAGGTGCTAAGCGCCTCCCCCGAGCGCTTCCTCCGGCTGGATGAAGACGGCCGCCATATCGAGACCCGACCCATCAAGGGCACCCGGCCCCGAGGTCTTGGACCGATGCACGACGCCGCTCTGGGTCGGGCTCTGGCGGAGAGCAGGAAGGACCGGGCCGAGAACGTGATGATCGTGGATCTGTTGCGGAATGATCTGTCGAGGGTCTGCCGGCCGGGAACGGTCCGGGTGCCCGAGCTCTTCGCGCTGGAACATCATCCCACCGTTCACCACCTGGTCTCGACGGTGGTGGGCGAGATCGAGCCGGGGGCCGGCGCCGTTGACCTGATACGGGCCGCCTTTCCCGGCGGATCGATCACCGGAGCGCCCAAGGTTCGCGCCATGGAGATCATTGCGGAGCTGGAGCCGACCCAGCGCGGAGTCTATTGCGGCTCCGTCGGATACGTGAGCGCTACGGGCGCCATGGACACCAGCATCGTCATCCGGACGTATCTGGCTCTGGATGGGCAGGTATACTTCCAGGCCGGCGGGGGCATCGTGGCGGATTCGGATCCGGAGCTGGAGTACGCCGAAACGCTGGACAAGGCGCGGGGGTTGATTGAGACGTTGGTGGACGAGTCGCGAGTCTCGAGCCGTGAGGCTATGAGCTGCTCATGCTAACGGCCAATCGACCCGTAGCCAGACTCGCGACTAGCGACTAATCGAATGATTCTACTCATCGACAACTACGATTCCTTCGTCTACAACCTGGCGCGCTACGTCCGGGAGCTGGGCGAAACCCCGCTGGTCCGCCGGCACGACGCCATCGAGGTCGACGAGATTCTCGACCTGGCCCCGTCTCACATCGTGATTTCGCCCGGGACCGTGCTCGCCCGCGGAAGCCGGGATCTCCACCGAAGTGGTCCGCCAGGTCGGTCCATCGATCCCCATTCTCGGCGTGTGCCTCGGTCACCAGTGCATCGGAGCCGCTTATGGGGGTCAGATTCTGAGGGCCGGCGCACCGATGCACGGCAAGACCTCGCGCATCCATCATACCGGCAGGGGGCTCTTTCACGGGCTGCCGACCCCCTTCACCGCCACCCGCTATCACTCCCTCGTCATCGGGGCCGCATCGCTCCCTCCCTCGCTGGAGGTAACCGCCACTTCGGAGGACGGAGAAATCATGGCGGTGCAGCATCTGGAGCACCCGGTATACGGAGTGCAGTTCCACCCCGAGTCAGTCCTCACCGAGCACGGCTACCGCCTGCTCGATCACTTCCTCCACGGCGTCCCGGCGGTGCCACGGGCGCTTCCCGATGCGGCGGACGGCGCGCTGCTCCCACCACGGCCCGACGAAAGCACCCTGGCTTCGGCACCCCCGCCGGCGGACCTGGTTCGGTGATCCTCGAGACGATCGTCACCTCTCTCGACCCCGCCGGGGCCGTCAACTTTGCTCCAATGGGAGTCGAGTGGGGGGAGGAGATCATCGTGCTGAAGCCGTTTCTCCAAACCAGTACCTTCCGGAACGTGAGCGCCAGCCGGGCCGCAGTGGTTAACCTGACGGACGACGCCATGCTCTTTGCGGAGGGGGCCATTTCGAGCCCTCAGTTTTCCTGGGTCCCGGCGCAGGTGGTTCAGGGCGCGGTGCTGGAGGCAGCATGTTCCTGGCGCGAGCTCGAGGTCCTGACGATCGATGCCACTCCCCCACGGTCCAGGATCGAAGCGCGCGTTGTGCATCGCGGAGTCAACCGGGAGTTTCTCGGGTTCAACCGTGCCAGGCACGCCGTCCTCGAGGCGGCCATTCTCGCCACCCGGACCCACCTCCTGCCGGCCGAGCAGATTCGCGATGAGTACGCCCGGCTCCAGATTATCGTGGACAAGACCGCCGGGCCGCGGGAGCAGGAGGCCATGGCCTTGCTGACCCAATATGTCCAATCGAAGTAGCGTCTTTGTGGAGGCTCCAGCGCGGCTCCACTTTGGGGTGCTGGACCTGGGCGGCCGGCTGGGCCGCCACTTCGGTGGGCTCGGGGCCGCGATTCCCTGTCCCTCTCTCCTGCTGGAGGCCGGCCATGGGGCAGGACTGACCGCCAGCGGCCCCGATGCCGCCCGGGCGGTGGAGTTCGCGCGGAGGTTTCTGGCATTCCACGGCCTGCCCGAGGGTGTGCGCCTCACCATTCACCGAGCCATTCCCAGCCATGTCGGGCTCGGCTCGGGCACCCAGCTGGGCTTGGCCGTCGCCCGGGCTCTCGCCGAGCTGTACGGGATCCCGGCCGACGTGGTCGAGCTGGCCACGCGCAGTCGCGCGCGGAAAGCGGTCCGCTATCGGCACCTGGGCCTTCGCGCTTGGGCGGCTTCATCGTCGAGGGAGGGCGGAGAGTCGGGAGCCAGCGACATCGCCCCGATGCTGGCGCGTTTCGATATCCCCGAGAGTTGGCGCTGCGTCGTCGCCGTCCCCCGCGGTCCCCGGGGACTGAGCGGGGAGGCCGAAGCGAGCGCCTTCGATCAGCTGCCCCCGCCACCCGACCGGGACGTGGAGCGGGTCTCTCACCTGGTCCTGATGCAGCTCCTTCCGGCCCTGGTCGAGGCGGACCTGCCCAGCTTCGGGGACGCGCTCTCGGCGGTGCAGCGGATCACCGGTGGCTGGTTCGCCGGCCAGCAGGGAGGCGTCTTTGCCCCGGGTCCGACCCAACAACTGGTCGCCGATATGGCTGCCTGGAACGCAGTTGGCGTGGGTCAGAGCTCCTGGGGACCGGCCGTGTACGGGTTGGTGGACAGCGACGCGGCCGCCGCCGCGCTGGCCAACCGGATCCGCCAGACCATGACCGGCGGGGGGGAGGTTTTCGAGGGGGGATTCGCCTCCCGGGGCGCCCGGGTCTGGCAGGGCAAACCTTGAGCCATTCCTGATTGACAGTTCTTT
Source organism: uncultured Gemmatimonadales bacterium (assembly GCA_963810165.1). Classification (GTDB taxonomy): domain Bacteria; phylum Gemmatimonadota; class Gemmatimonadetes; order Gemmatimonadales; family GWC2-71-9; genus CAVVWJ01. Next base: position 57,582 of record CAWEMG010000057.1, read on the forward strand.
TTTCAGGGTGTATACTGACCCCCCTAGTCTCCCGTATCGCCATCTGACAAGCTCAACAGGGTTTAGCCTTGTCCCGTGGCGCTGGCCTCTGTCCTGGCGAAGGTGCTGGAGAACTCATCGGCGGTACCCGAAGAATCGGACAACCGCCTCCCCGGGTGCCGAACATTACTGATCACAATGCGGTTCAGCGACGTCGCTGAGGGATGAGATGGGCTGGTTCCCGTTCGCTCGCACTATTCCATCGAGGCTGAACTCCGACAATACCGGCGCGTGGTGCGCGCGGCGCCGCTGGTTGCGCCCAGTCGCCCGAGCGTGGCCCCCCTCCGATCTCGATCTTCTCTGATCTTCCTTTTCCAGTGTTCAGTCCCGCAGCACCGCATCAGTAGCGTAGAGCAGGAGAGTCACCCTTTTCCCTGAGGTCAGTTATGAATCGTTTTGCGCAGAAGGTGGTGTCCGGCGGGCTTGCCGCGGGTTTGTCAGCGCCGTGGCGATGTCAGCCGACGCCCAGCAGGCGCGGTCTGGGGTTTGGACCCAGAATGCGCCCGAGGGCGAATGGCACATGACCGGTCGCGATCACAGCCTCCAGCGGTTCAGCCCGCTGAAGCAGATCACGACGTCGAACGTGGGCGAGCTCCGGCCCGTCTGGTCGTTCTCGACCGGGACACTTCGGGGACACGAGGGCAACCCGCTCGTGATCGGCAACGTGATGTACGTGCACACGTCCTTCCCGAACATCGTGTACGCGCTCGACCTGTCGAAGCCCGGCGCGCCGTTGATCTGGAAGCACGTCCCCAACCAGTCGCCCGACGCGATTCCAATCGCGTGCTGCGACCTGGTCAACCGGGGCACCGCGTATCACGCCAGCGGCAAGATCTTCATCCAGCTGCTCCAGGGTGAGCTGCTCGCGCTCGATGCCAAGACGCGGCAAAGAGCTGTGGAAGGTGAAGAACGCCGACTACAAGCAGGGCTCCACGATGACCAACGCCCCGATCGTGATCAAGGACATCGTCATCGCCGGCATCTCGGGCGGTGAGTTCGGCGTCCGCGGCCGCGTGACGGCGTACAACGTCAACGACGGCAAGGAAGTCTGGCGCGGCTACAGCACCGGTCCGGACAGCGAAGTCCTCATCGAGGGCGACGCCAACGCCAACTATCCGTCGCACAAGGGCAAGGATCTCGGCGTCTCGACCTGGCAGGGCGACGAGTGGAAGCGGGGCGGCGGCACCACCTGGGGCTGGTATTCCTACGACCCCGAGCTGAACCTCTTCTACTACAGCACCGGTAACCCCGGCAGCTGGAACCCCGACCAGCGTCCCGGCGACAACAAGTGGTCCATGACCATCTTCGCCCGCAACCCGGACAACGGGAAGGTGAAGTGGGCCTACCAGATGACGCCGCACGATGAGTGGGACTACGATGGCGTCAACGAGAACGTGCTCTTCGAGAGCGGCGGGAAGAAGCTGCTGGCGCACTTCGACCGCAACGGCTTCGGCTACACCCTCGACCGCACCAACGGCAAGGTCATCGTCGCGCAGCCCTACGGTCCGGTCAACTGGGCCAAGCGGGTGGATCTGACCACCGGCGTGCCGGAGAAGGATCCGAAGTACGGCACCACCTCGAAGAAGAACACCGAGGGCATCTGCCCCGCGGCGATCGGCTTCAAGGATCAGCAGCCGGCGGCGTACTCGCCGATTACCGGGCTCTTCTACGTCCCCGCGAACCACATCTGCATGGACTACGAGGGCGTGGAAGTGAAGTACACCGCCGGTCAGCCGTACGTCGGCGCGATCGTGCGGATGTTCCCCGGCCCCGGCGGACACCGTGGCAACTTCATTGCCTGGGATCCGATGAAGGGCAAGGCCGTGTGGCAGAACAAGGAGAACCTCGCCGCGTACGGTGGGGCGCTCACCACGGCCGGTGGCGTCGTCTTCTACGGCACCATGGAAGGCTGGCTCAAGGCGCTTGACCAGAAGACCGGCAAGACCCTGTGGCAGTACAAGACCCCGTCGGGCATCATCGGTAACCCGATGACCTACAACGGTCCGGATGGCCAGCAGTATGTGGCCGTGCTCTCCGGCATCGGTGGCTGGGCTGGTATCGGCGTCGCTGCCGGCATCGGCGCGGAAGATCCCACGGCCGGTCTGGGCGCGCTCGGCGCGTTCGGCGACGCGGGGAACTTCAGCAACCAGGGTGGCGTACTGACCGTCTTCGCCCTCAAGAACCCCTGGGCGGCGGGCAAGTAAGCACGTAGAACCCGGCGCCGGAGGGTATCACCTCCGGCGCGTCCGGGAGTTAAATTCAGGTATGAGAACGGCGCCGGGGTGCTGCTCGCTCCGGCGTCGTTCGTTCCCACGGAGTGCGTCTTCCGGCGGAATGCGCCGGCTGGCGACTCCCCATCTGCTCGATGGCCATGACACTCCAGCAATCCTTCGGTCGGACGGCGCTCGTACTCCTTGCGGCCTCCCGCTCGCAGCCGGTCCGACCCAGGCGCAACTCCGACCCAACGTCGCAAAGCCAGGCGTCATCCGGGTCTGCGCCGATCCGGACAACATGCCGCTCTCCAATCAGAAGGGAGAGGGCTTCGAGCAGAAGATCGCCGAGCTGATGGCCAAGGAGTGGAACGCCAAAATCGAGTATGCCTGGTGGCCGGTCCGGCGAGGGTTCTTCGCCCGGGCCTTGAACGGCCGCTACTGCGATATCGCCATTCAGGCACCGGCTGAGTTCGACATGGCCGGCGTCACCAAGCCGTACTTCCGTTCCGGCTATGTCTTCGTCACCCGGAAAGACAGTGGGCTCGACATCAAGTCGCTGGCGGATCCCCGCCTCAAGAAGCTCAAGATCGGGGTGAACATCCTGAACTCCGACGCGGAGAATACGCCACCCGCCATGGCCTTGAGCCGGTACGGCGTGGTGGGCAACCTCACCGGCTACCCCACCTTCTACACCGACACCATCCGCCCGGAGGACATCGTCACCGCGGTCGCCAAGAAGGACATCGACGTGGCGATCGTCTGGGGTCCCATAGCCGGGTACTTCGCCGACAAATCGCCGGTGCCCCTGAACGCTGCAGCCCACTGGCCGAGCGCGACTCGCTGACCGACTTCCCTTTTCGCTTCAGCATAGGGATGGGCGTGCGCCGCCGCGATCGCGGCCTGCGCGACAGCCTGCAGACCGTGCTCGACCGCAGGGGACCGGAGATCCAGGCCATTCTCAAGCAGTACAAGATTCCGCTCTTCCCGATTCCCCAGAGCAGAAGCCCGAAGCCCAGGAGCCGAAGGCCGCGTCCCCGGCACTGCCGGATTCCGGAACGGCAGTCAAGCGCTAGCCGGTCACCGCGCCATCATCACACCACATCCCGTTCCCAGGAAAGGATCGGCTGCAAGCATGCGTGCGCCCATCTCGGTAATCGCCCGCCGGATGTTGCTTCGGTTCACGCTCGTGATTTGGTCTCAGCGCCGTCGCCGCCGATCTGCAGGCTCAGGAGCTTCGGGATCGAGTATCACAAGGCTCCCCGCGACACGGTGACCCAGGAGGTGTACGACGGATGGAAGCAGTACAACCTGAACTGCGCCCGGTGCCATGGAGAGGACGTTCAGGGTACGACCATCGCTCCGCATCTCGTGCTGTCATTGAAGCCGGAGGGCCCCGTCAACACGAAGCCGCTCTTTGTTCAGACGGTCTGCGCGGGGCGGCCGGCCAAGGGAATGCCATCATGGTGCGCGCTGGGCATGGAGATGCCCACCATCGAGAAGATCTACGCCTACGTCAAAGGCCGGAGCGAGGGCAAGATCGGCCAGGGAAGGCCGGCTCTCAAACCAGGATCCTAGTCGTCGGAGGCCGGTGACAGGGAATAGCAGTACATTCCAGAATGGTCACCGGCACCGCCCTCGCTCTTGGCAGCGTTGCTCTCCAGCGGAGCGCTTGCTCCACCTCCATTTCCGGCGGATTCCCCGGCCATCCGGCTGACCCTGGCGCAGGTGAAAGACCGGCTCGCTGCGGGCACGGAGGAGACTCCACCGGACCTGGCCCGCACCGATCTCAGCGGTCTGGATCTGTCCGGCATTGACTTCAAGCGGGCCAATCTCGCCGGGGCGCGGCTGGTGGGAGCGAAGCTCGCGGGCGCGAACCTGTTCACCTCCGACCTCACCGATGCAGTCCTGGACGACGCCGACCTGACCAGGGCCAACCTCGACGGCACCGTGCTCCGGCGAGCCAGCCTTCGGCGTGCCAATCTCACCGGCGCCAGCCTCTTCGCCACGATCATCGAGGCCGCCGATCTGAGCGGGGCCCAGCTCTCGGGTACCCGAATCATCGGATATCTGAGGAGCGCCAAGCTGGTCGGAGCCAACCTGACCAATGCCAACATCGGCGCCGACCCCGGCAACCAGTCCATGGGAGTCATGCGCGCCACGTTCGTCGGCGCCGACCTCAGCGGGGCTGACCTGTCCGGCGCCAACCTCTTCAAGGCCGATTTCTCCCACGCCAACCTGACCAGAGCACGGCTCAGGGGCGCCGACCTCCGCAACTCGGAGTTGATTCAAGCCGACTTTTCGGGAGCAGATCTAACCGGCGCGAATCTGGGCAAGGCGGACCTGGCCGGGGCGGTGTTTACAGGGATAACAGGTCGAGACCGCATTCAGGGTCTGGACCAATCCCGCAACCGAGACAAGGCAAAATTCGATGCGCACTAATAGCCTGCTGCTCGCAGTCCTGCTTGCCGGGTGCGGCACGGAAAGGCCATCCCTCGGAGGCCGGGCTGACACCGCCGATGCGCCCCAGGGCTCGGCGCCGCTCCCGGCCGGCGAGCTGGCGTACGTAACGAACGAGGACTCGCAGGAACTCACGGTCATCGACACCCGTACTGACAGTGTGGTGGCAACAATTCCGGTAGGCACCCGGCCCCGGGGAGTGCGGATTGCTCCTGATGGCAAGACCGTCTTCGTGGCGCTCAGCGGTTCGCCCAAGTGCCCTCCGACGATGCCGGATGAAGAGTGCGAAAAGATGAAGGCGGACAAGACCAAGGACGGTATTGCGGCGGTGGATGTCGCCTCGCGCAAAGTGACCCGAGTGCTACCGGGCGGCTCCGATCCGGAAACGTTCGACATCAGCAAGGACGGCTCGACGTTGTTCGTCTCGAACGAGGACGCGGACAGCGCCACGATCGTAGACGCCGCCAGCGGCAAGATTCGGCTGGCGGTGCCGGTGGGACGGGAACCCGAGGGGGTTCGCCTGCAGCCGGACGGCTCGGCAGTATGGGTGACGGGCGAGACGGACCACAACCTGACGCTGCTCGATACCCAGACCGGCAAAGTGCTCGGGAACCGTGAACGTGGGAAAGCGGCCCCGGGACCTCGCATTCAATCCCGATGGGAGCCGCGCCTACGCCACGTCGGAGATCGACGGGACGGTATGGGTCATCGACGTGCCAACGAAGAAGGTGCTGAAGGTGATCCAGCTGCCCAAGGACTCCAAGCCAATGGGGGTCGTGGTTTCTCCGGATGGGAAACGCGTCTACGTCGCCAACGGTCGGGGCGGCACCGTGTCGGCCATCGATGCGGCCACCAACGCCGTCTTGAAAACGGTCGCCGGCCGGGCAGCGGCCCTGGGGAATCGCCATCACAGCGGACGGCCGCAAGCTGTACACCGCCAATGGACCTTCCAACGATGTCACCGTGATCGACGCGGAAAGCATGCGAGTGCTCAAGAAGATTCCGGCTGGAAAGATCCCGTGGGGAGTCGCCATCTCACCGGCAGCACCCGCCGGATCCTGAGGCGTCTGTGATACGCGTCCCTGGCTCCTGGGCATCGCCGCGGTCATGCTGCTCGCGGCCGGCCATCGCAGCACGGCGGTGCCTACCGTGTTCCGGTTCGAGGGCGCCGCCGGGCCCGAGCTGCACCGGCTGTGGGACGAAAGCGTGCGGTCCAAGGCTGAGCGGGTTGCCTGCCTGGCCGGCTCCATCGAGAGCGACACCGTCCATATAACCGGCGTTCTCGCCCTGGATCCAGGCCCCTCCGATTCCCTCGGCATCTCGGCCGGCAGCTTCGCTGGATACCTGCGGGCCGCCGTCCTGGAAAGGCACCGTCCACACCCATGTGGCGCTGCGGGATGGCCGTCAGCCCTACTCCCTGTTTTCCGGCGCCGACCGCGGCATCATGATGCTCTGGTGGCGCCGCTGGAGAGAGGACGGAATCTTCTGCCTGCTCTACAGTGCTCAGGAGGTCATCTGCGAGATCGAGGGACCTCGCGGAGCAGTGCTCTTCCCCCGCTCCCGCTACTGACAATCCCTCTGTACTGGTCAAGCATCATCGCGGTTCTGTGTTCCGCCGGCGTGCCGGCCGTGCTACTGGCCCAGGACGCACCCAGCAACAGTGGCGGCCGGTTTCGCTTCAGCGTGGAGGCAGGGCGGGCGCTGGGCGAGCTGTGGCAAGCCAGCGTCGCGGCAAACGAAGAGCGGGTGGCCTGTCTGGCAAGCTCGATTCGAAACGATACTGTCTACGTATCGGCGATCGAGCCGCTCGACCCCGAAGGCGCCGACTCTATGGGAATCTCGGCGGTAGCCTCGGTCGAGCGGTGTGGTCCACCCGAATGGTCCGGCACGGTGCACACCCACATCGCGCTCTACACCGAGGACCGCCCATCCACCCGGTTTTCGGGGCAGGATCGCATCGCCATGCGACTGTGGTATGACCGCTGGCACTCGGACGCCGTGTTCTGTCTGGTCTACAGCGATCGCCACGCCCACTGCGAGGCGGACGGAGTGGTTGGGGGCATGAGGTCTACGCCGCGGGTGATTCGTTAGCCGGGTGCCGCGCTGTTCAGGAAAACGGCCGACGGGCCAGAAACGAGTGCGGATTCCGTCGAGCCAGCCAGCCATCGAGGCCCCAGATCCGGCCCGCCCGGGCGAAGAAGAAAGCGACCATCAGAAAGAACAGCACCAGATGGAATCCCTGCTGGCCGGGAGACATCCACTGCGTCGCCAGGCCGTAGTTCACCACCAGGACCAGCCCCACTAACGAGGCCAGGCCGGTCAGAAGCCCCAGGGTCAGGCCGATTCCCACCACCGTCTCGCCCCATGCCGTCATCTGAGCGAACAAATTGCTGTTCGGAAGCACGGTCGTCTCCAGGAAGTGCTTATAGAACACGATCGGGTTCTCCGAGGCTTGGCGGGTCACGATCTTCGGCATGACCTCCAGCCACCGGTCGGAGACCACCGGCACCGGAAGGATGCCGCCCAGCATTACCACGCTCATCTTGGTCACGAGTGACTTGACGAAATAGAGGCCGACCACGATCCGGAGAACCGCCAGCCATCTCGATGGGTGGCGCAGGGTAACGCTGGGAGCCGGGATGTGCAGGACCATGGATCGGAGACCTCTTTTGAATTGGCTATTGCTATGGGCCATGGGGCTATGGGCTGCGCTGGCGAACGAATAGCCCATAGCCCAAGGCCAATAGCCAGCACTCCCTGCTCAAAGCTGGACCTCCAACTCTGAAAACACAAACGTCCAGCTGTCGGTCATCACCCTTTCTCAATCCCCCAGGCTAATTCCCAGCTCGCGCGCAGTCGCTATCGTGTCCGAATCGAGCGGCACGTTCCGGGGCCGACCCACAATCTCTTCCAGAGGGACCTGTTCTATGCCGACTCCCTTCAGGCCAACCATGATTCCGAATGCTCCGTCCGCAATCGCCCGCACGGCCGCCGCGCCAAATCGGAGCGCCAACAGCCGATCGTAGGTCGTAGGTGAGCCACCGCGCTGCAGGTGGCCGAGTACGAGGGTGCGAGTCTCCTTGCCGGTGTTGTGCTCGATGGCGCGGGCAACCTTGCTGCCGATACCGCCCAGTCGATCGACCGTTCCTACGCCACGACGCTCCAGCAGCTCGACCGCGCCATCCTTGGAGCGGGCTCCTTCTGCCACCACCACGATGCTGAACCGCCGCCCCGCCTCTTCGCGGGCTCGGATCTTGGCAACGACCTTCTCCATGTCGAAGGGAATCTCGGGCAGCAGAATCACGTCGGCGCTGCCGGAGAGCCCGCTGTAGAGTGCAATCCACCCGGCATAGCGCCCCATCAGCTCCACCACCATGACACGGTCATGGCTTTCCGCCGTCGAGTGCAGGCGGTCGATTGCCTCGGTGGCTGTGCTCACCGCCGTGTCGAAGCCGAATGAACGTTGCGTCCCGCTGACATCGTTGTCGATGGTCTTGGGAACGCAGACCACCGGAAGACCTTTTTTCCAGAACTCGTATGAGATCTGGAGACTGCCGTCCCCGCCGATCGATACCAGCGCATCGAAACCGCTGGCCTGGAATGCGGCGACCATATCATCCGAGCGGTCGGTTTCGTGCTCCTTGCCTTCCGCGTCGCGGGTGACGTATCGAAAGGGATTGCCCCGGTTGGTAGTGCCCAGGATGGTGCCGCCGAGGTGGGTGATGCCGCGCACCTGGGACGGGCCCAGGGGAACGACACCATTAAAGCTCAGAAGACCTTCGTAGCCGCGCTGGATGCCGTAGGAACGCCAGCCGCGATGGTGGGCCGAGAGGACCACCGCACGGATGACGGCATTCAGGTCCGGGGGCGTCACCCCCTCCAGTGGAGATGGCAATGCGCATGGGTCACGTACCACCTCTCAGCTGCTTGATCGCCGCCAGGACCTCGCCGGGTGCGGCGTGCCGCCGGCATCTCCTTCTTGGAGAACACCGGCTTCCCATCGACCGCCACCTCGAAAAGTCCACCGGAGGCCTCGATCAAACGCACGTCGGCATCAGGGAACGTTTGCTTCAGCTCAGCCGCCAAACTGGCGGCTCTGGGATGGTAGTTTCAAACCACACAGTACTGAATCGTCACGCGCATTGTCGGGCACCGGTTCGCGAAAAAGACATGGACGCCGCGAATCGTACTTACCCCGAAAGGGGATGCCAAGGGGAGCGGAGTGATGTGATGCCGCTCCTTGTCAGGCTTCCCTTCTTCTCGTATCTATTTGATCCATGCGAACCTATCCAAACCCTGGCGCGGGGTTAGCCCGGGCGCTGCGGCTCTCGGGCCTTCTTGTGTGGACCATCTCCTGTGTGTCGGTGGCGCAGGCGCAGGATCGGCGCAACCTGTTCGAGGTTGGGCGCGGCCGTCGGGTACCAGTCCTTCAGTGATGCTGCGGGTCTGAGTGGCGCAGTTGGTGGGGTGGGGCGCGTCGGGGTCTGGCTGCCCTGCCAATTTTTCGATCGAAGCCGAAGGATTCCCATATCCAGCTCGGAAGAGGTTAGCGTCCGGTCAACGTGGCACCGTGCTCCGCATTGTACAATATTCCCTGGGAGCCAACAGCTGGGGCTACGGCAAAGTGGGAGTGGGTGGGACCCGATACGGAACCACCGGGCCCGAGTGCCAGCAGGACATCAAGTACCAGGGTAAGATTTGTGGCCCCACTACCACTGTTTCTGGCCGGGCTCGGCGTCCGGGTGGGACTCTCACCCTTGCTGATGGTTCGAGCCGAGGCCGCGATCCAACCCAACCGGGGCAAGCCACGTCGACCGAGCGAAACGCCGCCTGAGACGTAGCGGTCAGATTCTCCAATGTGCGGCCTGAACCTCGGGCCTCAGCTCATGCTGGGCAGCAAGCCCATTCCCGACAGCGACAGCGACGGGATCCTGAACAACCGGGACCGCTGCGCCGGCACGCCTGCCGGGGCGGAGGTCGACGACCGAGGCTGTCCCGCGGACACCGATGCCGACGGAGTCGCCAACGGCGTGGACCGCTGCCCCAATACGGCAGTAGGCGCGCTGGTAGATGCGCTCGGCTGCACCCACGACAGCGATGGCGACAACATCGCCGATGGCATCGACAAGTGCCCCGATACCCAGGCAGGCGTTCTGGTGGATGCGGCCGGCTGCCCCAAGGACAGTGACGGAGATTCCATCGCCGATGGCCTGGACCGCTGCTCCGATACGCCGAAGGGCGCCACCGTAGATGCCCTGGGCTGCCCGGGTGACGAGGACGGAGACGGCGTGCTCGACGGTCTGGACCGGTGCCCCAGAACTCCGGTCGGAGCCAACGTCAATGCGGCCGGTTGCGTGCGGCGGCCAGACCGGCCGGCAGCCGGCAGTGGTGCCGCCGTGACACTCCCGCCCTCGGCAGCAGCCTGCCGGCCGCCGCGCCGCCGGGGCGGCCATGGTGCTGGAGAACGTCGCCTTTGGCACCGGGAGCGCCCGGCTCCAGGCCGGCTCCTATGTCGAGCTCGACTCGATCGCCAAGGTTCTGATGGCAAACCCCGCGCTCCGGGTGGAGATCGGCGGCCACACCGATGTGACCGCGTCACCGGCCGACGACATGCACCTCTCGACTCTGAGAGCCGAGGCGGTGCGGAACTACCTCGTAACGCGGGGAGTGCCATTCCAGCAGGTGGTGGCGCGAGGGTATGGAGGGACCCGGCCCCGGACCCCCGATACCACGCCCCGGGGCCGGGCGGCAAACCGGAGGATCGAGCTTGCGTCCGTCTGCAGCCAGGCCAATGATCCTGGTAAAGGCAGGCTTGACCAACCCTCGGGGAGGGGTATATCTGATGCCACCCTTCCTGTCGAGGAGCTCGGCAATGCCCGTCCAGACCCGTACTCGGTCTTGCGGTTTCCCTGCTGATGGCCCTGGCGACTCCGCTGCTGGCTCAGACCACGTCAACCAAGGGTTCGTCCCCGGCGGTCACGCCTGCGCTGATCGCCCGGGGAGACAGCGTATATCACGGCCCGGGCAACTGCTACGCCTGCCACGGCACCAAGGGCGAAGGTCTGGTGGGGCCGAACCTGACCGACGCGGAGTGGATTCACAGCAAGGGGACCTACGACGAGATCGTTGCCCAGATCAACCATGGAGTGCCGAAGGAGAAGTCCAAGAGCGGGATTCCGATGCCTCCCAAAGGCGGCTCGACGATCAGCGACGAGGATGTGAAGGCCGTGGCCGCCTACGTCTTTTCGCTGAGTCAAAAGCAGTCGGGCTCATGAGATTCAGAGGCCCAGACTGGGCCACGCACGGCGTCGAGGGCATACCAGGCGCCGAAGATCAGGCTGCCCAGCGCGATCACGGGAATGAGCGCACCGACGCGCCGGGCTATGCGTCCCTCGACACAGCGCATAGCCAAAGGCGGCGGACACCAGGGCCATCGATGCCGCGGTCCCGCCGGCGAAGAGCAGCAGGCCACCACGCCGGGTACCCTGCCTGCCGCCGCGCCGATCACCAGCACTCCCACTCCCGCCGATCCCCCCAGTCCATGCACCATGCCGATCCCGAATGCCGCCGCGGCGAGCGGCCCAGCCCTTCCGCGTGAGCGTGAGCATGCCGCGTTTCGGCTCGGGGAGTGGCCCCTTCGTGCACATGCGGGTGTGCGTGGAGGACACCATCGTGACTGTGCGGATGGGTATGGAAGTGACCGCGGGACCAGCGGAGCAGCAGCCGCAGCGACAGAGCCACGATGATCACGCCGATCGCTATCTCGGCCGCCCGCGACAGCGCCGCAGGAAGATGCCGGGCGAAGAGCACTACCGGCAGTCCAAAAGCAACCAGCGTCGTCGCGTGGCCCAGCCCCCACGCCAAGCCCAGCCGCCCGGCCCGGCGGGACCCGTGGCGCACGTCCGACAAGCACCAGCGACGAGACGGCGGTCAGGTGGTCGGGTCCGTGGCGTGGCGAAGACCCAGCAGCACCGCAACGAAGAACGGCTCGAGCAATCATCCTCCTGAAAGGTCCGAAGTCCAGGCTTGTGGCCGGCCGAAGATCACATTCCGGCGCCGGTAGCCCGGGTTAACTTGCCAGCATGTCCTCCAACCGTCTGGCCCAGTCCAGCTCCGCCTACCTTCAGTCGGCCGCGCATCAGCCCATTCACTGGTATCCCTGGGGCACCGAGGCCTTCACCGCGGCCGAGGCTGCCGATAAACCGATTCTGCTCGATATCGGGGCCGTGTGGTGCCACTGGTGCCATGTGATGGACGGCGAGTCCTACGAAGATCCTGAGCTCGCCGCTTACCTGAACCAGAACTTCATCTGCATCAAGGTGGATCGGGATGAACGGCCCGATGTGGACGCCCGCTACCAACGCGCCGTCCAGACTCTGACCCAGCAGGGTGGCTGGCCCCTGACCGGCTTTCTGACTCCTAAAGGAGAGGTCTTTTTCGGCGGGACCTACTTCCCTCCCGACGGAAGATACGGCCGTCCGGGGTTTCGGTCAGTCCTCGCCGGGGTGCTCGACGCGTACCGGTCCCGGCGAGACCAGGTGCAGGCCCAGGCCCAGGCGATCAGCCGCGTAGTCGCCGAAAACCTGAACGAGGTGGCACCGGGCGATCTAGTCTCCCGAGCTGCTGGAGAATGCGGTCGCTCAGATGGCCCGCATCTTCGACCCGGTCAACGGCGGATTCGGCAGTCAGCCCAAGTTTCCCCACCCCGGTGCGCTCACGCTGCTGCTGCACCGCTGGTACGATCAGCCCTCGGAGCATATTCGCACCATCATCGACCGCACCCTGCAGGGAATGGCCCGAGGTGGCATGTACGACCAGCTCGGAGGCGGATTTCATCGCTACAGCGTGGATGCCCGGTGGATCGTCCCCCATTTCGAGAAGATGTCGTACGACAACTCGGAGCTTCTCAAGGTGTATCTGGACGCCTACGCCTTGTTCGGACAGGACGAGTACGGCGATGTGGCCCGGGGGATCGTCACCTGGATTCGAGAGGTGCTTGCGGACGACGCGGGTGGATATGGCGCCAGCCAGGACGCTGATGTCGGGCTCGACGACGACGGGGACTACTTCACGTGGACCCGGGACGAGGCCGCGGCGGTGCTCACGCCCGACGAACTGGAGGCAGTCTCGGCCTATTACGACATCGGCACCGCGGGCGAGATGCATCACAACCCCGGCAAGAACGTCCTTTTCGTCTCGACGACCGTGGCCGCGCTGGCTCAGCGCACCGGCCAGAGCCCGGAAATGATCGAGGCTCGCCTCGCGCTCGGCGCGGGAGAAGCTGCGCGCGGCGCGGGCACAACGGACGGCGCCTTATGTCGATCGTACCCGCTACACCAACTGGAACGCGATGATGGCCTCGGCGCTGTTACGCGCCGCCTCAGTACTGGGCGACGAGTGGTGCCGGAGCCACGCATTGCGCACCTTGGAGCGCATACGAACGGAGAACCGGGAGGACGACGCGGTGGATCACACTCCGGGCGGCATCGGGGGGCTCCTCGACGACCAGGTGCAGACCGCCGCCGCAGCCCTGGACGCCTACGAAGCCACGGGCCGACAGGAGTGGCTTGCCTGGGGCGAGCGGATCATGGATCGGGTCTGGCGTGATTACTGGGACGAGGAGGGAGGCGGTCTCTTCGACACCGCGCGCGGCCGCGGGAGCGAGGAGGGGCTGCTGCCGGCCCGCGCCAAGCCGGTACAGGATACACCCACCCCTTCCCCCAACGGTGTGGCCGGAATCGTCTGCGCCAGGCTGCACCAGCTTACCGGAGATTCCCGCTGGCACCAGCGCGGCGAGCAGCTGGCGCGGGCGTTTGCCGGCAGCGCCCGCGAGCTGGGACTCTACGCCGCCACATACCTGCTCGCGATCGACTGGCACCTCAACCCTGCGACGCATCTCGTTATCGTGGGAGATTCGGACGATCCGACGGTGAAGGCCATGCATGAAGCGGCACGAGCCGGCTTCGTTCCCCGCCGAGTGACCCAGCTGCTGCGTCCGGATGAAGCCACGGGACGCCCGCTTCCGGCAGCGATGGCGGGTATGATAGCTGCCGGCCGGGCGCCCCGGGCGTACGCCTGCACCGGTAATAGCTGCATGCCCCCGGCCGAGGATCTGGTGACATGGAAATCCACCCTGGAGTCGCTCAGGGCTACCGTTACGGCGTAAATTCCGGGGCTCTGCGTCGGCGCAGGTCTGTGGCCGGCTCCTGCTACATTACACGATCCAATATTTCCGGGATACGTATGGCAAAGAACGCCACGATCGAGACCAGTAAGGGCACGATAAAGGCCGAGCTCTTCGATACCGAGGTGCCGGGCACCGTCGGCAACTTCGAGAAACTCGCCAACAGCAAGTTCTACGATGGAACCCGGTTCCACCGCGTCATTCAGAATTTCATGATCCAGGGCGGCGATCCGCTTTCCAAGGAACCCGGGAATCAGCGGGTCGGCACCGGCGGGCCGGGGTACAAGATCAAGTGCGAGACCCACCTCAACACCCACAAGCATGCGACCGGGACGTTGTCGATGGCCCACGCGGGGAAGGACACCGGCGGAAGCCAGTTCTTCATCACGCATGCGCCACAGCCGCACCTGGACAAAGTGCACACGGTCTTCGGTCAGGTGACCGAGGGAATGGACGTGGTAAACAAGATCAAGCAGGATGACGTCATCACGTCCATTCGAGTCAACTGAGCCCTGCACCTAGACTTCGCCGTTGTCGCCGATTACGCCCTGATCGATCAACAGGGGAAGCTCAGCGTGCTGGGGATGTTCCAGCACGTATGGCTCTCGAACTTTCCGGCCGTGTATCCCCGGACCCACCTTGTGCTGCGGGTCCGGGGCCGGCGGACCGAGATCGGCCGGCACACCATCAAGATCCAGTTCGTGGACGAGGCCGGAACCGAGCTTCTGGGAGGCGAGGGCACCGTACAGTTCGGTGAGCCGCCGGCGGGTGTGGTCGACGTGGAAGCCGGCGCGGTCCTGGTGTTCGACGTACCCCTGCCCCGGCCCGGGCAGTATGCCTTCGAGATCAGCCTGGATGGTGAGAAGGCGAGCCGGGTTGCGCTGTCCGCGGGATACCCGCAAGCTCAAAGCAGTGAGCAGTGAGAGGTGAGAAGTGAGAAGTGAGAAGTAAGAGGTGAAAAGTGAATGCGAAGTCAGAACCCGCTGCGCATAACATCCAGGGTCTCTAGCCGTTTGCCCTCTTACCTCTTACTTCTTACTTCTTACTCTGACCGACTATGACCTGGACCCGCGAGCGCGCCCTCGCGCTGATGCACGAGTACACCCCCTCGGACGCGCTGAGAAAGCACATGTACGCGGTGGAGATCGCCATGCGCGCCATGGCCGACCGGGCGGGGGAGGACCCCGAGGCATGGGGTCTGGTCGGTCTGCTGCACGACTTCGACTACGAACGGTTTCCCAACCCCGAGCATTCCCCTACCGAAGGCCACCCTGCCGAAGGCGTACGGATCCTGGCCGCGGCCGGTCTTCCCGAGCCGATGCAGCGCGCCATCCTGGGCCACGCCAACTACAGCGGTGTTCCCCGGGACACTCCGATGGCCAGGGCGCTCTTCGCCGTTGACGAGCTCGCGGGCTTCCTGGTTGCCTGTGCTCTGGTCCGGCCCTCCCGCAGCCTGCAGGATCTGGAAGTCTCCAGCGTCAAGAAGAAGCTCAAGGACAAGGCGTTTGCCCGGGGCGTGAGCCGTGAAGACGTGGTGCGTGGCGCCGAAGAGCTGGGCGTTCCGCTCGATGAGCATATCGGCTTCGTCCTCGCCGCGCTCCGACCCCACGAGCGGACGCTGGGCCTCGGAGCCTAGCTACCCATGAGGGCGATTCCCGCGGAGCACTCGGTGACCTGCGCCATCAACCGCGCGTCGGGTGGCAGGCCGGTGCCGGGGAACGAGGTACATCTCCTGATCGACGGGCCCAACACCTACCGGGCGATGCTGGACGTGATCGCCGGGGCAACCCGATGGGTCCACTTCGAGAACTACATCATCCGCAGCGACGCCGCGGGGTGGCGCTTTGCCGAGCTGCTCGCCGCCCGCGCACGCGAAGGCATCAGCGTACGGGTACTCTACGACTGGTTCGGCTCCTTCGGGACCCGGCGCGGCTTCTGGGACTACCTGCGGAAAGCCGGTGTCGAAGTGCGCCGCTTTCACCCACCGCAGCTGGTGGACGTGGTGACCAACGTATCGCGGAATCATCGGAAGCTGGTGGTGGCCGACGGGTCCCGCGCCGTGCTCGGAGGCCTGTGCATCGGGTGCGAATGGACCGGGGAGAGTCACGCCGGCGGCCAGCCGTGGCGGGACACGGCGGTGGACATCCAGGGCCCCGCGGCAGCAGTGCTGGACCAGAGCTTTGCCAGCATCTGGGAGCTCACCGGACCGCCGGTCTCCCCGGAGCACGTCGCCGGCGTGGTGGAGCCGCGCGGCAGCGCGGACGTTCGGGTCATCAGCGGTGAGCCCGGACGGGAGCGGGCCTACCGCGTGATCGAGCTGCTCGCGGCAGGCAGCGTCGAGCGGCTGTGGATCACCGACGCGTACCTGGTGGCGCCGCCCCGGCTCTTCCAGGCGCTGCGCGACTCGGCCCGGGACGGCGTGGACGTGCGTCTGCTGGTCCCCGGGTCGAGCGATCTTCCGCTGATCCGCAACCTGTCCCGGATCGGATACCGCGATCTGCTCCGGAGCGGGGTCCGGATCTACGAGTGGGATGGGCCGATGCTGCACGCCAAGACCATCGTCTGTGACGACCGCTGGGTCCGGATCGGATCGAGCAACCTGAACCCTTCCAGCCTCTTCGGGAACTACGAGCTGGATGTGCTGATCGAGGACACGCCCCTGGCCGAAGCCATGGAAGCGCAGTTCCGGCGGGATGTCGCGCGCAGCCGGGAGGTTGCCAGCCGGCCATTGCGCGGCCCCCGGAGAATCAGTCAGGCCCTTCCCACCGCACTCACCCACCAGGTCCCCGAGATTGCCGGAGCCGGGCATCGCAGGAGCCGGCGGGAGAGACGGCATCGCGCCGCGCTGGTTCTCCGCGCCGTGGCGAGCCACGCACGGCGCTCCGTATTCGGCCCCATCAGCGCGATATTTATTGTGCTGGGCCTGCTGCTGGTCGCGGTGCCCCGAGAGTCGGCCTACATCCTGGCGGCCGTCTGCGCCTGGTTCGCCCTGGGAGCCGGCCGGGAGGCGTTTCGCCGCCGGGCTGACCGTTAACTTTTGGTACCCCGCGACGTCAATCCTGCCTGAGAACCTCCTTCGTTTCGGCCTGAAACTTTCGGAATGGCGGATCGTCGGTGAGCCCAATGCTTAGTCGTTTTCTGGTGGTAGCGTCGCTCGTCACAGTCGCCCGCGTCGCCGGAGCGTCCGCTCAGGAGCCGCCGGCTGTGACGCTGTCGGAGGCCATCCGCCGGGCCGAACGGGTGCAGCCGGCGATGATCCGCGCCAGCGCCGACGTCCGCACGGCCGGGGCGCAGCGCCGGAGCGCACTGGGAGCCTACCTCCCCCGGATAACGGCCGCCTCCTCGGGCAGCGCTTTTTTCTCCGAAGGCCCGGCCCGGGTCGATCCCGTCACGGGTGAGCTCACCACCGGCAACTCGAGCACCCGCAGCATCAGCACCACGCTTTCCGGCAGCCTGGATCTCTTTACCGGCTTCCGGCGGGGCGCTGAGATGCGGGCGGCCCGGGCCGGGGAGACGGCGGCGGAAGCCTCCTTGATCGACGCGCGCTTCGAGCAGGCGCTGACCACCACCAATCAGTTCCTCGATGCGCTGGCGGCGGCTCAGCTGCTTCGCGTGCGAGAGGCGAGTGTCCGCCGCGCCGAAGAGCAGCTCAAGACCGCCGTCGCCAAGCTCCGGGCCGGCTCCGCCACGCGGTCCGATTCTCTCCGGTCGCTGGTTACCCTGGGCACCGCCCGCCTCGACCGGATCACCACGCAAACGCAGCTGGCGTCGGCCGAGGCGAACCTGGCGAGGCTCATCGGAGAGCCGGGGCGGGTCCGCGCCGCCGACGACTCCGCGTTCTACCGGGTCTTGCCGGCGGTAGATACTCAAGCGCTCCGGACCGAGGCCGAGTCGAAGTCGCCCCGCATCCAGAGCGCTGCCGCCAACGCGGCGGCGGCGCGCGCCTCCGCCCGTGCCTCCCGGTCCGCCTACTGGCCCTCGCTGATTCTGGGTGCCGCCACCGGCTGGAATGGAAGCAGGGCCAGTGACTACGAGCTCTTCAACCAGCGCCAGCTCAGCCTCTCGTTTCGATGGAATCTGTTCGACGGCTTCGAGCGCGAGCTGAGCATCGTGCAGCGGGACGTGGAGCAGGATGTGGCCGAAGCCACCGCGGCCGACGCGCGGCGGGAGGTGGAGGCGGAGCTGACGACGCGGCTGGCCGAGTTGGACGCGGCGCGCGCCCGGACCGAGATTACTCAGACCAGCGTTGCCGCGGCCACGGAGGACCTCCGGGTGCAGCAGGAGCGCTACCGGCTCGGCGTTTCGACGATTGTGGATCTGCTCACTTCGCAGGAAGCACTCAACCAGGCGGAGGTCGACGTGGTGAATGCCCGATTCGACTACCTCCGCGCCAAGGCGCAGCTGGAAGCGCTGATCGGACGGAACCTGTGACCGGCGCGATGCTCAACACTGAAGAGCGCATGGCCATGCTGCCGGCCGACGTGCCGCGCGATGCGGTCATCGTCACCCGGAATCTGCAGCGCGAGTACGACATGGGCGGCGAGGTCGTGCGGGCCCTGCGGGGCGTGGACATCACCATCAGGAAGAACGAGTTCGTCGCGGTCATGGGTCCGTCAGGATCCGGCAAGTCGACCCTGATGAACCTGGTCGGCTGCCTGGACAGCCCCACGGCCGGTGAGTACTGGCTCAACGGCCACCGGGTTTCCGAGCTGGAGGATGATGAGCTGGCCCGCATCCGTAACAAGGAGATCGGCTTCGTCTTTCAGACCTTCAATCTGCTCCCCCGGGCAACCAGCCTGCACAACGTCGAGCTCCCGCTGGTCTACGCCGGCGTCAAAGCCAAGGAGCGGCGGGAGCAGGCGACGGATGCCCTGGTGCGGGTAGGCCTCAAGGACCGAATGAACCACCGGCCCAACGAGCTGTCGGGCGGCCAGCGGCAGCGTGTCGCCATCGCGCGGGCCCTGGTCAACAACCCCAGCATCCTTCTGGCCGACGAGCCCACCGGCAACCTCGACAGCGCCACCGGCGAGGAGATCATGGGCCTGTTCAAGGCGCTGCACGGAACCGGGCAGACCATCGTGCTCGTCACCCACGAGCACGACATCGCCGAGCACGCGCGGCGGCAGGTGCATCTGAAGGACGGGAAGGTGGAGCGGGATTTCGAGACCGCGGGTCGCACGTGATGCTCGATAACGCTGTCATCCTGAGGGAGCGAAGCGACCGAAGGATCGGCCCGGATACGAGTCGATCCTTCGCTGCGCTCAGGATGACAAGGGGAACGCTCAGGATGACAGTCCTGGCGGCCCTGCTCCTCTCGGCCTGCAAGAAGGAAGCGCCCCCCGTCACCTACCAGTCCCTTCCAGTCGAGCGGCGCGACATCGTCGTGTCCGCCCAGGCGTCCGGCACGGTGCAGCCCGACACGACCGTCGAGGTGAAATCCAAGGCCTCGGGAGAGATTCTCGATCTCGCCGTGGAAACCGGGCAGGCGGTCAAGCGCGGCGACCTGATGGTACGGGTGGATCCCCGCATCCCCCGGAACGCGGTGGCCCAGGCCCAAGCCGACCTGGAGGTGGCGCAGGCCCGGCTGACCAATGCCAACTCACAGAAGCGCCGGGCCGACGAGCTGTTCAAGTCGCAGTCAATCACCGAACAGGAGCACGAGCAGGCGCTGCTCGACTACGCCAACGCCAACGCCGAGGTCATCCGGGCCCGGGTGTCGCTGGAGACCATGCGCGACCAGCTGGACGACACCAATGTCCGGGCACCGATCAACGGAACCATCATCGAAAAACAGGTGGAGCGGGGCCAGGTCATCTCTTCGCCGACGAATGACGTCGGCGGCGGGACGGTGCTGCTCAAGATGGCCGACCTGAATCTGGTGCAGGTCAGGACCCTGGTGGACGAGACCGACATCGGCAAGATCCAGCCGGGGCAGCGCGCCACCGTGACCGTGGATGCCTTCCCCAATCGCCCATTCCAGGGCACGGTGCTCAAGATCGAGCCTCAGGCGCTGACCGAGCAGAACGTCACCATGTTTCCGGTGCTGGTCCGGATCGATAACAAGGAGGGGCTGCTCCGCCCCGGGATGAACTCGGAGGTCGAGGTGCATGTGGGCCGGCGGGAGGATGTGCTGGCGGTCCCCAATGCGGCACTGCGGACCCAGCGAGATGTTGGATCGGCTGCGCAGGTGCTGGGGCTGTCTCCTGAGGCGGTACAGCAGACGCTGGCGGGACAGCGGGACAGCGGGGCAGCGGGGCGGGGACAGCGGGGCAGTCGGGACAGCGGGGCAGCGGGGCAGCGGGGCAGTCCGGCTACAGCCAGCAGCACGTCAGCGCCGCTCCACGCAATCGCGCCGAGCCGCTGCCCCGCGGCCCCGCAGCGCCGCTGATGGCGGCGCCCGCTACATCGTATTCGTCAACCGCGAACGGCAAGCCGACCCCGGTCTGGATCCGGACCGGACTCACCGATCTGGACTACAGCGAGGTGGTCGAGGGTCTTACCGCGTCCGATTCGGTTCTGGTGCTGCCGAGCGCAAGCCTGGTGCAGTCGCAACAGGAGTCCCGGGAGCGGGTGAACCGGATCACCGGTGGGGGGGCGGTTCCGGGAATGCAGCAACAGACTCCGCAGGCGGGCGGCGCGAGGCCCTAGCCATGCTGCTCGGTGAAACGGTGGCCGTGGCCCTGCAATCGATCCGGGCCAACATGCTCCGATCGGTACTGACCATGCTCGGCATCATCATAGGCGTGGGCGCCGTGATCACCATGGTGGCGCTGGGCAGCGGGGCCCAGAAGGCGGTGGAGGACAGAATCGCGGCCCTGGGCGCCAATGTCTTCACCGTCTTCGCCGGTCAGGCGCGTCAGGGCGGAATCAGAATCACGGACCGCACCATCCTGAGTACCGACGACTACGACGCACTCCGGCGTGACGCTGCCGCTGCTGAAGGCCGTCGTACCCGAGATGCAGCAGTCCCTGCAGGTCAAGTACGGCAATCAGAACAGCAACGTGAACGTCGTGGGCACGACGTCGGAGTACACCGACGTGCGCAACTACAGTGTTCCATATGGCCGCATGTTCACCCCGGGAGAGGATGAGGCCCGGCGGCGTTACGCCGTCCTGGGGGCATCGGTGCCCCGCATGCTCGGCGGCAATGCCGCCGGCATGATCAATCAGACCCTCACCATCCGGGGCATCCCCTTCGAGGTGATCGGCATCCTCAGCGAGAAGGGCTCGGCCGGCGGTTTCGGCAATCCGGACGAGCAGATCCTCATCCCGCTCCAGACGGCGCGCTACCGGGTCTTTGGCAGCAATCGAATACGCTCGTTCTCGATTCAGGTGGCCGACGGTGTGCCCATCGAGCAAGGGATGGTCGACCTGGAGCGGGTTCTCCGGCGGGAGCACAAGATCAGGCCCGGCGCCGAGAATGACTTTACCATCCGCAATCAGCAGGACATTCTGGCCACCCAGCAACAGGCAACCGAGGTGTTTACCAGCCTGCTCGCGAGCATCGCGGCAGTGAGCCTGCTGGTCGGCGGCATCGGGATCATGAACATCATGCTGGTCTCAGTGACCGAGCGCACCCGCGAGATAGGTGTTCGGAAGGCGCTGGGAGCCACCCGGACGAACATCATGCTGCAGTTCCTGATCGAGGCGCTGACTCTCTGCCTGCTGGGAGGAGTGCTGGGCATTCTTCTGGGGGTGGGCACCGCCGTGCTGCTCGCCCGCGTCATGCAGTGGAACACCCTGATCTCACCCATGGCGGTGGGCATCGCCTTCCTCTTCAGCGCCGCGGTGGGGCTTTTCTTCGGCATCTGGCCGGCGCGGCGTGCGGCCAAGCTCGATCCGATAACGGCCCTGCGATACGAATAGCCGAAGGCTAGTCCTGTCCCTCCATCTCGGCGGAGACCTCCGCCGTTCCATCGGGTAAGTAGCTGACCACGACACGCCAGGGCCGGCAGCAGACCTGACAGTCCTCGATGTACTCCTGCTGGCTGCCACTTCCCGGATCCAATGCGATCTCGTTGATTTCGCCGCAGTAGGGACACAGCACGGTGGCGCCAGTCTCGACGGTGCCGTCCCCCAGCGGGAACTCCTGGTCCAGATCGTCGTCATTTACATCCATTGTGCCATCCCATCTCCTCATGCGTGAGCGGCAGGTTTCATCTCTCGCGGGTCCGCTGGTCCTGGCTGGGCTTCTCCTGTGCGCAAGGATCGTCTCGGTTCCTGCGCTGCACGACCCGGTCGCTGGTTCCGCCCCAGCCTCGGCGTACCTCAACATACCCCTGACGTACCTCATCCTGGCGCCGCTCTTCACCCTGTGGGATGGCGTGTCCATGCTGAGCATGCGCCGGCTGATAGGATTTCTGAGCGGGCTGGTGGTGCTGTATCTGCTCTGGCGGGTCGCCGGAGCCATCCGCCGCGAACCGGGCTGACCGCCGGTCCATTCGGTCCCGGGTCATGCGGGAGGCTGGTTGTTCTGGTGGCCTCGGTGGCGCTCCTGCTCGGCTTTATCGTCGATTGGACTGGTATGGCACCGGCCGATGCTGTCGCTGGCGGGAACCGACCCGGACGAGACCGTGGTGGATTTTCACAGCCACACCAATGTCTCTCACGACGTTCGCGACACCTGGATGCGTGGCTTCGACCGGGAGGCCAATCGGCGGTGGCATGCGCGCGCCGGCTTCGATGCCGCGTTCGTGACCGATCACAATGTTGTGAGTGAGTCACTAGACGCCAGTCGCCAGTCGCCAGTCGCCAGTCGCCAGTTGAGCCAGGGCTCCACGGTTCTTTGTCCCGGAATCGAGATCAGCGCCTGGCGGGCGCACATCGTACTACTGGGTGACACCGGGCCCGTGGACCGAAGTCGTACAAGGCGTTCGACGGGTCTCTTGGCACTGCTGGCAAGGAGCGACTCGGCCTATGGCGCGCTGTCGCTTGCCTCGCTTCCGGAGTACCGGCGCAATCACTGGAACCGGCTCGACCGACTGGCGGCTGCCGGGCTGGATGGCTTCGAGCTCGTAAATGCGTCGCCCAAGGCGAACGAGCTCACCCGGCCCGAGATCAATCACGTCATCGACGTCGCCCGCAGCCACAACCGGTTCGTTGCTGGAGTCAGCGACAGCCACGGCTGGGGAGCCACAAGCATGGTCTGGAACCTGGTCCGCACCGGCGGGTCCAGCCCGGACCCCTGCTCCGCCGTACTCTCCAGGCTGCGAACCGGCTTCACCGCTGTACGGGTGATCGAGCGTCACCGGCTCCGGCCTGATGACTGGTGGCCGATGTGGCTCACGCCGGTGGGGGTGGTATGGGAGACGTGGCGCGGCATGGGCTGGGCGTTGACCGGTGCCTGGCTGTATGGATCGCGGCGTGGGCTCTGCTGCCGTCGTTGCAGGCACTGCGGCGGCGCATAAGCCCACCCTCGGCGGGCCCATGATGATCGTGTGGGACGGTCCCGCCACCGGGCCTCTTAGGGCCGGGTGGCCCTGGTTCAACGGAGGGGCGCGGCGACAGCGACCGGCGTCAAACGAGGGCTGGTCGTGCCGTCGCCGAGCTGACCCGCGTAATTCGCGCCCCAGCAATAGGCCACATTGCCATTGACCACGCCGCAGGTGTGACTGGTACCCGTGCCCAATTGACGGAAGTGGAGCCTGCCGGCGACGGGCACCGGGGTGAGACGGTTGGTGGTGGTGCCGTCACCGACCTGGCCCTCGAAATTCCCGCCCCAGCAGTAGGCCCGGCCGGGCTGAGTGATTCCGCACGTGTGATATTCGCCGCCGTCGCTTAACTCTCGAAAGCGGAGGCCGCCCGACACCCGTACCGGTGCTGGGCGCCTGATGTTGTAGGTGCCGTCGCCCACGGCGCCGTACCAGTTTGCTCCCCAGCAGTAGGCCAGCCTCTCCGGAGACAGGCCGCATGTGCGGGTGGCGCCGGCGCTTATCGCGCGGAACTGAAGCCCGCCGGCTACCGGGACCGGGGCCCAGCTCAGGACGCCGCTCGAGCCGATGCCCAGCTGGCCGAATTCATTCTCGCCCCAGCAGTACGCCACGTCATCCAGGGTCACGCCGCAGGTGAAGTGGCCGAGTGCGCTGGTCACGAGGCTGGCGCTCACCTCGCGGAAGCGGAGGCCGGCACCGACCTCGAACGGCCTGTAACGGGCCTCCCCACCAATTTCGTTGCCGCGGCCGGCGCCAACCGAGCCCCAGCAGAAAACCTGGTTGGCCGTGGTCACACCACAGGTATGAAAGGCGCCGGTGCTCACCTGGCGAAACCGCAGGCCACCGGCCACCGCAAACGGCGTCAGGCTAGGACTGGTCGTGCCGTTGCCGAGTTGCCCGGCACTATTTTGCCCCCAGCAGTAGGCAAGGTCGTCCGAGGTCAGGCCGCAGGTGTAGGCCATGCCGGCGCTCACCTCGCGGAACCGGAGCCCTCCGGCAATCGCGACTGGTCTCAGACGGTTGGTGGTCGTGCCTTCGCCGAGCTGGCCCCCGAAATTCGAGCCCCAGCAGTAGGCCAGATTGTCCCGGGTTACCCCGCAGGTGTGAACCCAGCCCGCGCTCACCTGACGGAACGGCAACGGACGGAGCGGGTTGGTCTTGAACTCCGGCCCGAGCTCTGGGCCGGTCGGCGAGTCGGTATCTGCTTGACAGCCAACGGTGGCTACGATGAGGGCCACGATAAGAAGGGACTGGGGAGGAACCGGAGCGAGGCATGGTGCCTTCTTTGTGTCGAGGAGCGCCAGCTCAGGTGAACCTATCCGTGGCAGTGCTCGGGAGCCGGGACACTCGTGGATTGTGCCGCAGCCCCCCTGCCCGGAGCTGAGTGTGTGATAACGATAGGTATCCTCCAGCCGTCAAGCCGATTTCAAGGGGTGCCGCAGGCTTGGCGAACCACGCCGACTTACAGTGCGGCGATCAGGAAGCATCTCAGGGACGTTGAGAGGCTCCGCTCCTTGCGGTTCCCGCCCGGGCGGGTCAACGTAATCTCCTCGCCTACCTCTCCTCTCACTGGGTGCTCAGATGCAGCGCACTCGCTTCCTGGGAACTGGTTTCGCCGTGCCCGATCGTGTCGTCACCAACGACGAGCTCTCCCAGCTCATGGACACCACCGACGAGTGGATCCGAACCCGCACCGGCATCCAGGAGCGCCACTGGGTCAGTGAAGGGGAGACGGGAACGGAGCTGGGGCTGCGCGCCAGCCAGCGCGCCCTGGAGATGGCCGGTGTGGAGCCGGGTGAGATCGACGCGATCGCGTATGCCACCTCCAGCCCAGACCACTTCGCCCCAGGGAACGGCGTCTATCTCCAGCGGCTGCTCGGGATCACGACTGTGCCCGCCCTCGATCTTAGGGCTCAGTGCAGCGGGTTCATCTACGCGCTGTCGGTGGCGGATGCCTGGATCAGTCCGGCCAGTATCGGCGAGTGCTGGTCGTGGGCTCGGAGATTCAGTCCACCGGGCTGGAGGTCTCCAGCGCCGGGCGCCATGTCGCGGTGATCTTCGCCGATGGTGCCGGCGCGGTGGTGCTGGGTCCGGCCGAGGACGGCGACGGAGGCATCCTGGGCTTCGATCTGCACTCGGAAGGGGCGTACGCGGAGAAGCTCTGGGTAGACGCGCCCGGGTCGATGTATCACCCCCGGGTGTCCTCGAAGCACATCGAAGCGGGCCGCCAGTATCTCGAAATGGATGGACGAGAGGTGTTTCGCCATGCGGTGGTCCGCATGCCGGAGTCGGTCCGGGCGGTGCTGGCCGCGACCGGCCACGGCGTCGAGAACAGATCAGCCTGCTGCTGGCCCACCAGGCGAACCTCCGGATCTCCGAGGCCATGCAGAAGGAGCTCGGGCTCCGAGACGACCAGGTGTACAACAACATCATGTGCTACGGAAACACCACCGCCGCCACGATCCCGATCGCGCTGGACGAGTGCGTGCGGAGCGGCCGGGTCAAGCGGGGCGACCTGGTGGTCATGACCGCATTCGGCTCCGGCTTCATGTGGGGAAGCGCGGCCGTCAGGTGGTAGGCTCTTCCAGCGTCAGCAGGCGCTGGCAGGATGTTCAGCGCGGCAATAACGCCTGCCGCGAGAATAGCCCCCGCACGCCTCATGCGTTCAGCGGGGCTGAGGATACGACGACTGCGATGGTGGGTTGGGCTCCGAAGCCCCGTACTCTGAGTTCCCGTTTACGTTCCAAGAGCCTGTCGTGATGAGCTGCTGCAAACAGAACGCCCGGCAGCGAGGGCTGACGGGCGCCGGTCGAACACTGGTTCAGATGCTCTCGAGCGGATACTTCCTGAGGTAGTAGTCCTGGTCCCGCGTCGCCCGGGCGCGGTAGAGCTGCTCCTCGTCGTCATCGGCATCATGCACGAAGAGGTGCAGCGAGCCCGGCCATAATGTCGCCTGGAGTGACCAGTTGGTGGATGGCGCATGGAGCACCCACTGCAACGCCCCTCCGCCCGCATCGGTCAGATGGATTTCACTGGCGCGCTCCAGCGGAACGCTGGACGGGATTCCGGCAATCGCAGCCTCGATAGGGTCGAGCTGCAGCTCGGCATCGGTCCAGGAGCGGAATGTCACCTTGCCGTGCACCGGCGCTTCGGTTTCGGGCAGCTCGAATTCGGTCTGCCACTCGCCTAGCAAATCCCACGCGTGATCCATGGGGCCGATGTTCGGCACCAGCACTGTCGGATGTTGTCTGGGCATGTATTGGCTCCTTCCCTGGAAGAACATAGGCAAGGAAACGATCAGTTTAACCTGCGATTCGCATACCACGCGTCGGGCGGAACCTCCATCCGACATGCTGAATCTTTCACTGGCACGTTTCGTAATGTAACGGAACGCTGGACCCTCATTCCGGGAACTCTATATGCTAGAACTTCTTATCACCTTGGCTGCCGGGGCAATCGGTTACTTCCTTGCCCGGAACTTCGTGCGCAAACGGCTCCGCTTCGTGGATGCGATCCACTCTCCCGTTGCCCCCCTGGTTGCGGGCCTGGCCGCCGCGGCGCTGGCGTGGCCTGCCGCCGTCCTGCCGTTCGTTACCATCACTACGTCGGTGGTGTTTGGAATCGGCACCGCTCTCGGCACAGCGAGTGGCTCGCGGGCTCTGCGTCATGCGGCAGGTGGCAACCGGAGACTCACTCCATAAGCATTTTAACGTCTCCAACGTGATCGTACGATAGACTGGATCACATTTCTGGAGATGTCTATCTTGCTTTCATGGCCACACTGCACTGTACCCGATGCGGGCAGGATCGGGAAAGGATGGCATTTCAGCCGTTCCAGAACGACTTGGGCAAGCGCGCATACGAAGAGATTTGCAGCGTCTGCTGGGCCGAATGGCTCAAGACCCAGCAACAGCTGATCAACCACTACGGCTTGAACCTGAGGGAGCCTAAAGCTAAAGAGTTTCTGTTCAACAACATGGAACAGTTTCTGTTCACCGCGCCGAAGCCCGCCTCCTAAAAGCTCCGCCCCAGCCGCAGGACCAGATCGACTCCCGGTCCGCCCGGCTCCAGGTCTTCAGTCAGCCCCATCCGCCACTCGGCCCCGCCGCGGGTCGCCAGAATCCAGCCAAAGTCCAACGAGAGCTCCCGGCGGTCGAGGGCCGGCAGGCTGGTTTCGCTGTAGTAGGGTGAATGGTAGAACAGGTTCACAAAGAGTGATTGCGCGCCCCAGACACGCTGGCGCAGCCCGGAGCTGAGACCCAGAAAGGTAGTGCGTTGCAAACCTGAGAGTGGGCCGCTCGTGGGGGTGATGCCCACGCCGAGGCTACCCTCGTACGTGAGGCGGGAAGTGATCGGTGCCCGCAGGGAATTCAGGAGTGCTACTGAGGGCACCGACTTGCCATAACCAGACGGGCCGGTCGCGGTCGGCAGTGTAACCGATAGAACGCTCTGCATACCGGGCGCTGGACGGATGCCGAGCCCGACGCTCATGTCGCCCAGGAAGAGCGAGTTTGGCGACCGACGCACGCTCAGGCCATCGGGCAGGGTGATGCTGTAGAGAAAGCGGTCTTGGGGCCGACGCTCTCGTTCGCTCATCTCGATGCCGAGCGCGCCATGGTACCAATCCAGAAATCCGTCGAGGAATCCGGAGTAAGCTCCCCCCACCGAGCCGCTGAGCTGCACGAACGCGGTTCGGCCAATATCCCGGCTGGCGGTGAGACCCACCCGCAGCACTTCGGAGTCGAGCACGTAGTCGGCGTGGTCGAGGCGGTTGTACTCGATAAGGCTGCCATACTCGAGTGACAAGGCAGTGGTCCACCGGCCGGGAGCCGGGTCTCGCACCGGCTGGAAGTACACCCCGCTGCGGGAGCCGGCGACGGGGTTGAGGGGCGACGAGTGGGGGCAGCCCCTGAGCCCAGGCGGTCAGCGGACCCGCGAGCGAAGAGGAGGAGGAGAGCTGTGGAAGCGGCTGGGAAGCGATGCATGTGATCCACGTAATGAAAATATCGGGTGAGATCCCCTCGCTGCGCTCGGGATGCCCTTGATGGCTCGGGGGTACCCCCACGCCTCGGTTGCTCGGGGCAGGCTTGACAAGCCTCCGCGGCAGGCCGTAGGTTCGCTCCATGACTTCCGGGTACAGCTACTGGTTCTTCTTTACCAACGCGGGCGCGGCTCGATGCGCGTCCGGTGCCGGTAGAGTGCGCTAGCGCTTTCCGCCCGGATCCTCGACGCCCCGCCGGTTCGAACTGGCGGGGTTTTTTGTTTTCCTCTGTCGGAGCATCTCATGCGTGTAGCCATTCAGGGTTCGCACGGATCGTTCAGCGAGGCCGCGGCCCAGCGGCGCTGGCCGGAGCTCGAGGCCCTTCCCTGCCGCGACGTGAAGGACGTGGTCAGCGCCGTCCGCGAAGGCCGGGCCGATGCCGGCTGCCTGCCGATCGAGAACTCGCTGATTGGGTCTGTCACCACCACCTACGACCTGCTTCACGAAGCCTTCGGAGATGGTACGCTACATCTGACCCACGAGATCCTTCATCCGGTGCACCACACCATCATGGCCCTCCCCGGTGCCCCTCTGTCCGGGATCCGGCGGGTCCTCTCCCATCCCGTGGCGCTGGGCCAGTGCCGCATCTGGCTGGCGGAGCACCTTCCCGACGCCGAGCTCGTGAGCGCCTGGGACACGGCGGGCAGCGCGGAGATCGTGGCCCAGGAAGGCAACCCGGCCTGGGCCGCCATCGCCGCACGCCCGGCCGCCGACGCCCATGGGCTGGTGCCGCTGGCTGAGCGCATCGAAGACGATCCTACCAACCAGACCCGCTTCCTGACCTTCACCCGGGCCGACTCCGCTCAGGCTGTGCGTACGGCCGGTGCCACGCGATTCAAGACCTCGTTGATCGTGCTGGTGGACCACAAGCCCGGGATGCTGGCGCTCACGCTGCAGGCGTTCGGGGCCCGGGGGGTAAACCTGATGGCGCTCCAGTCGCGGCCGGAGCGCTCGGCCCCCTGGACCTACCGCTTCTACGTGGACGTAGAGGGCTCCGCCACCGACCCGCGGGTCGCCGAGGCCCTGGAGGAGATCGAGGCCCTGGCCGCCAAACTCATCATCCTGGGAAGCTACGAGGCCTGGACCGAGGGGTCCCGTCTTTCTGCTCCGGTGCCGACCCCGGCGCACCGGTCGGACAAGCCGGCGATCCCCCTGGTCGACCGCCGCCGCAACCCGGAAGGCACGGTGGTGCAGGTTCGGGGCCTGCAATTCGGCGGACCGGAACCGGTGCTGATCGCCGGACCCTGCTCGGTCGAAAGCGAGTCCATGATCATGGAGACGGCCGTTGCCGTGGCGCAAGCCGGCGCGGACATGCTCCGGGGCGGGGCGTACAAGCCCCGGACCTCACCGTACGACTTCCAGGGGCTGGGCGTCAAAGGGCTCCGTTACCTGGCCGACGCAAGGGAGCGGACCGGGCTTCCGGTGGTGACCGAGGTTCTGAGCTGGGAGGAAGTGCCGGTGGTCGCGCACTTCGCCGACATGCTCCAGATCGGCGCCCGTAACATGCAGAACTTCAGTCTGCTGCGGGCGGCCAGCCGGAGCGGCAAGCCGATCCTGCTCAAGCGGGGGGCGGGCGCGACGTTCGAGGAGTGGCTGATGGCGGCTGAATACGTTCTGGCGGAAGGCAATCCCAACGTGGTGTTATGCGAGCGGGGGATCCGGACCTTCGAGCGGGCTACCCGGCACACACTGGACCTGAATGCGGTCGCCCTGGTCCGGGAGAAGACCCACCTGCCGGTGCTCGTGGATCCCAGTCACGCGGCCGGCATCCGGTCGCTGGTGATCCCGCTCAGCCTGGGATCGCTGGCGGCAGGAGCCTGTGGCCTGATCGTGGAGGTGCACCCCGATCCGGAGCACGCCATGAGCGATGGGGCCCAGAGTCTCGATTTTGAGATGTTTGCGGAATTGGCTGGCAGGATGGGGAAGGCGGGAATGGCGGACGAAGGCGGGAAAGGACGGCCAGGACTGGAAAGCACGGGAAGGGCACGCTAGAGTAGTCCTAAGCCGTGGCCCGGCGCAGGACACGAAGAAAGCGGGAAGAGCCGCCATCACTCTTCCCGCCTCTTCCGTCACTTTCCGCCCCTACCGCTACGGAACCGTCGTCGTTCCCCTGCGTCCCGTGAACAAGCGGTACAGGAACAGCAGGATGATCGCGCCGATCACCGAGGCGATGATCCCCGGGCCCGTACCGGGATCAGAGTACCAGCCAAGGGCACGCCCGAGGAATCCGGCCAACAGGGCGCCAGCCACACCGATCAGCATGGTGACGATGATACCGCCCGGATCGCGCCCGGGCATGATAAGCTTGGCGATAGCCCCTACAACCAATCCGATAATCAAGGTCCACAGGAATCCCATAGTCCCCTCCAAGGTGGACCGAAGATATAACCTCGCGGCTGCTCCGGCATCTGTGAGCGGGAGCACACTGGTCGGTAAGGCGGTAAGGCGGTAAGGCGGTAAGGCGGTAAGGCGGTAAGGCGGTAAGGCGGCTAAGGGCGATCCAACGATAAACTACGGCTCCTCTCCCAGCCCCGCTGACGGTCACCCGCTTCCGGTTGCGCAGCACCTCGGCCTTATAACCCTCCGTGTCTCCGTAGCTGCGAAGGATTCGGAGCAGGTGGGACGGGCTCTCGGGCTTGCGCCCGTCCACGGCAAGCACGACGTCGCCCCCCTTGAACCCCAGCTCCGACTCCGCCGGAACGTTGATGACCAGGACCCCGCTGGCAGTGCCGAAATACTGGCCCAGGTCGGGGTTCAGCGGAGCCAGCTCGAGGTCGGCTAACGCGGAGCCGTAGAGGAACGGCGCGGTGACGAACATCTCATCCTCGCCCATGCCTCTGGGCGGCCCAGCCGCCCGGGCCGTACCGGAAGGCGAAGGCTCTGCGGGGCTCGTCCGCCGTGACGACCGAGACGGTCTTGCGATCCTTGCCGCGCCGGAATTCTAGGGCGATGGTATCGTTGGGGGCGAGGGTGGCGGCCAGCTCGATGAGCCGAAGGCCGGGCAGCGATTCCCTGCCGTCGCGTGATAACGCTTCCCCACCGCTCAACACCGACTTCTGGTCCACCTTGGTGATGATATCACCGGACCTGATCCCCGATTTGGCGGCGGGACCGTTGGGTGTTACTGCATCGACATAGGCACCGATGGAGTCGGTTTCCCGGGCCCGCAGGTTGACCGTCAGACCGAGCCGGGCCCGGCGGCTCATGACGAACTGCATCATCCGCTCAGGACCGATCGTCACCTCCCCGCGGACCGGTTCCTGAGCGTGCAGGCCGGTAGCCGGGACCACGCCCACCAGAGCAACCGCGGCAATGAGTGATGTATTCACGATGACGCCTCCTCGCTACAGGCCGGCGTTGCTGGCGCGGGTGACATGCACATCCACCAGCGCGTCCAGCAGCCCGACCCGCTCTCGCCACAACCGCAACAGGTCCTGATCGGTCTCCTGCTGACGCTGGAGCTCGGTCACTTCCAGCTCCCGATCCAGCCGGGCTATCCGGTCCTCCAGCTCGCCCGCGATGCGCGCGGTCCGGCCGTCCAGCACCCGCCCTTCCGGGTTGTAATCGTTCAGCGCGCTTTCGAGCACCTGGGACCGCTCCATCACCTGGCTGAGCTGCTCGGAGGCCACTTCGTTGGGCCGGGACAGATCCCCGACGGCCAGGAATGCCGCCACCGACGCCGCAGCGGCCAGACCGGTGTAGCCCACGATGCGGGTCCGACGCCGCTGCCGGTCGGCCTTGAACCGGGCCCTGGTCTCGGGCCAGCGATCGCGGGCCGGGCGCAGAGTGGGCAGCGCCTTCAGCCGGGCCACTCGCTGGTGCAGCCGCTGCAGCTCGGCCTGGCAATGGGGGCAGTCGTTCAGGTGTTCTCGCGCCGCCGCCTGACCCGGCTCCATACCGGGCTCCCGCAGAGCGAGCAGTGCGTCCATGGTCGAGGTGACTCATGGGGTCAGCTCCTCTCCGAGCCAGTTCCGGAGCCGAGCATGGGCCCGCGACAGCTGCGACTTCGAGAAGCTCGGGGTCTTGCCCATCATGTTGGCGATCTCTTCGTGGGTGTAGCCTTCGACATCGTGCAGCCAGACAACCGCGCGGGAGGTCTCCGACAGGCGCTCCAGTGCGGCCTCGAGGTCCATCCGAAGGTGGGTGTCCTCCTTCCGGTTCCCGACCACCTCATCGTGCAGCTCATCGGTGTCCCGGTACTTGTTTCGCCGGAGCCGCATGAGCGCCTTGCTCGCGGCGATGGTGCGGATCCACCCCCAGAGACTCCCCTCCTCCCGATAGCGGCCGATGCTCCTGCAGACCTCGAAGAAGGTCTCCTGCAGCACGTCCTCGGCGTCCTCGGTGGTCCGGCAGATCCGGCGGGCCAGGTTGTACACCGGTACCTCGAAGGCGCGAAACAGCTCCCCCATCGCCTCGGTGTCGCCGCCGCGGGCGCGGGAGACGACGGCTTCGGCGTTGGGGAGCAGCGAGAAATCCATCAAAAGGGTCCCAGTCATCGTGCGTTTAAGGATGCGGGAGGCCGGCCTAAACGGTTGCAGGATACAGGTGAAAGGTAAGACGGTGAGCGGTAAGACGGGTAGCCGCGGGTACGCGCCCGCGCACCTCGACCGCCTCGTCACCGCTTACTTCTTACCTCTCACTTCTCACCTTATACTCCCGCCATGACTTCGACCTCCCCGACTCCCCCCCACACTCTGGCTCCACCATCTCGAAGACGAGGCCGACGCCGCGTTCCTCTACCGCGAGCTGGCCCGCGCGGAGCCGGACCCCGGGAAGGCGGAGATCTATCGGAAGCTGGCCGGGGTGGAGGACCGCCACGTGGACATGTGGCGGGCGCTGCTGGCCGAGAACGGGCACACCGTGGGTGTTCCAGAGCCATCCCGCGGGGGCCAGGTTCAGGGCCTG
The DNA here is from genome assembly GCA_963810165.1 of uncultured Gemmatimonadales bacterium. Classification (GTDB taxonomy): domain Bacteria; phylum Gemmatimonadota; class Gemmatimonadetes; order Gemmatimonadales; family GWC2-71-9; genus CAVVWJ01. The sequence continues at coordinate 90,852 of CAWEMG010000057.1, forward strand.
GCTGGCGCGCCGGCTGGGCAGCGGGGTCCTGCTTGCCCATGCTGCTGGAGGAGGAGGGCCGCGAGGTCAAAGGCTACCTCAATCTCTACCGCAGTGAGCCGGACGGAGCGGTAGGACCGACCGCGCTCCGGCTGGCCAGGGAGTCAGCCGAGCACGCCGACACCCTGAGCCAGATCAGCGGCGGAGCCAGCGAGCCCTGGCATAAGACCGGCGCCGGCGGGTTCCTCCGCAACGTGGTCTACGGCTTCAACGATGGATTGACCGCCAACTTCGGCCTGGTCGCCGGAATGATCGGGGCCCAGGGCAACCTCCAGGCGGCGGAGCACGCGGTGCTGGTCGCTGGACTGGCCGGCATGGTGGCCGACGCGCTCTCGATGGGCTCTTCCGGGTACCTGGCCGCCAAGAGCGAGCGGGAGGTGTTCGAGCACGAGATCGCGATGGAGAAGGAGGAGATCCGGCTCATGCCGGAGCTCGAGCGCGAGGAGCTGAGCCTGCTGTATCAGGCCAAGGGCATCCCGGCCGCTCAGGCCGAGGCCCTCGCCACCCAGGTGATGCGCGGATCCGGAGAAGGCGCTGGAGAGAAGGTGCGGGAGGAGCTCAAGATCGGTGAGGCGACCAGCACGCCGATGCGGGAGGCATGGATCACCGGAACGGCCACCGCTGTCGGGGCGTTCATCCCGGTCGCGCCCTTCCTGTTCGACACCGGCCCGTGGGCCATCTGGGCGTCCTTCACCCTGGCGATGATCTCCCACTTCGGCGTCGGTGCCGCGCGCAGCTTCTTCACCGGCCGCGGCGTGTTCCGCAGCGGCATGGACATGTTTCTCGTCGGCCTCGGCGTGGCCGTCATCGGCTACTTCGTCGGGGAGCAGATCGTGAAGTTGCTGTAGATGCAGTCGCCAGTCGCCAGTCGCCTGTCCGCCCAGAGGTCGGTAGTCATCCTGAGTGCCTCAAGCGCCCGACTCAGATGGGGCCTCTGCTGCCAGTTCCTCGACTCGCCAATCACGTTCCGGACCGCAACTCACCGCTATGTCGCGAGCCTCGAGTCGCAGAGCCGCGCGACGCTACCTGGCCGAGATCGCCGGGCACAACGCGCTCGCGCTCGCCGCCGCGGTGGAGCGCTGCCACGAGCTGGGCATCGGCGCCTTCCGCATGACCAGCCAGATCCTTCCGCTCGCCACTCACCCGCTCAGCGGCTACCGCCTGGAGCAGCTCGACCCCACCGGTACAATTGCCTCGGCGTACCAGTGGGCCGGCGAGCTGGCGAAGGCCTACGACATTAGGCTGAGCCTGCATCCGGATCAGTTCGTGGTGCTCAACTCCGCGCGCGAACCGGTGGTCGCGTCTGCGGTCCAGGAGCTGGAGCTGCAGGGTGAGATCGCCGAGCTGGTCGGAGCCGACGTGATCGTGCTGCATGGTGGTGGTGCGGCGCGGCGGAATCGAGGCGGCGCTCGACCGCCTCGATCGAGGACTTCCCCGTCTGAGTTCCCGGGTCCGGGAGCGTCTGGCCCTGGAGAACGATGACCGATGTTTCAGCCTGCGAAATCTGGAGCCGCTGTGCCGGCGGGCCGGCGTGCCTCTGGTCTACGACGTTCACCATCACCGCTGCCTGCCGGACGGTCTCTCGGTCGAGGAGGCCAGCGAGCTGGCGTTTGCGACCTGGGGTGAGCGCGAGCCGTACGCCCACCTCTCCTCACCCAAGGATGGCTGGCAGTCCCCCAACCCACGTGCCCATGCCGACTACATCGATCCGGCGGACTTTCCGGAGGAATGGAAGGGCTGCGCGATGACGATCGATGTGGAAGCAAAGGCGAAGGAGCGGGCAGTGGTGGCGATCAAGGCGGCAGTCGCCAGTCGCTAGAGTCTAGTCACTAGACGGCTGTCCTCTGGCCAGCTCCCGACTCCCAGCTCCCAGCTCCTCCCGCACCCGCGGAATCACCTCCCGCCCATACAGCTCGATACTCCGAAGCATCAGGTCGTGCCCCAGCGTCCCCGCGCTGTACTTGAGATCGAAGCGGGACGCGCCGAGCTCGCGTGACCGTCGCGGCGATCTTGTGTGCGACAGTCTCGGGCGAGCCGACGTACAGCGACCCCTCCGCAATCTCCTGCTCGAACTCGGCCCGGCTGGTCGGTCCCCACCCCCGCTCGGCGCCGATCCGATTCCGCATGACCTGGTAGGCCGGCCACAGCTCCTCGCGCGCCTGGGCATCGGTTTCCGCGATATGCCCCGGCGAATGGATGCCGATCGGCAGCGACTCGTGCCCGAACTGGGTCAGGGCCCGGTGGTAGAGCTCGACGTAGGGCTTGAACCGGCGCGGGTCGCCGCCGATGATGGCGAGCGTCAGCGGGAAGCCGTAGCGCGCGGCGCGGACCACCGACTCCGGGCTGCCGCCGACGCCGACCCAGGTGCTGAGCGGCGGGTGCTCCACCGGCGGGAAAGACCCGGAGCCCTCGAGCGGAGGGCGGATCGTCCCCTTCCAGCGGACCGGCTGGCCGGTGCGGTCGGCGTCCCTCAACGCGGCGAAGATTGCCAGCTTCTCCTCGAACAGGACGTTGTAGTCGTCGAGGGAGTAGCCAAACAGCGGGAACGATTCGGTGAACGACCCGCGGCCCAGGATCACCTCGGCGCGGCCGTTGGAGACGGCGTTGAGGGTGGAGAAGCGCTGATAGACCCGGATCGGGTCGTCGGAGCTCGAGCACGGTTACGGCGGTGCCGAGCCGGAGGCGCTCGGTCCGGCCGGCAATGGCGCCGAGGAGGACCTCCGGCGCACTGATGGCGAAGTCGGGGCGGTGGTGCTCGCCGACGCCGAAGAAGTCCACGCCGACCTGGTCGGCCAGCTCGGCTTCGGCGATGACGTCGCGGAGGACGCGTGCTTGCGGCTGGAGGCGGCCTTCGGCGTCCGCGGTGACGTCGCCGAAGGTGTCCAGACCCAGTTCGATGTTTGTCATGTAGATGGTAACCGAAGCTCAGGAGGCCGGGTTCCAGCGGGCAGGGGCTCTCTTCCGCGGCCCCCGTCTGCGGACCTCTGAGCCGGTCTCCAACTATAGCCTCGGCCTGAGCGCTCGAAGAGCTTAGGAAGCTCCCCGCCCTTCCCGCTCGCCTACATGTCCTCCAGCGGCCGGACCTCGCACTCTCCCTCGAACTCGGGCCAGTGCACCCGGTGCAGCTCCATGAACTCCGCGCCGTCTTCATCGCCTCCTCTCCGATGGCGACCTCGACCAGGGCATAGCCGCCGATGACCTCCTTGGCCTCGGTGAACGGTCCATCGGTCGTCGTCAGGCGGTTCTTTCGGAGCGAATCCGGAAGCCTTCGGTGTCCCCTTCAGGCCGGCGGTGTCCTTCAGTACCCCGCCTTGAACCCTTCGCCGACGAACTCGCCCATGGCATCGTTCAACGCCTGGGGAATCTTCTGGTTGCGGTAGCTCTCGGAGTGCTTGATCAGCATGAGGAACTTCATGGTTCGGTCTCCAATCTCGGTGTGACTGCCATTGCTGCCTGTATACAGAGCGTCGAATGAGAAGTCCTCAATTCGACAGCGCTCTCGACTGTAGTCGGATCAAAGTGCATCTTCATATCGTTACTCACTCTACCATTGCATGCGGTGTCTTTTGGCACTGGAACACGTTCCAAGCGGCCAGACCAAGGGTGCTATGAAGGGAGTCGCGATTTCAGTCGTTGGCATCCTGGGCCTCGGGGTCCTTGCCTGTGGCGAGGTTGGACTCCTCGCGGTCTCAGCCGGCGCGCCGGTAACGGCAGTCGTCGAAGGGGCAGTCACCCGAGTGCGGCGCGCCCGTGCCGGAGGCGGAGGTCGTGCTGCTGCTGCAGCAGGCCAAACCTGGTCAGGCGCGGCCGTCGATGCCCGATCGGGCCCGTCAGGACCAACCAGCAGGGAGAGTATGTGGTCGAGGTAGGCCCGGCCTTCGCCGTGCCCGGCCCAGCCAGTGTGCGACTTCGGGTGACGCCGCCTGGCGGCCCCATGCTGGAGCTTCCAGGTGGCGTACTCGAGCTGCGTCTGGGCAGTCCGGCGCGGGATACCGACCCGTCTGGATGCGGATCTGGATCGCTGGCGCCTGAGGTGTGTCACTGAAGACCGCGGCAGCTGTTCACCTACTCTCCAACATCTTTCCTTGAATCAGGGTGTAACAATGGTCAGCGCGCGCACGGCGGGTACCTTCGCTTTGCCGTATGTCTCTGCGGTGATTGCTTCATGGGCCTGCTCGCCCGGTTCGAAGGCAAGGGCACCGGACTGGAAACGGGTTCCGGTGTCGCTGGAGCTGCGCCTGGCCGAGGGTTCGCCGGCTCCCGGCCTGGTTGCGGCGGCGGTGTATGGTCAGGGCAAGACCTGTATCTCCACCCGGAACTCAGTTGTCCAATACTGACATTGTCAGGGTCGAGGCCGTAAAGACGAGAATAGGGCAAGGCCTGATCCTCCAGATCTGGCTCACGAGAGCAGGGGCCTCGCGACTCAAGGGGTCAACCGGGCGCCACATCGGCGACAGCCTCGCGGTGTTGATTGATACCGTCGTGATGGCAGTACCTGTCATCCAACAACCCATAGGCGGCGACCCGGAAGCTGCCCAGATATCGGCGTTCCTCTCAGCCCAAGGAGGCTCAGCAATGGCTGCCTCGTATCCCAGACCTGGCCTGCGGCCAAGCGCGCGCCGTGAAGCGTGTTCTTCAAGCTCCGACCGGAGGCTCCGTGCCTGTCAGTCCTAGCTTCCGGACCTTCATCCTAGAGCAGCTCGGCCGTACTGTCCCGGCATCCGTGCGCGGACCATGTTCGGCGGAGTGGGGATCTACGGCGGAAATACTTCTTCGCGCTTATCGCAATAACACCCTGTACTTCAAGGTCGACGATTCAATCGGCCGGATTTCCAGGCCAGGGGAATGGGCCCGTTTCAACCCTACGGGGAAGACGGTGAGGCAATGGAATATTATCGGGTGCCAGAGGATCTCCTCGAGGACCCCGAAGCGCTTGGTCAATGGGCTGAGAAGTCGATCAGTGTGGCAAGGCGGGCCAAGTCGCCACAGCGGACGCGTGGTACGTCAGGCTGAGGGTGCCCACCCAGTTGGCGGAGTTTGGTTAGTGGCGGCACGACGCATGATCAGCGCGATCAGAGCGGTCGCAAAAAGACAGATGAGCGCGCCGGCGACGCGGGCTTGCCACTCCACGCCATACACCACGTCTCGCAATCCCTCCAGAATCTCGAAGAAAAGGACCCCGAACGAACCAGGCCCATCCTGACCGTGAGCCCCAGACGCGGATCGCGACCGCCAATACCAGGATCAGGATGAGCAGCCCAAAGCGTATGGATTCACGTCATCCGACGTGAATGACCATCCGATCGCGGCCACCAACGCCAGCAGGGCCACCCCAATCAGTGCTCTCCAGGCTCGGCGCCGAGTGAGTCCCGCCACTACGAGGATCGGGATTCCGAGCGTCGCGACGCTACCGATCACAGTGCCCGGAACGTCGGGAACGCCGGAAAGAAACGGGATGAGATCGTCGAGATTGGTCGACGGCGTGGAGGGTATGTCATCGGCGGCCGGAAGGAGCAGGTCCAGGCCGCTCATCGCGTAGGTGGCGCCGGCGAGCCCGAGACCCATGATCAACATGTCGATACGGGCCGATCTCCACTCGCCCGCAGGCAGCATCGGGATTGCCAGCCGGCGCCGTAGTGCATCGAGCACATAGAACATCGCGACAGGATCAAGGGGAAGACCACCGCCTGGAGAAAGCCCAGCGCGATAGTACCGACGAACGTGCTCCACGGCTGCGCCGTGTCGTAGGAGGAGAGCTGGGAGGGCAGCGAGTTGAGGCTGCTGAAGATCGCGAGCACGAACAGCGCAGCGACGAGCCTGAGACTCGTTCTCCCGTCCAGCGGCCCGTCGTGTACCACCGGGGTGAGCCGCCGCTTCACGACCAGCGCACTCGTGATCACGAAACCTACAAGAAGCAGGATGGCGACCGTGCCAACCACCATCCGGTTGGTTTGGCGGGAGCGATCGGCTCTGAGAAACTCTTCCGGCAGCTCCACTCCGCGGCGCACGCCGAGCGCCTCGTCGCCGGCGACGGGGACCCACACCCGCGCGGCCGCTCCGGCCGGCAGCTTCACTGCGGTATCGGTATACGTCACCCTGACGTCCAGGCGCGCCGGGCGAGCCCGCTCCCGGTATTCCGTTTCCTTCAGCGTGGATGCGTCGAGCCGGTCGCGCGCGAGAGCCTCGGCGGCGATGCGCCGGACCGCCGTGCTGTCGGCGGATCCGCGAGGCGCGGAATCGGGCAACATGTGGCGTGCCTCGAGCGGCCGTCCGTCGGGACCGATGTACACTGCCCACTCCTCGGCCCGCTCGGCAGTACTGCCGGCTGTATGGACGTAGCGCACCTCCCACCAGGCGGGAGGCTCGTAGCTCGACGCCAGGCGCTCTGCCTCGCCGATGATTTCGTGCTCCCGCAGAAACCTCGGCCAGGTCTCGCGGGTGTCGCTGTCGATCGACGTCAGCCGGGTCCAGCCGGCAGGATCACCGCCCCAGGCGCGCAGCACCGAGTCGGCGGTCTGCATGATGCGGCCGCGCTCAACCGTGAACTCCGGACCCAGCGTCGGCTCGGGGGGCCGCCCCACCGAGAAGAGGAGACCGGCGACGGCCGCCCCCACTGCGACACGACGCGCGGGCCGTGACAAGGCGGTGGCGACCTCCCTGGGACGATCCGGTCGAGGGGGCTCCTTCTCCGCCGTCGGGTTCCAGGCCGAGAATCGGGCGTCTGCCGGAGCGGGGATGAGCCCGCGCTGGCGAACGGCCCGCCATACGACCGCGAACGCCGGCGCCAGCAGGGCGACCCCGAGGATTGCGGCCGTGACACGATACTCGACCGCGTCTCCCGCGGCGGCGAAGAGGCCGAACAGCACGGCGTCATAGGCGAAGTGCGCGATCACCGTGACGACCAGCCCAAACTGAATGAACAGGATGGCCCAGAAGCAGGCATCGAGAAAGATCTCGACCCCTCGGGAATAGGGCGGCCACGATTCATAGTTGGAGTGGGCAAATCCGAAGATGAGCGCCGATCCGACCACACCCGCCGCCATCCACCACCGGCGTCCGGGGCGCCGTCCAGCCCATACAGAGACGAGTGACAGCGGCAGCGCCCGGAAGAGTGCCTCTTCCCAGACGGCCGCATTGGCCGACAAGGCAATCCCGGTGATCCACGGCATCGGCGTGGCGATCTGGTTGGGATCGTCCAGCAGTGCACTTGGAACCCACCAGCCAAACAGCGTGCGGGTCACGACGTAGAACGCTGCAAGGTAGGCGAAGGTGATGGCGGCGACGGCGTAGCCCCCGCCGACCTGGGACGCCACCTCTCGGTTCCGCGGTAGCGCCAGAGCTTCCACCAATCGAGATGCCGCGGGAAGGCATGCCGGGTGGCCGCTTCGGCTACAGCGAGGGTGACAGCGAGGAGCAGCGTCGTGCTCACGCCCACCAGCAGCGCGCCCAGCACCTGTATCGCGGTGAAGACGGCGGGCGACATGGCCGTGTCGTACTCGAACCAGCTCCCGGGCATCCCATTGACGGCGGCGGCGAGCGACAGCGCGCCGATCACCGAGCCGACCAGCATCGGCTGGCGCCAGCGCACCTGGCGCTCACGCGAGTATCGCAGGAGCGCGATGATCCCGATGGTCGTCATGGCCGCATGCCCAGACTGGCGAGCAGGGCAAGCAGATCGTTCCAGGATCGCATCTCGGCGTAGCGCCGGTGGAACGACTGGGGGATGTCGACGTAAGGGGCGAACCCGCGCCGGGGTGTCGCCGGCGATAACGACCTCGGTGCGGATGGGGGCGTTTCCGACCCGCCGGTCGGTGCGCTCGAAGGTGTAGCTCCGGTCGATGCGACCACTGATCTTCTTCGTCTCATAGGACGAGGTGACCAGCTTCCAGCGGTCGGGCGGTCGTCGATCCAGGTGTCGAGCACCTGCTCCGCCAGTCGGCGGCCGGAATCCGCGCTCACCGCGGGCCGCACGTCTGCTTCGGCGAGCCTCGCGGGAGAACCCGATGATGCGGCCGTCGGGCGCGAACACCACGAGGGCCTCGCGAGGATCGTCGGGAACGAACGCGCGGACGGACCAGGTGAAGGGGGCGACGTCGTCGCCCCGCACCAGCGCGTTGAGGGAATCGAGCCCTCCGCCGGCCAACTCGACGAAGGTGCGGAGGGAGTCGTCGCCCTGGAACCTGACCGCGGTACGGGCGAGGGGGGTAGTCAGACAGTGCGCGCGAAAGAACGAGTCGGCCCGCGCGAGAGCGACGTCGCGGGTGAGCGACTGCTGGAGCGCGACGAACGGAAGGGCGCGGGGATACAGCCAGGCGGCGACTGCGACCGCAGCGACAGCGATCCCGGCAACGATGGCGGCTCTCCGTGGCATCGGACGAAGATGCGGGGATTCAGCGTTGGGCGAAAGCGATGACCATGGCCTGTGATGTGCGGAGCGGCCGGGGCGGCGCCGCGGGCCGGCTGTAACCTACGCCCTGACTCACATTCGTTCTTCGAGTTCGGCGGCAGATTCCGGAGTCCGGGCGGATCATACAAACTCTCGCAGTCCGCGGCCCGACTGCGACAAATGGCCCTGGCTACCGCCTCACATTCTGATTTTCAACGGAGCCGCTGTGCAAGCCGATCCGATCGAGCAGGTCCTGGACTACCTGGCCGACGGTCAACAGACCGAGGCGCTCGCGCAGCTGGACCGTCTTATCCGCGAGGAGCCGTACCACGGCGCGGCCCACGCGCTGCGGGCGCTCATCTACGCGGATCAGGGTCAGCTGGATCGAGCGGCTGACGATGCCGCCACCGGGGAAACAGCTCGCATCCGATCATCCGTTCGTCCTCTACGTCGCCGGAGCCGTGGCTCTCCAGCAAGGAGCCGTGGTCGAGGCCATTCGCGCCGCACAGGAGGCTCAGCAGTTCGATACCACCTACGCCGACGCCGTGCTGTTGGAGCCTCGGGGCCTGGGCAAAGGCCGGCCAATGGGCCGAGGTCGTTGCCCTCGCCGATCGGGTGGTGGAGGAGCACCCGGAGAATGAAGGAAGCCGCGGTATTGGCGGCCCTGGCCCAGGGCGTGGAGCGCGACATATGTCCGGACGACGAGAGCCTCCATACCGCTGGCCGGGCGGTTCCCTCTCAATCCCGTCGCGCGAGCCGGGTCGGGCTGGAC
>CAWEMG010000058.1:0-19017 GCA_963810165.1 uncultured Gemmatimonadales bacterium
TTGGGTAAACTCCTGGCCCGGCTCTGGCGACTCGGCTGGCCTCGCTGTTAGCGTACCTCCATGACCCGCGCAGCCGACCCAGCCCTCCACCGGCAACGGGAAGGCACCTTCGCCGGTTCCGGCAATCTTCCGCTGTACTACCAGGCCTGGCTCCCGCTGGGTCAAAGGTCTCGGGCAGTGCTGGTCAACCTTCATGGATTGGGAGACCATAGCGGTCTCTACCCCACTCTGGCCGAGTATTTCCCTCCACGTGGGATGGCCACCTACGCCTATGACATGCGTGGGAACGGCCGGTCTCCGGGTCAGCGAGCGTATCTGCGCAGCTGGAACGAGTACCGGGAAGACCTGGCCTCGTTTCTCACCCGGGTACACGCCTGGGAGCCCAACCTCCCGATTTTCGTGCTCGGGCACAGCCTGGGCGGGTTAGTGGTGCTCGACTACGCACTGCATCATCCTGAAGGACTCGCCGGCGTCATCGCGGCGGCACCGCCCCTCGGTAAGGTTGGCGTCCCTCCCTTGCTCATGGCGTTGGGACGGGTGATGTCACGGATCTGGCCCCGCTTTTCCCTGGAGGTCGGGATGGACCTCTCCGGACTCGCGCGCGACCCTAAAGTGGTGGAGGCGGTGCTGGCAGATCCGTTGTTTCACCGGCGCGGCACGGCCCGGTTGTCTACCGAAGTGACCGCTGCCATCAGCTCGGGTGCACGCCTCCGCGGCTGGCCTTTCTGTTCCTCTCCTCGTTCTTCACGGCTCTGCGGACCGGATGGTGCCGCCGGACGGCAGCCGAGAGTTCTTCGGCAAGGTGCGCTTCCCGGACCGGGAGCTCCGAGTGCTTCCGGGTGCCTACCACGGGCTTTTCGCGGACATCGGATACCAGGAAGTCCTGGAGAATCTGGAACGCTGGATAGACGATCGGTCGATTGCGAAGTAGATATCAAGCTGGATCTTCGTGGACTCGAGATGGACAGCTCCGCAGCACCACCGCCTCAACGTCAGCGCGTCTCCCGGCTGCTCGCCCGCGCCCTCAGGCTGCGCTGCCCTCACTGCGGTGGTGGTCCAATCTTCGTGACCTGGTCGCGGCTGGTGCCGAACTGTCCGGTGTGTGGCCTCGGCCTGGAGCGGGGTGAGCAGGGCTATTGGCTGGGAGCCTATTTTTTTAATCTGATGGCGGTGGAGACGGTGTTCGCCGTCTGGGTGGTGGGGTTCCTGCTCTGGACCTGGCCCAGTCCGCCCTGGGGGTTCTTTCAGGTCAGCACCCTCGCGCTGATGCTTATCGTTCCCTTTGCGTTCTTCCCGTACTCGAAGACCCTCTTCCTGGCGTTTGACATGCTGGTCCGTCCGCCGAGCGAAGAAGACTTTTTCCTGCCCCATGAGAAAGCACCGGTTCGTCGCCGCAGCGCGACCGACCGGCCCTAGCTTTCCGATCCTCCCCGTACACCCAGCATCGGCAAGTAGGCACGCCAGGGACCGACCGCGTCCTGGTACTGGCGACCCATGACCCGCGCGATCTGTGCGATATGACTCAGGTCGTGCGCTACCCAGGTGGCCAGCAGCTCGCCCAGCGTCACTCGGCCGAGCTCCGGGTGCCGGCCCCGACGGTCGAGATCTTCGGTGGTGAGGTTCAGCGAGGCCAGCCGGAGCAGGTTTGCGGCTCGAAGCTCGGCGAACAGGTCGAGGAGCTGGTGCAGGGTTTTGCCGCGAGAAGCTTCGAACATGGCGACCCGGTCGAATGGAGTGAACGGACGCGATTCGCCGTAGGCCAACAGCACCTCGGTGCGCACCATCCAATCGGTCCGCTCACCATGAATCAAATGGCCCACGATATCGAAGGGGCTCCAGGTATCCGGTCCCTCCGTTCCCCTGATCCAGGACTCGGGCAGATCTTCCAGCAGGGAGCGAAGGACCACCGGAGTCCGGCTCAGAACAGGCACCGCATCTTCAAGGCTGAAGTTCACTCTTGAAGTTGGCCGGTTAGTCGGCCCGCCTCAACTCCATTCGATGCCTGAGTGTGTCATTGCTTGACGCTTGAGATGTTCGGGTTATATTCGGTTTCAGGTATCCGAATAAACACCGAAAGTAGGTACTTATGGTTCCCTTCCATCCTTGCTCGACTCCCCCGGATCGCACCCGCAGGCAAGCAGAGATCGCTCGGGCACAGGACGGCCCACAACCTACCAGCCCAGCCATACGGGCCCGGTGGCCGGTCGCATGGATGGTCCGGGCAACCGCACGCACCTCATTCGAGTCTGTCCCGACTGCGCCGGGCCGGTCGTGCGGTCTTCCGGCTGCATCAACTGCACCCAGTGCGGATGGGGACAGTGCGGGTGAGGTCAGCGGGGAAGCGGGGCAGCGGGGAAGCGGAGCAGCAGCATCCGGAAGCACGTCGCTTCGCAAATGGATTTACTGCCCCGCCGCCCCGCTGCCCCGCCTTCCAGCCTTCCCGTCCTCGACGAGCGTCCCAGCCGGAACGCCCGATTCATCGGCCTGACGGTGAATTCGGTTCTCAATACTCCCGCATCGACAAAGATGGGGTTCTGGTCGATCAATCCGTACGTCGGCTGTGAGTTCGGCTGCCACTACTGCTACGCGAGAGAGACGCATCGGTGGACGGATGGAAGCGAGCGGGGCAGCGGAGAGACCGCTGGCCCTGCTGCTCCCTGAAGAAGCCTTCGAAAAGGAGATCCTGGTCAAGACCGATGTCGCCGAAGTGCTGGCTCGAACCCTCAATCCCGCCAGGCTGGCCGGCCACTCACTGGTGATCGGTACCGCCACCGATCCGTATCAGCCGGCCGAACGGCAGTTCCGCCTTACCCGGCAAATCCTGGAGGTGCTCCAGTCGTATCACGGACTGTCCATCGAGATCATCACCAAATCGTCGCTGGTGACCCGAGATCTCGATGTGCTCCAGTCGCTCTCGAGCCAGAACGAGGTCACCGTCAACATTTCCTTGGCCACCGCGGATCCGCGGCTGGCGCGGCTGCTGGAGTTGCGCTCGCCGGTTCCAGCGGCACGGCTCCGCGCACTCCAGCGCCTCAACCAGGGAGGCGTCTACGCGGGGCTCCTGGTGGCGCCGATCATTCCGGGAGTCACGGACGATTGGGCTGGGCTGGCGCGGTTGCTGGAAGCAGCGAAGGAGGCGGGCGCCCGCTACGTGGTCGGGTCGGCGCTCCGGCTCGGCCCCGCAGCGCGGCACCGCTTCCTTCCCTTCCTCGCCCGTGAGTTCCCGGCTCTGGCCGAGCGCTACCGCCGCCATTATGCGGAGAGGGATCACGTGAATCAGGCTACCAGGACGCGCTGGCCCGCCGGCTGCGCCTGCTGAAGCAGACCTTTGGTTTTCTCCATAGAGAGAAGCGGTGCGCGCGAGGCCGGCGGTCAGCTCGACGGCGTCGGCCCCAACACCGCCAGGTGTATGCGGAATCAACCTCGCAGGCGGTTCTGCTATGAATGGGCTATGAGCTATTGGCGATGGCATGGGCTATTCCTTCAACGGCGAACCTGGCCAGCTCGGGTGGCACCATGAAATGGCCCATAGCCCATAGCCAATAGCCGATAGTCTATGGCCCACTGACTCATGCGATCCGTCCTGTTCGTCGATCCTCCGGCCTTTTGTACCTCCCTCGAGGGGATGGTCGCGCCCGCGCTCCGCACCCGGCCTCTGGCGGTAGCTCCGCCCGGTGCTGACCGGGCCACGATTCTGGCGCTCTCGGCTGAGGCGCGCCAGGCCGGGCTGAAGCGGGGAATGCCGGTGCGCACGGCACAGCGGCTCTGTCCCGATCTCATCGTGCTGCCGCCCAACCCACGGCTCTATGCGCGTGCGTCGCGCGCGCTGCACAAGATCCTCCGGATCTACGCACCGGTTATCGAGCCGCGAGGCTATGGTCACGCCTTTCTCGATCTTACCGGAACCGGACGCCTGTTCGGTCCGCCGCAGGACGTGGCGGACCGCATCCGCAGGGAGGTGCGCCGGCAGCTGCGGCTCGGCATTTCGGTGGGAATCGCCAGTAACAAGCTCGTCAGTCAGGCCGCCATCAAAGTTGACAGGGTCCTGAGCGGGGCGAATGGAGCGGCGGGACAGCGGGGCGGCGAAGAATCACTCCTGTATGTCCCAGCGGGAGATGAGCGGGGGTTTCTGTCGCCCCAACCGCTGGAGATCATGCCCGAGCTGCATCCCCGCATTCGCAGACAACTGGACGACTATCAGCTCGATCTCATCGGCGAGGTGGCTGCCATTCCGGAAAGTGCGCTCTGCGCGGTGTTCGGCCGGGAGGGCCAGCGGCTGCGGGCCCGGGCCCGCGGGATCGACCCTCGGCCCGTGCTTCCACCCGAACGGCAGTTCGAGTTTCACGTGGCCCACACGTTGACCACGGATACCAACGACCTGGGCATCCTGTTTCCACTGCTTCGGCTGATGACCGAGCGGCTGGGCCGGCGCCTGCGGCGGCGGGGACTCACCGCAGGTCAGCTCCGGGTGGACACCACCTACGCCGACTATACTACCGGCTCACGGGCCGTCCCGCTTCGCACGGCGGCACTCGACGCCGAGCTGTGGGATGCTGCCCAGCGCGCATTCGTGATGGCCAACTCCAAGCGCCTGGCAGTACGGGCGGTGGCGCTCACGCTGGGCCGGTTACTGGAGGCAGAGGCGCAGCTGGATTTGTGGGAAGGCAGCGGGGCGGCGGGGCAGCGGCGGCCGGCGATGAAGCAGACGCCAGTCGAACATACCGCTCTCAGCATGCGGTCGACTCGCATCCGAGCTCGCTACGGCAGCTCGCGAGCGCTGCGAGGCAGCCTTCTTCACCGCTCACTGCTCACCGCTCACGTTCTCACCAGGTCCACCACGATTTTCCCGAAGGTGGCGTTGCCTTCCATGACCCGATGCGCGTCAGCCAGCTGAGTCATCGGGTAGGTGCGTTCCAGCACCGGCCGCAGCGATGCGCCCTGGTCTGCGCGGGCCTCGAACAGCGGCAGCATCCGGGCTGCGAACTCACTGACCAGAGGAATGCGTTCTTCCAGGCCCCGGGTTCGCATCACCGTTCCGATGATCTCCAGCCGTTTCCGCAGAATCGGGCCCAGGTCGACTTCGGTGTTGCTGCCGGCCAGGAAGCCGAGCATGACCAGCCGCCCGCGGGGCGCGAGAACCGCCAGATTGTCGCCGAACGAGGGACCGCCCAGAACATCGAGCACGATGTTGACCGGATCGCCCACGGCTTCGCGGAACGGCGTGCTGCTGGTATCGATGCCCACATCGAGACCATACACCAGCGCTCGCGCCAGCTTGTCGCCACTGCGCGAGGTGCCGAGTACCGTGGCGCCGAGATGCCTCGCGATCTGTGTGGCGGCGGTGCCCACGCCGCTGCCGACCGCGTGCACCAGCACCCGCTCGCCCGCCTGAAGCCGGGCTCGGGTCACCAGCGCGTCATACGCGGTCAGAAACGCCTCGGGGATGGCGGCCGCTTCGGCGTACGACAATCCCGGCGGCATCGGCAGCACCTCGTCCTGGTGCACGACCACGAAGTCCGCCTGGGCGCCGCCGCCGACCAGTCCCATGACCCGGTCTCCCACCTTCCAGCGGGTCACGCCGGGGCGCACGGCTTCCACTTCTCCCGCGTACTCCAGCCCGGGAATATTGGCCGGCCATCCGGAGGGCGCCGGATACTGGCCGCGCCGCTGGATCAGGTCGGCCCGGTTCACTCCAGCCGCATGGACTCGCACCCGGATGTGGTCGGGCCGGACCTCGGGCTTGGGTACTTCACCGATAGTGATGACCTCAGGGCCGCCTGCTCCCTCATAGATCACTGCGCGCATGATGGCTATTGTATTGGCTATTGGCCATTGGCAAGGCACGAAGAACACGAAGGACACAAGAACGACAAGAATGAGGTACTCGTGGTGAGATGATAACTCTTGCTGTTTCCTTAGTAACCTTGGTGTCCTTCGTGATAGACTATTGAGGAGTTGATGGCCCAGACGTACTGTGATGCCGCCTCGGCCATGAATGGCATGGACCGTATCACGACCGGGAGTACGGTTTCCCGCTGGAGACCGATGCCGAGCTGTTCGAGCGCCTGATGCTGGAGATCAACCAGGCCGGACTCTCCTGGCTGACGATTCTCAAGAAGCGGGACGCGTTCCGGCAGGCGTACGGTGGGTTCGACCCTGACGTGGTAGCGGCATATGGAGACTCCGATCGCGCCCGGCTGCTCGCCGATCCCGGAATCATTCGAAATCGGCTGAAGGTCGACGCGGCCATTTCCAACGCCGGCCGCATCATCGAGTTGCGAACGACCTATGGGTCATTCGCCGGCTGGCTGGCCGCCCATCATCCCCGCAGCAAGGAGGAGTGGGTGAAGCTCTTCAAGAAAACCTTCCGCTTCACCGGCGGGGAGATCGTGGGCGAGTTTCTGATGAGCATCGGTTACCTGCCGGGTGCGCACGTTCCGACGTGTCCGGTGTACTCGACAAATCCTGAAGCGCCGGCCGGCATGGTCGGACAAGAAAGCGTGAGCGGTAAATGACAAGCGTAAGCGGCGAGCGGGAAAGAATCATTGGTCCTGCAGGAGCCTTGGCGGTGGACGTTGGAGCACGTCACGCAGGTAGCACCCGGAAGCCTGCCGGTAGTGTTGGTACACTCACTCGCTGGTAACTCCAGTCATTGGGCAGCGCAGCTCCAGCATCTCCGCCCGCATCGGAGAGCAGTCTCGCTCGACTTGCGGGGACATGGGCGGTCGGAGCCACCGAGGGATGGGGACTACACCATCACCGCGATGGCGGGCGACGTCGCGGCAGTAGTGGATGCGCTGAAGCTGGCTCGGTTTGTCCTGGTGGGTCACAGCATGGGCGGCGCCGTGGCGCTGACGTATGCCGGCCAGCATCCGGATCGTGTGGCGGGGCTGGTGCTGATCGATCCGGTCGGCGACGGCAAGCAGATCCCGCCGGCCGAAGGAGAGTCATTCCTGGCCGGTTTCGAGTCCAACTACGACAGCACCAGCCAGGCCTACTGGACCAGCATCGCGGGACCCGACAGCTCGATACGGCAGCGACTGCTCCACGATCTGACGAGCACGCCCCAGAAGACCGTCATTCAGGTGCTGCGGCATGTGATGACGTTCGATCCCGACCCGGCACTGGGCCGCTACTCCGGACCCAGGCTTTCGATCGTTACCCCCCATAACGACATGCCATTCAGCCTGCATCGGCTGGGCAACGGATTTCCCCACCGGATCGTGGAGGGAACCGGACACTGGATCCAGCTCGATAAGCCGGAGGTCGTCAATCGTCTACTGGATGAGTTCCTCGGATAACAAAGCGTGAGCGGAGAATGAAGCGGAAAACAGCGTAAGCGGTGGCAGTCACCTCATTGAGCGAGATGTCCCGCTCACCGCTTACGCTCGTCAGCCCGCTCACGCTTTTCATTCCCCGCTCACGCTGTTTATAGAAATGTTCACCCACCTCCACACCCACTCTCATTTCTCCTTCGGTCTCGGAGCATCCAGTCCCGAGGCGCTGGCCCAGGCCGCGGCGGAGCACGGCTTCCGAGCACTCGCCTGCACCGACACCAACGGGGTGTACGGGGCGGTCGAGTTCCAGGGCGCCTGTGACGCGATAGGAGTGCGCTCCATCCTCGGCGCCCACCTGGTGGCCAATGGGCAGGAGGTGGTGGCGCTGGCAATGGACGAGCGGGGGTGGGGAGCGCTGTGTCGCGCAGTTACAGCGATCCACTGGGGACGGCGGGGCAGCGGACGGCGCGGACTGGCAGCGACCTGCGCTCCGTCGCCAGACGCCTGTCCTGTCCACCTTACTCGCCAACGACCGCGATGGACTGGTCCTGCTCTCGCGCGACATCGTCTTCCTGGAGCAGATCCTCCGCCTGAGCGGCCCCGAGAACCTCTACGCCGAGCTGCGGCCGGGCAGAAGACGCCACGAGACACTGGGCGCGGCGCGGCGGATGGGACTGCCATGCGTCGCCACCAACGGCGTGGTCGCGGCCCGGCCCGAGGATTGGAGTCGTCACCGCCTGCTCCGGGCGATTTCGCTGAACACCACCCTTTCTGCCCTGCCATCGGACCAGGTCTGGCCCACCGGGGCCTCGCTCTGCGCCACCGCCGAGCTGGCCCGCCACTTCCCCGACTGCCCCGAGGCAATTCGCGCGGCAGAGGAGATTGCCGAGCAATGCCGCTACCGAATTCCCGTTGGGGAGCGCACCGTACCACCGCGCATCACCGATACCGGCTCCGCTTTCACGCAGTTGCGGGAGCTCACGCTCGAGGGCGCCCGGCGGAGGTACCGTGCCATCACGCCCGAGCTGCAGGATCGGCTCAACCTGGAGCTCGGCATTATTGCTCAGAAGGGGTTCGCGGACTACTTCCTGGTGGTGCGCGATATCGTCCAGCACGCACCGACCCACTGCGGTCGAGGCTCCGTCGCCAACTCGGTGGTGAGCTACTGTCTCGGTATCACCCACGTCGACCCCATCAGCTGTGGTCTCATCTTCGAGCGCTTTCTCAATCTGCAGCGGCGGGATCCGCCGGATATCGACCTGGATTTTCCCTGGGATGAGCGGGACAGGGTGTTGGCCTATGTCTTCCAGCGCTATCCCCGGCTTCACTCGGCCATGGTGGCCAACCACAACACTTTTCAGGCGCGTGGGGCGCTGCGGGAGGTGGCCAAGGTACACGGACGTCCCGCGGGGGAGATCCGGGAGATTACCCGGCGGATTCCTTTCTTCTACGAGACGGGAGAACGGTTGCACCATGTGGTCGCCACGCATCCCAATTTCCGGGGACTCCATCTGACGTCCAACTGGCAGGAGTTCGCCCGGGCCGCGGAGGCGCTGGTGGGAATTCCCCGCCATCTCTCGGTTCATCCGGGAGGGGTGGTCATCACACCCCGGCCGCTCACCGACTATGTGCCGGTGGAGCCTGCCGCCAAGACGCTCCCCTCGCTCGATGGCCCGGGGCAGGGTCTTCCCGTCCCCGTCATCCAGTTCGAGAAGGACGGCACTGAGGATGCCGGATTGGTCAAGATCGATCTGCTGGGAAATCGCTCGCTGGCTGTGATCCGGGACGCCATCGACGCGGTACACGGCCACACCACGAGCCGCATCGATTACACCTCGTCCGACGCCGGTGACGATGAGGGTGCCAGGCAGCTGTTCCGCACCGGGCAAACGATGGGGGTCTTTTACACGGAGTCACCAGCGTCCCGGCTGCTCTGCGCCAAGAGCCGGGCGGACACATTCGACCTCCTGGTGCTCAACACCAGCATGATCCGGCCGGCATCAAACAAGTACATCCGGATTTACCTCGAGCGGCTGCGCAACGGCACGCCATACGAGCCGCTCGATCCATGCCTGCGCGACACACTGACCGAGTCGTTCGGCATCATGGTATACCAGGAGGACGTAGTGAACGTATGCGCCACCTTCGCGGGCATGCCACCGGCTACGGGGGACGGCCTGCGGAAGGCGCTCTCCAAGAAGCGTCCCGCCAAGCACCTCGCCGCGTACGCGGAGGAGTTTTTTACCGGAGCCATGCGACTGGGACGGAATCCGGACGCGGCAAAGCAGGTGTGGGAGATGATCATGTCCTTCGCGGGATACAGTTTCTGCAAGGGCCATTCATGTTCCTACATTCAGGTGGCCCAGCACTCCTGCGCGCTCCGAGCCAATCATCCCGCGGAATTTATGGCGGCGGTGCTCTCGAACGGCGGGGGGTTTTACCATGCGTTCGCCTATGTGGCGGAAGCCATGCGCATGGGGCTCACCGTGCTGCCACCCGACATCAACGCGAGCGACTTCCGCTGCATTGGGAAAGGACGGGAGCTGCGGATCGGATTGCAGTTCGTGAAGGGGCTGTCGGCGGATGCGGTCGAGCGGATATTGGCTGCGAGGACGCGGGGCGGCGGGGCAGCGGGGCAGTAACAGCAGCATACCGCCGATCTCGCGGATGAAGAACATGGTGACCTGCCTGACTGCCCCGCTGCCCCGCTGCCCTCCCGCCAGCCTGTTCGACTTCCAAGCCCGCACCGGCATTGCGCCTTCGGATCTGCGGCTCCTGATCAAAGTCGGCGCGCTCGACTCGCTGGCCGATGGCTGGACCCGGCCGATGATGCTGTGGCTGGTGGATGCGGCGGGACAGGCGGACGGCGGGGACGGCGGGACGGCAACAGCACACCGAACAGCAACTCGACGGAACAGACTGACCCGCGTCCCCGCTTACCTGCCTACCGCCTCCGACTGGTTCGACGACCTCCCTCCCGCTGTCCCCGTGCTGCGGGAGTACTCTCCCGAGCGTCGCCGGAAGGAGGAGTACGAGATCCTCGGCTTCATGACCGACGCCCATCCGATGCAGCTCCATGCCGAGCGGCTGGGGAGCTTCCGCCTGTGCCGCAGCATCGACCTGCAGCAGCATGTCGGCCGGCACGTGATGGCGGCCGGGATGCTGACCACAGCCAAACCGGTGCAGACCGCGAAAGAGGAACCGATGGAGTTTGCCACCTTCGATGACGGGCACGGCCTGATCGAAGCGGTGCTCTTTCCTGACGTGTACCGCGAGCGCGGCCACGTGCTGTTCGATCAGGGACCCTTCATTTTTCGGGGGAAGGTGGAGGAGGAGTTCGGCGCGGTGACACTGACGATTACCCACCTGGACCGCCTCGAGCGACGGCCTGTCCTGTCAGGGTGAAGCGCTGGAGGAGCGCTGCCCGAAGATCATTTCCCCTTCTTCCGCGAAGCTCACCTTCCTGGTACCGATCGGGGTCTTGAACGTCGCCCGACCACTCACGGCGAACCGGTGGGTGCCGGTGTCGAGCGCCCGGAGCCGGGAGGGCGTAGCATGCTTCTCGAGTTTGAGTGGCAACGCAACGGTGGAGATCGCGTCGGTGGCCACCGACACGGTGCTATCCTGCTTGAGCCGCCCGATGGGCACGCCATCGAGCCGGAGCGATACTTCCATCCGGGTGCTGGAGAGCGGAAAGTCGTTCCGGTTGTGTACGGCCAGCGCCACCACGACCGGCGAGCCGGCCACCGAACGTGGCTCTCGGATCTGCAATGTGACCCGCGACACGGTAACGACCGGGTCTTCGTAGATCCATAGTCCTAAAGGAGTACACGATCCCAGCAGCAGCCATGCTGCCCCAGCGACTGTCTTCCGAATCATCGTGCTCCGAGACTCATGAGGATATGCCAATGTGGTTTCCCCAGTTCCTGACGGGTGCCGGACTCTCGCTGACTTTGGCCGCGGGCGCCAGTGCCTGCTCCGGAGAAGACCCAATCGAGCCCCCAACCGGGAGCGGGGCACGGCTTCAGGAGGTGGTCACTGGCCTCAGCGCCCCCCTCTACCTGACCGCGCCACCGGGAGATCCTCGCCTGTTCATCGTCGAAAAGACCGGCGCCATCCGCATCGTCAAAGACGGTCTGCTGCTTCCCGAGGCGTTTCTCGATCTCAGCTCCGCAGGTCTCGAACGGCGGCGAGCAGGGGCTGCTCGGTCTCGCCTTCTATCCGGACTACGCTACCACTCGGCGCTTCATCGTTCATTACACCGATGCGGCGGGCAATACCGTCGTGTCGCGGTTCCAGACCTCGGACGACCCCGATCGTGCGGACCCCGCCAGCGAGCAGATAATCCTGACCCAGGTCCAGCCGTTCAGTAATCACAACGGCGGCCAGATCCTGTTCGGTCCCGATGGCTTTCTCTACCTGGGACTGGGTGACGGCGGGTCAGGCGGGGACCCCGACAATCGCGGCCAGGATCTGTCGGACCTCCTCGGCTCCATCCTCCGGATAGACGTCCGAAACGGCGACCCCTACACCATCCCGGCGGATAACCCGTTCGCCCAATCCGCGGCTCCTGAGATATGGAGCTACGGCCTGCGGAATCCGTGGAGGTTCAGCTTCGATCGGGTCACCGGAGATCTCTACATTGCGGATGTGGGTCAGAACCAATGGGAGGAGGTCAATGTTGCGGTGTCTTCGGAGGGGGCGGGACGAGGCGCAAATTATGGCTGGAGCATTATGGAAGGGTCTCACTGCTTTCGTGAATCCGGATGCGACCAGGCGGGCCTGACTCTGCCGACGCTGGAGTACGACCACGCGGAGGGGTGCTCCGTAACGGGCGGGTATGTGTACCGTGGCAGCGCCGTTCCGGCGCTCCAGGGTCACTACTTCTATGGAGACTACTGTCAGGGATGGGTGCGGAGCTTTCGGTATAGCGACGGCGCAGTGACCTCACCGACGTCCTGGCCGAGTCTCGCGCCCGGTGGGCCAGTCCTCAGTTTCGGCGAGGACGCGGCGGGGGAGTTGTATGTACTCGAACAAGGGGGACGGGTCTCGCGCGTGGTGCCGGATCCTTGAGCTGAATGGCTGACACCAATAGCATCGTCGCTCCGGATCGTGCCCGTCTCGAGGAGCTCGGCAGGAAAATTCCGCAGACCGTGCGGTTCGGGACCTCCACCTGGAACTATCCCGGATGGCGAGGGCTGGTCTACCAGCAGGACTACGGGCCCAAGGGAGCACCGGCGAAGATGCTGGAGGAGTACGCCGCGTTCCCGCTATTCCGGACTGTGGGCATCGACTCGACCTTCTACGGCCCCCCGACCGAGGCGGTGCTTCGGAGTTATGCCGAGCACCTCCCGCAGGGATTTCCAGTCGTGAGCAAGGTCTGGAGCCAGCTCACGGTCCACACCTTCACCAAGGCACAGGACCCGGCCCGGGCCGGGAAGATTAATGCCGACTTTCTGAACCCCGACCTGTTCGTGGAGGAGATCTATCAGCCCTACCAACGGCACTTTGCAGACAACGCGGGACCATTCGTCTTCGAATTCCAGACCCTTGCCAAGTCCAGCGGCATCGATCCCGAACGATTCGCCACCAGACTCGACGAATTCTTCTCCGCACTCCCGCGGGAAGGGCAGTTCGCCGTCGAGATCCGGAATGATGAGTTTCTCACACCCATGTACTTCGCCGTCCTCAGAGAACATGGCGTGGCGCACGTGTTCAACTCGTGGACCAGGATGCCCCCGATCGGCCATCAACTGGAGCTGCCCGGCGCCATCACGGGCCCGTTCATCGTGGCGCGCGCGCTGCTCCGCCCGGGAAGGACGTACGACGAGGCGGTAGACGCCTTCTCACCCTACGACCGGATCCGGGAGCCCAATCTCAAGCTCAGAAGAGATCTGGTGCGGCTGGTCGAGGCTGCGGTAAAGACCCGAATTCCTGCGTATCTGCTGGTGAACAATCGAGCCGAAGGCAGCGCCCCGCTCACGATCGCGGCTGTCGCTGAGATGCTGGCTTAGCCGCGGGGTCTCGTCAGTCCGTCGCGTCCGGGAGCCTCACCTCCACTCCCCAGATCCGCTCCTCACCGGGATTCAACGTCTGGGCCGTTTGCCAGTCGGCCACCGCCGTATCCAGGCGATCCGGTGCGCCGATACACGGCTCCAGAGCCAGGTTGTAGTAGGGCGTACGTCCCGGCGGCGCCCATCCCCGGCAGTTGATCCAAAGCCCCACCTGGGGCACCTGCGCTGGTTGGACCACCATCTCCAGCCGCTCCCCGCGCCGGGGATCGGTCACCGCCATGGATCCTGAGAGCCCGACATCGCCGAAGAGCTTGAGCGCCCAACCGCCTTCGGAGGGAAACGTGAATTGGCCCGTCTTCCGGGCGATGCCTTCAGGCCAGGTCACCATGTCGCCGACCTGGATATCGCCGCGACCGTGCACGGCGTCCACCTTTACCTGCTTCAATCCCGGTAGCGTGAGTGTAGACCCCGGTTGCACGTTCAATAGCGGATGCGAAGACCAGATCCAGGGAAAGGGCGTGTCGCCGGTATGCCGCAGCCGATAGCGGAGCCGCATCACCGGCTCATGCGCGTCCAGGGTGATGTGCCGCTCGAACTCGTAGGGGAAGGCCGTGCCTGTGGTCGCGCCGGTGAGGGTGGTTCCCCCGTCGTGATCGTACACCGAGCTGGACCAAGGTGAGCTCCACAGCTCTCCATGGTCCGGCAGCGGCCGGGTACCAGGAGGCGCCCCCGGCACGGGGCACGGCCCTACGGTGGGAAAGCATTCATCCCAGCCACCACTGTCGGCGGTCTCCACGTATGACGCGCCAGGCCGCGGCGGGGCCAGCGGAATCTGGTCGCTCCGCCACAGCCACTCACGCCCGGTCGGCCGCCGCAGATTGGTCAGCTTCATCCCGATGCTCGGGACGGCTATGACTTCCAGCTCAGCCGTGCGGAGCGCTACGGCTGGAAATCCTGAGACGGTCGTTTGACGAAAGGACATGTCCGAAGGCTCGCACCGGCCAGCTTCCGAAGCCGGCGATCTTCGCGGGTACCGCAAAGAAGCGGAAGTCGCGCTGGGGGAGACGGGAAAGGTGGCACATATGCTCGACGATCGGCACGCCCGCTGCCAGCAGGGTCGAGTGCACCGGCCGGGACCAATCGGCCGTATCGTCGATATTCAGGGAGTCTATCCCTACCAGCATCACGCCCTGCGAGACCAGGTACTCAGCGGCGTCACCGGTAAGAAACGGATGATCCGACTGGTACTGTTCGGTTCTCCAGTGAACGTCCCAACCGGTGTGCACCAGAACCGCCTTTCCACGCAGGTCGATGCCCTCGAATGCCTGCCGGCCGATGGCCCGCCCTTCCTCCGACCGCCGGCGAACCACCACCCCGTCCAGATCCGCAATGGACTCGAGAGACAAACCTGCCAGATCGGTTCCGGCGGCATAGCGATGGAACGGCGCATCCAGGTAGGTACCGGTGTTCGCCACCATTTCGATCTTACCGATCTGAAACTCCACCCCGGGAGCATAGCGGGCCCGGGAGGCCTCGCGGCTCAGGTAATCACAGATGAGCGGTCCTGGGAGACCCGGGTAGGTGGTCATGCCGTCTTCGATGGTGTGACTGAGGTCGACGAAGCGGGTGGGGAGGCGCTGACCCGCTGACCCGCTGACCCGCCTACCCAAGCGCCGCTTCCAGGTCTACTCCCGCCACCGCGCTGATCCGCGCGATCGTCTCACCCACCTTGTTGTTCGGTGTCGAGGCCCCCGCGGTGATCCCGATGCTGCCGGCGCTGCCCAGCCACGCAGAGGCAATGGCCTCGGTCTTGGTCCCGATGAGTTGGTGCCGGATGGTTCCAGCCGCTACGTCCACCGCCTCGGCATCCTCGATATGGTAGACCGGAATGCCGTGTTGCTGCACCAGGGCCGCCAGGTGACAGGTGTTGCTCGAGTTGTATCCACCGACCACCACCATGACATCGAGTGGTTCGCGCAGCAGCGCCACGACCGCATCCTGCCGCTCCTGGGTCGCTGAGCAGATGGTATCGAACGACCTGAAATGCTGAAGAACCACCTCGGGACCGTAACGGCGGATCATGCTTTTCCGAACTTCCTCCGCGATCGCCAGCGACTCGCCGGACAACATGGTGGTCTGGTTGGCCAGGCCGACCCGTACCAGATCGTGCTCGAAGTCGAAGCCGGGCGAGACGGCGTGGCGAAACCGGGCCTCGAGGTCGGCGCTGTTTCCCTTGCCCTCGATGAAGTCGCAGATCAGGCGGGCCTCGGCCATGTCGAAGACGACGAGGTACCGGCCGCCCGGATGCTTCATGACCTGACTGGCAGTGGCCTTGGTTTCCTCATGGTAGTGCTTGCCGTGGATGATGGCAGTGAAGCCGTCTCTCGCGTAGCTCTCTACCCGCTTCCAGACGTTGAGGACCGACCCACACGTAGTGTCCACCAGTACGCACCCGATGCTCCGAAGACGCTCGAAGTCACGGATGGTCACGCCAAACGCCGGCATGATCACCACGTCATCCGGCGTGACGCCAGAGAAATCGAACTCCCCGTCTTCACGATGCGCCAGGAGCGTGATGCCCATGTCTCGCAGCTTCTGATTCACGTGTGGGTTGTGAATGATCTCGCCGACCAGAAAGAGGCGCCGACCGGGGAACTTTGTTCTCGTCTCGTAGGCGTATTCGACCGCCCGATCGACACCGTAGCAAAAGCCGAACTCACGAGCCAGGCGGAAAGTGAGCGAGCCGACCTGCAGCCGATAGTCGTTGGACCGAACCGCGTCGACGATACGGCTGTGATAGTCCGCGGTCAGCTGGCCCGCGATCTCGGTCTTCAGGCCAAAGCCCTTACGGAAGTAGGTGTTCTCCATTCCTCAATCTACTTCCGGTGCGTGGTCTGCATGGTGTCGGCCGAGTCCCCGGCCGGCTCTGGGCGGCAGCCGCGTGCCTGTGGCACCACGGTCAGGCCCCGGACGCTGCCCGAGAGTGTGACCAGCTGGCCATTCACTACCGAACGGGCGCGGGCGGACAGCGTCGCGGACAGCTCGCCCGACTCGGCGCGCTCGAGCACGACCCTGCCGCTGTCTCCCTGATACCCTTGAATGGCGTTGGCTTCGAACAGCCGCAGACCAATCCCCGCAGCGGGAGCGAGGGTGTCCGCCCCATCCGGCTGGACCACACGGTAGGTGTCGGCCTCGATGCTGTCGACCGAGTATAGAACCAGGGCCAACCCGGTGTCGCCCTGGACTCCGCGGATCTCCAGCGCGTGCCGCTCATCACACCATTCGGCGGTGGCGGGAGCGGCCATAGCCCCAGTGTCCGCGCCGGTCCAGCGTGCTTCCAGCCGTCCCGACTGGCCCGCCGGTTGAGGGGAGGCACCGGTGCAGGCTGTCAGTATCGCCAACGAGAGCGGCGAGAGAAGCAAGGCCCTCATTTGGACACCCGCGCGATAGGGGTCGGAGCGAACGTGGCCGGGGCGATCAACCGATACTGTCAACCGGCCTGTGACTCTTTCGTCACTGCCGCCGTGCCTCAGCTTTCCGCAGATGCTGCCGGATTGACCAGGGGGAATAGGTACTGGGTATCCCACCCGGAATGAAAGACCTTGCACCCAACTGTATTGCGGGAGATCGGAACGGCGTTCGGACGCGATGCCTGAGGTGGAGTTGGTCTGGGGCGAGGTATCGGGAGAGCTGGACTGGGGCGCGATTGTTACAACGGTGTTTAGGAGGACTGCGCCCATTTACTCCGGCCGTCTCGATGAAGTCCATAGGCCTTCAGCCGACGCCAGAGCGTCGTACGGCTGATTCCCAGGGACCTGGCGGTTTCCGCAAGCTTCCAGCTGTGCGCGTCCAGAGTCTTGACGATAGCCTCTTTTTCGCGTGCTGCCAGCGTCGTAGCCCCCGCCACGCCCGGGATGAACATGGCCTCGCCCAGTTCCATGCCGCCCACGCGCAGAGGCCGTAGCCGGCCCCCAAGCGCCGCCAGTCGCGGCTGCAGATCGGGAGCGCCCTCGAACAGGTCCATTCCCGCCATTGCTTCCCGCGCCGGCTGGTTGGTGTACAGTAGCCGTCCCTCGGCGTCAAAGACTACGACGCCCTCGCTGAAGCCGTCCAGAAGGGCCTTGGCAAGAGGCGAAAAGACCGAGGGCATCGAATTGATGGGGAGGGTGTCTGGCATAGTCACGGTACGCGCTCTCAGGCCGGGTGGTTTCGAGACTGGCTGCTTCTATTCAAGACGCATAGCCAGCCTGATGGTGCACAGTGGCACCGCCGGCCCGGTCTACTCTCCGACACCCTCCAACGGAATCTCCCGCTCCTGGCGAAGCTCCTCCAGAATCACCAGGGGCCAGGCCGGCAAAAAAGCCACCACGTTCGAGGACACTGCTTCAGCAGACCTCACCGCTGACGTTGCAACGCTTATCGGCTGAGCAGGCCATTAGCCCGAAGGGGAGCAACCCGATTGAGGCGAAGAACATCGCGTAGAAGCTGACCGTTATGGAGTCGTAGCGCCGCAGGATGGACCTGGAGTACTGGAAGTACGACAGGAAGAAGGGAGGCGGAATTAGCTGCGGTGCCGCCCACGCGGATTTCTTCCCCGCGGATTTTTCTCTCCCCGCTGACGGGCGTGGCCGTTCCGGCGTCCCCTGCCCGGCCTGCCGCGAGGCTCAGCCTGGTCTCCCCGATCATCATTCGAAGGGGCGGGCGAGCGCTGGAGCGCGGATTGAAGATCGGCAACCGTGTCGGCCTGGATCGGAGCGTGGGTCCCCCGCTGGACCGCGAACCGCAGGGGCCGGTCCAGCGCCGGTAGCTCGTCCTGACGCAGGCGTCGAGCCTGTCCTTCCCTCAATCGCACCCGCGCGACTCCGATTCCCCCTTCGACCTCGTAGTCCAGCGGCACGGCATCTCCTCGCAGACGCAGGCTCCCGGGAAGCGCCTCCAGCTGCTCTCGCGTGCGGTCGTCGATGAGCTCCGCCGGATGGAGGACGAGTCGAGTCCGCAGAAAATCCTCCCAGCTGGTGACGCCTTCCAGCTGCCGCCGGATCTGCCGGCGTAGCGCCTCCGGGGACAGAGCGGTCATGGCTCCGCCCGAGCGGCGCCAGAGCTCGTCCAGCTCAGCCAGGGTACGACGTAATCGCTGCTGATCGGGATGAATGGTCTCGCCTTGCATGAGTGCCTGGGTGAGGACGTCCAGGGCGGCCGGCCCGAGCTCGCCGGGAATCCGGTCCTCGATGGTTTCAATCTCCGTTTCCAGATCGAACCCGAAGTAGCTGCGGCGGCGCTCAATCATCAGGCGCTGATGTTTGCGGGGACCCCCCAGTACCACCCGGGGGGACCCCAGGACAGCGTTGCGCCGTATGAGATCGTATGACAGCGTGGTCCCCTCTATGCCGGCCCGGGGATTGCCAAAACGGTCCGCGAAGAACCGAAGAGTTCCGGCCACCGCCCCCCAACTGCCGGCCACCGATGTCTTGGAGACCCGCGCCTCATGTCCGTCGACGGTCTTTTCGTCAATGACCAGGTCAAAGGGCATGATCCGGGCAACCAGGTCGGCCCAGAGGCGTCGGATCTCCTTCGACGCGTAGGGGAGCTGCTTGGGCAGGGTCAGCTCCAGCGAGCGGTAAACCGAGGCAAACCCGAGTGCGGCATCTTCGATGGCTTTCACCAGGACGCCGCGGCGATCGGCCCACTCTGCCAGCCCCTCCTCATCGAACACATGACGTGGCAGG
>CAWEMG010000059.1:0-11357 GCA_963810165.1 uncultured Gemmatimonadales bacterium
CGTGGTGAGGCCGACGAGCCCCACCGCCTCGAGGTATTCCCGCCATCCGCGATCGCCCTGTTGCCTCATCGGGTCCGGTTTCCTCCGTTGCCTTCCAAAGCTACGTCCGGCCCGCGTCAAGATTCCATCAGGATCTCCCGGCGACGGCTGACAAGTCGCGGGTCGCCCTCCAGTATTTCCGGCGAGGGCGCCCTCGCACGTGGAGAATCGCATGTCGTCCGTCTCACGTCTGCTCTTCGGCAAGCCGCGCGATCTGCGGGACCCGCGGCTTCACCACCGCCTATCCCTCGTCGCCTTCCTGGCGTGGGTGGGCCTCGGCGCGGACGGCCTGTCGTCCTCCGCCTACGGGCCCGAGGAGGCGTTCAAGGCGCTCGGGCAGCACACCTATCTGGCCGTGGCGCTGGCCGCGCTCATGGCGATCACGGTGCTGCTCATCTCCGCCGCCTACCGGCGGATCATCGAGGAATTTCCCAGCGGTGGCGGCGGCTACGTCGTGGCGAGCAAGCTCCTGGGCCCGACCGCCGGGGTCGTGTCCGGCTCCGCGCTGCTGGTGGACTACGTCCTCACGATCACCATCTCCATCGCGGCGGCAGGGGACGCGCTGTTCAGCTTTCTGCCGCCGGCCTGGCACGGGTCAAGCTGCCGGTGGAGGTCGCGCTCATCCTGCTGCCTCACCACCCTCAACATCCGGGGCGTGCGCGAGTCGGTGCATGGCGCTGCTCCCGGTCTTCCTGCTGTTCCTGGTCACGCACGCTGTGCTCATCGGCGGCGGCATCGTGGGGCATCTGCCGGAGCTGCCCGCGACTGCCGCGGACGGTCGGGAGCGGATTCGAGCAGGGTGTCGCGACCCTCGGCGTCGGCGGCCTGCTGCTCGTCTTCTTCCGGGCCTACTCGCTCGGCGGCGGGACCTACACCGGCATCGAGGCGGTCTCCAACGGCCTGCCGATCATGCGGGAGCCCAAGGTCCAGACCGGGAAGCGCACCATGGTGTACATGGGGACATCGCTCGCCTTCACCGCCTCGGGGCTGCTGCTCTGCTATCTGCTCTGGCGGGTCGCGCCGGTCGCCGGGAAGACCATGAACGCCGTGCTGACCGAGCGCCTCGCTGGACGGCCTGCCGTTCGGGCGGACCTTCGTCGTGGTCACGCTCTTCTCAGAGGCGATGCTGCTCGTGGTGGCCGCCCAGGCCGGCTTCATCGACGGCCCGCGGGTCCTTGGCGAACATGGCGGTGGACTCCTGGGTGCCGCACCGGTTCGCGGCGCTTTCCGAGCGGCTCACCACCAGAACGGCATCCTCGCTGATGGGCGCGGCAGCCCTGGCGGCGCTCGTCTACACCAGTGGCGACGTCGGCCACCTGGTCGTGATGTACAGCATCAACGTGTTCCTGACGTTCTCGCTCTCCATGCTGGCGATGCTGGCTTCTGGTACCGGCACCGGCGGGCCGCGGCGCGAGTGGAGGCGCCGGGCGGCGCTCTTCGCCGCCGGCTTCGCACTCTGCCTCACCATCCTGGTGATGACGGTGTACGAGAAGTTCGCGCGAGGGGGCTGGGTCACGATCGTCGATCACCGCGGTCGTCATCGGCCTCTGCTTCGTCATCCGGCGCCACTACGCGCGGTGGCGCGCGAGCTCGATCAGCTCTACCGGGAGCTCGGCGACCTGCCCCAGGCGACGCGACCCGGCCGGCCGGGCGTCGGCCCGTGGACCCAGCAGCCGACGGCGGCGGTGCTGGTCGGCTCCTACGGTGGGGTGGGCATCCACACCGTGCTCAACATCCTCCGGGCCTTCCCGGGCCACTTCAAGAGCCTCGTTTTCGTCTCGGTCGGCGTGATCGACTCCGGGGAGTTCAAGGGCGAGCACGCGGTCGACGACCTGCGGCGGCGGACCGAGGAGATGCTGGCCAGATATGTCGCGCTTGCCCGGGCCTGGCGTGCCGGCTACGTCGCGCGTGGCCATCGGGACGGAGGCGGTCGCCGAGGCCGAGAAGCTGTGCCTGGAGGTCGCCGCGCGAGTTCCCGCAGGTCGTGTTCTTCGCGGGCAAGATGATCTTCCAGCGGGAGAGGTGGTATCACCGCCTGCTGCACAACGAGACCGCGCTGGCGATGGAGAAGCGGCTCCGGTGGCGCGGCAAGACGATGGTGACGCTGCCGATCCGAGTCCCGCAGTCGGCGTAACCGCTGTCCCTACGGTCACCTCGGGGACACTGAGTGGTCCCACTGTTTCCGAAAGTGGACAGGAACTGCGCCGTCGTCCCGTCGCGCCCGTCGCCTCGTCTGTGGCACACCGAATGCGAATGAGCCCCCCGCTCGCGATCCCAATCAACAAAATGAGGAGGCCACCGTCTCACTGAGAGGAGGGTCCGCCATGCTCCGCCCAGGTCTCGTACTGCTTCCTTTAATAGGGCTCGCCGGCTCGGCCGCCGGCCAGGCCGCGAACACCGTCGGCTGGACCATCGCCGTCGGCGAGTTCACGGTCTACGGCCACACCGACTATACCCCAACCATCACCCTGATCCCCCGCATCGTGTTCGACACCGCCCGAGGCTCTGACAGCGCGCGGATGGTGGACAGCGTGCGGGCGACGCCTGTGCCGTCCGGCTCCGTCGGCTTTGCGGCCGGCATGAGCCAGTGGCCCGAGGCTTCGTACTGCGCCGGCCCCACCTCGGCCGCGATGCAGCCGCTCACTCCGGGCGCGGTGCTGGACCGGGTCCAGCTCGCGGCCCGCTGCGGTGTGCGGCTCGTGATCGTGCCTCCCCGGCGTTACCTCACCACCAACGGGCAGACGACCGGCGCCTTCTCAGTGGACAGCGCCAAGCGGCTCGTGGACCGATACGCCGCAGCGCTGCCGCCGGACACGCTCGAGAAGTACCGGGCCACCATCCTCGGTATGAACCTCGGCGACGACTACGGCTGCAAGAACTGCTGGGGCGGGCAGGCGGTCACCCAGACGCAGGTCGCCGCGTGGGCGGCGTACGCGCGGACCAGGCTGCCGGGGCTGCCACTCGGCGTGCGGGTGACGCCCGACTGGGTCGCCGCCTCGCCGTCGCTCGCGCCACTGCTGGATTACGCCTGGGCGCAGTACCACACCGGAAAGGGCGACGCGCAGAGGTACTTCGACAACGCCGCGGCGATCGCGGCGAAGCTGGGACTGCGCGTGGTGATGGGACTCAACGTGCACGACTGTTACGGCGTGGGGTCGAGCCCATGCGCGGCGGCAGACCTGGTCAAGTTCGGGATACTGGCGGTGCGGCATCCGGGGAGCTGCGCGTTCCTGAGCTGGCGGTACGACGCACCGACGTGGGAGCGGGCCGAGATTCGCGAGGCGTGGGCGGGGTTGCTGGCGGTGGCGAAGGAAAGGAAGGCAGAGGAATGCAGGCGGATTGGAGCGGCGGCCTGATGGTGGAGGCCGATGCCTCTCGACGCCCGAACGCAGGCCATGCATGTTGTCCTGGGGTCTACCTGGAGACTTTGTGGCTTCCATACATCGTGAGGTGCGGATCCAAGCCGATCCGCTGACCGTCTGGGACGCGCTTCGAGATGTCGGCGCACTACATGAGCGCCTCGCGCCGGGGTTCGTCACCGATGTCCGCCTGGAGGAAGGGGCTCGGGTGGTGACCTTCGGCAACGGACTCGTCGCGCGCGAGCTGATCGTGGACGTCAACGACGAGGCGCGCCGACTGGTGTGGTCCGTCGTCGGAGGCCAAATGACGCACCACAACGCTTCTGCTCAGGTCTTTCCGGACGGCGAGGGGCACAGCCGCTTTGTCTGGATCGCGGATTTGCTGCCTCACGAGGTCGCCCCTGGAGTCGCCGGCATGATGGATCAGGGGCTCGCTGTCATCAAACGCACTCTGGAGAGCGGCCAGCCCGCCAGCTGAAGTCGTGCGGGGCGAATAGCTGTCATCCCGGGAGCTTTGCGTGGCCCAGGGAACCGAGCCGACCCTCGACGCCGAAGCGTCCGGAATGCATCTTCCCGGTCTAGCACAACCAACCCGGCTCCCCGCCCGAATACCACGCACGGCACACTCTGCTTCGGAGGCTCCATGCACGAGATCAGATGCCGACGCAGCGACCAGCGCCTCGCATGGACGGCGGTCCATTGGATGGTGGTGCTATTAACCGCCGTCACCGCGCGGCCTGTCGTGGGGCAGGACCAAGCCGGAGCCAGACCTGTCGCTGGTGCGATCGGCGCTCGAGAAGTACAAGGACCCGTACGTCGCCATCCATGATGGATACTTCTCAACGCTCGGCTGCGTCGAATTCGAGCGTGCCGGCGCCGCCGGGCACGTTCCCTACAAGCCGGGTGGCATGGGGGTCCATTTCCTCAATATCGACCTCATCGGCCCCGTTCCCGATCCCGCCAAGCCCCAGGTGCTGCTTTACGAACCCGACGGCGACAAGCTGCGGCTGGTTGGCGCCGAGTGGTTCATCCCGTTGGCTACCGGAGTGAAGGCACGACCCATGCTCTGGGGCCGGCCTTTCGACGGTCCGATGACGGGACATCCCCCGCTGCTCCCGATGGAGATGACGCCACTACGACCTTCACGTGTGGCTCTACAAGCCGAACCCCTTGGGGACCTTCGCGCCGACCAACCCCGACGTGAAGTGCACAGGTCACCCCTATCGCCTGGTCGAGGAGTCGCCGAAGCTGGTTCCGGAGCCGAAGCCCGCAAAGTGAGCGCAACCGGCACCAGCAGCCTCGATCGAATTGCCGCCGCGGGGCTTATCGTGGGAGCGGTGTTCGGTGGTGCCGGTACGTTCGCCGCCTCCCCGCAAGTTCAGGCGAGTCTGTGGGCCATTGACAGCGTCGGTCTGGTGATCGCGGCCAGCCTGCTGACGATCCGATACCTGCGAGCTGGCGCCGAAGTCGTGGCCGGAGGTTTTCTCGTGTTCGCGATCGGCGAGGGCATCCTGTTGTCGGGGACGGCCGCCGGGCCCGCGGAGAGTGTGCCTGCCTTCGCGGCGGGAATCGCGCTCTGGGCGGCCGGACTGGCTCTCGTCAGTACGCGGCCGCTGCTCCCACTGTGGCTGCGCGTGTTGGGCGGCGTCGCCGCGTGTCTGTTCGCCGTCACGGCCGGCCGCATCTACGCGGGGGAGATGCTGCTGCCCACCGCGTCCCCGCTCCCGTTCTTCGCCTATCCGTTCCTAGTCGCGACTTTGCTGGGGTGGGCGTGGGTGGTGCTGCGGGAGCGGCCCTAAGAGCGTGCCGGCGCGGCGCCTATAGCTGTAGGCGCAGGAGTCCGGCGAGCCGCTCCGTCGCCCGCTCGCGCAAAGGACGATTCCGCCACGATTCGATGGTGACGCGCTTGGACTGCGCCTTATCCGCCTCGAACGCTCGAACCTGTCCGCTTGCGAACTCCGGGTCGAGAATGTTGAGGTTGGCCTCATCGTTCAGCCGGAATGATCGGTTGTCGAAATTGGTGGAGCCGACCGAGGTCCACATCTCGTCCACGACCATGACCTTGGTGTGGTACATGGTCGGTTGGTACTCGTAGATCGCTACACCTGATTCGAGCAGGGGTCCCCAGCGCGACCGGGAGGCCCTTCGCGTAACTATGGCGTCGGTATAGCGCCCCGGAACGATGATCTCGACCTCGACGCCGCGCCGCTGCGCGGCCACGAGAGAAGCGACGGACAGTGAATCAGGGACGAAGTAGGCGCTGGCAATACGCACGCTCCTGACCGCCGATGTAATCGCGAGCAAGTACATGAGCCGGACGCTCTCACTCGCCTCGTTCGCGGAGCTCTTGAAGAGTTGGGCGGCGTGTGGTCCCACGGAGGGGAGCTCGGGGAAATACGGCTCGCCGTGCAGCACGAGTCCGCGGGCCTCGATCCAGTTGTCCATGAAAGCCGCCTGCATCTGAGCGACCGCGGGGCCTTCCAGGCGAAAATGCGAGTCGCGCCAGTGCGCCGGGTCTTGCGCGTTCCCGAGCCAGTTGTCAGCGATCCCGACGCCGCCCGTGAAGCCTACCGCACCATCAACCAGTAGCAGCTTTCGGTGGGTTCGGTTATTGAGCCTCCCCAGATTGTACCACCGGAGGGGATGGTACTTGACGACCTCTACGCCCGCCCGCTCCATCTGCTCGAGCATCGAGTCATCCATCTTGCCGGAGCCGACCCAGTCGAGCAGAAGGTGGACCTTCACACCGGCCTGCGCGCGCTCGGCCAGCGCCTCCGAGAATGCGTTCCCGATAGCACCGGACCAGTAGATGTAGGTCTCAAAGGTGATGGTCCGCTTTGCGGTTCGGATCGCCGCGAGCATGGCCGGAAAGATTTCATCCCCATTACTGAGGGCCACCACCCGGTTTCCCGTCAGGATGCCGGGGCCGAGGAGCGTCCCCATCGAGCGAACGAACTGGGCATCCCCGACCGCGTAGAGGTGCTCGATCTCGTGCTCGATCTTCTTTTCGCTGGACGAGAGGTTGGCCACGATCAGTACAAGGATTGCGCCAGCCGCAAGCGCGAGAAGCATCCACATGGCACTGACCCCCGGATCGTGACCGCTGCTGCACGCTCCAGCAGCTGCTATGGTAAACAGACGTTCGCCGTCCGCCGTTCCAAACGTGCCCTTGGGTGGAGCAGAGAGGAAGTGCCGTTGCTATGACACACCATCATGGTCGATGCCGTCAGGGCAAGAACCGACCTTACGGGGAACTGCAAGAGCGATAGATTTTTGCTCCATCCCATCACGGAAGGGACCCATGGCAGGCTCGCAGCCAGCGCAAGATCCGGTGGTGCTTGTCGTAGATGACGAGCCAGTCGTGCGCCAGCTCATGGAGCGCATCCTCCTGGATGCCGGCTACGTCGTGCACGGCGCCTCGAGCGCCCGAGGCGCCCTCGAGCGCGTCCTCAGTCTTGGTTCACCCCCTGCCGTTGTCGTAACGGATCTGCGGATGGACGATATCGACGGTGCAGCCCTCGCCCGGATGCTCCTCGCCCAGTGGCCCAGCCTTCCTCTGCTGTTTGTGACTGGCTACGGTCCGCCAACCCAAGGCGGCCGGCTCCCCGGACCATTGCTGGCAAAGCCGTTCAATCCCATGGATTTCTTGGCGGCTATTGAAAAACTTGTGCCCCGTCTCCCAGCTTCTAAGCAGGAGTAGCTGATCCGCAGGGCCGCTAGAACACTCTTGGTCACAGGGTTGGTGCAAGGCGGGTGAGCAACCGGACCAGCGGGACGGCCGCGACCCCATTTGATGACTCCACCTCATAGGTAGGCGGCTAATGCGATATCTCCACATCATTGCCGGAGGACTGTTCGTCCTCTCGACGGGCTGTCAGCGCGGGGTCGATGTAGCCGGCGCCACGCGCGACCTGCTCGAGACCGACCGGGCCTGGGCAGCGGTGGCCGCGGCCAACGGACCGGTGGACAGTGTGGTGGCCTTTTGGACGTCCGACGCCCGGGTGATCCTCCCCGGGCAGCCGGTCCTCGTGGGTACCGACGCCATTCGCCAGATGGTCGCCGGTACCCGCGCCATTCCCGGATTCCAGATTTCCTGGACGCCGGATTCGGCGGTCGTCTCGCCGAGCGGGGACTTCGGCTATACCTATGGAACGAATCGGTTCACGGCCCCCGATTCCACCGGCACCCTCCACACAGCCGTCGGCAGGTACATCACCGTCTGGCGGAAGGAGCCCGACGGCAAGTGGCGGTGCTCGGTTGATATCTCCAACGAGGGACCGGTGTCCGCGGCCCAGTGACGCTGCGTGCCTTAGCGGTCTGGCTTCTCCTGTTGTTTCTGGCCGTACTCAACGGCGGCGTGCGAGACACCTGGCTGTCTCCGCGACTCGGCGAGACCGTCGGCCGAGCGGTCAGCACACTCTCCCTCTCCGGCCTGATCCTGTTTGCGACCTGGATGACGATCGGCTGGATCCGGCCGACAACGGTCGGCGACGCGCTTGGCGTCGGCGCCCTGTGGCTCGCCTTGACCCTGGCTTTCGAGTTCATCGGAGGGCACTACGGGTTCGGGAAGAGCTGGAGCGAGCTGCTGGCTGACTACGATCTCCGGCGGGGGCGAATCTGGCTGGTGGTGCTGCTGGTCACCCTGCTCGCTCCGCTCTGGACGGCGCGGCTTCGGGGCCTGGTGGGGATCGGCCTTTTCGTCCCCGCGCCCGCGCCGATCGACTGGTCCGAAGAGGATTCGGGGTGAGGCCAATCCTGTGGCGGCGGCTCGACCTGCCGGGGCACGACGCTGCCTGCGCCCGCGAAGTCGAGGGCGGCATGGAGATCGTCGGGATGGCGGTGTTCCACGAGGGGGGAGATCCGACGGCCCTGCACTATCGAGTGCGATGCGACGCCGAATGGACGACCACCGAAGCCACTGTTGACGGATGGCGCGGTACGCGATTGGTCACGCTTCGGTTTCACCGCGCCCGCGACGGGCGCTGGACACTGAACGGCGCGCCTTGTCCCGCCGTCAACGGATGCCTCGATCTG
This sequence comes from uncultured Gemmatimonadales bacterium, assembly GCA_963810165.1. Taxonomy (GTDB): domain Bacteria; phylum Gemmatimonadota; class Gemmatimonadetes; order Gemmatimonadales; family GWC2-71-9; genus CAVVWJ01. Next base: position 8,433 of record CAWEMG010000059.1, read on the forward strand.
GACCTCAACTTCACTCCGGCTACGAACCTGCTGCCGCTGCGCCGCCTGGATCTGGCGGTGGGTCAGGCGGCCGAGGTGCGCTCCGCGTGGCTCGAGTGGCCGTCGGCCGCGGTCGCGCCGCTGGTGCAGCGCTACGTCCGCCGCTCGGTTGCCGAGTACCACTACGAGGCGGATCTGCCCGGGGCCGAGAAGTTCGTCGGGGTGCTCCGCGTAGACCCTTCGGGATGGGTGCTCGACTACGCCGACCTGTGGCAGGCGGAAAGGGCCTCGGCGTCCGGCTCGAGCCGTTGACCGCCACCCGCTGTCCCACGCCTTCGAGACACTCGGCCATCGAGGCCCTGGGGGTGAAACCCCTGCTGGATTCTAGAAGGTAGGCTGCACTAAGGTCCATCTTGGATCGCGGCGTATTTCATCGTATCTCCTGTAGACATAGCGATTTCGAGCATCGCGCTCGATTCAGCCAAAAGCACCGTGCGGGCGCCACAGAGGCCCCGCAACTGCTTTTGTATGCCGTCAGCCGTCGAGGCGAGCCGCGTCAGAGAGATCAACGGCAGGCCCACAAGGAGAAGCTAGATGAGTTCCCAGGACACGATTCAACGTTCCATTCTTCCGATCCCCGATGCGCAGCATGTGGGGCTCACCACCTACGACGCGAAGGACCCGGACACGAAGTTCCCGCCAATCGAGCCGCTGCGGCCGCCCAAGGGCGCACCCAACGTCCTGATCGTCCTCATCGACGACTGCGGCTTCGGCGCCACCAGTGCCTTCGGCGGCCCGGTCCCCACGCCCAACGCCGAGAAGCTGGCGAAAGGCGGGCTCAAGCTCACACGGTTTCACACGACGGCGCTCTGCTCGCCGACGCGCCAGGCGCTCCTCACCGGGCGGAACCATCATTCGGTGAACATGGGCGGCGTCTGTGAGATAGCGACCTCGGCTCCCGGCTATACCTCCGTCCTGCCGAAGAACAAGGCGCCGCTCGCCATGACGCTCAAGCTCAACGGCTACTCCACGGCACAGTTCGGCAAGTGCCACGAGGTGCCGGTCTGGGAAACCAGCCCGATGGGACCCTTCGGCCAGTGGCCGACGGGCGGAGGCGGGTTCGAGTACTTCTACGGCTTCATCGGAGGCGAGACCAACCAGTGGTATCCGGCGATCTACGAGGGCACGACCCCGATGGAACAGGGCAAGCCCCCGGAGGAGGGTTACCACTTCACCGAGGACATGACCAACAAGGCGATCGCGTGGGTGCGCGCGCAGAAGGCGCTGATGCCGGACAAGCCCTTCTTCATGTACTTCGCACCGGGCGCCACCCATGCCCCGCATCACGTGCCCAAGGAGTGGATCGACAAGTACAAGGGCAAGTTCGACGCCGGGTGGGACAAGGTTCGGGAAGAGACCTTCGCCCGCCAGAAAAAGCTGGGCGTGATTCCCGCCGATGCAGTGCTGACCAAGCGGCCGGACGAGATCCCCGCCTACGACGACATGCCCGCGGCGCTCAAGCCGGTTCTCGCCCGCGAGATGGAGGTCTACGCCGCGTTCCTCGAGCATACCGACCACCACGTCGGCCGCCTGTTCGACACGCTGAAGGACCTGGAAATTCTCGACGACACCTTGATCTACTACATCTTCGGCGACAACGGCGCCTCCGCCGAAGGCACGCTGAACGGCTGCTTCAACGAGGTAGCGGTGCTCAACGGGATGGGCACGATCGAGACGCCCGAATTCCTTATAAGCAAGATCGACGCATTCGGCGGGCCGGACGCCTGCAACCACTATGCCGTGGGCTGGGCGCATGCGATGAACACGCCGTATCAATGGACCAAGCAGGTGGCGTCGCACTTCGGCGGCACCCGCAACGGCACGATCGTGCACTGGCCCAAGGGCATCAAGGGGAAGGGCGAGGTCCGCTCGCAGTTCTGCCACGTGATCGACGTCGCGCCAACGGTCCTCGAGGCCGCGGGCCTGCCGCATCCGACCATCGTGAACAGCGTGCAGCAGGCGCCGTTCGAGGGCGCGAGCACGCTGTCTGCGTTCAACGACGCCAAGGCGGCCGAGCACCGCGAGACCCAGTACTTCGAGATGTTCTGCAACCGCGGGATCTATCACAGGGGCTGGACGGCCGTGACCCGGCACGGCGTGCCGTGGGTCGGTGCCTACAAGCGGGCCTTCGACGAGGACGTCTGGGAGCTGTACGACACCAACACGGACTGGACCCAGTCGAAAGACCTCGCCAAACAGAACCCCAAGAAGCTGGCCGAGCTGCAGCGGCTCTTCCTGATCGAGGCAGCCAAGTACAACGTCATCCCGCTCGATGACCGCACCTTCGAGCGATTCAACGCGGACCTCGCGGGCCGCCCCCAGCTCATCAAGGGCAACTCGCAGATCCTGTTCGGCGGCATGGCGCGGCTGAGCGAAGGCTCGCTGGTCGTGACCCACAACAAGTCGTACTCGCTGACGGCGGAGATCGAGGTGCCGAAGTCCGGCGCCAACGGCGTCATCGTCGCACTCGGCGGGAGCATCGGCGGCTGGAGCCTCTACGCCCACAACGGCAAGCTGAAGCACTGCTACAACTTCTTTGGGATCAAGCGGTACTTCACCGAGGGCACGAAGCCGATCCCCGCCGGCAAGCACCAGGTGCGCATGGAGTTCAAGTACGACGGTGGCGGGCTGGCCAAGGGCGGCAACGTCTCGCTCTTCGTGGACGGCAAGAAGGACGGCGAAGGCCGGGTCGAGCAGACCGTGCCGATGCTGTTCTCTGCCGATGAGACCTGCGACGTTGGGAAGGAAACCGGCTCGCCGGTGTCACCGGACTACCGCCCGACAGGCAACGAGTTCAGCGGCGAGGTGAACTGGGTGCAGATCGACCTGGAGAAGGATGACCAGGACCACCTGATCTCGCCGGAGGAGCGGTTCAAGATCGCGATG
>CAWEMG010000060.1:0-45801 GCA_963810165.1 uncultured Gemmatimonadales bacterium
CATTGATCTCGACCGTCGAGGCTCTCTTCTGTCCGTGACGGTTGCATTGTCGGTCAGTGCTACACCACCCGCCGTTGCTGTAATGGTCTTGGTCTCACCCACCGTAGAGCTGAAGGTGAACGTCGCCACACCATTTCCCCGGTTGGCGCAGGAGGGGGCCGGCGTGAAGGTATTCCCGCTGCCGGAGGACGCCGGCGTCACCGAGACTCCTGCCACCGGATTATTCGTGGCATCCCGGACGGTGACGGTCACCGTACTGGAGCCGCCCACAGTTGATCGTGCCCGGCGAAGCCGAGGACGGGGTCGAGTTCGCGTCGCTGGGAGAGCCGGCGGTAGCGGTGGCGGTGAAGGTGGCGGGGCCAAAGCCCGACACCACGGCGTTCACCGTATTGGCGCCCCACGCCGGGACCCAGCGTCCAACGGGTGCTGGCATTACCCTGGGCGTCGGTGGTGGTATTTACCTCGGAGACCCCGCCGCCGCCTTCTCCGATGGTCCAGGTCAGTGGACAATTGGGGATCGGATTCCCCGCGCCATCGAGAACCTGCACCACCAGGGGCAGAGCCAACTCGGTGCTCGGGCTGCGCGCTTTGATTGTCGCCCGAGACTTTGATCACGCCGGTCGCGGTTCCGGCCGTCGCCGTGTGGGTGAACGTCACCGGGGATCCGGCCAGGCCCCCGTGGCGGTAGCTGGCCGCCGTGCTCTGCGCTCCTGCGGCGGGCGCCGAGCGTGCGGGTGACCGATGCGCTGCCCGCTGGCGTCGGTGGGGGTCGGGGAAGCGGCTGACACTGCCACCGCCCGTGACGGTCCAGTCCACCGGAAACCTGGGAATCGGATTCCCTAAGGCATCGGTCACCACCACAACCAGTGGCAGCGCGAGGGGGGTGGCCCCGACCTGGCCAGACTGTCCGTCGCCCGAGAGCAGCGCAATGCCGTTAGCATTGGCGGGCAGAGCCGTGGCTGTGAAGGTCGCGTAACCGGGGTGACCCCTGGATCGACTGGAACTTCGCCGGTCCCGGCACTGGTTCCCACCCGCGTTCCTAACCGCGAGCCGCGAGGCCGCCCGTCCGTCGCCATCCGTTGATTCGTCGGTCGCCGGGCTCGCCGCCTGCCGCCCCATCGGCGAAGGTGAACTCACGACGCTCGCCCCCGCTACCGGCCGGTTCTGAGTGTCCGTGATCCGAACGACCAGTGCGTTTCCAGACCGGTCCGACCCGCCACTCGTGCTGACCTCCCCGACATGATCTCGATGTGCGCGGGTTCACCCTCGGGTGGAAGGATCAGACTCTCGCCGCCGCAGGCGGCAAGGGGAGTGACGCCCAAGAAGGAACGAGCGCAGAAGATGGCTGAGAGTCACGAGGGATCCTGAGTAACGAGACTCTGTAGGGCGCGACACTCCGCGCAGGAACTACATGGCCTTGATTTCAGGCCGGAGTTTATTCCCTCGGACACCTGAATAAAAGGATCTGGGTCACAGAATTCGCTAAGTGCTTCAACCCCAAGGGATTCCAAATTAGCAACGAGAGGGTGAGCGAACAGTTCCAAAACGCCGGTCAGCCATGACCGGGCTCAAAGCAGGGAGTATGCCGTGAAGCGGGCGAGAGCACGATATCTGTAATACGCACATGCTGTTCGAGTTAGTGAACTCCGGGCAAGATGCCTGTTGTCGCGCTGCCACGGCAGCTAGAACAGTACGGTGGCCGTGAAAGTAGCGGGGAGCCGGTGACGGGCTCGATTGAGGCGGTCAGCCGATGGACCCCATGCCGGTTTCCCAGGGTCCAGTTCACCGTGGCAGTGCCGTTATCGTCGGTGGGGGTGATCGGCTCGCTGAACTCCCCATTCCCGGTGCTGACCTGCCAGGCGACCTGCACCTCGGGCACCGGGTTGCCGAAGCGGTCTACAACCTGACCACGGGGTGGCGTGATGTCCTCATCTCGGCGACCGGGCTGGCTCATCGGACTGTGGCGGTCAGAGTGTCGGGGGGCCCGGCTCGGCCTGGGCGATGAACTCCTCACCTGGGGCTCGACCCTCTTCCTCGAGCAGCGGCCGAATCACGTAGTCGCCGGGAGCGGTGCCGAGAACGCTGAAGGTGGCCCTCCCCTGACTGTTCGTGACTGCGCTGGCGGGCCGATTCCACGTGCCCCGGTGGTGACGAACTCCACCTCCGTCCCACGGCCGGCTTCTCGCTCCGTCATCACCTTCACGATCAGCGGATCCTGGAGCGGCTCACCCACCGTGCCCACCTGGTTGTCGCCATCAATCTTTGACAGGCGACGATCTCGCCCGGGAGGTCGGGCAGGAGCAGCTCGCCACTGGAGCAGCCGAGGCGCCGGCCAGAAGGAGCAAATCGCGCAGGAGGGGATGCAGTAGCCATGGGTTCACGCGGACATAAATGAACGGCGCCGATGGGAGGTGCCGGGTGAAGGGTGGGGTCACCTAGAATAGCGACCCGAAGCCGGATCGGAAGTGGCCTGAGACGACCTCACCTGCCGGTTTGTAACAGTATACCCAAGCCAAAGTTGACCAGCCGCTCGCGGTAGTCCCCGGCCACCCGTCGTCGTAGCGATGACCCACCAGATCGATGGTCGGATTGAGGAAGAAGCGGCGTCCCAGCCGGAGCTCGTAACCGGCGCCGATCAGCCGGCAAAGCCGGTGTCCCCTCTCGACCCGTCATCGAAGTCCACGGCATTCCGCCCGATACCAACGCCACCCTTGAGATAAAAGCCGGCGCTCGAGAACGGATACAACTGGGCGATGAAGAGAGCGCTGCTCAGGGATTCGACAGCTGGACCGACCTCGTTGATCCACGAGAGAACCTCGCCGCCGAGCCGCAGGTGCTGCCCCACCGTCCCGCCGAGCCTGAAGGAAACGGTCGGCCGATAGAGGACCTCGCTGTACCCGACGCTGGGACTGGAGATCGAAGGACTCCCCTCCAGCCCCGAGACCCAACCCGAGCCAGAAGCCGCCACGGCCGGGTTCACGCACATCCGGACTGGATGCGGGAACCTCGATCAGCCCGTGGGGCGGGTCTTGCGCGTAGGCAAGGCTGGCGAATTCCATGAGGGCGGCTATTACCGCCAACGCGGCTGTCACCCGGAGCGAGCAGATGGTGGACATGGATCTCCCGCTGACGTTAACTTTGGGGGGTTCACGCCTGCGACCGATTCCCGGTCATCGCAAAGGTCAGACCATCCATGTCATCCCGTGCCCGTCTGCTGTTGCTCGTCAGCTTCGGCCTCGTCGCGCTCGTGTGTGTACGCCTGGGATTCTGGCAGCTCGACCGGTTGCAGGAGCGGCGCGCGGCCAACGTGGCTGCACTGGCGGCGCGAGCCGCGCCCGGGTAGGCCTCGACCCGGCAGCGGCGATGAGCGCAGACTCGATGGCCGCCGAGTTCGGCCACCGGGCACTACGACCACACCACGACGTAGTACTGCGAGGGAAGGCGTACAGCGGGGCGCCCGGGGTAGAGATGGTGACACCGCTGGTGCTGGAGGAGGGCGTGCGGCGGTGCTGGTAAATCGCGGCTTCATGCCGACGCCCGATGCCGTCACCGCGCAGACCGATTCAGTGCGGGAACTCGGTAGGGTCCAGGTAGGCGGGACCGCTCTCTCCTCCCGTCGGGGCGGGAAGCCGCTGGAGCGGAGCACCGAACCACCTGGGCCCGGCTGGACCGGGACGCCCTGGCTGCCCGTCTGCCGTACCAGTTGCCCCGGTCTACATCCGGCAGGCGCCCGATTCCGCCCTGCCCCGTTTTCCCCGCCGGCTGGAGCCGATTCCGATCGACGATGGACCGCACCTGAGCTATGCGATCCAGTGGTTCTCGTTTGCAGCATGGCCGTGGTGTTTGGGGGAGTCATCTCGAAACAAAAGCGTAAGCGGTAAGGGGTAAGCGTAAGCGGGATGCACGTGCGCTCCCGCTTACGCGCTCACTTTCCCGCTCACGTTGTTGGTTTGACCCCATCCAGCTGCTCAATCGTCTTCGTCGACGGCTGGCCGGCTCTTCTGAAGCCGAGCAGCCGTGGCCTCCGCCGCCCGCAGCGCGCGCAGCAGGTTCTGGCCCGCCAGCTTCTTGAGGTCCGCGTCGCTCCACCCCCGGCGGATCAGCTCGGCGAACAGCTCAGGGAACTTGGAGACGTCCTCCAGCCCCTCCGGCACCGTATCGATCCCGTCGAAGTCGCTGCCGATGCCGACGTGATCGATGCCGGCGACCTTCCGTACGTGCTCGATGTGATCGGCCACCTGCGTCAGCGTCGCGCTGGGGCGAGGGTGAGGTGCCTTCCACTCATCGATGCGGCGCTTCTGCTCGACCGTGTCGCTCACCGCTTCCTTGATCGCGTCTGCTGCTCCTTCGCCTGCGCCTCCCAGGCCGCCACCTCGGTCGAGACGAACGCCGGAACGAAGGTGACCATCACCACTCCGCCGTTCTTGGGCAGGCGGGCCAGGATCGAGTCGGGGACGTTCCGGCCGTGATCGGTGAGCGCCCGGGCCGCGGAGTGGGAGAAGATGACCGGCGCCTCGGTCACGTCGAGCGCGTCGCTCATGGTGGCGGGGGAAACGTGGGAAAGATCCACCAGCATGCCGAGCCGGTTCATCTCCCGCACCACCTCGCGGCCGAATTCGGTCAGTCCGTTGTGGCGGGTGGAGTCCAGCGCCGCGTCGGCCCAGTCGAGCGTCACGTTGTGGGTCAGGGTCATATACCGGGCGCCGAGATCGTAGTAGGATCGAAGCGCGCCGAGGGAGTTCTCGATGGCGTGGCCGCCCTCCATGCCCAGCAGTGACGCGACGCGGCCCTTTGAAGTTGCGCTCGATGTCGTCGGCCGTCAGCGCCAGCGCCAGGCGATCGGGGTAGCGCGCGATCAGCCGGCGGGCGATGTCGAACTCCTCCAGCTGCACCTTGGCATACCCGCTGTCCTTGATCTCGCCCGGGATGTAGATCGACCAGAACTGCGCCCCCACCTGGCCCTGGGCCAGCCGGCTCAGATCGGTGTGCCCGGTAGTCTGTCCGGAGATCGTAGGCCGCCACGTCCCGCGGCGCCTTCTCGCGCTCTCTGATGGTCCAGGGAAGGTCGTTGTGTCCGTCGATGAGCGGGGTCGAGCGCAGGAGCTTCCTGGCGCGCTCCAGTGCCTTATCCTGGGACTGGGCGCGGCGGGCGAAGAGGCATGAGGACAGTGAGAAGTAAGAGCGTGAGCGGGAAAGGAGAGGTGAGCGGTGAGCGGGAGCAGTTCATTTGGAGTTCCTGATAGCGGAACAGAGGTTGGTGCGTAGGATTGCCTGGCACAAGTCATGCTTCTTACCTCTTACCTCTTACCTCTCACTTGTCCCGCTCACCTTTCCTATCTGCACCAGCTCCGGCCTGATCACGAACTCGGGACAGATCGTCCGATCGTATTCGTAGGGCCCGCCGGTCTCGGCGTCGGTCCAGGGAAACCCCCGGCAAACCGCCGGATAGTATGACTGCGCGTGAATGGTGCAGACGTTGTCCTGCAGGAACACGCAGCGTCCGCCCTTCACCCGGGTTCGCCATTCGCCCCAGCGGGTACGATACACCGTGGCTCCCCCATGGATGTTCGAGATGGCCACGGCCTCATCCTCACTCAGGGTGACGCCGTAGGCACAACAGGAGGAGCTATGGGGACAGGGATAGCATGGCAGCGATGGCAGCTCGCGCATGCGCAAAGTTAGCCCGGTGGGGCGAGTGCCACCATTATCGTGACGATCTCGTGTGCCGCGGCATGAAAGGGCACGATGCGGCCGCCTTCTCCGAGCCTGATGTCGTGCAGCGCCCGCTCGTCGGCGCGGGCGCGCTGCGCACTGCTCACCGGCTCGCCGAAGTGCCAGAGGCCCGCGGTGGGCTGCGCGGTGGCGTTGTAACACCGGAGCACCATGTCGTCTCCCTGCTCCGCCGGCTTCAGCGCGGAGAACACCAGGCCGTATCCCTCCAGGCGCACATCGATCGGTGCCGGCGAGAGCGGCGACGCCTGCCGCAGCCACACGCCGCGCACCGGCAGGAAGATGTCCTCCCACAGCTCCGGGATAGCGGTACCGCCCTCCAGCTCGGTTTCGGTCATCGGGGCGATGCCGAGCTGAAGCCGCTCGACGCCGTGACACTGCGCCAGCGGCGTTGCCACCGGCCAACCGGCGTGACCGGGACGGGTAGGCAGAGCGGTCGGACGAGAGTTGTCCCACACTCCGGAGCAGGGTGACCAGCAGATCGCCCTTCCGATCGAGCTCGTACTCGAAAAAGCCGGGGGCAAAGAGGGCCAGCCCCCTACTCCCTGCGGCCTTCGCCACAAAGCGGTGGGCTGGCGCCGTGGAGACAGGCGTCTCCCTCGGGTAGCGCGCGGCCGGCGAGTCTAACAGCGGCCGCGCGACCACTCCGAAGTGAGACCCCGCGTACGGCTTCCCCGCCGGCCAGCCCGGTCGCGGATCGCAGCCGGAGCCGGTGATTGGAGGCGCGGTTGTCGATCTCGAGGGTACATCGGACAGCGGGACAGCCGGCGTGAAGGGTGACGATGAGTCGGACACCGACGGTCCCGCACCGCCCATCCCGCTCACCCGGCCTGCCGCCATGCGCCAGCGAGCCTCCACCGAGGCGACCAGCGGCCCCGCGGCGAGGGGACGCACCTGGACCATCGCCCACCGCGGTGCAGCCGGTCGCGCGGCTGGCGGGCAGTAGCTGTAGCTGTCGCCGACGTCACCCCCGGACTCCAGCACGAACAGATCGCGAAATCGCTCCTGGTTCCTTCGGTCGAGCAGCTGCAGCGAGCCATTCGGCGCGATCCTGACCTCCAGAAATTCGTTGCCCAGTGCGCGGCCCTTCTGCCATGCCGTCCCGTGCAGATCGGCGAAGCGGTGCTCGCCGGGCTCGAGTACCTGGACGCCGAGCCCGCCCACTTCGGGTGGCCGGAAGGCCACCCGGGTCCAGTCCACTTCGTCCTGGTCGGGATAGTGATGGGGAGCATCGAGCCGCTCCTGGCCGCCGCGCCATCCGAGCGGCTGCACCGGCACCTCTCCCTGGGAGCCGAGCAGATGAAACGGATGCTGTCCGGGGCCGACCCGGGACATGCGATCTCCGGGCGGCCCGACCAGCACATCGCGGCGGAACCAGCTGAGGTCGGCCACGACGATCGTCTTCCGACGCCGCGGCACCGGATTCCAGAGCACCAGCCTGGGCGCCGCGCTTTCGGGCTTGGACCGGGCGCGATCGGGGATGTTCCCCGCCAGCTCATCGAGCGCGCCGCGGGAGATCTCGGACGCGAGGTTGCGGGCGTCGTCCAGCCGGAGCTCGACCCGCTGAGCCACCGCATCGCTGGTGGTGCCGGCGATGGAGTCATGAAACTGACTCTGAAGCAGCAGGCGCCAGGCATGGCGCAGGAGCGGGCGGCGATCGCCGCCCCGGGTGAACTGCGCCAGCGCCGCAAGCGGCTCCGCCATCCGGGCGAGGGACAGCTCGGCCAGACCATGCCGCCGCTTGAGCGGGGCGCGGGTCGCGTGGACGCCCTGAAGAGTCCAGGTGTAGCCATAGGACCAGCGCAGCTCGCCACAGATGACCGGTAGCGCCACGGCTTCGGCCGACGCCGCCTCGAAGAAATCCTCCAGCCGGGAGATCCGGAATTCGCTCCCGGGCTCGATCTCCTTCAAGAGCGATCGAAGCCGGCCCAGCGCGGGATGCACGGCATGGTGGTCGGCGCCGACGAAGACCGCGACGTGGCGGGTTGCGGCGCGCGGGACCAGCGCGGCGCGGACTCGGTGCCAGGCGGGCGGCAGCCGCTCGGGATCGGCGGCTAGTGCGGACCCTGCCTCGTACCCATCGGGCGGCAGATGATACAACAGGACCTCGCGTCCGTCCGAGCCGCGCCAGCGGTAGAGGTCCCGCTCCTGCCCCGGCTCGCCGCCCAGACCGCGCCAGATGACGCCGTAGCGGATTCCGAACTCGGCGGCGAGCGTGGGCCAGATGGCCGGATGGCCGAAGGCATCGGGCGAATACAGCACCTCCATACGGCCGCCCAGGCGGCCGGCGTCGGCCTGCCCCGCCAGAAGGTTCCGGATGAGCGACTCGCCCGCGGGAACCAGCTCGTCGGCCAGCACATACCAGGGTCCGACCTGCAGCCGGCCGCTCCGGACCAGATCGGCCACCTCCGGCTCCCGCTCGGGGCGGACGCGCAGATAGTCCTCGAGCAGGACGGTCTGGCCATCGAGCAGGAACCGGATGTCGCTGTCGGACGCGGAGCCGAAGCAGCAGATCGTCAATGGCGGAAACCAGGCGCGGCAGGAAGATGCTCTCGGGGAGATACCACTCCCGATCCCAGTGGGTGTGGGGGATCAGGTGAAAGGTGAACCCCGTTGACGGGGGAGGCTGGGACGGCTCAGTCGTAGCCAGTGTACGGCTCGCTCAGTAGCCTTGCGCCCGTCGGAGTGTGCTCGAAAACGTGAGTGATGCGAAGGGTGGTGGGGAGCCGCTCGACTCTGCTTTCCACCAGCTTGAGGTCGGCGGCATTGCCGAGTCCGATGGCGTTTAGACGCTCGGCCTCGCCGCGAGCGACGTCACCGGGGGTAGGCCGGCTCTCGGGATACGCGTCTTCGTGGTGCCGGATCAGCGCCTGCCAGTGCGCGTCACCGGCTCGCTCGATCGACTGCCCGAATCTCGTCTCGGGTGTATGCCATCGCTCCTCATCGGTGCCGGCCCGCGGTCCAGCCAGCACACGGCGGCCAGAATGGCGAAGCCCGCCGCGACCGGGGCAAAGCGGATGTTGCCGAAGTGATACCCCATGAGGTCAGATATGGCTCGCCTCCCGAGAAGGTAATGGGGATCGAGCTTAGCGCCCCGTGAACGCCCGGATCGCCATGCGAAACGAGAGCAGGACCAGAGCGCCAATCCCGATTCTGGCCCAGTTCACGGACACCCAGGAGAGTACATCACGTCCCGTCATGCTGAGCATGTCCGTCGTATTCTGGGCGAGCAGAATTGCGTATTCGACCATGGGTCAGCTCGGTTGATATCCGGCGAGAAGACCTTCTTCGCTGAGAGTCTACGCGCCGGGACGGGACGCGTCAACGCTACTCATTCGGCAGGGACAGGAGGAGCCGGCTGGAAGATTGAAAGAGGTCGCCTTGGAGCATGGCGCTGATCGATTCTGTGGGCACATCCATACGGCCATCGTGACTCATGGCCAGCTTGACAACGTCGGCATTCCGGCCGAACCAGCGGGTACTCGGCTCCAGATCCGAGGGATAGACGAACCCAGGCAGGGATGCGGCGGCGAGTGCTGCCTGGGAGCCGATGCCGGACTCCGGCATCGTTCCGGCCCAAAGCTCCGCGCCGTATTCCTGGGCGACCGCGTAGACCCGACTCACCTCCAACAGGCCACCCATGCGGTGAACCTTGATGTTCCAAACCCGCGGGCCGCCAAGTTGAACGATCTGCCGCGCGGCCCGGGCGTCCTTGAGCGTCTCGTCCAGACAGATCGGCGTGCGCAGCTCCTCGACCAGGTGCGCATGCCCCACCAGCTCATCGGGTGCAAGCGGTTGCTCGATGTAGAGCAAGCCGGCGGCGTCCAGCCCGCGGAGATTGGGCTCGTGCTCGGGCCACTCATACCCTCCGTTGGCGTCCACGGTGAGCGGCAGGCCCGAGCCCGACATCGCGTCGCGCGCGGCAGCCACCGGCTGGGCATCCCACCCCGGCGCCACCTTGATCTTCACCCGCTGGTACCCTCGGACTAACGCCTCGTCGATCCAGCGCCGCAGCGTCTCGGTCGAGCGGTCCTGCGGTATGCCGAGCGCCACTCCGCAGGAGATGTGCTTCGCGGGCTTTACACCGGTGCGCTCAGCCAGCAGCGCGGCCAGGCCCGTCTTGCGGCGCGCCGCCTCCAGGTCCCATGCCGCGGTTTCCAGTCCGGCCCGGGCGAACCGGTTGCCCCGAACCCCCGCCGCAAGCACGGCCTCTACCTCCTCGGGCGACTGTACTCGCGCCGCCACCACGCGTGGCATGAGCACCCGCTCCAGGAGATCGCGGGCACCGGCGAAGGGTTTCCTCGGAGTAGAACGGCAGCTCGAACGGCGGCGACTCGCCATAGCCGCGATGACCCTCGTCATCGTGCAGGACCACCACGAGGGAACGGCGGACGATCATGGTCCCGCCGGAGATGATGAACGGCTCCAGCAGCGGGAGGGTCAACTCGTAGAGCTCTATGCGCTCGATTGGCATTGCGGCTTTCGGGAAGGCAACAAAGGAGAAAAAGGAAAAGCGCTATTCGTGTTTGCTGCTGCTCAGTGAAGATCCAAAAACTTCAACTCGCCATCCCTGCGCTCCAAAGTTCCGTCGCGTTCCAGCTCGAGCATTCCGCTGATGAGTCCCTCCTCGGGATGGAACAGCAAGGCGTGCAGCGCTCGCTGAGGGCGGGAGCCTTCGGCGGCGGGGTACTCCGACAGTGGTAGCTGGAAGAAGGTGTGCAGCTGAACCGATTCGCAGCCGGCCCGGGCGTACCTCAGGATCATGCGCCCGCTGGAGACATTGCCGGTGCCGGTCAATGCCGGGAGGAGCAATCCCCGCGCCCGGGCCGCGTCGAGCACGCGCAGGTTCCTGTCGCTCAAGTCGTATCCCCCATAGGCGACGCCCAGAGCGGGGTCCCATAGCCGGTTGAACACGACCAGCGCGTCGGCTGAGCGGGCGGCCTCGAGCATGCTCGCCTGAAACTCGTCGTCGAAACGGGCATTCATCAGCTTGAGCGCGAGCCTGACCGGAGCGGAGCCGGCGCCCTGCCGCACCTGGCCCGGTACTTCTCGGAGCCAACGCAGAATCTGCTCCTGCTCGTCGGCCAGCTCGTTTCCCGCCAGCGTCGGCGAGAAATCCTTTTCCAGCGGGAGCTCACCCCCGCCCCACGCTGAAGCCAGACGCTCGGTGGTGTTGCGGTACTCGTCGGCGCGGAACGGCTCTCCCAGCCGGGGCAGGTGATACTTCACCGAGGGGACGACCAGGATTTCCCCTGACCGGGTCAGGTCTGCCGCGGTGCGCACCAGGGTGAGGTACTCGTCGAAGGAACGGTCCCACCCCCTGCCCTTCCACGTCACCGTCCAGCCTTCGCGTTCCGCTGCGGAGCGGCGTCGTTCGACCTTCATGCGGGTCTCATGCACCGCCCAGGCACCCATCGACCGGTCGCCCTCGGCGTCCTCCGCGATGACCGTCTTCAGCACCACGAAGGCGAGGCCCGCTGCCCGGTCGGTCTCCAGCTGCTCCGCGCTGAGCGAGAGCTGGCCCGACGCCTTGCCGATCGGGATGGGGGACGGTGTAGCCGAGATAGCGGGCGGTCAGGTCGATTCGGTAGGCGCCGCGGATGTAATGCGGGAGATCTCGGGGCAGCTCGCGCTTGAAGCGCTCGAAGTCACGCTCGAGTCGCGCGCGCATCTCGCACCAGACGCTCGACCGCGTCGCGCTCATCATTGGGGAGTGGTGGGCCCCAGGGATCGTCGCAGGCCTCGGGCGGCAGCGCGCCATCGGCCGCCGCGGCCCACAGCATCCGCCGGATGTAGCCTTCCATCGGATGAATGAAGGTGGTCTGGGCAAAGCGGTCGCAGAAATCCGACAGAAGGAGAAAGCGGGGCCAGTCCTCCGCTGCCCGCGCGTGGAGCAGATCGGCCTGGAGATCCGGCAGTGCGGCTCCCATGCCGATCAAGCGCGGCCCGAGCCCCGAGCAGCAGCGAGTAGCCCAGGAAACGGTCCTCGCCGGTGATGAGCAGCTTCGATGGATGGTCCCGCAGGACGGCGGCAATGCGCTGAAACGTCATGACCGAATCCAGCGTGGCCACCTTGATGCCGATGACGCCAGGCAGCTCCAGGATGCGGTGCAGCGTACGGTCATCGTAATCGACGCCACCGGCCGCCTGATACAGGTAGAACGCTATGACGGGCAGCTCGCGGCTGAGCCGTTGGTGGTACCCGATCGGATCGTCGTGCTGGGGAAAGGCGAGCAGCGCGTCGGCTTTGCCGCGGCGCGCCTCGATGGCCATGCCGATGTCGCGCGCGCCGGCCACCACCACCCGGTCAGGCAACGCTTCGCGCCAGGTGTCCAACACTTCACGGCGCGCTTCGCCCGAGAGGTGAGGACCTCGACCGGTGTGGGCCCACACGGCTACACCCGCGACCGGCTGCCGCGCCATCCAGCGCGGCATAGTTTCGCTGCGCGTCGAATCCATGTCGGTGCCGCGGAACGGTACCGGCACCGCCGGGATCAACCCGCCGTCGAGCCGTTCGGCCAGGGTGGTCACGTCGTTGGACTCAGATTCACGAGATTTCCCCCCTCGATGGCCGCGCGCTGCGCTGCCGTCAGGTCCAGCAGGTCCAGCTTGGCCAGGCTGTTCTCGGGAATTCGAAGCGGCTGGCCGGTGCCGAACACGAAGCGCTCGACCCCAATGGTGTGCAGCAACGTCTCGAGATGATCCTCCGGTGGCCCCCAGATCCAGCAGATATCCCACCAGATCCGGCTTGATTCCTCCGCCGTCGAGCCGAAGTGCACCTCTTCGATGAACGGTCGGTCGGCGTGGGTTACGATCAGACGGATCGGCCGGATCGCTGCGCACCAGGGTCCGCACCGCCCACGGGGGCAGCTCGGCGGCGCGATCGTTGGGATGCCGCTGCCTGGCATCCTCGAGTCGCACGCTGAGGAGCAACGGGATGCCTTGAGCCGAGCAGACACGAGCCAGAGACAGCATGGCGGAACCGGATGGATCGATCCCGTAGTAGGTCGGATCAGAGCGAACCGCCGGTGCTCCCGCGCGGTGAGCCTGCTCGAGCACGTCCTCCCATCCGGCAACACCGGGATGCACCGCGGGAATGGGCTCAAACCGGGGGTACCGCTGCGGTAGTCTCATAGAGCCATGGATTGCCGGCAGCGGGATCACGCCAGAAGATGCCGGGCAAGTGACTCACCCAGGCGCGGTCCACTGACACGCGGTCCATCGCCCGGAGCAGCGCCTCGGGCGAGGTTCCGGGCACGCGCCGGAAAGGGTAGGAGCCGAGGAAGGCGTTGACGTCGAGTCGCATCAGTCGGAGCCAAAAGCGCCCGGAGGAAAGATGCGCGCGGCGTTGCGCCACCTGATCAGCTCCAGCTCGGCGGGCTCGAGGAGGTGCTCGAGATACCGGAGCTTGGCCCAGCCGGTATCGAGCGTCAGATCGCAACCCCAGAGCAGCCGTTCGACGCCGACGGCCTCGATACACGCTTCCAGCATGCCGCCGTCCACGCCGCTTCCGGAGAGGTCCACCAGGATGTTGCCGATGTGGCGGACCGAGGCGAGCGAATAGATCCAGTCGCCACCGCCCCCAATATGCGCCAGCACGAAGCTGACCTTGGGATGCCTCAGGGCCAGCTGCCCCAGCTCGCCCGCGTCCGAGGCTTCCTGGCCGGCATAATCGCGCTGCCGATGCTGCCAGATGTGGTGTAGGACCGGGACGCTTCCGGGTCGCCGCGATCCGGCAGATGGGGTCGAGCAGGGGATCGTTGGCCCGGCGGCTGGCGGCGAGCTTGATGCCGATCATGCCGGCATCGAGGCAGCGCCCGAGCTCGGCGACGGCGTGGGAGGGGAAGTTGGGATTCACCACGCAGTAGCCCCGGACCCTGCCGGGGTGGGCGCGCTGCAAGGCGAGCAGGCAGTCGTTGCCGTACTCGATGTCGGCTGGAGACGGGAAGTAGATGGGCGACGTCAGCCCCCAGCTGCCCAGAATGGACGCCACGTGAACCGAAATGCCGATCCGCTCGCCGGCGCGAAGGCGGCTGGCGTTGCGCGCCTGCCAGTCGCTTCTCGGAGAACGGTCGTGTAGGAAGTGTGCGTGTACGTCGACGAGTGCCGCTATGCCTCCTCCTCCGCCGTCCTCGTCCTCGAGCTCGTCCGGATTGAGCGGACCTTCGAGGCTGGGATCGCTCCCCGTGATCACTTCGTCGGCGGTCTCGACAATCAGGGTCAGATCGGTCTCCTGCGAAATCTCCTCCTCAACGGCCCCATCTTCATCATCGATATCGTCGAGGCCATCGATGGTCTGTCTGCGGCCTGACATAAGCACCTCCTCATGACTCGCTGCGAGCGCGGCCCGGTCTCCGGCCGCCTGGTACCGCCCAATGCCAGTCCTCCCAATCTAGGCAGGTTTTGCCACGGCGGAGAGTGCTTCCGCAATCACCTCGAGCGTGCGATCGATCACAGACTCATCGTGGGCCAGGGAGACGAAGTTGTAGGCCGAGCGCTTGAACAGAATTCCCGCGCGGGCACACTCGGCGGTGACGGCCTGGGATACGACATCATCGGCGTACTGAAGGAAGCACATCTCCGGTACCCCACCCACGCCACTGACCAGCTCAGGATGCTCCAGGTGAAGCGCCGACCAGACCGTCGCGCAAGCGTCCTCCGATTCGGCCCAGGTGCGCCGGCACCTGGCGTGCGACCATGACGTCCAGGGTCGCTCGCGCTGCGGCGAGCGAGACGAACTCGGTGGCCAGGGTAGAAGAAATCCAGGTGCGGGAGACGCCATCCATCACCCGCCGCCTGCCTCCTACGGCAGCCAGCGGAAACCCGTTCGCGAGCGCCTTGGCCATGACCACCAGATCGGGCCGGATGCCGTATCTCTCGCAAGCGCCACCGAGGGCGAGGCGGCAGACGGTCTTGATCTCGTCAACCACGAGCAGCGCCCCGAGGCGTTCGGTTTCTTCCCGCAACACCGCCAGCCACTCAGGATCGGGCTCTCGCAGAATGACCGGCTCGAACACCACCGCGGCGAGACTGTCTCCGCTACCACGGATGAGCTCCCGAGCCGCCGCCGCATCATTGAAAGGAAGCTCGCCGTAGATGGCGCGAGTGGCGCCGGGCACTCCTTCCGCAGACTGGCACCAGTCTAGCCATCCGTGGTAGCCACAGCCGAGGATCCGATCCCGCCCCGTCGCCACCCGTGCAAGCCGTACGGCCGCCGCCATCGCCTCCGCGCCGGTCTTGAGAAAGCGCAGCTGTTCCACCCAGGGAATGAGACCGGAGATCTGAGATGCAACCACTTCCTCCAGCACGGGGGCGAGAGGCCCCACGACACCATCTTCGACTGCTTCGATGACAGCCCGGGTCACCTCCGGGTGGCCGTAGCCCAGCGCCACCGAGCCGAGGCCCATGATGTAGTCGATGTACGCGCGGTCATTCTCGTCCCAGACGCGGCAGCCGGACAGAGCGCGCCATACGGGAAGGCAGGTCCGGATGGAGAGTGCCGAAGAGACTCTCCGGGCGCTTGCTTCCAGTCGACGTGAAACCCGCGACGTGCTCGCTCATCGTAACTCCAGCGTGCCGAATCTCGAGGGCTCCTGGCGGTCGCCTCTGAGCCAGACCCAACCTCCACCACCGCTCCACACCAGCTGGCCCGCCCGCCTGAGGCGCTCGGACTGCATCTCGTTCACCAGCAGGTCGAATCCTATCTGGTCTCCCCGGCGGACCCCGCTCCAGCCCGGGGGCGTGATCGCCACGGTCAACCGGTACCCCCCATCGATGGGAGCCCAGCGGCCCTGCACGTCGTCGGGGGTCCCGGCGTACCCTGCGATCCCGCGGACGATCACGGCTCCATCCTCGGTGGAGGGGACGATCAGGAATCCACTCACGGTGTCCTCAGGCGGCAGCATGAAGTACACCTGGACCCCGTCCACCTGAATCTCGTCAGGCTCATTGTCCAGGCGCAGCGGAGCCGCCTTCGGATTACGGGGTATCACCTCGGACTTGATCACGTCGATTGCCAGATAGACTGCCTCGTCGCCCCAATTCACAGTGGCACTGGCGGAGAACTCCTCCGGTCCGGCATACGGCTCCTCGCTTCGCCGGTACTGATCCTCGTGATCGAGCTGAAGCGGCTCAGAAGGATCGAAGCCCTCGAGTGTGCCGTCGAGCGGGGGCGGCTCCAGGACCTGCGCGGCGATTCCCGTTGCCAGGAGGGGACGATCCTGACGTACCAGTGGCTCGAAGGGTGCCGGATTCTTGCGACTGCCCGCCAGCCTCCGGGTCTCGGTTCCGGTTTGAACTTCCCAGCCCTCTGCGGTTGGGCCGTGGCGATCCACTCCTGCCGCGGTCTCCACTTCGATCGTTGCCCCCTTCTGCCGGACCTCTCGTACCTGGCCGGTGCCGCGGGTGGGTTCCAGCACCGAGACGAGGCGGAGATTCTTGCCGCGGGCGCGCATCAGATAGAACGACGCGGGCTCCGGAGACCCGGGCGTCCCGGGGGCTACGGCGCGGAGCAAATCTCCTTCGGCCGGCAAGTAGATACTCATGGCTGCATTGGTGCCCTGAGCCCGCAGCATTCGCGGCAGCCCCGGCCTGCGCTACCAGCCGCTCCGCCTTCTGGGCGAATTCGTCGTCCAGGTCAGCCGGCTGCCAGCTTCCGGACTGGCTCGACCGATACCCGGCCGGTCAGGTGCCAGGGAAGCTCGAGCGTATCGTTCCTCAGTACCGGCAAGCTCCACCACATCGAGGAGATAACGTGGGCCGGCAACTACAGTGCGGGTCAGCGGGCCGAACCGGCCTCGCGCCCAGGCCCAGTCGCCACTGCGGTCGAAGTTCTCGCAGGTCGCGTCCTCCCGCGGTTGGGACTCGCCATCCAGGCGAGGCGCGTTGTGGGCCAGCGTGGAGCGATACCAGTGGAGATCCCGCGACACGTACGAGCCGGTGCCGAGGTCAGGCAGCCAGTATTCCGAGTCGGCATGCACGATCAGGTTCAGCCGGTCGGCATGCCCGTGGCCCCCGCCGAGACGCGCCACATTCCAGGCTGGCGTAGCGGTCTCCGTTCCGGAAGACCGCGAGGCCCTGTCCGGTCAGGACCGCGCCCTTTGGAGCCCACGCCGACGTATTCTGAGGCCATGCCGGCACCATCTCGAGCAACGCCCACCAGGAGAGATCGGCACGGGTTCGCGTGGCCCGGGGCTTGGGTTCTCCCGCTTCGTGCAGATAGGAATCGAAGGTCTCGGCTTTGGGCGCCGGCGTCCGATAGAGCTGCGCGAGCCAGTTCCAGAGCTCCGCGGTGCGCTCGCTGGATGGATCCACCCGGGCCAGCCCAATCTCCCACATCTCCAGATACATCGGCTGGGCCAGGGACACGCCGAACCGTGAGTCCTTGCGGGCCGGGAACGTGAAGTCCGGAAGTGCGGTCTCCGCCGGCGCGCGGAGCGCGATAGCCAGCCGGTCGGCGAGACGGTGATCGGCCAGCAGATCAACTCCCGCCAAACGAGCCCACCACATCGCGAGCAGCTGACCGCGAAGGGCAAAGAGGTGATAGTTGTCTCCTTCATACCACATGCCGTCTTCGCCGAAGCCGTGCAGGAGGTGCGCGACGATGCCGCTTCCACCTTCCACCACGCGCGACGCCAGCTCCTCGTCCTCGAACCACACCGCGATGCTGGCGAGCGCGGCGTTGTGCCAGGTCTGCCGGTTGGACAGTCCTTCGTCGAACTCACCGATGATGCCGGCGGCTTCGTCGGCCACGGCTGACACGACCTCGGCCGTGTCCTCCGCGAGGAGGCCGGCTTCCCGCAGGAGCATGGCGGCGGCCACGTAATTGCCGACCCAGATTGACTCCAGGTAGGTCGAGAAAAACAGATGACTGGGCCCGAGCACGTTGTCCCGGTTGGGATACTCGGGGTATCCGCGATAGGCCTGGAGCAACTCATTGGCGCGCCGGGCAGCGTCGTCTCGCCCGGCGAAGACCGCGACGGCCGCCAGATGGGCGGCGCGCTCGGCCAGCCACAGGTGCTGGTGGTAGGCCCAGTGCCGGTCGTGACGCTCCCCAGTGAACTGTTTGCCGCATCGGGAGCAGCGATGAAGTGTTGGGCTCCAGGGATCGAACTCCAGCCGAACCCCATCATCCGGGCAGATGCCGCCATCGGCGGTTAGCAGCGCCTTGTGTTTCGGGAACTACCGGCATCCGCTCGATGACGGGAGCAGCGCGCTCGACCAGCCGCTCCAGCAGAGCGGCCAGCTCGGGCGCGCTCTCGATATCAGTGCGCCGCAGATCCAGTTCTTCAGCAGTCAGCACGGTCTAACTCCGTACATAGCCCAGCGGACCGGAAGCACCGTGGCGCCACACTGCTCCGCCGCTTCGATGACGCCCTTCGGATCGTCCGGCGCCAGAAAGAACATGCAGCCACCCGCGCCCGAGCCCGCGGCCTTGCCGCCAAGCGCTCCGGCGGAGAAGACGGCCTGCTCCAGACGAGCCATTTCCTCGGTGCGCATCTTCGGGTCGAGCGCCTGCTGGTGGGCCCAGTTCTCGCTCAGGAGGCGTCCCATGCCGGCGACGTCGCCGGCGACGAGTGCGTTCTCCATCGACTCAGCCACGGAGCGGAGGCCATGCAGCGCCCTTGACACCCCTGCTACCCCTTGCTCATAGGCCCGCATCACCCGGTCAATCGTGGCGCCGGAGAACCGGGACGCACTGGTGTAGCACAGGATCGACTCTCCGGCTGAGGTCGTCCGCGAACTCCGCATTCAGTCCGAGCCGCCGCACCTCGGCCTCAGGGTCCCTGAAGTCCAGCCGCAGGAACCCACCGTGCGACGACGTGAACTGATCCTGCCGTCCGCCCGGGATTCCGGCTTCCACCGCTTCCAGATGGCAGGCCCGCTCGGCGATATCGACCGGATCAGGGGTCTCTCCTCGGGCGGCGGACAACGCGGCCACCAGGGCGACATCGAGGGCGCCGGAGCTGCCAAGACCCGAGCCCGGAGGTGCATCCGAGGAGGTCGTGAGGGTGCAGGCGCCCACGGGCAGCATACGAAGCCCGGCCTTTTGAAGGGCCAGTCGCCCGTCGTTGACCAGTCCGGCCGAGTCGCGGACCTCGAGCTGGTCCTGCAAATCCCGCGAGACCAGCCGGAACCCCGTCCCGCCGAGGCGAACCTCGGCGCGCGCGAACAACCGGACGGCCGCCGTCACTACCACGCCGCCCTCGCGCTGAGAGAACGGTGGCACGTCGGTCCAGCCCCCCGCGAAGTCGAGCCGCACTGGCGCCGCCGCCCTGAAGGCCGGACCATCCGGCGAGCGCGGGTCGATCACGGAGCCACCCACCAGTCGTGCACCGTTGGCAGCTCGCCCCGGAGGTCCATGGTCACCCCGCGCACCCTCCGGTTGGCGCCTTGCAGGCCACGCGAATGATAGAGGAAGGCCGCCGGCGTGGAATCGGCAAACATTTGCTGGGCGGCTGCCGGATCGCCCGGCGCGGCCAGCCCCGACAGCGCGGCGAGAGGCTTGAGGTACCCCAGCCCGGGGTCTCCAGCTATGCCCAGCACCGCGGCGTCGAAATCAGGCTGCGGCGCCATAGACCCGCCCGAGAAACGCAGACAGCTCGAGCTGACGGATCGTCACATCGAAGCCGGCCTGGCGAAGACGGGCCTGAAGCATCTGCTCCAGGGCAGCCTCACCACTTCCCACGGTGAGCAGCTCGAAGTTGACGCGAGACTTGACACCAGCTTCTGCGTGAGCGGCCAGAACGACCGCAAGGTAGCCCGGAGCGGTGGGCGGCACCGGGCCCAGCGCGGGAGTGCCGAAACCGTAGATGTAGCCATCAACCAGCTCCTGCCGGTCTATCGCGTCACTCACCCGGCGGCGAACCTCGCGCCGGTCGAACGGCGGCCGCCGGGTGTTGAAGACGATGCTCTCAGTCCACAGCAGCGGAAAGCTCAGAACCGCGAGGTTGGAATCGCGGCGGACGAACTCCGCGTGGGCCGGCTGGATGCCGGCGAAGTCGAGCTCACCCGAGGCCAGGGCCGCCAACTTGGTGGTGGGCTCATCCACCACCACAACGATGAAGCGTTTGAGCCGGGGAGGGCCACCAAGGCTGGGCGGAAAGTCGGGGTTGGCCTCAAAGACCCAGCGCCGGTTGGGGTCGTGGGAGACAAAGCGGAAGGGACCATTCCCGACGGGAGCGCTGTTCCACAACGCCTGACGCAGGCGAGCATGGGGCACAGTGGCCAGCAAGTGAGCCGGCAGAACCGCCAGATCAGTGAGCACGTCGGGAAAGCGACGCTGTGGCTCGGCATACTGGAGCAACACCACCGAATCGCTCAGCGCCCGCGCGCTGTTGAGTCCCGCCAGCTCGGTCGCCCGGGGATACCCGGTGACGGGATCGCGCGCGGCATTTAGCGTCCAAACCACATCGGCCGCGGTGGTGGGCTGGCCGTCATGCCACCGCACGGCAGGGTTCAGACGCAGCGTCAGATGCTGGCGGTCGGAAGACCAGTCCCATGCACGGGCCAGATACGGCTGTGGCGTCAAAGTGCTGTCGTAGCGAGCCAGCGTCGTGAGCAGGACGTAGCGCTGCACCTGGCGGGCCAGCGGGTGAGCGGTGAGCAGCGGGTTGATGCTTTGAAGATCCGCGCCCGAGGCGAAAAGCACGGTCTCGCCACGTCGGTTTGCGTCGGGACCGCACGCACAGACGACCATTGCCCACAGAGGGAGCCGGCAGCGGATCGAAATCACAGCGGAAGTTTATCTCTACCGAGGCCCAAGCTGCAGCTCGGCGACGTACATTCCACCATGCTCCGATCTTTTCTGCGGCGCGCACTGGCCGGGATCGCGGTGATCCTCGGCGTCGTGACTCTCATGTTCTTCCTCATCCGCGTCGCGCCGGGCGACCCCGCCCTCCTTCTGGTCGGGCCGACGGCAACGCCGGAGCAGCTCGCCGCGCAACGCGAGGCGCTGGGACTCGACCGTCCCCTGCCGCAGCAGTACACCGCCTGGCTGGGCCGCTTCATTCGCGGCGACTGGGGCAGCAGCATCGCCACCGGCCGGCCGGTGCGCAGCATGATCTCCCGGGCCTGGCCCGCCACCGTCGGGCTGGTGGGGCTATCGCTGCTGCTGAGTTATCTGATCGGCATTGTCGTCGGCGCGGTTCAAGCCACGGCCGGCGGGCGGCTGGACACGACGCTCTCGGTTGTTACGGTCACATTCTTCGCGGTGCCGGGATACTGGCTGGGGCTGATGCTGGTGATGGTCTTTACCTACTGGGCCCGGGCTCTGCCCGCGTTCGGCTCGGCCGGGCTCGATGCCGATTTCCTGACCGGGTGGAGCAGCGTGGCCGACCGACTCCGCCATCTGGCACTGCCACTCACCACCCTTACCCTCATCGGCATTGGTGGAACCGCGCGCTATGTCCGTGGCGCCATGCTGGAAGTGCGTAGCGCTCCGCATGTCTCTATCGCCCGGGCCAAAGGCCTGTCCCCGTTTCGAGTGACCGTCCGGCACGTGCTTCGGAACGCGCTGATTCCGGTCCTTACGCTGCTCGGCCTCTCCCTGCCGGCGCTCTTTTCAGGGGCCGTGTTCGTCGAGGCGATCTTCGCCTGGCCCGGCGTGGGCCGGATCATGGTCGAGGCCGTGGGAGCCCGGGACTATCCGGTGATCATGGCGGCGACCGCTGTGAGCGCGGCCCTGGTGGTGGCAGGAAACCTCCTGGCGGAAGCACTCACCGCCTGGGCCGACCCGCGGCTCCGCACCGCCGAACCGTCCCGGGCAGCCGCGTGACTCTCCTTCGCGACCCGCGAGCTCGCTTCGGCGTGACAGTGCTGGTACTCGCGGTCCTGTTTGCCCTGCTGGCCCCACTCGTGGCCGCGGATCCCTCGGTCCAGCGCGATATCGTAGCGACCCGGTTCCTTCCGCCGCTCAGCACCGATGTGTATGGCGCCTTTCATCTGCTCGGCACCGACCGATTCGGGCGGGACGTGTGGGCCCGGCTGGTGTTCGGCGCCCGGGTATCGCTTGGCGTCGGGTTCCTGGCGGTGCTGTTGTCGGTGGCGATCGGACTCGCGGTTGGCGCGGCGGCCGGTTTCTGGCAGGGCCGGCTGGGCGTCGCTCTGCTGGGGTTTACTGACTTCGCTCTGGCACTGCCGCGGGTGGTGCTTCTGCTGCTGCTCGCCTCACTGTGGCAGCCGAGTGCCGCACTGGTCATCATTGTACTGGGGCTGACTGGCTGGATGACCATCGCCCGGCTGGTTCACAGCGAGGTGCGGAGCCTCGCCGCGCGACCCTTCGTCGAGAGCGCGGTGGCGCTTGGCGTCCAAGGTCCCCGGGTTCTGGTGCGCCACATTCTGCCCAACGCCCTGACTCCGGTCATCGTCGCCGCCGCGCTGGGCGTAGGAAACGCGATCATGCTCGAGGCCGGCCTTTCGTTTCTGGGCCTGGGCGTGCAGCCCCCGACCCCATCCTGGGGGAACCTCATTGCATCGGGACGAGACACGCTGGTGAACGCCCCCTGGGTGGCGACGGCCCCCGGAGTGGCGCTGGTACTCGTGGTAGTGGCGGCAACGTTGCTGGGCGACGCGGTGAGGGACCGACTGGATCCGGCGGGTAGGCGGGTAGGCGGGTAGCGGGTAGCGGGTCAGCGGGTCAGCGGGTCAGCGGGTCAGCGGGTCAGCGGGTCAGCGGGTCAGCGGGTAGCGGAGATTCACATTCCACTCCTCAGGCCATTAGAAGTTGCCGTCCCGCTGTCCCCCTGTCCCCCCGTCCGGCTACCTCCCAGTCCACTGTTCTGACCCCAGGACCTCGTCGATTCGCTTCTCCAAGACCGTCAACGCTCCCGGCACACCGCCGCATCCGTAGTCGTGCTCGATTCGTTTGGTGCGACCCTTGAACGTGGCAGAGCTGATGGCTGTCGGTGAATCAGTGGAGTGGCGGCGGCAGGTCGGCTCGGACGCGGCGTAGCGGCTCGCGAATGTGAAGTACCCGGCGCGCTCCAGCTCGACCAGCAGAGCATTGACCCGATCGGGAGGAATCTGAGCGCTCGCCGTGCCGATCCGGCGCACGTTCGCGCTTCCTTCGTACGTCACCCGGCCCGCCGGCGACACCGCGATACGATAGACCGGGCACTCGCCAAAGCATGCGGTTCGCTCGAGGGTAATGGCGGCTCCTGTCCCCACCTCTGAGGCATCGGGCGGATCGGCTGGGCTCGGCGCCGGACGCGACACGCAGGCGCCGAGCGTAAGCGTCAATATGAGCCGCGTGATCACGGCGCCACCGGGACCCGCCGAACGGTGCTTCGGACACCGTCGGAGAGCACCAGGTCCAGCTCTCCGGTGTGGCTTGCGACCTGGACCGTTCCGCCTCGGGCAAAGGAGAGGATCTCTCGGGTGCGCGGATCACGCACCATGACCATCGGGTGGGCCGTCGCATCCCACTCGACCGCGATCTTCCCGCCGGCCACGCGCCGGACCTGCGCCGGCTGCATCGTCCGCTGCAGCCGCACCTGTGGGTTCATGGCGGAAGGCTGCGCCCGGCTCCGCACCGTCTGGCTCCCCCGCCCCGACAGCCGCAGGCTCGCAAGCCGGGCGGCTTGAGCCTCCGAGATGGGAACGGCGAAGACGAAACCTGCATCAGCGCCTGATGGGGACGCGTCCGCGATTTCGCTGGGATCGAAAGACAGGCTGAACACGCTGGCACCGTCTTCAGTCCTGCCGTCGACAGTGAAGGAACCTGGGCTGCGGGGCAGGCGAGGTCGCGTGGTGACCTGGAATGACGGCTCGAGCACCAGTTCGCCGTTCCGAACGTGGCCCCACACCAGCAGGCACGGCTGCGCCATCTGGCTCGTCATAGCCGACGCCACCGGGAACGGCGGTGAGACGAGATAGCTCATGACGGCTTTGTAGGTGTACGCCCCGATCCACTTGGGATCGCAGTAGCCCATGATGTCGCTGGTGCTAGCCGGCTTCAGCGACGCCGCGGCAACGTCTACTCCGTACAGGCCGATCCGGCCATCAGGAAACGGGAACCCGTCATCCACCCCTCCAGGCCCGCCGCAGGGCGCGTGGTTTCTGCCCCAATTGTGACCCAGCTCGTGTGCTGCCACGGCGGCGCCGGTCGGCAAGTAGTCCCAGCCCAAGAGCAGCCCGTTCTCCGAAGCCGTTACTCACGTAGGCCACCCCCGCGACGCCGCTGGCGTACGAGACCTTGGCCACACCGTAGTAGTACCGCGACGAGCCCTCCAGCACCCGAAGCGCCTCGATCTCCTGGAGAATGGTTCCCCAGGCGTTGTTGGCGTTCTCGGCTTGCAGGGTATCCATGGTGGTGGTGGTATACGCTGCGTGGACCGCGGTGTTGTAGCTGGCGATCGGATGCATCTTGCGGGTGACGAACAGGAATGTGTCGCGATTAGCGAGGGTAACGCCGCCCACGTCTCCCCGGGCTGCGTGGCGCTGCTGGATCACAGGCACAAAGGTCACGTTGAGCGTGGGCACGGTCTGGACCACCGGCGCCGGCGGCGCCGCCAGGTTATCCGTCTCATCACTCTCTGCGACCAGGCCGGCCGGATCCACATCCGCTTCGATACGGAACCCGGGCTGAATGAGGCTCCCCGGGATTCGGGCGTTCCAGGAGCTCTGCAATGAGCTCTCATCTACGGCGGTGGGCACCGACGCGCGCGGCGCCACAATCAGAATGGTGGTATCCAGCACGTTCGAGCTGTTGAAAATACGCACTCGCATCACCGGGACCTCGGTGTTGGTGCGACTGGCTACCGCGAAAACCCGGAGGTACCCGTTCCGGTCCCTGACCAGTGGTACGCTTCCGTCCCAGGACTGTGCGCTCTGGGTCAGGTAAAGGCCCGCAATACGAAGGTTGAGGGCACCGCTGCTCGGCGGCGCATAGGTGACGACCGCGCGTGGCTGTGCCGGCTGCGGCCACGGTGACATTCTGGCTCGCAGGAGAGGGAGTGTGCGGCGTTCCACCCGTCGCGACCACATTCTGGGCCGCGACCGTGTAGGTGCCCGGAATCAGACTGGTGAGCGTCTGCGTCGCCGAGATGCTGCGGCTGTAGCTGTCGGGACCGGTAATCGTTACGGCGGCGTCGCTGCTGGTGCCGAGGCCGTTGATCGTGACGCTGAGACTGCCGGCCCCGGTGGAGTACACCACCGACGCCGTGGCCGTCGAGCCGCCGACACTCACCGTTTGAGCGGCCGGTGTGCCGCTGTATACCGCCGATCCGACGGTCACGTTGTTGGCGGCGACGGTGTACGTGCCGGGAGCCAGACCGGTGAGGGTCTGGGAGGCGACCACGGCCTGGCTGTATCCACCGGGGCCGCTGATAACCAGGTCCGCGGAGGAGCCCACCGGAAGACCGGAGACGGTAACAAGCAGGTTTCCGGTGCTTACCCCGCTCGGACCCTCATCGCAGGCGAGGGCAATGCCGAGCAGAAGCGCCAGAAGGTGCTTGCGAGAGGTCGGTAGTGGCACGGTTCAATCCTAATAGTAGAGCACGGCGTTCTGGCTTTCTGCGCCGCACGACCTTGCACCATACCTGCATGGCGCCGGTGCGCAGGCAGGCCACGACTCGCGATGGCACAAGCTAAGTTCCCGCAGGCAACAGTTTTAGCGGAGGTTGCCCAACCTACTGACCGGAGAAATCGGGCAATAGACGCGCCAACGTCGGGGTCGGGACTATGTGGGGGCCTGCGGCAAGCTCGTTGGGGTCAGCGGCGTTCGGAGAGTAGTCTAGCCGGGGGCTGAAGGATGTCTTACGCCGATTCCCGGCGCCTGGTGCAGCGCCGTACTTCCTGCAGCAGACGCTCGGCGGGGAATGGCTTCGGCAGGATGGCGCAGGGAGCCGAGATTCCCAGCTCGGCCAGCGCGCCGGTGGCGTAGCCCGACATAAGGATGACGGGAAGGTCGGGACTGGTTGTCGACATGGCCTGCATCAGCTCCACCCCGTTCATGCGGGGCATCACGATGTCCGAAACCACAGCGTCGAACTGGTGCCCTTGCTTGATCAGCTCGAGCGCTTCGATGCCGTCTCTGGCCTCGACCACGAGGTAGCCCTCCCGTTCCAGCACTCGCAGGGCAAAGCGCCGTACCGCTCCCTCGTCATCCACAACGAGAATAGAGGGCGCCGTGCTCGGGCGTAGAGGTACCGCAGACGAGAGATCGTCGAGTGTTTTCATTCCGCTGATCTGTGAGAGGTCAGGACCAATGTAATACCTGAGCCCGGTTCCGTCATCAGGGGCAGAGACCCACCCTCATGCTCAAGGGCCAGCGGACCGCCCGGGTCGGCTGAGGACCCCAGTGAGCCGCCAGGGCGGCCTCCAGTCGAGGGAGCGGATCGTGCCCCACCTGCTCCCGGTATCGCTGGGTGGCAGACCAGGTGCCGACATAGCCGAGGAGCTGCCTCAGGGTCCAGTGCTCCTCCATGAAGAACCGCGGCGGGTCGAGCTCGGCAAACGGGAACGGCAGGGTGCGGTAGCCGGCTTCGACGTGAGAGCGCCCCGCTGGCCAGTAGGGACCGATCACCTCCCGGTAGAACCGGTCCAGCACCTCATCGAGCATACCGTCCCCGACTTGCTGGCGGCCGTAGGTCCACGCCGCCAGCACTCCCCCGGTCGCAAGCACCCGTCTGGCCTCAGCATAGAAACGCGTCCAGGTCGAGCCAGTGGAGCGCCTGAGCGACAGTGACCAGATCCACCGTTCCGTCGGCCAACCCGCTGGCCTCGGCCGGCACCGCACGATACTCCACCCTTGGATGGGGGGATGCCTGGCTCAACATGGCAACGCTGATATCGGTGGCGATGACCTGGTTGAACCGGCTGGCCAGCGGGATGGAGGCCTGACCAGTTCCGGCCGCGCAATCCCAGGCGAGGGCGGTCCGCGGCGGCAGCGAAGCGAGGTAGTCGAACAGTGCCTCGGGGTACCCGGGCCGCGACGAGGCATAAGCCGGTGCCACCCGGGAGAAATGGTCGCCCAGCGCTCTGATCGTCATCGGATAGCGCGATGCCCCCGCAGGATGCGGACAACCTCGTTCACCGGGATCGCCTCCACCGTGCCGCTGGACGATGTTACCGTGGTGGCCGCGAAGAGCGAGTTGTACACCGCCTCTTCGGTTGCCTCTACCGTGGCCTGAAATAGATCGGAGGTGGCATCGTTGGCCAGCTCCGGCAGGGTGTGACGCAACCGCCGAGGGTCACGTCTGACATCCGGATGGGTCGAAAAGGCGATGACGTAGTCGCCTGATCCGTTCGACGCGATCGAGCCGGTTTTCCCCAGACCCATCATGGCGCGGGCTGCCAGGCGGCGGAGGTTGCGATCGGATAGGGGGGCGTCGGTGGCCACCACCATCATGATGGAGCCACCTGGTCCCTGCGGATCGGGCCGGGATCTCACCCCCGTCCGGCCCAGAGCGCGACCCACCGGGACGCCGAGGATCTGTAGATCTCCACCGAAGTTCGACTGCACCAGGACGCCCACGGTCCATCCGCTGTCGGCGAGCCGCTGTCCGACGCGATGAGGTGCCGATGCCGCCCTTCCATCCGAATGCCACCGTGCCGGTACCAGCCCCAACACTTCCTTCGACGACCGGCCCGGCGGAGGCGCCTGCCAGGGCTTGGCGGATATCTGCGGGCAAGACCGGCCGGCTACGGATCGCGTTCAATGCGTATCCGTCGTTGGTCTCTCCCACGACCGGATTGATGGAGCGCACCGCTTCCATGCCCGGCTGCTCCAGGAGATAGGCAGCCATAGCATCGGCCGCCTTCCACACGCACAGAGTGCATGTCAGCAGGATCGGCGTCTCGAGCTCGCCCAGCTCCACAAGTTGGGTCACCCCAATCAGCTTGCCGAACCCGTTGCCGACGTGAAGTGCCGCGGGGACCCGATCAAAGAACAGATTACCGGCGTGAGGCAGAATGGCGGTGACGCCGGTGCGTACCGAGTCGCCCTCTCGTAATGGTGGTGTGCCCCACACGGACCCCTGCCACGTCGGTGATGGCGTTCTGGGGACCCGGCTGCAGCACTCCGGGAGTTACGCCGAGGTCGCGGGCCCGCGGCCGCTGCTGGGCCGCAGTGGGATCCGGTGAGACAAGAGCCAGAATCGCCACGGGAAGAAGGCAATACGGTTCCAGCAGGCGACCATGGGTGCTTAGCATCGAGGCCGAAAGAGGGTCATAGGCCAACTCATGCCGCCGGATCGGGACCGGACAGCGCCGCCTCCAGCCGGTCGATGAACTCGCGCCTGCGCTGGATTGATTTTCTGGCGGGCGGACGCGGGATCGTACCAGGCGCAACGGTCCACCTCGGGGAAAGTGATCAGCCGCCCCGATCCGCGGGGCCACTCGGTCCGCATGGTATTGCTGGTCACCCGGTTGACATCCGCGTCGCCCTCCCAGGCCCAGCCATGCACCAGCTTGCCGGCCTTCTGCCGGATGCTGCCCAGCGGTAAGAAACGGTCCGGTCTGGACGAACGCCGGTCTCCTCCTCGAACTCCCGGCAAGCCGCCGCCAGCAGGTCTTCGCCGGGCTCGGCAGACGCCTTTGGGGATGGTCCAGGCGCCGGCATCACGGTTGTGCCAGAACGGGCCGCCGGGGTGAGCCAGGAAGAGCTCGAGAGCACCGGAGGAACGGCGGTAGAGCAGCAGTCCAGCACTGGCTTTTGAGGACTTCACCATCGGTGGGATCTACCGGTCGAGCCGGAGAGCGCAGAAGTAGCCGGCAGGATCAGGAAGTATCCGGCGGCTCTCGGCTTCGGTGAGCGCCAAGCCGCGATCCGCCTTCCACCATCCCCAGAATCCCTCCGGCGCCACGGCCGTAATCTCCAGGTTGTGGATGGCGCCGGAGAGCGCAACCGATTGTCCGACCCGGAGCCGCTGTCCCGCCAGCACTACCACCGATCGGGCGGGATCGCCGGACGGCGTCGCAGGGGGCCGGTAGAGTCTGCTCCTGCGGGCTCCAGCCAGCCGATCAGATCCCGCACGGCCCCGCCGGCAGCGCTGGCCTTGGTGGCCGAGTCGAGAGGAGCCAGATGCAGCCGCCCGCGGGTGGGCGTGCCACCGGACGGCTGGGTCTGCACCTGGATCAGCTCGTAGTCGCCCGCGAGCGCGGACGGGGCACGGCGATCGGATGCTGGGCCGTCTCCGGTACGCTGGGCCCGCATCGAGCCGGTTCGGGCGCGGAACTCCGGGCAGGCCCACAGGCAGCACACGACGCAGGAGGGTAAGCCGCAAGGCGAGCCGGGGCGGCAAGTTCGATCGGCCGGTCTGATTGGTTAGGTAGGGAAGGACAGAATTCCTGGCACGAACGTACGTTCGAATGTTCAATGTGGCAACTCTGACGCGAGCTGATGGTGTTCCGCCGACTCCCGGATAGTGGTAGGCTTAGGGTATATCCCTAGCCCTGAATCGCTCATGAATCCGCGACGCCTCGTCGGCCGCCGCCCCTCCACTCCCGGGCGAACGTCCGACAGCAGCAGATCCGGCTCCAGCCTGCCCAGCGATCTGATGGTTCAGACCTGCCGGCGGGTGGGGATCGTCAGTGTCGTGTTCGGCTCCGTCTGGGCCTTCATGACGGTGACGAACAACTTCGTGCTCCCGCTGCTCAGCGAACGGATGCAGTCGCTCTATCCGTATCCGGGAAACGTACTCGGGGGCCTGGGCGTAGCGAGCGCGGCGGTGATGGTAGTACTGGCTCGCCGCATTGGCCACAAACAGCGACTGCTGATCGATATCGGTTCCGGCTATCTGGTGCTTCAGTGTCTGTTGATTTCAGTACTCACGCATTGGATCCCGGTACCGATGGGGCCCCAGGTCTCCTGGGCCTGCATCGCCATCCTGATTTATCCCGCGATCGTTCCGAATACCCCCAGGAAGACATTTATCGTCTCCCTCATTGCCGCCTCGACCGAACCGCTTGCGATGGGGCTGTCCGTGCTCCGCGGAGTCGAGTTCCAGGGTGGTTGGCTCTATGTGCTTTGGATGTCGGTGCCCAACTACATCTGTGCCTTTCTTGTCGTCGTTCCGGTCAAGATCATCCATGGCCTGGGCCAGCAGGTGAGACGGGCCCGGGAGCTGGGGAGTTACCGGCTGGAGGAGCCGCTCGGGAAGGGTGGCATGGGAGAGGTATTCCGGGCCACTCACCAGATGCTGGCCCGACCGGCCGCGGTGAAGCTGATTCGCCCGGAGATTCTGGGCTCGAGCTCTCCCGGGGCCGCGCGCGTGATCGTGGAGCGGTTCCGGCGGGAAGCCGAGGCCGCCGCCTCACTGCGGTCGCCCCACACTATCAGTCTCTATGACTTCGGCGTCGCGAACGACGGGACCTTCTTCTTCGTGATGGAGCTGCTCGACGGACTCGACTTGGAGACGCTGGTGGAGCGCTTCGGGCCGGTGCCCCCGGAGCGCTGCGTGTACCTGCTGCGCCAGGTCTGCGAGTCCCTCCAGGAGGCGCATTCCCGGGGCCTGGTGCACCGCGACATCAAGCCTTCCAACATTTTCACTTGCCGGCTCGGGCTGCAGGTGGACTTCGTGAAGGTGCTGGACTTCGGGCTGGTGAAGGCGGTGCACGAAGGCGGAAGAGAGGCTACGCTGCTGACGCTGCCCGATAGCACCACCGGTACTCCTGCCTACATCGCGCCCGAGATGGTTCGAGGCGACCGGATCGCCGATCATCGGGTCGACATCTATACCCTGGGATGCGTGGCCTACTGGCTCCTGACCGGACGGCTGGTCTTTCAAGCGGCCAACGCGATTCAGCTGATGTATCAGCACGCCAACGCCATCCCGGTCCCGCCATCGCAGCTCAGCGAGTTCGAGGTGCCGGAGGCGCTGGACAGCGCCATCCTGGCGTGCCTCGCGAAATTCCCGGAGGAGCGGCCACAGAGCGCGGCCGAGCTGTCAGGACGACTGCTGGCGGCGCTGCCCGGCGCCGGATGGACAGAGGAGATCGCCCACCGCTGGTGGGATCGCCATCACCCTGCAAGCCGCTCGGCTGGAGCAAACCGATTCCCACCGCATCCTGACGAAGACCATGGAAGCCGCGTGGGAACCCATCGAGACGCCGTCGCCAGTGGCATCGGCCGGATCGTGACCCGCTCCGGCCCGCCTGGAGCGCATCCTTCGGCTGTTCACCGATGTCCGGCCGGGAGAGGCCGGCACCGCGCTTCTGCTCACCCTGAACATCTTCCTGCTGCTGGCGGCGTACTACATCATAAAGCCGCTGCGCGAGGCACTCATCCTTTCGGATGAGGGTGCCGAGGTGAAGTCATACGCCGCGGCGGGCCAGGCCATGCTGCTGCTGATCCTGGTGCCGACCTATGGCATCCTGGCCGACCGGCTGCCTCGCCGCGGGCTACTCAACGCGGTCACCGCGTTCTTCGTGCTGTGCCTGGTGGCCTTCTACGGCCTCACCCAGGCCAACGTCCCGGTCGGCGTGGTCTTCTTTCTCTGGGTCGGCATCTTCAGCCTGATGATCGTGGCGCAGTTCTGGTCCTTCGCCAACGATCTGTATACCAAGGAGCAGGGCGAGCGGCTGTTCGTGATCGTCGCCTTCGGTATGTCCCTCGGCGCCGTGATGGGAAGTATTCTGGCCGCGGCAGATCATCCCGTTGGTGGGCGTGCCCCAAGCGCTGCTCGTGGCGGCGGCCCTGCTCGTCCTGGCCGCAGCCGTCAGCAACGTGGTGGATGCGCGAGAGCGGGCTCGGCACGAGACCCATCTTCCCGCCCATCTGACCACCGCCGAAATACCGGCGGCCACCGGCGAGTACCAGATCTCGGCCATGCGACGAGTCCCAGTCGCTGACGGTGTCGTTACCTGGTGTGGGGCCGGTAAGCCGGCCCGGCACCTTCCGCCTGGTGTTCGGCAACCGCTACCTGCTGCTGATCGCCCTGCTGATGCTGGTCGTGAACTGGGTGAACACGACCGGCGAGTACATTCTCGGACGCACCGTCGCCGACGCCGCGGCTGAAGCCGTGAGGACGGGCACGGCCGGTGGTCTTGCCGCGCCGGAGTACATCGGTCGGTTCTATTCCGAGTTCTTCCTTATCGTCAATGTGATCGGACTGCTCCTCCAGCTCTTCGTGGTCTCACGGATCCTGAAGTATTTCGGAGTGAAGACGGCCATCATGGTGCTGCCGGTTATCGCGCTTACCGGTTACGCGTTCCTGGCCTTTGCGCCGATCCTGGCGCTGGTACGCGTCGTCAAGATCGCCGAGAACGCCACCGACTACTCGATCCAGAACACGGTGCGCAACGTCCTGTTCCTCCCCACCAGCCGGGACGAGAAGTACAAGGCCAAACAGGCCATCGATTCGTTCTTCTGGCGGGCAGGCGACGTGATGTCCGCGGCGCTGGTCTTTGTCGGCGCCGGCATGCTGGGGATGGGGACGGCGGGATTCGCCCGGGTCAACCTGGTGCTGGCCGGCATCTGGTTACTGCTGGCGCTGGCGGTAGGACGTGAGTACACCCGCAAATCCAAGGCGCTCGGAAGCGACACCGCGTCCCGGTGATTCGAAGATCGATGTGGTTGGGCGCGGGGACGGTTGCCGCCGCCCTCGCCTGCTCCGGCCCACCGCCGCCTCAGCTCCAGCCGGTGCCCGAGCTGGCCCCAGACGCCATTGCGACCAGCCTCTATCTCATCGGGGACGCCGGTAAGCCGGATTCGACCGGGGAGCCGGTACTCGAGGCGTTGCAGCGGGACCTCGCTGCCCGAAGTTCCGAGCGCGTGGTGGTGTTCCTGGGAGACAACGCCTATCCGAGGGGACTGCCCGCACCGGGTCAGCCCGGCCGACACGACGCAGAGCGCAACCTGAAGACCCAGATCGGGGCGATCACCGCCCACGCCGCCCGCGGCTACTTCGTGCCAGGGAACCACGACTGGGCCAAAGACGGCGCCGACGGCTGGGAGGCGATCAAGCGGCAGGACCGCTTCATCGACTCGTTGGGAGGGGGAGCCGTGTCGCTGCAACCCGGCGGCGGCTGCCCGGGGCCGAAGACGGTCGACATCGGACCGCGGCTGCGTTTGGTATTGCTCGATACCCAGTGGTGGCTTCATCGCGGGCCCAAAGCCGCAGGGACCGGCATCCGGCTGTGTTCCGAACACCGAAGCAGATATCGTGGACTCGCTCCGCTCGGTGCTCCGCGGCGCAGCGGGGCGAATGGTAGTGGTGGCGCAGCACCACCCGATGATGTCGGGCGGAGAGCATGGCGGGTACTTTGGCTTCAACGATCACCTGTTTCCCTTGCGGGCGGCAAAGCCGTCGCTCTGGATCCCGATCCCGTTGCTGGGCTCCCTCTATCCGACCGCACGGCTGGAGGGTATCTCCAGGCAGGACATCGGGTCCCGGCCGTACCAGCAGCTGATCTCGGCGTTACGTCGGGCCTTCCATGCAGCCCCGCCGGCACTGACCGCGGCAGGACACGAGCACAACCTTCAGGTGATCGAGGGAGGCGGCGCCAGGCTGCAGCTGGTGAGTGGGGCCGGCATTTACGGACACACCGGCGCGGCGTTTGGGGTTCCGGGAAGCGTGTTCGCCCGGAACGCGAGCGGTTTCGCCCGGCTCGATATTCCGCGCACCGGACGCGCGAGGCTGGCGATATTGGCGGTGGATCGTGCCGGGGAGGCACAGGAGGTTTTCTCGACATGGGTAGAGTGAGGCGGCGAACCGCGCTCGACCGAGGCTGGTGGCTGGTGGCTGCCCTGGCGGCCACGGACGTGGCCAGGATAGCCGCGCAAGAGGCGGACACCGCGGCGCGGGAGCAGGTGGTCAAGGCCGCGGGACCGCGCTATCAGGCGAGCGGCCTGCACCGCCTGCTGTTTGGCCGGGAATACCGCTCTCTCTGGTCCACACCGACCTCGGTCCCGGTGCTCGATCTCCGGACGTTCGCCGGCGGGCTCAAGCCGATCTCCAAGGGAGGGGGACTACAGACCAAGTCACTCCTGTTGACCGCCACGGACGGCCGCGAGTTCTTCTTCCGCTCAGTGGACAAGGATCCCTCGGCTACACTCCCCCCGGAGCTCCGCGCCACGGTCGCAGCTGATGTCGTACGCGATCAGACCAGCTCCGCGCTCCCAACCGGGCCGCTCGTCGTGGACGCGCTACTCGACTCGGCTGGAATTCTTCACGGCCGATCCCGCCTCTTCGTCCTTCCCGACGACCCGGCTCTGGGAGAGTTCCGACCCGAATTCGCCGGTCTGATCGGCTTTCTGGAGGAGCGGGTCGGTGGGTCGCAATCCGGTGCCGGCCCACTGGGGTGGTGCCCGGGAAATTATCCGCTCCGATTCCTTGATTGCCCGGCTGACCCGCAGCAGCGATGATCGAGCGGACGCCGGCGCCTTTCTGACCGCCCGGCTGTTTGACGTGCTGATCGGCGACTGGGACCGGCATTCCGGCCAGTGGAGCTGGGCCCGGTTCAACGACGATCTTCCGCGGCGCTGGGTTCCCATTCCCCAGGACCGTGACCAGGCGTTCGCCAAGTATGACGGCGTCATGCTCACCGTGGCACGACAGTCGGCTCCGCAGCTCACGAACTTCGGACCGAAGTATCCCTATATCCCCGGCGCGACCTGGAACGGCCGCGATCTGGACCGTCGCCTGCTGGTGGGGCTGGAGTGGCCGGTGTGGGAGTCGGCCGCCATCCGGCTGCAGTCGGCGCTGAGCGATGAGGCGATCGACGCTGCCGTGAGATCGCTGCCTCCGGAGCACTACCAGCTCCAGGGAGCCAAGCTGGCCACTGCGCTGCGCTCGCGGCGCGATCATCTCCTGGAAGCCGCACGCGACTACTACAACCTCCTGGCGAAGGAGGTTGACGTCCACGCCACTGAACGGCCCGACGAGGCCAGGGTGACCCGTGAGCCCAATGGGGTCGTGCAGGTGACGCCTGTCCGACAGCGCCGGTGCTGAGCCCTACTTCACCCGCCGGTTCGATGGAGCCACGAAGGAAGTGCGGATCTTTCTGGAAGGAGGCGACGACCACGCTGTGGTGCAGGGAGGAAAAGGGGGACCGCTGCTGCGAATGCTTGGAGGTGCGGGGAATGACCGCCTGGTGGACTCCACCCGACGGCGGAGCCGAGCGCTTTTATGATGATTCGGCGGGCCCCGCGAAGACCCAAGGCATCCCCGCCGAGGTAGACCGGCGACCCTATACGGCACCTCGAAAGAGCGAGAAAGACCTGCCTGCCCGCGACTGGGGAAAACGCTGGACCGCCAGCACCATGCTGAGCTATGGCCCGGATGTCGGCTTCTTGATCGGCGGGGGCCGGACGCTGAGCGTCTATGGCTTCCGCAAGAATCCCTACGCGAGCCGGCACGCGTTCCGGGCCGCGATCTCGCACCGGTGCCCAGAGCTATCGTCTGGAGTACCGGGGAGAGTTCCGCCGGGAAAACTCGGGGGGATACGCAGACCTCCTGGTACGCGCGTCGGGAATCGAGGTGATCAGCTTCCATGGCTTCGGCAATGAGATCCCGGCTCCGGGTAACAATGAGTTCTACCGGGTGACGCAGGACGCGTTGGGCCTGGTACCCTCGCTGGTCTTTGCGCTGGGGCCGCGCTCGACGGTCCGGTTCGGACCGGTGCTCAAGTATTTCTCGACCGACGATGAGCCGGAACGCTTCCTCGCGACCCAGCCGGGGCTATACGGAACCGGAAACTTTGGCGAAGTGGGCGGCCTGTTGACCCTCCGCTTCGACAGCCGCGACCACGCCGTGGTGACCCGGCGCGGCCTGCTGGTCGAGTTGGCCGGGGCTGTGTATCCCGCGGTATGGGACGTGGAGAGCACCTTCGGCGAGGTCCGCGGCCAGGCGTCAACATATCTCTCGGTCCATGCTCCGCTGGACCCCACCCTGGCAATCCGGCTGGGCGCACGGAAGCTGTGGGGCCAATACCCCTACTTTGAAGCCGCGTTCATCGGCGGCGCTTCGACGGTCCGGCTGGGCCGGGTGAACCGCTACGCCGGCGATGCGTCGGCCTACGGATCGACGGAGCTCCGACTCTCGCTGGCGAAGGTCAAGCTCATTCTTCCGGCCACCCTCGGGGTGTTTGGTCTGGCCGACGTCGGCCGGGTCTTCCTGGAGGGCGAGTCCTCCGATACCTGGCATGGCGCCGCCGGGGGAGGGGTCTCGCTGTCGTATCTCGAACGGGCGTACACCTTTTCTCTCGCCGTCGCCGAGAGCGAGGAGCGAACCGCGATCTATGCGCAGGCGGGCTTCGGGTTCTGATGCGCCCCGACGGCCCAGCGATCGCGGCCGCGGCAGCAGCCGGCACGGTCATGATCGCCTTTCAGATAGCCGGCAAGGCCACCCGGGACGCCCTGTTTCTCTCCAGCTTCGGCGTCGCGGCGCTGCCGCCGATGGTGATAGCCGCTGCAGTGACATCGGCGGTGGTTTCCGTGGCACTGGCCCGCATCATGTCGCGCAGCAGGCCGGCCACACTGGTCCCCCGACTCTTCGCGCTGAGCGCCCTGCTGCTGCTGGCCGAGTGGGCGCTGGCGATACAGTCGCGCCGACCTGCCGCCATTCTGCTCTACCTGCACTTCACGGGACTCGGAGCTCTCCTGGTCTCGGGCTTCTGGGCCATCGTCAACGAGCGGTTCGACCCTCGCACCGCGCGTCGAACCATCGGGCACATCACGGCAGGCGGCTCCCTCGGCGGACTGCTCGGCGGCCTGCTCCCCGAGCGGGTCGGCGCCACGCACTCACTACTGGCCATGCTTCCTATTCTGGCCGGGCCTGCACCTCGTGGCGGCCGCACTGGTACTCGGCGTGGAGCACGGCGCCCCTGACCGGCCCCAGCTCCAGGATTCCGCACCCGACACCGAGACCGGCACCGGCGCCGCCGCGATACTTCGCTCCTCGCCGTATCTGCTCGCCCTCGCACTGCTGGTGACCCTGACGTCGGCAGCCGAAGGTGTGCTGGACTACGTCTTCAAGGCGCGGGTATCGGCCGTGACCGCGACCGGAGAAGATCTGCTGCGTCTCTTTGCCGTCTTCTACACGGTCACGGCGCTGCTGGCAATCTCTTTGCAGATCACCAGCCTGAGAAAGATGCTGGAGCGGCTTGGGGTGGCCCGCAGCGCGGCCG
The DNA here is from genome assembly GCA_963810165.1 of uncultured Gemmatimonadales bacterium. GTDB lineage: Bacteria > Gemmatimonadota > Gemmatimonadetes > Gemmatimonadales > GWC2-71-9 > CAVVWJ01. The sequence continues at coordinate 36,799 of CAWEMG010000060.1, forward strand.
TGCTTCCCGCGGGCGTGTCGATGGGCGCGATAGGAGCGTTCCTGGTGCCGGGCCTGGTTCCGGTGCTTCTCGCCCGGGGAACCGAGGTGGTGCTCCGGAGCTCACTCTTCCGGGCCGCATACGAGCTGCTGTTCACCCCGGTCGCCCCCCGGGAGAAGCGCGCCACCAAGCTTTTGATCGACGTCGGGGCCGCGCGGATCGGCGACGTCATCGGTGGAGTGCTCATCGCCATCGCGATCATGCTCACCGGCGCGGCGACCGGGAAGGTTCTTCTCGGTGTTACCGTCGCGCTGTCCCTTGGTGCGCTGTACGTGGCCCGCCGGTTGCACGTGGGCTACGTCGCGGCGCTGGAAGGAACGCTGCACCGGCGCTCCGGCCAGGTTCCCGACCCGCTGCAGGACGAGGGATCGGCCCTGCTCCAGACGGTCGGGGGCTTCGATCTCAGTGGTATCCGCCAGCGGGCCGAGCTCGGGAGCAGCGCTGGTGTCCCTGTCCGCGCACCGCCACCCCCGACCCCTTCCACGGAGACCGCCCCCTCAACCCTTCGCCAGGCGATCGCCTCGGGAAGCCGGGAAGCGGTTCGGCAGGCGCTGCTCAGAGGTAACCTGGGGGAAGACGAGATCGAGGCCGTCATCGAGCTGCTGGCGTGGGATGAGGTCGCGCCGGACGCCATCAAGGCGCTCAGAGTCGTGGCTCGCGGGGATATCCAGATCTTTGTCCGGCACCTCCTCGACCCGCGGGAGGATTTTGCGATTCGGCGGCGACTGGTCAGCGTCGTCGCCGCCTCGCGCACAGTCGAGGCGTTTGAAGCCCTGTTCGAGGCGATGCGCGACCGCCGCTTCGAAGTGAGGTACCGCTCGGCGCGAGCTCTGAGTTTTCTCGCCGGCGAAATTCCCGGTCTCCAGATCGATCGCGAGCGGGTGTTCGAGGTCGTCCTGCGTGAGATGGCGGTGGAGCGCGGCCTGTGGGAGACCCGCCAGCTGATCGATCAGCCGGATGACGAGTCGTCTCCCATGGAAGCAGAGGTGCTGCGGGGACGAACCAACCGAAGCCTGGAGCATCTCTTTACCCTGCTTTCTGTCGCCCTTCCCCGGGAAACTGTTCGGCTCGCCTTCCATGGGCTGCATACCGAGGATCGCTACCTGCGGGGGACGGCGCTCGAGTATCTGGAAACCGTATTGCCCGAAGCGGTCTGGTCCAAGCTCTGGCCATTCCTGGATGATGGAGAGAGGCAAGCGGTGCACCCCACGCGAAGCTCACAAGAGGCGATGCGCGAGCTGCTCGCCTCACAGAACTCCATTGTCATCGCCCTGGATGAGGTCCGGCGGCGGCAGGAGCGATAACCGAGTCTATAGTCGTTCGGCGACGGCAGTCCTGCGACGTCCTGCCCTACCTCCGCATCCTTTCCCTGCCTGCAACTTCACACATCGCCGAGAGCAAGACCCCGTGACGCTCCGTTCCTGGTTCGCATTCCTCTGCCTTGTGGGTATCGATCACCCGGATCGGCCATCCCCTCAGTCGCCGCTGAGCGCGGCCGACCGGGCCCGGGTCGCGGAGGCGAGCAGCTTGATTGCAGAGCTGGGGAATCGACTGTGGCCGGACTGGCCGGGTGCGCCCTTCGCGCTGCTGCTGGTGACCGACTCGACGGAGTACCTCATGGGTCACCCGCGGCCCACCCCCGATTTCGCGCGAGTGGTCTATGACTCGATGCTCCGTATGCAGATCTGGAGTCGGCCCCGCGAATTCGCGCCCACCCTCCTCGCCACATTTCCTGCCGTAGGAGGGCTGCCCACCGTCGTGGTCGGGACCGCCGAGCGCACCGGAAAATCGTCGAGTGGATGGGTTCTGACTCTGCTGCACGAGCACTTTCACCAGCGGCAGTATTCGCTGCCGGATTACTACCAGCGCTCGGCGCGACTGGATCTTGCCGCAGGTGACTCGTCCGGCGGCTGGATGCTCAATTATCCATTTCCTTACGACTCGCCTCCGGTTCAGGTCGCCACCAGAGAGTTTGCCCGCGCACTCGGCCGTGCTCTCGATTCCGGTCCCCGCACTCGGGATCGGGCGATCGCGACCGTGGTTCGCGCGCGGACTGAGCTGGCGAAGCACCTGACAGCCGCGGAGAACAGGTATTTCGAGTTTCAGCTCTGGCAGGAAGGCATCGCGCGTTTCATCGAATACAAAGCCGCGGAGCTGGCGTCTCATGGCCACCGCCCTGCTGCCGACTACACCGCGCTTGGGGATTATGAGTCCTACAAAGATTTAGCCGAGCGGAACCGCACGGCCCTGAGACGGGAGCTGAGCAGCATCGACCTGGGGGAGGATCGACGAATCAGCTTTTATCCGATCGGTGCCGCACTGGGGCAGTTGCTTGACCTCGTCAATCCACGCTGGCAGCAGCGGTATCGGGCCGAGCCGTTCGTGATGACCTCGTTACTCAGGATGGGAGACTAGCGAAGCCAACCCGTCAGCGGCGTCCTTGAGCAGTTGAACCGAGCCGGTTGTGCTTTCGGAGTATGGCCACCACGCGATCGTGCGGCAGGGCATGAGCGCGGATACTGTCCGCGCCCGTCATGGTCGCCGCCGCCACCATCGCGTTCGTCACCGCCTCTTCGGTGGCTTGCACGGTTGCCGCGAATAATGGATCGAGCTCGCCGTTTGGAAGCATCTGAACGCTGGTCTGCGCGGTATCGCCCACGGCACCGCGGTTCGCTGTCGAGAAGGCGACGAAAATATCGCCCGACCCATTGCCGGATATGCTGCCTTCTCGACCCAGCCCCAGTGATGCGCGCTTCACGATGCGACGCAGCTGATGGGGCAGGAGTGGAGCATCAGTGGCAATGACGATAATGATCGAGCCGAGCTCGGGGTGCGGGCGCTCGAGATGGGAGCTTCGAGTTCCGCAGCGCGGCATCTCCCGAAGCCACTCGCGCTGTGATGGCTTCGAGCCGGCCCGGCAGATCGCCGGCTCTACCAACTCTTGGCCGACAGGGATGCCGGCAATACGGAGGCCGCGCCGGGAGCCGTAGTTGCACTGGACCAGGACACCTAGTGTGAACCCGCCTGATTCAGATGGAAGAACCCGCGACGAGGTTCCAATCCCCCCCTTGAAGCCGTTGCACAACATTCCCGTCCCGCCCCCTACCGCACCCTCCGTCACCGGTCCACTGCGGGCTCCGTCCAACGCAGCGAATACATGGGCCGGCTTCACATGAAAGCCGTTGAGGTCGTTCAGAATTCCATCCCAGGTTTCCGCCACGACCGGCAAGGCCCAGAGAAAGCCCGGCCGATGCTTGAGCATCCACTGAATGGCGGCGTCGCGTGCAACCCCGACACTGTGAGTGTTGGTAATGAGGATCGGGCCTTCCAGCACGCCGGATTCCTCCAGCCAGGTGGTGCCGGTCATTTCTCCATTTCCGTTCAGCGAAAACCAACCGCCGAACACCGGCTCGCCTTCGGCTCGGCCTCGTGGCAGGATCGCCGTGACCCCGGTCCGGACTGGTCCCCTGCCCTCCACCAGCGGACCATCACCGGCAATGAGGGTCGTGTGCCCGACCTCGACCCCCACGACATCAGTGATAGCGTTGAACCGGCCGGGCGATCCATCGAACGGAATGCCGAGATCGCGGGCGCGAGCGTGGGAGGAGGCAGGTGGCCCTTGTGCCATCAGCCACGTGCTTCCCGAACCAGGCAATTCCGGCAGCAGCCCGCTGCAGATCAGTAGGGTGAGAAGCGTTCGTAGTCTCATGCAGCATCGACCCGGGCGAGCGCGCGATCCAGCACATCGACCGCAAAATCCGCATCATCGACTGTGATGCACATCGGTGGCTTGATGCGGAGCACATTCCCGTCGAGACCGCCCTTTCCCATCAGCACTCCCATTTCCCGGGCGGCCTCAAGCACCTCGAGCGTCTGGGCACCGGCGGGAACGTGTGTGCTTCTATCGGCAACCAGCTCGACACCCAACATCAGACCGATGCCTCGGACCTCTCCGATCAGGCGGTGCCGAGTCTGCAGCCGGCGTAATCCCTGGAGCAGGCGCGTACCCACTCGGCGCGCGTTCTCTTGGAGTCCGTCCTCGTCGATTACGTCGAGCACGGCAAGACCTGCCGCCATGCTGACCGGATTTCCGCCGAACGTATTGAAGTGAATCCGGCTGGTCAGCGCTTCGGCGATCTCTCTCCGGGTAGTGACCGCCGCGAGTGGAACACCATTGCCGATGCCCTTGGCCATGGTGACGATGTCTGGTACCACGTCGAAGTTCTCGAATCCCCAGTAATGCTCACCGGTGCGACCGAAACCCGTCTGGACCTCGTCGGCGATGCAGAGCCCGCCGTACTCTCTGACTATCGAGTACGCCTCGCGGAAGTAGTTTGGTGCCCCCCGTGTAACCCCGCCAACACCCTGGATTGGCTCCGCAATAAACGCGGCCACCTTGCCGGGGGTCGAATAGCGGATCAGCTGGCGGATGTCAGCGGCGCTCTTGGTTGCGATCTCGTCCGGAGAGCCGCTGAGCGGGCTGGTGGCCGGATCGGGAGACAAAGCGTGATGCACCCCGGCGTGTCCCGGCCCGGGGTGCTTCCAGGTATGGTGCGACGTGAGCCCGATCGAGCTCGGCGAGCCCCCATGATACGCGTTCCGCAGGGCAATGACGTCGCTGTGGCCGGTAAAGAGCCGAGCCATGGTGACAGCCAGGTCGTTGGCTTCGCTGCCGCTGTTCACGAAATAGGTGACGTCGAGACCCGGCGGCATCTTGGAGGCAAGTTTACGCGCCAGCAGGGACAGGTTGGGATGGAGGTAGATGGTGGTGGCATGCTGTAACGCCGCCGTCTGTTCCTGCACCCGCTGTACCACTTTCGGATGGCAGTGCCCGCATGAGACCGTCACAATGCCCGCGAAGAGATCGAGATACCGCCGCCCGGTCTCGTCGAAGAGATACTGCATCTTCCCTTCCACGATCATCAGAGGTTCCCGGTACAGCGTGAACACGGCTGGGTTCACGTAGCGCTGACGCATTGCCAGTACTTCCGCCCGGGACGGACCACGGTATGGACTCGGAGTGTACCAAAAATCGGGCATCGCCAGCGGCGGCCGCATCAGCTCAGTCATCATGGCCTCGGGGTACCATGTAAGCCCTGCTAGGACATCCAGTTCGTTGCCGCCTGCGGAGCCCACTTGGTCGTTGTCTTCTTCGTTTGGGTCCAGAACTCGATGGACCCACGGCCGGTGATATCGCCCACGCCAAAACGTGACTCGTTCCACCCGCCGAACGAGAATGGCTCTCGCGGCACCGGCACACCCACATTGACACCGACCATACCTGCGCTGGCGCGATCGGTCACGTACCGCGCTACCCCTCCATGCTCGGTGAACACCGCCGCGGCATTGCCGTATGGTGAGGCATTCTCGATAGCCAGGGCCTGATCCACGTCCGAAGTCCTGATGATTGCCAGCACCGGACCGAACACCTCCTCCCGGGCGATGTTCATGTCGGGACGGACGTGGTCGATGATGGTCGGACCGACCCAGAAGCCTCCTTCGCGGCCGGGTACAGTGGCGTTCCGGCCGTCCAGCAGCACTGTGGCTCCGGCCATCTCCGCCTCTCTGATGTAGCCCTCGATCCGCTGCTTGGCCTCGAGCGAGATGACGGGTCCGAGCGACTGGCCTGGCAGCACCGATCGAGCCTGCTCGACGATCTGCGCCACGATGTGGTCCGACTCTGCAACCGCGAGCATGACCGACGCCGCCATGCAGCGCTGTCCGGCGCAGCCGGACATCGAGGCGACAATGTTGCCGGAGGTCATCTCGGTATTTGCATCGGGCAAGACGAAGAGGTGATTCTTGGCTCCGCCTAGGGCGAGCACGCGCTTCAGGTTTCCCGTCCCCCGACGGTACACCAGCTTGGCGACCCTGGTGGACCCGACGAAGGTTATTCCAGCGACAGTCGGATGATCGCAGATAGCTTCCACCACCTGCTGACCTCCATGTACCACGTTGAACACCCCCGGCGGCAGACCGGCCTCCGTCAGCAGCTCCGCGATCCTGCCTGCACTCAGCGGCACCAGCTCGGACGGCTTGAGAACCATGCAGTTGCCGAGTGCCAGAGCATTGGGAATGGTCCAGTGCGGCACCATGCTGGGGAAGTTGAATGGAACAATCGAGGCCACCACGCCGATCGGGTAGCGTTCGGTGCGGCATTCGACCCCTCGGCTGACCTCGAGCACCTCGCCCGTAACGATTTGCGGCAGCGAGCAGGCGAATTCGGTGAGCTCGATGGCTTTGAGCACCTCTGCTTCTGCCTCGCTGGAAATCTTGCCATGCTCCTCCGTGATCAAGGCGGCAAGCTCGGCCAGATGATGTTCAAGCAAAGCACGATAGCGAAAGAAGATCTGTACCCGCTCCTTGATCGGGGTGCTGGACCAGGCAGGGAATGCCTCGGCCGCCGCTCGTACTGCGGCATCCAGCTCAGCACTCGACGAAAGCGGCACCCGAGACAGGAGCGTGCCATCGCTCGGGTTGACCACGTCGAGTAACGGGCTTTCGCCTTCGACGAATCTCCCAGCGACGAAGTTACGGACAGCCGGGTACGCTGAGGCACGTTGGCGAGCAGGGCGAAGCGTCGATGTCATCGGTTTCCTCTGATCAACTGTCGGTGGCGGCCCGTATCGAGGATGAATCTGCGGTGAAGCACTTGAGTCTAATGCTACGACCGGCAACCGTAACCCTCGTTGACTTTCGGGTTTTCTTCGGGTAGGCTCAGATGACATCTCCCGGAGCCGACCATGCCCGCCAACGATCTGGAACAAAAGCTCGACCTCCTCATGTCACTCGCCGTTGACGACCGCGAGGGTCTCCCCCCTCGGCTCCAACACACCCGAGAAGTGGGAGCGCTGCGACCGTTGAACATCCGGCAGCTTCGCCCGGCCCCCGGCATGCGCATGTCACTGCTTCGCATCCTGATGACCAACGCGTGCAGTTACAACTGTCACTACTGCCCCATGCGCCGGGATCGCCCAATGCCGCGCACGTTGCTCAAGCCCGAGGAGCTGGTCCGGATTTTCCTGGGCGCCCACCAGCGGGGCTGGTGTCAGGGCCTCTTCATTACGACGGGCATCCCGGGGCGTCCCGTGAAAGTGATGGATGATCTGATTCAGGTGCTCGAGTTGCTGCGGGAGCGTCACCGGTTCGGCGGATACGTCCATGTCAAGCTGGTGGCAGGCTCCGAGACATCACAGATCGACCGGCTCACGGCACTGGCCAGCCGGGTCTCGCTCAACTTTGAAGCGCCGTGCGGCAAGAGCCTGGCGCAGATCGCACCGGAAAAGAGTTTCTCGACGACGCTGCATGACTTTGAACGGGTGCGCTCGCTGGTGATCCGCGAACGAGGGGAGCAGGCACACGGCAAGCCTCGGGACCCGCTGCACCCCGGTGGAGCCAGCGGCATGACCATGCAGTTCGTCGTGGGCGCGACGCCCGACACCGACCAGAGCCTGCTGCACACCATAAGCCGGCTGAAGGCGCCGGGTGGGGTCCACCATCCGCAGTTCAGCGCCTTCCGTCCGATCAGCGATACTCCCATGGAAGGCGTCGCCGCCGCGCCGGCCATCCGCGAGCACCGGCTCTATCAGGCGGCTCACCTGCTCGGGAGCTACGGCTTTGCTCCCGAGGAGGTAGTGTATGAGCCCACCGGAAACCTGCCGCTTTCTCTGGATCCAAAGAGCGCATGGGCTCTGGCGCATCCGGAGCTCTTTCCGGTCGAGGTGCAGAGTGCCTCTCGTGAGGAGCTGATGCGAGTACCCGGGATCGGCCCCGTCGCAGCGCGCCGCCTCACAGAGCGCCGCACCACAACTCTCATTCGCGGTCTGACCGACCTGCGGAAGCTCGGCGTCATCACGACTCGGGCCGGTGGATTCCTCACCTTACGCGGGCGCCGGCTTCAGACCACGCGCTGGACCCAGCAGCTGGGGTTCTGGAACCCGGAAGAGGAGGCCGGCATGTATCACGGCGTGTACCAGGTCAGCCCGGGAACCTTCCGCTGAGCGACAACCCTTTCCCGGTCTCCGCTATCCAAGTCGAAGATGCCGCCGAGAGCTGCCAGACCTGATGAACGGAGACCGACATGCAGATCGTACCCTCCGCGCCAACCCGCTGGTTGGCGCTGTTACTCCTGCTGGTTGCAGCAGCTGGGAAACACCCTTTACGCCCAGTCTCACGATCCCGACTACGATGACGTAGACCCCTGGGCCGGTGTGAAACCGCTCGAGCAGGGCGCGGACTCTTCCAGCGTGGCGGGGTTCCTCACTTCTCTCGCCGCGGCTGACCCAGTCGTCTGCCAGTTCGTGGCCCATTCGATTGGCAACAACTGGGGTGATTGGGAAATGGAGTACCGGGTCGGGACCCTGAAGGCCGAAGCTGCAGCCGAGCGGGCCCGGGAATCGCTGAGCCGCCGAGTGACCGATCATTCAGCCATTTCGCATCTCACTGCAGCGCTGGGCAGTCCCAAACCCTGTGTGCGCCGCACGGCGGCGCGAATGCTGGGACAGAGCAGCGCACCGGAGGCAGTGCGCCAGATGCGTGAAGCACTCAGGCACGCGGATCCCCTCGTCCGCGAGGCCGCGGCGCTGGGGCTTGCAGACGCCGAGGATCCGGCTGCGTATCACGATCTCGCGCGCGCGTTGCGCGACCGGGATCCGACTGTCGTCCGAATGGCAGCCTACGCCCTGGGCGAGCTCGAGGACGCGCGCGCCGTGAAGCCGTTGAGTGAGCTGCTCGGTTCCAGCGACGCGGAGAGCCGGGCTGCGGCGGCTTCCGCCCTGGGCGAAATCGAGGACATCAGAGCCACGAATCGCCTCACATCATTGGTAAAGGACGCTGATCACCGGGTACGGTTGGCCGCAATCGAGGCATTGGGACAGATCGAAGACCATCGTGCCACCGGCGCGCTGTCACAGGCTCTCAAGGACAAAGTGGTGGAGGTTCGGCGGGCCGCTGCCGAGGCGCTGG